>NZ_JBGDVX010000016.1:0-93737 GCF_046551535.1 Salmonella sp. SAL04162
GTGCCGTTGTTCCGTGTCAGTGGTGGCGCATTATAGGGAGTTATTTCTGCCTGACAAGAGGAAATTTAAAATAATTTTCTGAGTGCGCACTTTTTATTCTTTGCGTTTATTTTGCCGACGATTTGTTGGTTAAATGGGCTATTTCACGGGCAAAGTGCGTAACCTGCTCCCAGTCGGTGTACACCACCTCTTTACTGGTATCCGTTTCGCCGCCCGACATCTTCATAATAAGCTTGATCATCAGACGGTCATACCAGCGATAGCGGGGATAGCGAAGCGCGCCTGCAATGACGGCACAGTAGTCAGGTCGCCACGGAGAGCTCATTAAAAACTTACGCGCGTAGCTGTTAGTCTGCGGCGTCCGTTTTTCAGCTTTACGCGCCACCAGGTTAACGGAATAAAAGGCACTCGGCATTCCGTTCAACCGCGTGGCATATTTCTTAACAAACTCCTGAAAGGCGCTGTGGTAATGACCATAACGAATAGACGCGCCAATCACTACGCGATCATAGCTATCCCAGTCCGGCTCTTCTGCGCGATGCAGATTAACGACATCGGCCCAGATCCCCATCTCTTTGAGTTCAGAAGCCAGATAAGAGGCAATTTCGCGCGTTTGTCCGTCCCGGGTAGAGAAAAGAATCAATGTTTTCACGTGTTACTCCATTATTCACGCCAGAAAGTCGGGGTAAAAAGTACCAGCAAAGTGAATACTTCCAGACGACCAAATAGCATGTTGGCGATGAGTATCCATTTCGCAACCGGATTCATACTGGCGAAGTTATCAGCAACCACCCCCAGCCCCGGTCCCAGGTTATTAAGCGTAGCCACTACCGAGGCGAAAGCCGAGAAATCATCTACGCCTGTAGCGATAATAGCCAGCATACTGACGATAAATACCAGCGCGTAGGCAGAAAAGAATCCCCAGACGGCTTCCAGAATACGTTCTGGCAGCGCCCGGTTCCCCAGCTTAATACTGTAAACGGCATTCGGATGCACCAGACGTTTGAGTTCGCGGTTCCCCTGTTTAAACAACAACAGAATACGGATGACCTTTAACCCCCCGCCCGTTGACCCGGCGCAACCGCCAATAAACGCGGAACATAGCAGCAAGACGGGCAAAAACAGCGGCCAGCGCGCAATGCTGTCCGTGGTAAACCCTGCCGTTGTAGCCATAGACACAACCTGGAAGAATGCCTGATTTAGCGTTGTCAGCGCCGAGTCGTAGATATTATGGAACCACAGTACCAGCGTGCAGATCACCACCAGCGTCAACTGCACGCCGATGAACATGCGGAATTCCGGATCGCGCCAGTATACTTTCAGGCTACGCCCGCTTAATAAAGAGAAATGCAGGCCATAGTTACAACCGGAGATCAGCAGGAAAATAGCGATGATGGTATTAATAGTGGGACTATCAAAATAGCCTACGCTGGCGTCATGCGTTGAGAAGCCGCCGATAGCGATAGTGGAGAAGCTGTGTCCGATAGCGTCAAACGCAGGCATCCCTGCAAACCATAGCGCCAGCGCGCAGGCTACTGTTAGCAAGACATAGATAAGCCACAGCGTTTTCGCCGTCTCGGCAATACGCGGGCGCATTTTGTTATCTTTCAGCGGCCCCGGCATTTCTGCCCGATAGAGCTGCATCCCCCCGACGCCGAGGATAGGGAGAATCGCCACCGCCAGCACAATGATCCCCATACCGCCAAACCATTGCAGCATCTGACGATAAAAGAGAATGGCGTGCGGTAATGAATCCAGCCCCACCAGCGTAGTGGCGCCCGTGGTGGTTAACCCGGAGAACGATTCAAAAAAAGCATCGGTAATGGTGAGGTTTGGGCTTTCCGAGAAAATAAACGGCAGCGCACCCACGCTGCCCAGCACGGTCCAGAACAGCACCACGATAAGAAATCCTTCGCGGGATTTCAGCTCGCCCTTTTCCCTACGGTTCGGCCACCACAGTATGGAACCGATCGCCAGCGCGACAAAAAAGGTCTGCGTGAACGCTCTTCCTGCGCCATCACGATATATTAGCGCTACCAGTCCCGGGAGAATCATTGTCCCCGAAAATAAGATAACCAGTAGTCCAACGATTCGGGTAATGGCGCGAAAATGCATCTCTGCCGCTTCCTTTATTCTTAAAAATGAGGTGGGGATTATTCTTCAATCGCTAACAATTGCAATGAACCACGGCTAAAATCCGCCAGTTTTGTGGAAAATGCATTCACATGAGCAAAAGGAAGCGCCACCCTGAGCCGAACAGACGCCTGATAATCGCTGGAAACGATCTTCCCGGCAAACTGTCCTAATAATGCTTCGATTCCGGCCAACTGACCGTACTCACACTGCAAAGTATATTCGGTTAATGGCGTCTTGCGTTGTGTGGCAAGCTGACGTAATGCCTGATTCACACCGCCACCATAGGCTTTTACCAGCCCGCCCGTACCCAGCAGAATACCACCATAGTAGCGCACGACGACGGCAGTAATCTCTCCGACGCCGCTGCCCATCAATTGCGCAAGCATCGGCTTGCCTGCCGTTCCCGCCGGTTCGCCGTCGTCTGAAAAGCCCAGTTGCTGTGAGTCGTCCGGCGCACCCGCCACCCACGCCACACAATGGTGGCGCGCATCAGGGTGCTCAGCTCTGACTGACTCAACAAACGCTTTCGCCGCGTCTACGCCATCGGTATGCGCCAATAGCGTAATAAAGCGGCTTTTTTTGATCTCTTCAACAACGGTGACCGGCGCTGCAGGGATTAACCAACTGTCCATTACGCCAGTTTTAAATCCCGCGTCATGTTTTCCACGCTGTTTTCGTGGATGACCACGTTATCTTCAATGCGAATACCGCCGAAAGGCTTGAGCGCTTCAATTTTCTGCCAGTTGAAGTGCTTGCTGAACGGCCCTTCGCGCCACGGCGCTAACAGCGATTCGATGAAGTAAATCCCCGGTTCTATGGTCAACACCATTCGCGGCTGTAACACACGCGTGCAGCGCAGATACGGGTATTTGGACGGCGCGGCGAGATGCGTACCGGAATCATCCTGCATAAACCCGGCCACATCGTGTACCTGCAGACCCAACGGATGACCAATACCGTGCGGCATAAACGGCCCGGTGAGATCATTTTCCACCATCGCCTCTTCACTCATGTCGGTAATGATTTGATGTTTACGCAGCAGCTTCGCGATGCGTTGATGGAACTGAATATGATAATCCACATAGCTGACGCCCGCCTTCATGGTAGCGATCAGCGCCAACTGTTCGTCGTTAACATCTTTCACCAGGTGGGCGTAGTCGTTATCGCTTTTCGCCGACCAGGTTCGCGTCAGATCCGCCGCGTAGCCGTTGTATTCCGCACCCGCATCCAGCAGGAAACTGCGCATTTCAGACGGTGCCTGATGATCCAGTTTCGTGTAATGCAGCACGGCGGCATGTTCGTTCAGCGCCACAATGTTGCTGTACGGAACATCGGTATCGCGATGTCCCGTGGCGGTCAGGTATGCCAGGTTGATGTCGAACTCACTCATGCCGGAACGGAAGGCCTCTTCCGCCGCACGATGACCGCTCACCGCCATTTTCTGCGCTTCGCGCATACAGGCCAGTTCATAATCCGTTTTATAGGCGCGGTAGTAATGCAGATAGTCGATAACACCTTTCGGGTTGATGTTGCTGGCGGCGATATCCAATTGTAGCGCGCGCTCAGGAACCGGGCCGATATAGCCGATATTGCCACGCGCGGCAGGCAGCTGGCTGCCGATGCCATCCGCTTTCGGTAAGGCGACGACCTCGACTTCTTCTGTCCAGAAGGACGTTGGCAGCGGTTCAACGTTATGCCAGTAATCGACCGGCAGATAAAACCACAATTTGGGTTTGTTGACGCCATCGACCAACAGCCAGCAATTTGGAACCTGAGTTACCGGCACCCACGCTTTAAACTGCGGATTGACCTTAAACGGATAAGGGTGATCGTCGAGAAAGACGTTGAAAAGCTCGCCGGAATGAATAAGTAACGCATCCAGCTTAAAGCGCGCCAGAACATCGCGCGTCCGTTCTTGTAAGGTAACAATATGATTTTTATAGAGCGCGGCCAGTGATTCCATTTTTTACCCTTCTGTTTTTTTGACCTCAAGTTCCCGCATCTTAGCACATCGCCCCACGAGAGCGTGATCTCTGCCGAGCGTGATCACACCGGCATTTCTTTAATCATTTATTTGCATTTTATTAACACAAAATACACACTTCGCTTCATCTGGTACGACCAGATCACCTTGTGGATTCAGGAGACTGACATGCTTTATAAAGGCGACACCCTGTACCTCGACTGGCTGGAAGATGGCATCGCCGAACTGGTGTTCGATGCTCCAGGCTCGGTCAATAAACTCGACACCGCAACCGTCGCCAGCCTCGGCCAGGCGCTTGAGGTGCTGGAAAAGCAACACGATTTAAAAGGGCTGCTGCTGCGCTCGAATAAAGCGGCCTTTATTGTCGGCGCGGACATCACCGAATTTCTTTCACTGTTCCTCGTCCCCGAAGAGCAGTTAAGCCAATGGCTGCATTTCGCTAATAGCGTCTTTAACCGTCTGGAAGATTTACCCGTACCGACCCTTGCCGCCGTAAACGGCTATGCGCTGGGGGGCGGGTGCGAATGCGTACTGGCCACCGATTACCGTCTGGCGACGCCAGACCTCCGCATCGGTCTGCCGGAAACTAAACTGGGCATCATGCCGGGTTTCGGCGGCTCCGTTCGTCTGCCGCGTATGCTGGGCGCAGACAGCGCGCTGGAGATTATCGCGGCAGGTAAAGATGTCGGTGCTGAGCACGCGCTGAAAATCGGCCTTGTGGACGGCGTGGTCAAACAAGAGAAGCTAATTGAAGGCGCGATAGCGGTGTTACGCCAGGCCATTACCGGCGATCTCGACTGGAGAGCTAAACGCCAGCCGAAACTGGAACCGTTGAAATTCAGCAAAATTGAAGCAGCGATGAGCTTTACCATCGCTAAAGGCATGGTCGCACAAACGGCGGGTAAACATTATCCGGCGCCGATGACCGCAGTGAAAACCATTGAAGCCGCCGCGCGTTTTGGTCGTGAAGAAGCGCTGAATCTGGAAAATAAAAGCTTTGTTCCGCTGGCGCATACCAATGAAGCTCGTGCGCTGGTCGGTATCTTCCTCAACGATCAATATGTAAAAGGTAAAGCCAAAAAGCTGACCAAAGATATTGAGACGCCGAAACAGGCAGCCGTACTGGGCGCGGGCATTATGGGCGGCGGTATCGCTTACCAGTCGGCCTGGAAAGGCGTACCGGTCATCATGAAAGATATCAACGATAAATCGTTGAACCTCGGCATGACCGAAGCGGCCAAGCTGCTGAACAAACAGCTGGAGCGCGGCAAGATCGACGGTCTGAAGCTGGCGGGCGTCATTTCGACCATCCACCCGACTCTCGATTATGCCGGTTTCGATCGCGTAGATGTTGTTGTCGAAGCGGTGGTCGAAAATCCGAAAGTCAAAAAAGCGGTACTGGCGGAAACCGAGCAGAAAGTGCGCCCGGAAACCGTGCTGGCCTCAAATACCTCTACCATCCCGATTGGCGAACTGGCAAGCGCCCTGGAACGTCCGGAAAACTTTTGCGGAATGCACTTCTTCAACCCGGTACACCGGATGCCGCTGGTTGAAATCATCCGCGGTGAGAAGAGTTCAGACGAAACCATTGCCAAAGTCGTCGCCTGGGCAAGCAAAATGGGCAAGACGCCGATTGTAGTCAACGACTGCCCCGGCTTCTTTGTTAACCGCGTGCTGTTCCCCTATTTCGCCGGTTTCAGTCAACTGCTGCGCGACGGCGCGGATTTCCGCAAAGTCGATAAAGTGATGGAAAAACAGTTCGGCTGGCCGATGGGCCCGGCCTATCTGCTGGATGTTGTCGGCATTGATACCGCGCATCACGCGCAGGCGGTAATGGCGGCAGGCTTCCCGCAACGGATGCAGAAAGAGTATCGCGACGCGATCGACGCATTGTTTGACGCCAGCCGTTTTGGGCAAAAAAACGGTCTGGGCTTCTGGCGCTATAAAGAAGACAACAAGGGTAAGCCGAAGAAAGAAGAAGATGCCGCGGTGGATGACCTGCTGGCAAGCGTCAGCCAGCCGAAACGCGACTTCAGCGACGACGAGATAATCGCCCGTATGATGATCCCGATGATTAACGAAGTGGTTCGCTGTCTGGAAGAAGGCATTATCGCAAGCCCGGCGGAAGCCGATATGGCGCTGGTCTACGGCCTGGGCTTCCCTCCGTTCCACGGCGGCGCATTCCGCTGGCTGGATACACAGGGCAGCGCGAAATATCTTGATATGGCGCAGCAGTATCAACACCTCGGCCCGCTGTATGAAGTGCCGGAAGGGCTGCGTAATAAAGCGCGCCATAACGAACCGTATTATCCCCCGGTTGAACCAGCCCGTCCGGTTGGTTCTCTGAAAACGGCTTAAGGAGTCACAATGGAACAGGTTGTCATTGTCGATGCTATTCGCACCCCGATGGGCCGTTCGAAGGGCGGCGCGTTTCGCAACGTGCGGGCAGAAGATCTCTCCGCCCACTTAATGCGTAGCCTGCTGGCGCGTAATCCGTCGCTTACAGCGGCGACCCTCGATGATATTTACTGGGGCTGCGTACAACAAACGCTGGAGCAAGGCTTCAACATTGCCCGTAACGCCGCGCTGCTGGCAGAAATTCCCCATTCGGTACCGGCGGTCACCGTCAACCGTCTGTGTGGTTCCTCGATGCAGGCGTTACACGATGCAGCGCGAATGATCATGACCGGCGATGCGCAGGTTTGTCTGGTTGGCGGCGTGGAGCATATGGGGCACGTGCCGATGAGTCACGGTGTGGATTTTCACCCGGGTCTGAGTCGCAACGTCGCCAAAGCGGCAGGGATGATGGGGCTAACGGCGGAAATGCTCTCCCGCCTGCACGGCATTAGCCGGGAAATGCAGGACCAGTTCGCCGCGCGTTCTCACGCTCGCGCCTGGGCCGCCACCCAGTCTGGCGCATTCAAAACGGAGATTATCCCGACTGGCGGTCATGATGCAGACGGCGTGTTGAAGCAGTTTAACTACGATGAAGTGATCCGCCCGGAAACCACGGTCGAAGCGCTATCAACACTGCGTCCGGCATTTGATCCGGTTAGTGGCACGGTCACGGCGGGCACCTCATCCGCGCTTTCCGATGGCGCAGCTGCCATGCTGGTAATGAGCGAAAGTCGTGCCCGTGAGCTGGGTCTGAAACCTCGCGCCCGTATTCGTTCAATGGCAGTGGTTGGTTGTGATCCGTCAATTATGGGTTACGGGCCGGTTCCGGCGTCAAAACTGGCGTTGAAAAAAGCGGGACTGTCGGCCAGCGATATCGATGTGTTTGAGATGAACGAAGCGTTTGCCGCACAGATCCTGCCATGCATTAAGGATCTGGGATTGATGGAGCAGATAGACGAGAAGATCAACCTCAACGGCGGCGCGATCGCGCTTGGTCATCCGCTCGGCTGCTCCGGAGCACGTATCAGCACCACGCTTATCAACCTGATGGAGCGCAAAGACGCGCAGTTTGGTCTGGCGACGATGTGTATTGGTCTGGGTCAGGGCATCGCCACGGTGTTTGAGCGGGTTTAATCAAAGATAATATCCCCTAAATAACTCGCATTGCAGCGCAGCGGCAACTGAGCGAATCCCCGGGAACATAGATAACTATGTGCCCGGGGTGAGCAAAGGCAGCCAACAAAGAGGCTGCGCGAATTATGACGGGAAACAGTTTAGTTGCCGTTTTTCCCGCCCGTCAGGGGCGGGTTTTTTCACCGTATGGCCCGCTCTACTCAGTAAGCGCTTTGGTCAGGCTAAATGGCATAGCCTGATATCCACGCGCACCATGTATTTGCATTTCGACCACAGGCTCTTTTTCTCCCCATTTGAACTCTTCCAGATACGGATTAGGCAAGCTGGTAAATGCGCCTACCGACAAATCAAACGCACCACCTGCTGTTGCGGAATACACGAACACAGAATTCTTGTCAGTCTGGTACTCGGTGATAGAGGTTACCGGGCTAAACCACTCGTTCCCGCGCTCTTTACCGTATTGCCAGATCTGTTGGACGGTCTTGTTTTTCTGGTCGATTTTGTAAATCACGGAGCGGCTGTATTTCATACTCTGCATAGCAGGCTGTTCTAAGCCGCGGCCATCGCCATTGTCGAAAGCGGAAAGGTATAAGATATCGCCTTTACTCTTACTATCAATTTTAAAGGCCGTATGTTGCGTCCATGTCCAGTCGAAGTCACCCTCGCAGCCACTGTCCTGGCAGGCGATTTTTTGGCCTTTGCTATCCACAGGCGTCAGAATTGCGGCATTAAATGGCGCTTTCCAGCCAGCAGGCGTACCCAGTATCCACTTCACTTTCTTATCGCGGCCGATTTTGATAATCGCACTCTGGTGGCGGGAGCTGATGATGATGGAATCATCTTCACTGTCATAGTCGACGCTGTTGACATGCGCCCAGTTGCGGCCAGCCCCACTACCCACGATATCCCCGAATTTGTCGGAGGAGTCCAGCGCTGCCAGATCTTCTTCGCTCAACGTATGGCCGGACTGGCTGGCGTCGATATTCAGGCACACTGCACCCTGATCGAGGGTTTTCATTATCACATCACGATAAGGATCGAGGATATCAAACAGACGCCATTCATCCACTACCACGCCGTTCTGATCAACTTCGGCAATCACATCACGCACGGTACGAACATTTTTCCCATCAGGACGTTTATAGTTAGAGCTGGCTACACGCAGGAAGTAGTGACCGTTGGCCGCGTTATCCATTGAGTGTGAAAAATCGTTATAATTATCCGGCAGGCGGCGGTTGAAGATTTCACGCCCCATGATATCGTATTTCACATAACGCTGACCGTAGCCCCACGATAGTGCGCCATCCTGGTTTTGTTTAAAGCCCATCATAACGCCAGCACGATAAATTGACTTTAAATCATAAATTGAACTTGGATTCATAAACCAACGAATATCACCGGAGGTGTCGATAATAGCGTTAGCTGTAGTGAAGTTCCATTCTAATGCACCCCCAGTAGGGTTGTTCCAGACAGTACGCGTTCCATTCCCAGACTTATCTTTCGTATTATTCAAAAGATACAAGCGATCTTTAAATTCTGGGGAAACCTTTTTAACATCGATAGTAAAGAGTGCTGATTGTTCTTCTTTTGTACCCGCTGATTCAATATAGGCAGGCGGTGCATACATTTTATAGCTTTCTTTTATATTTTCGGTTTTACTACCCTGGATTCTTGTATATTCAACTTCAACGGTATTGACATAATCTGGGTAAAGACCAAAGACGGGAATACCGCCATACGTTAAAAGGTATTTATTATTAACTTTATACGCGATCTCCTGGCCATTTTCTTTGGGTACAATCCGTACATGCACGTCACGTAACTGGTAACCGCCATTACGAATAACGGCGGTTAGCGGCGCGATATCATAGGGGTTCATAACAACTTCGCCAATTTTTCCCTGGACCTGATAGTCCACTTTAGCGCCGCTGGCGCCGCCGATGGCGAAAGCAGTAGAAGGTACTGATGACAAAATTGCAACAGATAATGCGAGAGAAGTTAAAGCATATTTAAATTTCATAACACTCTCCATCTTATAAATAAATAACTAACTTTCCATTTTATGTTTCTTTTATAAAAATAAATGAAGCATATATAATTAACTATTTTTATTGATAGCCTCAGGACATAATATTACTTAATTTATTACACGCAATACAAAGCCTGTAGATATTCAATATCATAAGGTTTTATAGTTGACGATTAATTAATATTTAAGAGGACTTTTAGGTAGGCTAACGTAAAAAGGGACGCTACTGCGTCCCATAGAATAGTTAAATAAATGCGAACGCATCGCCAAACAGACGATCTTCCCGCGCGTTACGCTCATGACAGAACAGATCGCGGGCGATTTTCGCCATCTCAAAACGTCCGGCAATATAAATATCGTGCCCCGCCAGCGTACCATAATCCTGCAATACCGCCGTAAGTACCGTTCCTGTACGTCCACGCCAGCCTTCTTCCGGCTGCTCAACAACAGGTTCAATACGCAAATTCGGATGGTTAACAGAGAGTGCTTCCAGCTCAGAGAGATCATAGAGGTGCTTTTCTTCGCGGCCGCCCCAGTAAATAGTAACATCGCGGTTCGGGTTGCACGCTAACGCCGTCAACAGGATGGAGCGCACATAAGAAAAGCCCGTACCGCCCGCGATCAGAATCAACGGACGCTCTTCATCATCACGTAGCCAGGCGTCGCCATGCGGAATATCGACGACGATTTCCCGGTCTTTTAGAATCCGATCCATGACCGCCATCGCATACAAATTGAGCTCGGAAGCGCCAATGTGTAATTCAATAAACCCTTTCTCGTCCGGCGTTGAGGCCATTGAAAACGGGCGTTTGTCACGCTCGTCCATTACGACCATCAAATACTGACCAGCGCGGAATGAAAACGCCGCGTCCGGCACTAAACGAACCCGATATACAGTATCGGTGATAGCTTCTACCGAGGTCACTTTACAGCTTAAGGTTGTCATGCGCTCCCTCTGTCGGGTGTCGGGTCAATACCGACATTTTTCAAGCCGAGTCGCCGCAGCCTGAAATGTCGATGTCCGCTTTCAGTTATTTAAAGATAGCCAGCTCATCCCAAATCGCATCAATACGCGCGGTAACTTCAGGATCTTTAACAATAGGACGACCCCACTCGCGTTGGGTTTCGCCCGGCCATTTGTTTGTGGCATCCAGCCCCATTTTTGAACCCAGCCCGGAGACCGGCGAGGCAAAATCCAGGTAGTCAATCGGCGTATTTTCAACCAGCACCGTATCCCGCGCAGGGTCCATACGGGTGGTAATCGCCCAGATCACATCATTCCAGTCGCGTGCGTTAACGTCATCATCGCAAACGATAACAAATTTCGTATACATAAACTGGCGCAAAAACGACCAGACGCCCATCATGACGCGTTTCGCATGACCAGCGTACTGCTTTTTCATCGTCACTACCGCCAGGCGGTAAGAACACCCTTCCGGCGGCAGATAAAAGTCGACGATTTCCGGAAACTGTTTTTGCAGAATAGGCACGAAGACTTCATTGAGCGCCACCCCTAATACCGCAGGCTCATCGGGCGGACGCCCGGTATAGGTGGAGTGATAGATGGCATCCTCACGCTGCGTAATATGCGTGACGGTAAAGACCGGAAAGTTATCCACTTCATTATAATAGCCCGTATGATCGCCATACGGTCCTTCCGGCGCCATCTCTCCCGGCTCAATGTAACCTTCAAGGATAATCTCGGCGCTGGCAGGCACTTCCAGATCGTTAGAAAGGCATTTAACCACTTCAGTTTTCGTGCCGCGCAGCAGGCCCGCAAAGGCATACTCCGACAGAGTATCGGGAACAGGAGTCACGGCGCCAAGTATCGTCGCCGGATCGGCGCCCAATGCGACGGAGACCGGGAAACGTTCACCCGGACGCGCGGCTAACCACTCCTGAAAATCCAACGCGCCGCCGCGGTGAGACAGCCAGCGCATAATCAGCTTATTTTTACCTATCAACTGCTGACGATAAATGCCCAGGTTTTGCCGCTCTTTGTGCGGACCACGCGTTACCGTCAGTCCCCAGGTAATCAGCGGCGCGGCATCGTCCGGCCAACAGGTCATGACAGGAAGACGCGTTAAATCGACATCATCGCCAGACGCGATTTTCTGCTGGCAAGGCGCGCCGCGTAACCGTTTCGTCGGCATATTCAGCACTTGCTTAAACTGCGGCAGCTTGTCAAACAGATCGCGAAAGCCTTTCGGCGGCTCAGGTTCTTTCAGAAACGCTAATAATTTACCCACTTCCCGTAATGCGGAAACATCATCCTGCCCCATGCCCATCGCCACGCGTTTTGGCGTGCCAAAAAGGTTGCACAGCACCGGCATGGCGTAGCCTTTAGGATTTTCAAACAGCAACGCCGGTCCACCGGCACGCAGCGTGCGGTCAGCGATTTCCGTGATTTCCAGATGAGGATCCACAGGTAGCGTGATGCGTTTTAGTTCCCCTTGCTGCTCAAGTAGCGTCAGGAAGTCGCGTAAATCGTGATATTTCATGGCGTCCATTGTAGCCTCTTGGTAAGCGCATCATTATACGGCGTTCATCATCGGGATGCTGTATTTTTGTTAAATTAGCGTGAACTCTGGCAACCAACGCTAATCCAGATACGGCTTAAAGGATGAAGTGTATAATTAACTTCGCGCATGGCTTTTGCTATGCTTGCGCCCCGAACAAGCGGATAAGAGTCATTATGCAATCCTGGTATTTACTGTACTGCAAACGCGGGCAACTTCAGCGTGCTCAGGAACACCTCGAAAGACAAGCGGTAAGTTGCCTGACACCGATGATCACCCTGGAAAAAATGGTACGCGGAAAACGTACCTCCGTCAGCGAACCGCTCTTTCCTAATTATCTGTTCGTTGAATTTGATCCGGAAGTGATACATACCACTACAATCAACGCCACGCGCGGCGTCAGCCATTTTGTGCGCTTTGGCGCGCATCCTGCGATCGTGCCTTCCAGCGTTATTCATCAGCTTTCTATCTACAAGCCCGAAGGCGTTGTCGATCCTGAAACCCCCTATCCCGGCGATAGCGTCATCATCACGGAAGGCGCATTTGAAGGGCTGAAAGCGATTTTTACCGAACCGGATGGCGAAACGCGTTCGATGTTACTGCTTAATTTACTCAATAAAGAAGTGAAGCAGAGCGTAAAAAACACCGGTTTTCGCAAGATTTAGCGATCGTTCAGAATACGACCTCAAATAAGGTTCTGGCGTTGGCATCTGTCATCGCCGCTAACCATTGCGGATCTTCACCACGCCATAGCGCAATGCGCTCCAGGATGTGAGGCAGATACGCGGGCTCGTTGCGTCGTGACGTTGGTTTCGGCGTAAGATCGCGAGGCAACAGATACGGCGCGTCGGTTTCTATCAGTAGCTTTTCCGCTGGAATAAACGGTAAGAGTTCACGTAGCTCAAGTCCGCGTCGTTCGTCGCAAACCCACCCGGTAATACCGATATAGAGCCCTCTGTCCACACAGGCCTGCATTTGCTGGCGTGAACCAGTAAAGCAGTGCAGTATTGCACCAGGAAGACTATCCAGCCAGGGATCAAGCAATGCCAGAAATCGCTCATGCGCGTCCCGGCAGTGCATAAAGATTGGCATCTGCAATTCGGCGGCAATTTGTAGCTGCGCCTGAAAAGCACGCTCCTGCTCCTGTGGCGTGGAAAAATTGCGATTGAAATCCAGCCCGCACTCACCGATAGCGACGACTTCCGGCTGGTTCGCCAGCGCAATAATGGCGTCTTCAGACGCGGATGACCACTGACTGCTGTCATGGGGATGGACGCCAGCCGTCGACCAACAATGGGGGTAGCGCCGCGCCAATTTTAACGCCTGCTGACTTTCATGGATGTTCGTTCCGGTCAGTAGCATACCTTTTACTCCCGCCGCAAACGCACGGGCGACCACATCATCACGATCTTTTGCAAACTGGCTACTGGTTAAATTAACGCCAATATCAAACATGCTTGCCCCCATATGACAACCGCCCTGGCGGGCGGTTGTGTTTAGTCTTCAGTGTGCTCGGCCTTTTCGGTTTCGGCCTCGTTATCTTCGTCGCGCGTCCGTCGCTTACCGACATAAAAGCGTGAGCAGAAAACGCCAATTTCAAACAGGCAGTACATCGGTATCGCCAGCAACGTTTGCGAGAAAACATCTGGCGGCGTAAGCAGCATTCCCACAATGAATGCCCCGACCAGGATATAAGGCCGTTTTTTACGCAAATCTTCTGGCGTGGTGATGCCCATCCAGCACAGCAACACAATCGCCACCGGCACTTCAAAGGCTACGCCAAAGGCCATAAAAAGCGCCATAACAAAGCTAAGATAGCTGGCGATATCTGTCGAAACCTGTACCCCTTCCGGCGCCGTATGCGTCAGGAAACCAAAGGCCAAAGGGAATACGACAAAATAGGCGAAGGCCATACCAATGTAGAAAAGCAGCGAGCTGGATACCAGCAGCGGTACGACCAGACGACGCTCATGCTTATACAGCGCCGGGGCGATAAAGGCCCAAACCTGGTACAAAATGACAGGCGCGGATAAGATCAAAGACACCATGAAGGTGAGTTTAATAGGCGTAAAAAACGGCGACGCCACATCCGTCGCAATCATTGTCGCCCCTTGCGGCATCTGTTTAATCAGCGGTGCGGCGACTAAATGATAAATATCATTGGCGAAATAAATTAACGCCAGAAAAATCAGAAGTACTGCGACGATGCAGTTTAGCAGGCGCTTACGCAACTCGATCAGATGCGTGATAAGCGGTTGAGTATCTTCTACAGCCATGTTTACGGTTTATCACTCGACGAGGGGGAAGATTCGACAACAGGCGCAGCGGATTTCTTCTCGGCGTCTATCGTGGCTACGGAAGCGGTTTCCGTCGACTCAGGCACGTTATCTTTAACGGGCTCCGGCTTTTGTTCCGGCGCGCTCACCTGTGTTTCAGCGGCGGCAGGGGTGGCGCCCTCATGCTGCGTTTCGTTCCCTTTTACCACCGGATTATGGATGGTATGCGCTTCATCGCTCGCTTGTTCGGGATCGTTAGCGCTGTAGGTGCGTTTCATCGACTCCGCCGCCTGACGCAGTTCATCCATAGATGCTTTCAGTTCGGGAGTCAGATTTTCCAGGCTCGCCTTTTCGACTTTTTTCAGACTGTCCTGGAACTCCTGAAGTTTCAGTTCCTGAGTCAGTTCATTCTGAACCGTTGTCGCAAGGGATCGCAACGCGCGAATCCAGCCCGCTACCGTTTTTACCGCTACTGGCAATCGTTGCGGCCCCAACACAATGAGGCCGATAACGAACACTAACAGCAGTTCGCTAAAACCGATATCAAACACGGATTATACCTGCTCTTTATCTTGGCTTTTAGCGTCTTCCTTTTTCGCTTCGCCTTGCTTATCCGCGATAGATTTAGCGGTAAAATCAGCGTCCTGACTGGTTTTATCCTGTTTGGCATCATCATCGCTCATGGCCTTTTTAAAGCCTTTGATAGACGCGCCAAGATCGGAACCGATGGAACCGAGTTTTTTGGTGCCGAACAGCAGTACGACGATAACGGCAACAATCAACAACTGCCAAATACTGATACCACCCATACATGTTCCTCTGTGATAGATGATGAATTATTAGGGCCGCATTATACACATTATCCTTCGCGCTGCCTCTTTGTTAACCGCTTTCGCCCGCCCTATTCACATACTTTTACATACGACCGGGACGACATTGACTTGCGGCCTGAGTACTGCCTCGAGTGATAATATGTACCTGCGTGACACAACCGGCGTTGAGCGATAAAAAAATCTCAACGAGTTTTACGCCAGCCAACCAGCCAGACAACTACGCCGCCGACCATGAGCCAGCCAGGCATCAATCCCCATTCAGGGCGGTTGACGAGTAAGAATGACCCGCTCAGTAACAGCGTTGCGCCAATTCCCAATAAATAACGAGACTGACTTTGGCGCACATGGTTTACCTGTAACTCGCGCGCAATCTTATCAACACTGTGCTGTAAATATTTGCCCTGGCGCAAACTGTCGTACACCAGTTCAGGTATTTCTGGCATTTTTTCGACCCAGAACGGCGCTTTTTCTTTAAGAGCCCGCGTGAGAGCCGGAATACCCACCTGATCTTTGATCCAGGACTCAAGAAACGGCTTCGCCGTTTTCCACAAATCAAGCTGAGGATAAAGTTGCCGCCCAACCCCTTCAACATACAATAATGTTTTCTGCAACAACACCAGTTGCGGCTGGACTTCCATGTTAAATCGACGCGCTGTATTGAAAAGGTTTAACAACACATGACCAAACGAGATTTCCGCGAGCGGCTTTTCAAAGATAGGTTCACAGACGGTGCGGATGGCAAACTCAAAATCTTCAACGTTGGTATCTGGCGGAACCCAACCTGAATCGACATGCAGCTCCGCCACCTTTCGGTAATCGCGGTTAAAAAACGCGATAAAGTTTTCTGCCAGATAGCGCTTATCTTCTTTGTTTAGCGACCCGACGATACCACAGTCAATGCCGATATATTGCGGATTTTCAGGGTGTTCATGGCTGACAAAAATATTTCCCGGATGCATGTCCGCATGGAAAAAGCTGTCGCGGAAAACCTGGGTGAAGAAAACTTTAACCCCGCGTTCCGCCAGCAGTTTCATGTTGGTGCCGTTCTTTTCCAGCGCCGCCACATCCGAAACCGGAATGCCGTATATCCGCTCCATCACCATCATGTTCTGGCTACAGTAATCGGAGTACACCTCCGGGATATACAGCATGGGACTATTTTCAAAATTGCGGCGTAACTGAATCGCGTTGGCCGATTCCCGCAGCAGATTCAGCTCATCGATCAGCGTTTTCTCATACTCACGCACCACTTCCGTCGGGCGCAGACGACGTCCATCCGGCAACAGGCGTGGTACCCAGCGAGCAAGGCGATAAATCAGTTTCAGGTCTGCCTGAATTACCGGCAAAATATCCGGGCGAATGACCTTAATAACCACTTCTTTACCGTTTGATTTCAATCGCGCGGTATGTACCTGGGCGATTGACGCCGACGCTAAAGGCTGGATATCAAAGTCGTCAAACCAGGCTTCGACAGGTAGCCCCCCCATCGCCTCTTCAATCTGGGCTTTCGCCAGCCGACCATCGAATGGCGCGACTTTATCCTGGAGCAAAGCGAGCTGATCGGCGATTTGCGGCGGGAACAGGTCACGGCGTGTGGAGAGCATCTGACCAAATTTGATCCAGACCGGTCCCAGCTCTTGCAACGCCAGTCTTAATCGTTCACCCAGCAATTTATCTTTATGCCGGTTTGGCATCCAGAACAGCGAATAGCGCCATAATCGGAGTGGCAGTGTAAGACGCATTCGGGGGATGAGTTCATCAAGGCCGTAGCTTAAAAACGTGCGGATGATGAAATATAGGCGCCGTACTTCACCTGGCGTCATTTGGCCTCCAGTTTTTCCAGCCGTGTGGTCAGAGCATCTACGGCGCGCTCAACAGCCGCGGTTTCTTCGGCAAACCATGCGACTTCCAGCGGGCCAGGCGCCATACGCCACTCTTCAGTGATCGCTTCAGCGGCATAACGCTGCTGGCGTTGAAACCCGTGGCGCAGGAATTTAGCCCCGCCACGCACGACCTTACCGATACTTTCCGCCGCAATATCACCCGTGTATGGCGCCAACAGCTCCGCAGGATCGAATTCGGCGAGATCGGCGAGCGCCACAAAATTTTGCACGACCTGAATATCGCCCTGCACTTCCAGTTCGCCGCTGCGAATAAGCGCGGCCAACTGCTGACGATCGCGTAGTTTTGGCAAAACGCTAGCTTGAGTGATTACCGTACAGTCCGCTTCGCCTTCCCATGCCCCCAGCACATCAACCTGGCGTTCGCTGAATACCAGGACTAATGGCGTCGAAAATCCCTTTAGCTTCACACACAGTACTTTTCCCTGTAATCGCGTTCTGGCTGATTTCAGCGCCGGCGAACGATACAGAAACGTATTGAGGAGACCTTCAATTCCTGCGGTCACTAAGGGTTTAAAAGGCATTCCACCCTCCTAGAATTTATAACCACGGTGCAATGCCACAACGCCCGCCGTCAGATTGTAATAATCCACGCTCTCAAATCCGGCGTCCTGCATCATGGCTTTTAAGGTATCCTGATCGGGATGCATACGGATGGATTCCGCGAGATACCGATAGCTATCCGCATCGTTTGCGACCATCGAGCCAATACGCGGTAAAATATGGAAAGAATAGGCGTCATACGCTTTACTCAGCGGCTCAATGATAGGCTTGGAAAATTCAAGCACCAGTAAACGTCCGCCGGGTTTCAACACACGGAACATTGACCGCAGCGCTTTTTCTTTTTCCGTTACATTGCGCAAACCAAACGAAATGGTAATGCAATCAAACGTATTATCAGGGAAAGGCAGAGCTTCGGCATTCGCCTGCACATACTCTACGTTGCCGATCACGCCGATATTACGCAGCTTCTCACGCCCCATTTTGAGCATAGAATCATTAATATCCGCCAGGATAACTTTGCCAGTTTCCCCGACCATACGTGAAAATTTCGCGGTAAGATCGCCCGTACCGCCCGCTAAATCGAGAACGGTTTGTCCACGACGCACGCCACTGCAATCAATGGTGAAGCGCTTCCACAAACGATGAATGCCAAATGACATTAAATCATTCATCACATCGTATTTTGACGCCACAGAATGAAAAACGTGGGCCACCATGTCAGCTTTCTGCTCTTTAGCGACGGTCTGAAAGCCAAAGTGCGTCGTTTCTTGTGAATCTTCCACCATCTCAGTGCCTGCTTATCGATAAAAATGTTCAAGAAGTGTAACAGATTGGGCCAATTTGCCCTACTCTGCGCCAGGACTAAACTACTCCGTATGGGTTAACTTAACTGCTGCTTCACCCGTTCATCATTGGGATAATGTTCATCCTGCCGCCCTTCAGGGATCGATCGTAAACGATATTCTTCATCTTGCGTAACGGCCTGTTCCGCTAAATCCGGATTAATCTCGCGTTTGATTTCCACGCCTAGCCCCCGGAAGGCCTCTGCCTGCGCCAAAACGTTGCCACGCCCCGACGCAAGTTTTTTCATCGCCTGGCGGTAGTTATCCTGCGCTTTATCCAGACTCTGACCGATCGCTGACATATCATCAACGAACAACCGCATTTTATCGTAGAGCTTACTGGCTCTGTCTGCGATGTGCTGCGCATTGCGGCTCTGGTGTTCATAGCGCCACAGGTTGGCGATTGTCCGTAACGCCACCAGCAGCGTCGTGGGGCTTACCAGCATAATGTTATTTTTTAGCGCCTCGGTTATCAGTTCGGGCTGTTTATCTAACGCCAGCAGGAAAGCGGGTTCTACGGGGATAAACATCAGAACATAGTCCAGCGAGCGGAGGCCGGGAAGCTGCTGGTAGTCTTTACGCCCCAGTAAGCGAATATGATTGCGCACCGAGGCGATGTGCTCTTGTAAAGCGGCCTCGCGCGTGTAGTCATCTTCAGCGTTAAAGTAACGCTCGTAGGCGACCAACGTCATTTTAGCGTCGATGACCACATCTTTGCCCTGCGGCAAGCGGACGATGACATCCGGCTGCATCCGCGAGCGCGCATCGTTCTCAATACTGACCTGGGTTTCGTATTCGTAGCCTTCACGCAGTCCGGATGCCTCCAGCACCCGCGCCAGCACAACTTCGCCCCAGTTTCCTTGCGCCTTATTGTCCCCTTTCAGGGCGCGCGTCAGGTTGATCGCTTCCTGCGCCATTTGCGCGTTAAGCTGCTGCAAATTACGAATTTCGTGCGCCAGCGTATGCCGCTCCTGCGCTTCTTTGCCAAAACTCTCCTGAACCTGGCGGCGAAAACCGTCCAGTTGCTCACGCAGCGGCGTTAGCAGGCTATTCAGGCTTTGTCGGTTTTGTTCGTCTACGCGACGATTACTGTGTTCAAAGATACGGTTCGCCAGATTTTCAAACTGCTCGCTTAAACGCTGTTCGCTGTTGATCATCTGACGGATTTTGTCTTCCGCGTGTTGTTGAGTCGCTTCCAGACGGGTCGTGACTTCACGCAGATCGGCTTCCAGAGAGGTATTGATACTGTGCAGGCTACGCAGTTCGTTATTAAGTAACTCGCATTCACTACGCCAGTGCGCTTCTTGCGCTAATTGCTGCCGGGCCGCGCTAAGTTCGATATCCAGCTCACGCCGTTCTTCGATAAGATCGGCGCGGATTTGATCGGCGTGCGCTTTCGTCGCCAGCCAGCCAATCACCGCCCCAGCCGCCAGCGCCACGACGGCGCTTATCATAAGAGTAATATCCACAACACCTCTCCTGGAACCACACTGTCCTGCACAAAATAGAATTGTGCTGTATAAACGTCCAGTTTAAAAGGAATTTCCTGCGAGGCGCCACGCAAAAAGAAAAGGCCGAACGCGTCGGCCTTTGCAAAAGAGAGGAGAATTACAGCAGACGACGGGCCGCTTCCACGACGATTTTCACCGCGTGGCTTTCAGTTTGTTTCATCGTTTCCGCATTCGGAATCTCTTGTTGGGTACGGTTAACGATAACGCCCGCCACCATACCTGCGCGTAAACCCTGGCTTGCGCACATGGTTAACAGCGTAGCGGATTCCATTTCGTAGTTCATCACGCCCATCGCCTGCCACTCTTCCATAGAACCTTTGAAGCGACGAACAACGCGGCCAGAATAGGTGTCGTAACGTTCCTGACCCGGATAGAAAGTGTCGGAAGAGGCGGTTACGCCAACGTGAGTCGTGGCGCCAATCGATTTCGCGGCTTCAACCAGCGCGGTGGTGCAGGCAAAGTCGGCAACCGCCGGGAATTCCATCGGCGCAAAATGCAGGCTCGCCCCATCCAGACGTACGGATGCGGTCGTTACCAGAACGTCGCCGACGTTGATGTGCGGCTGAATAGCCCCCGTGGTGCCGATACGCAAGAAGGTACGAATACCCAGTTGCGCCAGTTCTTCCACGGCAATAGAAGTAGACGGGCCGCCGATACCGGTAGAGCAAACGATAACTGCTTTGCCATCCAGCTCAGCGCGCCAGGAGGTGAATTCGCGGTGAGATGCCAGCTTAACCGGCTTATCCATCAGCGCGGCGATCTTTTCCACACGCTCAGGATCGCCAGGGACGATGGCGAGCTGGGCCCCTTGTAAATCGTTTTTGGTGAGGCCGAGATGAAAAACATCAGACTTGGACATATAAAACTCCTCTGTGAATCGGGTTTGTCAGAAGAAGCAAAAAGACACTTTACCTAAGGCATAAAGATATTTTCGTGACAGCCATCACTATGGTGTAAAACAATTGCACTCGTTTACCATTAAAAAGTGATGCACATCACAATAAATAATCAATATCGCCAGGCATTGCACAAAAGATAGCCGCTTTAAGGCAATGTGGTTTGTTACACACTGTCTATAGTTAAGATTGCGCTATTTTTTAAGGGTACGGAGAATACCATGACAACGACACATCCATCCGGCTTTGCACCTGCAGCCTCCCCACTTGCCCCTACGATGATTCATACGCCTGATGGGGCCATTAGCGCGGGGATAACGTCGATTCCCTCTCAGGGCGACGATATGCCAGCCTATTACGCCAGACCAAAAGCGAGCGACGGCGCGCTGCCTGTGGTCATTGTGGTACAGGAAATTTTTGGCGTACATGAACACATTCGCGATATTTGCCGACGACTGGCGCTGGAAGGCTATCTCGCTATCGCGCCGGAACTCTATTTCCGCGAAGGCGACCCCAATGATTTCGCCGATATACCCACATTATTGAGCGGGCTGGTGGCTAAAGTACCCGATTCGCAAGTCCTTGCCGACCTGGATCACGTCGCCAGTTGGGCTTCGCGCAACGGCGGGGATGCGCATCGGCTGATGATCACCGGTTTTTGTTGGGGAGGCCGAATTACCTGGCTGTACGCCGCGCACAACCCACAGTTAAAAGCGGCGGTAGCGTGGTACGGCAAGCTGGTGGGCGACACGTCACTCAATTCGCCGAAGCATCCCGTTGATATCGCCACCGATCTTAACGCGCCGGTACTGGGTTTATACGGCGGACAGGATACCAGTATTCCACAGGAGAGCGTGGAAACCATGCGCCAGGCGCTACGCGCCGCTAATGCGAAGGCGGAAATCGTGGTCTATCCCGATGCAGGGCACGCGTTTAATGCCGATTATCGTCCGGGCTACCACGAAGCCTCAGCGAAAGACGGTTGGCAAAGAATGCTGGAATGGTTCGCGCAGTACGGTGGGAAAAAAGGCTAACCACAGCGCATTACGATGTTTGTTGGGCCTACGAGACCGGAGTCGGTGTAGGCTCAACAAAGCGTCATCGCCACGTTAGCTATGCTTTACCACAGCATTTTTTATATTTTTTGCCGCTGCCGCAGGGACAGAGATGGTTACGACTGACGGCTCCTGTATCTTTACGCGCGTCCTGCGCCAGCCAGCGCATGATCGATGCCATCGGATAGCCTTGCGCCAGCAGCTCCCGCCAGACATTCATATACGGCGTAACGTGCTGGAAAAAATGCTTATAGCCCGCACACAAGTAATTATGCGCAGGATGACCGGACGGCGAGACGGCAAAGCGATGCTTCGGACAGCCGCCATGACACGCAAAGCGGTAGTCACAGCGACGACAATCGGCGGTCAGGGTCTCCCGCTTGGCCTCGCCAAACGCAATAGCCCGCTCGCTATTATTTAAGGTTTTGATGCTGTGCTGGTGGATATTCCCCAGCAGATGCTCCGGGTAGACAAAGTGGTCGCAGTTGTAGAGATCGCCGTTCGACTCCAACGCGAAGGCATGTCCACAAGTCTCGGAATGCACACACAGTATCGGCTTCTGCGCCGTCCAGGCGGCTAACGCCACGTCAAACATCTGCACATAGACGCGGTCTACGTCGCGACGAACCCAGATATCAAAGATCTGGTTGAGAAATTCGCCATATTGCCACGACGGTACCGTCCATGGCGCCAGCGTCGCCGCGCTTTCGCCGGGCATCACCAGATTAAGTACCGATGAGTTATCGGTGCTCATTCGCTCCACCAGCGGGATAAACTGAATAAAACGCGATCCCGCCGCCAGAAGAAATTCGTAGACGTCTGCTGCATGACCGACGTTATGTTTTCCCACGACGGTTAAGGTATTAAAGTCGACATGGTGCGCTTTAAGCCGCGCCATTGCTGCGACGACCTGTTCATGAGTTCCTTTTCCAGCGCGATTAAGCCGATAGTGGTTGTGTAACGACGCCGGGCCGTCGATAGAGAGACCGATGAGAAAATGCTGTTCAGCGAAAAAGCGCGCCCACTCGTCATTCACCAGGATGCCGTTCGTCTGCAACGCATGAGTGATTTTTCGCCCATCGCCGTACTTTTCACATAATGCGACAACCCGACGGAAAAACGGTAGCCCCATCATGGTCGGTTCGCCGCCCTGCCAGGCAAAGTCAATGCGGTCGCCACTCTGCGCGGCAATATGCTGGCGTATAAACTGTTCCAGCGTCTCGTCCGACATCCGCCAGTTTTTATTGCGTTCCGGGTACAGCGCCTCTTTTTCAAGATAGAAGCAATATGTGCAATCAATATTGCAGATCGCGCCGCCGGGTTTGGCCATTACGTGACAACCTGCTACCGCCATGTCAGACATCTCCGTTAAAAAATAAGGTTCACCAGCGCCATGAGACAATGCGACGTTTACCGTCGCCAGGGAACATAACAGAATGGAAAACCTCGTTTTGTGCTATGAGAGCGCTGGGCGATCATGACAGGAAAAACGATCTGCGAGGCAATAAAATCCGCCGCGCTGCTTCCGGGGACACTATCCGCCTGATTGTTATTCATACGGAGAACCTTTTTATTATCAAGATCGCCAAATAGCCAGATCCTGAAAAAGACAGCGCGGAAAATAAGAAAAAGGGAAATGAGAAGAAAGAGGCGCTGTTAATCAGGTCAGACACGGGCGCTACCCGTCAAAAGGTAGCGCCGCATTGCTGTCGGATAAACGCAGCGGCCAGGATGGGTTATTTCGCCTGACGCAGATTGTGCGCCGCTTTGACCATGTTCGCTAACGCCGCGCGGGTTTCCGGCCAACCGCGAGTTTTCAGACCGCAGTCCGGATTCACCCACAGGCGTTGTGCCGGAATACGCTGTGCCGCCTTCTTCAGCAGGGCTTCAATCCACTCGACGCTCGGCACGTTCGGCGAGTGAATATCGTACACGCCTGGCCCGATTTCGTTCGGGTAATCGAACGCTTCGAACGACTCCAGCAACTCCATATCCGAGCGGGAGGTCTCAATGGTGATCACATCCGCATCCAGCGCGGCGATCGAATCCATAATATCGTTGAACTCGCAGTAACACATGTGGGTGTGGATCTGGGTTTCATCCTTCGCCACCGCCGCGTTGATGCGGAAGGCTTCCACACCCCATTCCAGATAGGCGTCCCAGTCGCTGCGACGCAGCGGTAGACCTTCGCGCAGCGCCGGTTCGTCGATCTGAATAATCCCGATCCCCGCCGCCTCCAGATCCTCGACTTCATCACGCAGCGCCAGCGCAATCTGTTTCGCAATCGTTTCGCGGGTCACGTCTTCGCGGGGGAATGACCAGCAAAGAATAGTCACCGGGCCGGTCAACATCCCTTTTACCGGCTTGTCGGTCAGCGACTGGGCATATTTCGCCCACTCCACGGTAATCGGTGCCGGACGGCTGATATCGCCAATCACTACCGGCGGTTTCACACAGCGGGAGCCATAGCTTTGCACCCAACCATTCTGGGTAAAGACGAAGCCGTCCAGATGCTCGCCGAAGTATTCCACCATGTCGTTTCGCTCGGCTTCGCCGTGTACCAGCACATCCAGCCCTAAACGCTCCTGCTCGATGATAGCCTGTTTGATATGTTCGGCGATGCCGGTGCGGTAGTTATTCGCGTCGAGGTTGCCCTTTTTGAAGTCCAGACGCAGGCCGCGAATCTCCGTGGTTTGCGGAAACGAACCGATAGTCGTCGTCGGCCAGGCGGGAAGTTTAAAGCGGGCGCGTTGCGCTTCAGCGCGCACCTCATACGGATTCTCACGCTGGCTGTCCTGCGCGGTGATCGCCGCCAGGCGTTTTTCTACCGCGGCATTATGTACGCGGCGGGAGTGACGACGAGCCTGAATCGGTGCGCTCCATTCCTCAAGCGCCGCCGTTTCGCCGCTGTTCAGCGCATCGCGCAGCAACGCCAGTTCACCGCATTTTTGCAGCGCAAAGGCAAACCAGCTTTTAACTTCCGTATCCAGACGCGTTTCGACGCTGAGATCGATCGGGCTGTGCAGCAAAGAGCAGGAGGATGCTACCCACAGCGCGCGTTTGCCCACAATGGCGTTAATCTGCGCGTATTTTTCGGTCAAATCGGCGCGCCAGACATTACGCCCGTTAATCAAGCCTGCGGAGAGCAGCCAGTCGACCGGCAGACGTTGATGCAGTTCCGCTACATCATCTTTGCCATGAATGAGGTCAACATGCAGCCCCTGTACCGGTAGCGCGATAATAGTGTCAAGGTTTGGCGTCACGCCTTCAAAATAGGTCGTCAGCAACAGCTTCACCTGGCCGGCGAGCGCGTCGTAAGCCGGTCTGAAGGCATCCAGCCACGCCTGCGGCAGTTCCAGCACCAGCGCTGGCTCATCAATTTGGACCCACTCTATACCACGTTTTGCCAGTTCAGCCAGCACGTGCTGATACACCGGCAAAATGTCTTTCAGCAACGTCAGGCGGTCAAACGGCTCGCCTTTCACTTTACCCAGCCACAGATACGTGACGGGCCCCAGCAGTACGGGTTTGATCTTATGCCCCAGCGCCAGCGCTTCGTCCACTTCCTCCAGCAACTGTGTCCAGGTGAGTCTGAACTGCTGGCCTTTGCTGAACTCCGGTACTATGTAGTGATAGTTAGTATTAAACCATTTGGTCATTTCCGCTGCCGCCGCCGGTTCGCCGGTTGGCGCGCGACCGCGGCCAATGCGGAACAGAGTGTCGATGTCCACGGAACCGTCGTTGTTCTGATGACGAGCCGGCACATTGCCTAACAGCAGGCTGGTGGTCAGAACATGGTCGTACCAGGCAAAGTCGCCTACCGGTAACAGGTCAATACCCGCTTGTTTCTGCTGCTCCCAGTGACGCGCGCGCAGTTCGCGGCCCACCGCCAGTAACGCTTCACGCGTTGAGTTCCCCGCCCAGTAGCTCTCTTGCGCTTTTTTCAACTCGCGACGCAGGCCAACGCGAGGAAAACCGAGGGTATGAGTCAATATTGTCATTTTACTTCCTCTAATTATATGTAAATCCTAAGTATTTTAAATTCAGGGAAGGCGGCAAGTTTGCTCATCCCCGGGAGCTTACATCAGTAAGTGACCGGGGTGAGGAAACGCAGCCAACGCACCATCAATTTAAAAGACGACGGATTTTGGACGTCTGGATGTTTACACATCCATAATGTAAAGGTACTGTATATTCCTCAAGCGCAATTTGTTCATGGCGAAGTGAAGGACTTTCATGATCGAAATTAAACATCTGAAAACACTCCAGGCATTGCGGAATAGTGGATCGCTGGCTGCTGCTGCTGCGGTGCTGCACCAGACCCAATCCGCTCTGTCTCATCAGTTCAGCGATCTGGAACAACGCCTTGGCTTCCGCCTGTTCGTGCGTAAAAGCCAGCCGCTGCGCTTTACGCCGCAGGGGGAAGTTCTGCTGCAACTGGCAAACCAGGTGCTGCCGCAAATCAGCCGTGCGCTGCAGGCGTGCAACGAACCGCAGCAAACTCGTCTGCGCATCGCTATTGAATGTCATAGCTGTATTCAGTGGCTGACCCCGGCGCTGGAAAACTTCCGTGCAAGCTGGCCGCAGGTAGAAATGGATTTCACATCCGGCGTCACTTTTGATCCGCAACCGGCCTTGCAACAAGGCGAGCTGGATTTGGTGATGACGTCGGATATTTTGCCGCGCAGCGGGCTGCATTATTCGCCGATGTTTGATTTTGAAGTCCGACTGGTGCTGGCGCCCGACCATCCGCTGGCCAGCAAAACGCAGATTACGCCGGAAGATTTAGCCAGCGAAACGCTGTTGATTTACCCGGTGCAGCGCAGCCGACTGGATGTCTGGCGACATTTCCTGCAACCGGCGGGTATCAGTCCGCTGCTGAAAAGCGTGGATAATACGCTACTGCTGATTCAGATGGTGGCGGCCAGAATGGGCATTGCCGCCCTGCCGCACTGGGTGGTGGAAAGCGTTGAGCGCCAGGGTCTGGTGGTGACCAAAACCCTGGGCGATGGTCTGTGGAGCCGCCTGTATGCCGCCGTGCGCGACGGCGACCAGCGTCAGGCGGTGACCGAGGCGTTTATTCGCTCGACGCGGGATCACGCCTGCGATCATCTGCCGTTTGTGCGGAGCGCGGAGCGACCCATTTTCGATGCACCCACAGCGAAGCCAGGATCACAGCCGCGCCTGTAATAAAGCTTGGCCAGTGGGGCTGCTGATGCCAGATGGCAAGATTAACCAGTAGTCCTGCGGGAACATGCATATTATTCATGATACCCAGCGTCCCGGCGTCTACCTGGGTAGCGCCATAGTTCCACATAAAGTAGCCAATGCCGGACGCCACCACGCCGAGAAACACCAGAATGCTCCATTGCAGCGTGGTTTCCGGCAGCTTTTGCGCGTTCCCCAACAGCGACCACGCCACCGCCGCCACCAAAAACGCCCCCAGATAGAACCACGCAAAGGCGTTGTGCTGCGGCATGGGACGGGTCTCCATCAGACGTTTATACCCCACCATTCCGATAGCGAAACTGATATTAGAAAGCTGCACCAGGAGCAAACCGACCCAAAAATGGTCGGTCACGCGATCGTAGCGAATAATCCCGGCGCCAATCACCGCCAGCAACGCGCTAAATGCATAGCCCCAGCGCAAACGACGCTGACTCATCACATCGTAAATCAGCGTGATATAGAGCGGCGTCAGAACGGTAAACAGCAACAGTTCGGATACGGTCAGGTAGAGGTAAGCATGGAAGCTCAACATATACATGATGCCAAGCTGCATCGCCCCCACCAGCATATACAGGCTGATGGTTTTTAGGTTGTGCCCGCGAGAACGCAAAAACGGCAGAAAAACGAGCGCCGCCAGCCCAACGCGTATCAGCACCGCGAAATAGCTATCGACATGCCCGGCAAGATACTCGCCAAATAGACTAAAGGAGAAAGCCCACAGGATAGTGGTAATGATGAGTAGCGCCACAATGGATGTCTCTTAAAACAGGGAACACCCATTGTAGCGGAGAGTGAAGTTGACAACTGGTCAACTAACAAACAATCACATCAACGTAAGAAAAGATCGCGCAGGTAATGCGGCACGGCGTTATCCGCGTTGATGCCGATCACCTCAAGTTCGGGATACAGGTCTTTCAGACGCTGGTGCGCATTGCCCATGATGCAGCCTTTGCCCGCCATCGTGAGCATTTCAGCGTCGTTCATTCCGTCGCCAAAGGCGATACACTCTTTCAGGCTGTACCCCATCGCCTGAGCGACCGCTTCCAGCGCATGACCTTTCGACACTCCGCCCGCCATCACTTCCAGACAGGTTAGCGTAGAGAAGCTCACGTTTACCCGATCGCCCCAGCGCGCGTTAATCGCCTGCTCCAGCGGCAACAACTTTTCATGAGTGTCGCTGGTGAAAAACACTTTGCTGACGCCCTCCGGCTCCAGCAGCGCAGGCTCAAACAGCGAATAGTTAAATACCGCCTCTTTGAAAAAACGCATTTCATCGGGGCGATGACGATTCATAAACCATTCGTCGTCGCGATAAACGTTAGTCACGATGTCCGGGTTCGCATTCACCACCCCGAACAGGTCGCTGGCAATGTCGCTGTCCAGATTATGCGTAAAAACCAAATTCCCGTCGGTATCGTGCACTCGCGCGCCGTTGGAGGTGATCATGTAAGACTTGATTTCAAGATTATCGCGGATTTGCCCTACATCGACATGATGACGACCAGTGGCAAAGACAAAATGGATGCCGCGTGCGGTCAACAGCTTCAGAGTCTCTTTGGCATAAGGGGACAACGTATGGTCGGGGGAGAGCAGCGTGCCATCTAAATCAGACGCAACAACCTGATACATAATAAAATTTAACCTCTAAGCAAAGCGATTTCCGCTGGATAAATTAGGCTTGTTGAAAAATTCAACAATGGCGTTAAGCGCGACTGAGCGCATGGCGTCCTTTTCAAAAAGGATCTCATGGTACGCGCCTTTGATAACCAGCGGTTTTCCCCCTTCACAAGGGTATCCCGCCGCGGCGCGAATTTCACAAAAACGATCGTGGGTGCGGTTATCCACTACCCGCTCTTCTTCCGCCTGAATCAGTAGCGTAGGCGTCGTGTCATCGCTCGCCCCAGCCAGAACCTGCTCACCCGCCAGAATGCCTTCGCGTACCCAATGCCAGGTGGGGCCGCCAACGCGCAGCTGCGGCTCGTCGGCATAAAATCGTAAGTTGCGCTGATAACGCTGGCGGCTGTGGGTCAGCGCATTCATCCCAAACGGCAACGCCCGCCACTGACCGGTACCAATAGCGTAATCTTCACGGATACGCTGGTGCCCTTCGGCCCAGTCGAGAATATGGCGCACCATAAAGGAAGGCAAGCGTATCACAATACCAAACATCGGCGCGGTGAGCGCAATAGCGTCGCACCGCACACGATGGCGTTGCAGGAACAGGGTGGCTATCGCGCCCCCCATTGAGTGCGCCAGGATATAACGCTTACGCCACGGCCCCGGCTCAATTTCCTGCTGCCAGAACGCCGCTAAGTCCTCAACATAATCGTTAAAATGATCAACGTGACCCCGATGCGGGTCCGATAACATCCGCCCGGAGCGCCCTTGACCACGGTGGTCGATGATGAAGATATCAAAACCGAGATGAAAAAGGTCATACGCCAGTTCAGCGTATTTTACATAACTCTCAATGCGGCCAGGACAAATGACGATCGTCCGATCGTTGGAATCATTTCGAAAACGGACAAAGCGCACCGGAATGTTACCCACGCCGATAAACTCCGCCTCTTCCCGCTGACGCCAGAAATCGGTCAGCGGCCCCATAGCAAAAGCGGCAAACGCATTTTCTCTTGTTTCCCAGTCATTTTGCTGCTGAAACATCGGGTTTTCGGCCTCGTTTACCAGGTAAAATCGTTTTTTGCGTCGTGCCTGACACAACACAGCGGCAGTAGCGTATTGTGGCACAAAAACAGACAACCAGGGAGTTTCGCATGACCTTTGAATGGTGGTTCGCCTATCTACTGACCTCAACTCTGCTGAGTCTTTCTCCGGGTTCAGGCGCCATCAATACCATGACGACGTCTATCAACCATGGATATCGTGGCGCAGCGGCTTCTATCGCCGGACTCCAGACCGGGCTGGGGATACATATCGTACTGGTGGGCGTCGGACTGGGTACGCTCTTTTCGCGCTCGCTCCTCGCTTTTGAAATTCTGAAATGGGCTGGCGCGGCTTATCTTATCTGGCTGGGTATCCAGCAATGGCGCGCCGCAGGCGCTATCGATCTGCATACTCTCGCCCAGACGCAATCACGGGGTCGGCTCTTCAAACGGGCGATATTTGTCAATCTAACCAATCCCAAAAGCATTGTCTTTCTTGCCGCCCTGTTTCCGCAATTCATCATGCCGCAGCAACCGCAACTGGCGCAGTACCTCATTCTCGGCGTCACCACGATTGTGGTGGATATGATTGTGATGACCGGTTACGCCACGCTGGCGCAGCGCATTGCCGCCTGGATTAAAGGACCAAAGCAGATGAAGGCGCTGAATAAAGCGTTTGGTTCGTTGTTTATGCTGGTAGGCGCGCTCCTGGCGTCGGCAAGACACGCGTGATAGTCGTGCCGGATGATGTTTATCCGGCCCGGAGGTAAATTAACGCGAAATAATCAGGTGAATACCAAAGCCCGCAAACAGAGCGCCGGCAAAGCCATCAATCCATTTCGCCAGACGCTGATAGCCGCGGCGCATTTTCGGCAGCGCGAACAGGCTGGCGACTACGGTAAACCAGGCCAGCGTTTCCAGGGTGATTAACGCGAAAATACCCCAGCGCGCCGCAGCGCCGACGTTATCGCCGACAAACAGTGAAAAAACGGAACCAAAATAGATAATCGCTTTAGGATTCGACAGATTGGTCAGCAGCCCTTTGAGAAAGCTGCGCCCGCTCTGCGCCAGTTCAATGTGCGGAGAAGACGCCGCCGCATCCTGTTTTTTCAGCGCGCCGCGCAGCATCTGATAGCCCATCCAGCACAGATACAGGCCGCCGCCTACCATAATGATCGTATGCAGCCAGGCCATTTTTTCGATGATGAGATGCAGGCCAAGCAGCGCCACGCCCGCCCATACCATCACGCCGCAGGTAATGCCCAGTACGCCCATCATCGCTTCTTTACGCGAACGGCTGACGGCAGTTTGAGACACGAAGAAAAAGTCGGGGCCGGGGCTCATTAGCGCAACGATGTGCACCATTGCCACGGTGAAAAATAGCATCATCATAAAAATGGCTCGCGGGGAAATAGTTCAGTGAGTCACCATCCTGGCACTTTTTTGCCGGGCTGACTACTCTTCGTCATCACCATCGACATGCGCGCGGATGAGCGCCATGAATTCTTTCCCGAAGCGCTCCAGTTTGCGCATCCCAACCCCGTTAACGCTTAACATCTCGCCGGCGGAAACCGGCATCTGTTCCGCCATCTCTATCAACGTGGCGTCGTTAAAGACCACATACGGCGGGATATTCTCTTCATCAGCGATAGCTTTACGCAGCTTGCGCAACTTAGCGAACAATTTGCGATCGTAATTACCGCCGAACGATTTCTGCATCACGCGGGGTTTGAGGGCGACAATGCGTGGCACCGCAAGCTTTAGCGGAACGTCTCCACGGAGTACCGGACGCGCGGCATCCGTCAACTGTAATGCGGAGTGCTGCGCAATATTTTGCATTACCAGCCCCAGATGAATGAGCTGGCGAATTACGCTCACCCAGTGCTCATGGCTCTTTTCGCGTCCCATGCCATAAACCTTGAGTTTGTCATGACCGAAATCGCGGATGCGTTGGTTATTCGCGCCGCGGATCACCTCGACAACGTAGCCCATGCCAAAACGCTGGTTAACCCGACCAATGGTAGAAAGCGCAATCTGGGCATCGTTTAAGCCATCATATTGTTTGGGCGGATCGAGACAGATATCGCAGTTGCCGCACGGTTCTTGTCGGCCTTCGCCAAAGTAATTAAGCAATACCAGGCGGCGGCAGGTTTGCGCTTCGGCAAAAGCGCCCATCGCATTCAGTTTATGCCGTTCAATATCCTGAAGCTGTCCGGCTGGTTTCTCTTCCAGACAACGACGTAGCCAGGCCATGTCAGCCGGATCGTAAAATAGCATGGCTTCCGCAGGCAGTCCGTCGCGCCCGGCGCGGCCCGTTTCCTGATAGTAGGATTCAATATTGCGCGGGATATCGAAATGCACGACGAAACGTACGTTAGGTTTGTTTATGCCCATTCCAAAAGCGACGGTCGCCACCACGATTTGCAGATCGTCGCGCTGAAATTTTTCCTGCACATCGGCGCGAATAGCGTTTTCCAGCCCCGCATGATAGGCCGCCGCGCTAATGCCGCGACTTTGCAAGCGCGCAGCGGTATCTTCCACTTTCGCCCGACTGTTGCAGTAGATGATACCCGATTTGCCGCGTTGCTCCTGAACATAGCGCATTAGCTGGTCGAGCGGCTTAAACTTCTCCATCAGCATGTAGCGGATATTCGGTCGGTCAAAGCTACTGATCTGGATTAACGGATCGTTAAGCCCAAGCAGACGAATAATATCCTGGCGCGTGGTGTCGTCGGCGGTGGCGGTCAATGCCATAAACGGCAAAGCGGGAAAACGCTGGCGAAGCTGACCGAGAGCCGCATATTCCGGACGGAAATCATGCCCCCATTGCGAGATACAGTGCGCTTCATCCACCGCCAGCAATACCGGATTCCAGTGCGCCAGATGATCAAGAAAGTTGTCCAGCATCAGGCGTTCCGGCGCAATATACAGCAGACGAATCTGTCCGGTACGGCACCCCGCCATCACCTCAAGCTGCTGCTCGCGGCTTTGAGTGGAGTTCAGACAGGCCGCCGCCACCCCGTTCGCCAGTAGCTGATCGACCTGGTCTTTCATCAACGAGATCAGGGGCGAAACGACGACGGTCAATCCGTCCAGCAACAACGCGGGGATTTGATAGCACAGAGATTTGCCGCCGCCGGTGGGCATGACGACCAGACAGTCGCGACCGGAGAGCGCAGTATCAATAATCGCTTCCTGGCCCGGGCGAAACTGTTGGTAGCCAAAGGTTTCCTGCAAAACCTGTTTGGCCCCTGATTCCAGATTCAACACTTCCGCCTGCGCCACATTAACCCCGTTCACCATAAATCAAAACAGGCGCTATTTTCAGCGCCTGCGAGAGAAACTGCAATGTTTAAAACACAATCCAATCAGAAGATATCGTTAAGCATCACGCCGACGCCGACACGTGTCTGATTAAAATTATAGTCGATCAGCGATTCGCCATAGCCGCTATACACCTGGGTATAAAGCCGGACATGTTTGGTGACCGGATAGCTTAATCCAACTTCCGCGCCGCCGTAGCCTGTATTCCAGTTGTACTGGCCTTTGGCGCTTAATACCGCCTCGCCCAGGTGATAACCGATTTTAAGCTGGTAATAACCCATATATTTGGTGATGTCCGGATTATCGTCGGTACTGCCAATCACGTACCACGGTTTGACCTCTACCAGCCAGTTACCGTTTTCGGCCATCAGACGGGTATACAGACGGTTCCAGCTACGCGAGGTGGGGTCCGAACGTCCGTTAGAGTCATGGTTGTAGCCCATCTCTACGTCGCGCAACGTCCAGCCGGCAAAGCGATAATCGGTAGCAAAACCAAGAAAAAGCTGCGGTTCGTAGTTGGTTTCGCGAAACGGCGAAGACTCTTTACTGTTGGAAAGCTGCCACCAGGATTTCTGCGTATAGGAAGCACCCAGTACCGAGTTCGGCCCCAGTATTCCGCGCCACAGCGGAAACGCCAGGCTCAACTGAAATTTCACTTCATCTTTACGTGCGTTTTCAGACCAGTTGTAGGTACTTATGGCCTCTTTGTTCAGATCGCTGGTGTTCGTGTAGATCAAGTAGTTCGTGTCATAAGGGTAAAGCGTAAAAGGGTTATCATGCTCCTGTAGCATGTTAGCGATGATACTTCCCCGTACTGCAGGCGCATCATGAACCTCTTTTATCGTAGCTTCTTGTGCATATGCCGCTAATGGCAGTAGCGTGGCTGGCAACAACCCTCTCAAAATCGCCCGCATTCTTGACGTTCTCCTGACGAAGTATTTTCAGCTTGAATCATTCTCTGCCAACCATTTTTACATATTTACACACATAGCCGTTAGTTATCCCTTCTTAAAGTAGAAAACAACAATTAAGAAGCATAATATCAACATTTCATTAACCAATGAGGTGTCAGGAATCTATGTCCGCTGTACTTACCGCTGAACAAGCTCTGAAATTAGTGGGTGAAATGTTTGTCTACCACATGCCGTTTAATCGGGCGTTAGGGCTGGAGCTGGAACGCTATGAAAAAGCGTTCGCCCAACTGGCCTTTAACAACCAGCCGATGATGGTCGGCAACTGGGCGCAAAGCATTTTACACGGCGGCGTGATCGCCTCTGCGCTGGATGTCGCCGCCGGACTGGTATGCGTCGGCAGCACGCTAACTCGCCACGAAACCATCAGCGAAGATGAACTACGCCAGCGCCTGTCGCGGATGGGAACGATTGACCTGCGCGTCGATTACCTGCGTCCGGGCAGAGGCAACCGCTTTACGGCCACCAGTAGCCTGCTGCGCGCAGGGAATAAAGTGGCCGTCGCCCGCGTGGAATTACACAATGAAGATCAGCTGTACATCGCCAGCGCCACCGCTACTTATATGGTGGGATAAAAGCAGGTAAACTGTTGTTACACTTCAGATACGAGTTTTCCGGATGGACGCAAAACAAACACGGCAGGGCGTATTACTCGCTCTTGCCGCCTATTTTATTTGGGGGATCGCCCCCGCGTATTTCAAGCTGATCTATTACGTTCCCGCAGATGAGATCCTGACGCACCGCGTGATTTGGTCATTTTTCTTTATGGTGGCGCTGCTTAGCGTCAGCCGGCAGTGGCGACAGGTTAAGCGCTTACTGAAAACGCCAAAGAAGATTTTTCTGCTGGCCCTGTCCGCCGTACTGGTCGGCGGTAACTGGCTATTGTTCATTTGGGCGGTAAATAATCACCATATGCTGGAGGCCAGCCTGGGTTATTTCATTAATCCGCTGGTTAACATCTTGCTGGGGATGATTTTTCTTGGCGAACGCTTCCGTCGAATGCAGTGGCTGGCGGTGATTCTGGCGGTGTGCGGCGTGCTGGTGCAACTCTGGACCTTTGGCTCGCTGCCGATTATCGCGCTGGGGCTGGCGTTTAGTTTTGCGTTTTACGGCCTGGTGCGTAAGAAGATCGCCGTTGAAGCGCAGACGGGTATGCTGGTCGAAACGCTATGGCTGTTGCCGGTCGCGGCAATTTATCTGTTTGGCATCGCCGATAGCCCTACCAGCCATATGGGGCAAAACGCACTATCGTTGAACTTGCTGTTAATGGCGGCGGGTGTGGTCACTACGATTCCGCTGCTGTGCTTCACCGGAGCGGCTACGCGTCTGCGTCTTTCTACACTGGGCTTCTTTCAGTATATCGGCCCAACGCTGATGTTTTTACTGGCGGTGACGTTTTATGGCGAAGTGCCGGGCGCGGATAAGATGGTGACATTTGCGTTTATCTGGGTCGCGCTGGCGATTTTCGTGATGGATGCTGTCTATACCCATCGCAGACCGCGCATGAAAATGTAGCGTTTTTTGCCGGATGGCGACGTAAATGCCTGATCCTGTAGGCCTGGTAAGCGTAGCGCCACCAGGCACAATATTACAGCCAGTTCTTGCGCTTAAAGTACAAATACGGCGCAAGCCCCGCCAGAATCATAAAGATAATCGCGCCTGGATAACCAAAGCTCCACTTCAGTTCCGGCATAAACTCGAAGTTCATCCCATAGCTGGAAGCGACCAGCGTCGGCGGCAGGAACACCACGGAAACCACCGAGAAGATTTTGATAATGCGGTTCTGCTCGATGTTGATAAAACCCATCGCCGCCTGCATCAGAAAGTTCACCTTCTGGAACAGCGATTCATTGTGCGGCAGCAGAGATTCGATATCGCGCAGGATCTCACGCGCCTGCTCCAGCTGCCCGCCCGGTAAGCGCGCCTTGCGCACCAGGAAGTTCAGCGCGCGCTGGGTATCCATCAGACACAGGCGTACCTTCCAGCCGATATCTTCCAGTTCCGCCAGCGTGGAGAGCGCTTCGTCGTATTCATCGCCCTGATGCCCTTCCATAATGACGCGGCTCAGTTTTTCCAGATCGCTGTAGATGTTTTCGATTTCATCCGCTAACTGTTCAATTTTGGTTTCGAACAGATCGAGCAGTAATTCGTATGCATTACCGTCGACCATCGCCTGGCTGCGGGCGCGCATACGATACAGACGGAAGGCGGGCAGTTCGCGTTCACGCAGCGTAAACAGACGGCCATCGCGAATAGTGAATGCCACCGTAGAGTTACCGGCATGATCTTCCGCATCTTCGAAGAAGAAGAAGGAGTGGATATGCAATCCGTCTTCGTCTTCAAAGAAGCGCGCGGATGCTTCGATATCTTCCAGTTCAGGACGCGTCGCCAGACTCTGGCCCAGCTCAGATTGTACGCGCAATCGCTCGTCGTCGTCCGGTTCGACCAAATCAACCCATACGGCATCAATCAGGCTTTGTGACTCCTCGACTTCCAGCCGGGTCAGTCGGTTTTTTTCCAGTTGAAATGCGCTCAGCATGACCGGGACTCCCAATGCGTAAAAATATCGGACAGTTCAGATGGGCACACAGAAACAAATTGGGTTTCAGACCATTAAACAGCCTGACTCAACGCGACGGGAAAAAATGAAAGGTCGCTGACAACCGCTAAGGCTATCAGCAAAAAGGGATAGCCTTAGGAGTTGATCCTGGATAACAGGATAATGAGCCAGTATCTACTGGGTGTGTCCAAGGCGAATGTCCTCTTAGCGTAATCGTGGGCGCATGTTACGCCAGCAAAAATTTGCCGTCAACACGCAACGAAACGCGAAAAAGCAATAATTTCCCCTTATGCAGAAAGGTTAGCAGAGTGAGAGTATTTATCTATGATTTCAGAATATTAACATCACTATATCGCCGGATGGCGGCTTCGCCTTATCCGGCCTACAAATCAAAATGTTAGCCAGCGCGTAGGCCGGATAAGAGGTGCCATCCGGCAATATGAGAGCCGGTCAAACCGTTTCCAGCTTCGCATACGCGGCAACCAGCCATTTGATCCCTTGCCCCTGAAAAGCCACCTGCAACCGGCTATGCTCGCCGCTGCCCTCCAGGTTGACAATAGTTCCCTCGCCGAACTTCGCATGGCGCACGCGTTGGCCGAGTTTGTAGCCTGTGTCGTTTTCCGCCAGCGGCGTTCCCATTCGTTGATGGCTCACCGGACGACTGACGGTGGCGCGCAGACGGACCTCTTCCACGCACTCCTCCGGCAGTTCGCCGATAAAACGCGACGGGCGATGGTAGACCTCTTTACCGTACAGACGACGCGTTTCGGCATAGGTTAGCGTTAGTTTCTGCATGGCACGGGTAACGCCGACGTAGGCCAGACGACGCTCCTCTTCCAAACGCCCGCCCTCATCCAGCGACATCTGGCTGGGGAACATGCCCTCTTCCATACCGACAATAAACACCTGCGGAAACTCCAGCCCTTTGGCCGAGTGCAGCGTCATCAGCTGTACTGCATCCTGCCAGGTATCCGCCTGCCCCTCGCCCGCTTCCAGCGCCGCATGAGAGAGGAAGGCCTGCAACGGCATTAAATCTTCATCTTCGTCGTTGTAGCTGAACTGCCGCGTCGCCGTCACCAGTTCCTCTAAGTTTTCGATGCGCGTCTGGCCTTTCTCGCCTTTTTCTTGCTCATACATGGTGCGCAGGCCGGAATCTTTGATCACCCGGTCAGTCTGCACATGCAGCGGCATGTCGGCGGTTTCCTGCGCCAGAGCATCGATCAGTTCCATAAAGCGTTGTAGCGCGCTGGCCGCACGCCCGGCCAGGGCTTTTTCCTGTAACAATTCACGGCACGCCTGCCACAATGTTAGCTGGCGATCGCGCGAGGTCTGACGCACCACATCCAGCGTGCGGTCGCCGATGCCGCGCGTCGGGGTGTTCACCACGCGTTCAAAGGCGGCATCATCGTTGCGATTGGCAATCAAACGCAGATAAGAGAGCGCATCTTTGATCTCCTGGCGTTCGAAGAAGCGCATACCGCCGTAAATGCGGTACGGCATACTGGCCTGTAATAACGCCTCTTCCAGCACGCGCGACTGGGCGTTGCTACGATAAAGGATGGCGCATTGCGCAAGCGCGCCGCCGTTGTCCTGCCAGGTTTTGATACGGTTAACCACAAAGCGCGCTTCATCCAGTTCGTTGAAAGCGCAGTACAGCGATATCGGTTCGCCATCAACGCCGTCAGTCCACAGTTTTTTACCCAGACGCCCATTGTTATTCTCAATCAGAGCGTTCGCCGCGCTAAGGATGTTGCTGGTCGAGCGGTAATTCTGCTCCAGACGAATGGTCTGCGCGCCGGGGAAATCATTGAGGAAGCGCTGGATGTTTTCTACCTGGGCCCCGCGCCAGCCGTAGATCGACTGGTCATCGTCGCCGACAATCATCACTTTACCGGTATCGCCCGCCAGCAGACGAACCCAGGCGTACTGAATATTGTTGGTATCCTGGAATTCGTCCACCAGAATGTTAGTAAACCGCTCGCGATAGTGTTGCAGGATGTGCGGCTTGTTCAGCCATAGTTCATGAGCGCGCAGCAGTAGCTCGGCAAAATCCACCAGACCAGCGCGATCGCACGCTTCCTGATAGGCCTGATACACCTTCTGCCAGGTCTGCTCCACCGGGTTGCCATAGCTTTGAATATGGTGCGGGCGTAGCCCTTCGTCTTTCTGGCTATTGATGTACCACATCGCCTGACGCGGCGGCCACTGCTTCTCATCAAGATTCATCGCCTTAATCAGGCGTTTAAGCAAACGCATCTGATCTTCGCTGTCGAGAATCTGGAAATCCTGCGGCAAATTAGCGTCCATATGATGCGCGCGCAGCAGGCGGTGCGCCAGACCGTGGAACGTCCCTACCCACATTCCGCCCTGGCTGGTCCCCATCAACTGGCCAATACGATGGCGCATTTCCGCCGCCGCTTTGTTGGTAAAGGTCACCGCCATGATGGAGTATGGCGAGTTGTTTTCTACGCTCAGTAACCAGGCGATACGGTGCACCAGCACGCGGGTTTTCCCGCTTCCCGCGCCCGCCAACACCAGCATGTTGCTACGTGGCGCGGCCACCGCTTCGCGCTGTTTATCATTAAGGCTGTCGAGCAGGTAAGAAACGTCCATTGGCACCGCCGCGTAAAAACATGAAAACTAAAAACGCCCGGTGGCGCTTCGCTTACCGGGGCTACTTATCGTAGGGCGGATAAGCATAACGCCATCCGCCAGAATAACTGGGAATTTATACAGAACTACTGGTGATTATATCAGCGAGGTGAGAGATGCCAACCGCGAAATTTCGATATGCGGCAGTAAACGGCTGTCCTGCGTCCGCATCAGGTCGGCATTTTCAGGTTTAATCCAGCAGGCCTGCATCCCACAGCGAATAGCGCCAGCCACATCGGTAGTCAGATCGTCGCCGACATGCAGGATCTCGCCGATCGGCACATGCAGTTTTTCCGCCGCCAGGAAATACATGTCGCTAAACGGCTTGGAACGTCCATCCGGGCCGGCGCGCAGTACAAACTTAAAGTAATCGCCGAGGCCAAACAGTTCCGGCTGGGCGTTGCCGTTAGTGATCGCCACCAGCGGCCATTTTTTCGCAAGCTGCTGTAACGTCTCATGGGTAGCCTGCGGAACCTCAATCTGGCTGCGCCATTTGGCAAAATGCATCATCGCCGCATTCGCGCCGGCAATGGCCTCCTGCGCCGATAATCCCGCATCCCGCATGGCCTGCTCTATCGCGCGATGGCGCCAGCGGGTAACGTCATGATAGATTTCCGGCTCCGCTTCACGCACCGCCTGCCGTATCCGCTGTAAATCGACGTTTTGAAACGAACGTAGCGACGGGTGATAATTCTGCATAAAAGCGAGCGCTTCCTGCTCAGTACGCAAAATCACCGGACGGTTATCATAAAGGGTATCATCCAGGTCAAAGGTGAGCGCGGCAATACGCCCCAAAGGCCGGTAAAAACGCATTATTTCCCCCGTTTAGCGCGCGGATGCGCCGCGTCGTACACTGAAGCAAGATGTTGAAAATCAAGATGAGTATAAATTTGGGTGGTGGAAAGGTTGGCATGACCCAGCAGCTCTTGCACGCCGCGCAGATCGCCGCTCGATTCCAGCATATGGGTCGCAAACGAATGGCGCAGCTTATGTGGATGCACGTGGCTGTTTAGCCCCTGCTTTATGCCCCATTCAGCGAACCGTTTTTGGACATTGCGCGCGGAGATACGCTTGCCGAGCTTCGACAGGAATAACGCCTCTTCATCGCTGGCGAACAGTCCGCGCAGATCCAGCCAGTGCTCAATCCACGTCACCGCGTTACGGCCAATCGGCAGGCGTCGCTCTTTGCTGCCTTTACCCATTACCCACACTTCGCCGGTATCAAGATCGAGGTGCTTTATATCCAGGCCAACCAGTTCGGATAAACGCAGCCCCGCGCCGTACATGACCTCCAGCATCGCCCGATCACGTACGGCGAGCGGATCGTTAAGATCGATGTCCAGCAGGCGGTTAACGTCGTCGACATCAATATTTTTCGGCAGATGACGCGGCGCTTTCGGTGCGGAGACGCCCTTCGCCGGGTTAGCTTTCAATTCGCCCTGACTGACTAACCAGTCAAAAAAGCTTCGCAATGCCGAGAGACGTAGCGCCAGACTGGCAGGGCCAAGCCCTTTACGCCGACTGCGCACCGCAAAACTGCGCACAATCGCAGCGTCACATTGTTGCCAGCTTTTCAGCCCGGTTTCTCCGGCTAAAGCGATAATGGCATCAAGCTGACGCTGGTAGTTCTGCAGGGTAATGGGGCTAAGCTGGCGCTCCACGCCTAAATAGCGCAGGAACCGCGAGACATCCAGAGAAAGCGCGACATCCGTCATACGCGTTTAATCCAGCGTTCCAGCAGCTCCGGCAGCATCAGCGCGATCTCCTGTAAAAGCTGCGTCCCCTGCCCCGGCTGATAGTGGTGCGGGTCACGGCTGCTGAAGAGAATCACCCCGAGGTCGCCATCGCTGCCCATCATCGACATGGCTACCGAGCCTACAGCCTTCGCCTCCGGCAAGACCACCAGCAGTTCCGGGCCGTTTAGCGGGCCAAGATAATGCTGCGACTGTCCCAATCGTTGAATACGCAGCGGCTCGAAGGCCTGACGGTTTAAAGCCAGATGCGTATAGCGCGATGGCGCGCCAAGACGCCACCGATCCGGGAACAAACGCAGCGTCGCGCCGGCAAGCCCCAAATCGCGCGCCCAGCGGTGAAACCGCATCAGCATCTCATCCAGACTATCCGCGGCGACCAGACGGCTTTGCAGATGCAGCAAGCGATAAAACAGGCTTTCATTGGCATGAGCCTGTTCCATCAGCAGCGTCATATTTTCTTCAAGCACATTGATGTGATTACGCGCGCGGGCCATATGCCACTCAACGAGCGAAACCGTTCCCCGCACGGGATGTGGAACACGCATCGCTTCCACGGCATGGGCGTTACGGATAAAAAACTCAGGGTGGTGGCGCAGGTAATCGACGACCGCTCGATCGTCCAGTTCCGTGAGCGTTTCCTGTAGTTCTTCCTCTGGTTGCTTCATAAATGGATAAATCCGTCGTAGATATGTGCCGCCGGACCAGTCATGTATAACGGATGACCCGGACCTTTCCAGGCGATATCCAGCCGACCGCCCGGTAATTCCACGCGTACTTCTTCAGCCAGCAGCCCCTGCTGAATCCCCACGGCAACGGCAGCGCACGCGCCGCTGCCGCACGCGCGGGTCTCCCCTGCGCCGCGTTCATAGACTCGCAGCCGGATATGCTCACGTCTTACAACCTGCATAAAACCAATGTTGGCGCGTTCCGGAAAACGCTCATGGCTTTCCAGAACCGGCCCCAGTGTTTCAACAGCCGCCGTGTCGACATTATCAACCTGAATGACACAGTGCGGATTGCCCATTGAAACCACGCCGCACAGTATGGTCTGTTCCGCCGCTCGCATAATATACGTCTTTTCCGCTTTGTTGGCGCGAAAAGGCACCTGCGCGGGTTCAAAGTTTGGCTCCCCCATATTCACCCGCACCAGTTCATCTTCCGTGACGCTCAGTACCATCCGGCCATTCGCGGTACTGACCCGAATATCGCGTTTATTGGTTAGCCCTTTCAGGCGAACAAATCGCGCGAAACAGCGCGCGCCATTGCCGCACTGTGAGACTTCACTGCCGTCGGCGTTGAAGATGCGGTAATGAAAGTCCAGCTCAGGATCATAGGGCGGCTCAACCACCAGCAGCTGATCGAACCCTACGCCCAGGTGTCTGTCGGATAGCCGACGAATCAGTTCCGGCGAAAAAAAGACATTCTGCGTTACCGCGTCGACGACCATAAAATCGTTGCCAAGGCCATGCATTTTAGAGAATTGCATCATTCACTCCGTTCACGCGGGGACAGAAAACTATCCTCAGTAATTGACCTGGGACGGGCCATCTCCCGTTGCGCGATCGTTCTTATCGGGCATCGTGGACTGCGTTTGCGAATCGACTTTTTTCGTCGGCGGCGGCGCATTTTTATCGGCTGGCGGGAAATAAAGCGGCCCTTTCAAACCGCAGCCCGTCAGGCTGAACAGAGTCAGAAGTACAGCGAGTGTCTTAAACACGTTTTTCATTATGGATTGCCTGTAAGTTCATGCTTTCTATTTTCTATCATCGCAGGAGAAGGCGTAAAAGCAAGCGTTTAGGGGCTCTTTATAAAATCTGAAAAGCGGCGCGTTGCCATGATTATTGCGCATTTACATCAGGAAACATGCTTTGCTAATCACTTTAGGTTTACGTACCACGTCCGGATGACCTTATGCAATATCGTAATTTGTTTTGCCTTTTTTCGCTTTCACTTCTGCTGCCTCCCGCCTGGGGATGCCGGCTGAGTGAATCTCCGCACAATGTTTATCAACGGCAAGGCAGCGGCGTGGTTTATCTCCAGCCAGAAGAGGAGAAAAATCTTTCGTTGCCGGAGGTGAATTTCAAACGCCTGCGTCGGTTACCCAATTCATTGATTAACCCGGCAACTCAGGATGAGTGGGACAGGGAACCACCGCTCACCGACCTGACAACCGATCACGTTCATACCGGTGCACAGGCTATCTTCCCGCACTTTTCCTACTACAGCGACGGACGCGTTATTCTGTACGGTGGAAAAATCATGCGTAATCCGCCGGGGACGGCATCGGTAGATGTCGCCTCATTTCGCGCCTTTGGCAAAATCGGTGTTGATAAAAATAGTCTCTATTACGAAGGCAAACGAACGGATGACAACGGCGGCGAAAACCGCGTTAATTTACAGTCATTGCGCAAAGTTGAATTCAGCAGCCAGTGGAAACCAGACCTGATGGGCTTGACGCTGCGCGACGATCGCTTTCTTTATGTCGAAGGGCATCGCCTGAGCGACCCGGGCAGTTTCACCGTTCTGGCGCAAAAGCCCTGGGATCAGCGCGGTAAATTTTCCGCCACATTTAATCCGTGTGTCGCCGTCCCCTTTGGTCCCTGGGATACGCTGGCCCGTACGCGTACAAAAATAATGCTCAATGGCGAACTATTGGATGCCGATCCGGATACCTTTTCCGTGGTGCGCTGGATGCCCGGTTCTCTATTGACCTGGCGCGATAAAAACGGCTTGCACCGTTACGTTCTCAACCAGAACAACCTGGATTGGGACATGCAAATTGAAAAACACTGTGATGCGTTCAACCTGCAGGAAAAACGCGTGCTGTGGCGTAAAGGACCGGAATGCAAATTTGCCGAAATCCCCGGCCTTGACCCGGAACAATTTCATCCGCTCAGTAATGCGGTGGCGCAGTATCAGGATCGGCTTTATGTCATCAGGAAAACGGAATTCGACGAAAACCAACTGGATGTCGTCACGCTGGATAACCCAAATCTGGTGATAGACAAGCGCTTTAATGCCGGGCGGCATCACGGTTATTTACTCACTAAAACGCGATCCGGCTTTGAGGAAGAAGACGGATTGCAGGTATTCGAGTCGGCTGGCCCGCTTATTCTGATGGACTATCACGTTCCGGGCGAGACAGAAGCGCATCTGGGCGACAGCCCACATTACAAAAAATGGTACGCGCGCGACGATCGCTATGTTTACGCGTTTGATGGCGCTCAACTGTGGCGCTATCCCACGCCCAATCCCAAAGCTCTACGCGTGAAATGGCAAACAGCGTACTCAGGATACGGCTATTGGGTGGATTACCGCATAGCCCAGTTAGATGGCGCTCTCATGGAGGATGGCTCTTTTATCGCCACGGGTATCCCGCGCGATCCTTCCGTAAAAACAGCCTATGTTAAAACCGATGGTACCTTTGACATCGGCAAAACAGCGGTTCGCTGGCGCAAGGTTCTGTCACCTGACGGCGAGTGGGGTCGTTGGCAAACCATTCCCAACGTTGACCCGAGTCAGTTTCATCTGGTTAACGATCGCATCGCGCAATATAAGAACCGGCTATACATTGCGAGGCTCTCACCTTTTGGCGAAGACCAGTTGGAAACGCTAGAACTGGATAGCGCAACCCCCTTCCTGAACCGGAAAATTAACGCCGGAAAAGAGCACAGCTATTTTATGCGTGATAGCCAACAAGGTCAGGGTATTCAGATCTTTAGCATCAATGGGCCGCTAAAAGTCACCGAGCGTTTTGCGTATGACAACCGCTACGTTTATACGTGGATTGGCAGCCAGCTTTACCGAACAGCATCCCCCTGCCCGGATAAGACGCATACTCTGAATAGGAACGTCAGGTACACCAACAATAAAGACATCATCATCATAACGCAGGCACAGGAATGCCAAAAATCACGCCGCTAAGCCGTTTTGCGCGCTTGGATAAACATTTGAAAAACGCCCTTCGGGGCGTGGGGATCGGTTCATGCATTTACGTCATTATTGAAAGCATTATGCACGGCACGATAAACGGTGTTGAAGCTGCCGGAGTCCTGACGATAAGCGCGGTACTCGGTCTGCTTAGCGCTCTTTTGGATATCAAAGCAAAGCCACGCTATCCCCTAATCCTGCTGCATTTTCTCCTTTGCGGCAGCTGCGTCGTGCTGATGGTAGCAATGCTGTCGGCTCTGAACCATTTCCCGGTTAATGCGTCCGTCATCCTCATTGCCAGTGCGCTATTTATCGCCATTTATCTACCGCTGGGTTTTATTCTTTACCGCTCACAACGCTAAGGCGTATCGGTTCCAGAAGCTGACGCTTCCCCTTATACTGGCGCTATCACTCAATAGCGGGATAAAACAATGAACGACAGTGAATTTCATCGCCTGGCTGACGCCCTGTGGCTCACCATTGAAGAACGCCTCGATAGCTGGGACGGCGACAGCGATATCGACTGCGAAATCAACGGCGGCGTGCTGACCCTCAGCTTTGAGAACGGCAGTAAAATCATTATTAACCGTCAGGAGCCGCTGCATCAGGTATGGCTGGCGACCAAACAGGGCGGCTATCACTTTGACCTGAAAGGCGACGAGTGGATTTGCGATCGCAGCGGCGAAACCTTCTGGGATCTGCTGGAGCAGGCGGCGACACAGCAGGCAGGTGAAAAGGTGAGTTTTCGTTAAGTTTTCAATTCCGCAGGAGAGCCAGAAGAATAGCGCTTTCCTGCGTATATTTAACGAGATATGCGGTCGTATTACCAACCCCGGAATGTGAAATACAGCCAGGTTGCCAGAAACAGCGCGGGCCATACACTCAACCAACCAACCCAAAAACCGTAGCGTTGCCAAAAGGTTAGGTTAAACAGTGGCTTCTGCTCGGTAAAAAGTTGACGTAACGCTGGTGACCAACGTTTTTCCTTGATTTCATTGCTGCAATGCTTGCATATCGCTAAACCAAACTTATCTCTTTTTCTCGCTTGAGACAAACCACATGTACGGGTCCTTTTTTGGCGAATAATCAACCATACATCCTGATTATTACAATAAGGGCATGTTTCATGTGTGGGTAGGGTTGCCAGAGGCAGCACATCAATATGGTGAGTAATAACAAAAAACATATATCTCTACCCTATTGTTCTAGGTTTCTGGCAACAGCCATTTTAAAAATATCCTGTAACTCATCTGAATCATAATCGAGATCGTTTAGAGAGATATTCATCACGCGATTACTTTCATGCTTATTCAATAATGACAGAAAATTATTACGCATTTTCTCATTAGTAATTCGCTGACAATAAAGCTCAACATCTTTGACAAAAACGGCCAGCACAGGCGTATTATCGCTAACACGCTCACCAACATAGTCGATTTCATGCCAGTAAACTATTGGTAGCCTGGTTGTGTGTAATGTTACTCCCTCCTGGTTCAACGTTAACTGTGGCTTTCCTGAAAAGGCGGAGTACCAGTAAGCACTTGCGCCTGCTATCATGAGGATTATGAAAAAAACACACATCATCTTTAGCATAATACTATAATTTAGAAAGAGGCTCATCATAAGAGCTATAGCTAACACTGAATAAAACAGAGCTAATTTTATTTGTCGTTTCTTATTCACGTAAATAAGAATAGGGTTGTTTATTGACATATAATATCCTTTTATAAAAACATCCATAAGAAACCATTAAAGAGCTTTTGTTTCTAATATGGTTTTTCAAAACATATTTACGAAAACAATGAAGGACGCGATAGCGTTTTGAACGGTCTGAATATTACTACATAAATTGTATAAGAAAAAATATTGTCTAAACCTTGTTCCGCTCAATGAGCATTCTTCGAATGTAGGCTGGATAAGGCGCGTTAGCGCCGCCATCCGGCACAGTATCGCTCTAAAGCCATAATCATATTGATAAGAATAATGGCCGCACATGTGAGCATTAACGCGGTAAAGAACAAAAAGGCGATACCGTACAATTCCCATCCCAAGTCATAGAGAAAATGGTAATTGTCGCAGGAGATGATCACATCCAGGCCGGGACATACTTTTCCCCATCGCCCCCAGTAAGACGCATCCCAGAGTTGAAAACTGGCCATGCTGGCGCATAACGAGAGCAGGCACCCAGCAGATATAAAACAGAATAACTTATTTATAAGAATGAAGCCGAGGCTGACCATCGCCATGACTATCCCTAACAAAATGAACGCATCTGCCACCTCAAACCTCCTCCTGTAAACCAAATGCGGAGGTCACGGTAACGAAGTTGGGTGAAGTTAATGTGAAGCGGTGAACGCCGGCCGGGCAGCGTTGCCCGGCGCAGCACTTACGAAAAATACTGCTGCAATAGCGGCGCGTCATGATCCTGGTTTGCTGGCGGCACGGTGTTGATAGGCTGCGTACGGAATGGGATCACCTGCTCGCGGCCATCGGTTTTCACTATCTGGTAGAACTGCGGCAGGTTAAAGTTGATAAAACTGGAGCCATACGTGAAGCGATCGTGCGATGACGAATAGAAGCGACTGACGTCGCGCACCAGTTCTTCCTTGCTACCCTCGCAGTGGTGATACACTTCCGCCCGGTTACTTTCATCCAGAATATAAATATTAAAGCCTTTCTCATCGCCCGTTTCTTCAAAGAAGAACTGGATAATCCCTTCGCTGGCGAAGCCATCCACCACTGACGGCAATTTCACCTGGTTGGTTTCCACCTGTACCGACAGCCCGTGCAGCTTGTTATGCGAAATCGCGCCGTAGAATTCGATAGCGTTCTCCAGCTTCTGCACCGAGACATTCAAGCGTTCGAAGAATAGCCCCCACGTCTGCCCGGAAACCCGCAGCGCCTTGAAGCGACCGGTCTCCTGACGGGTGCTGGAAAGACGTAGCTCGATACATTCGGAGACCAGTTGCTGCACGCGGGTGCGAATCAGACCGCGAAGATGTTGACTGTAGCAGAACACTTCGACGCTATCCGGCGGCGCGGCATCCTGGTGCATTTTCCCCAGAATCGTTTTCAGCGCTTCGATCATCGCCTGCTCGCCGTTAAAGTGCAGAGTACGCACTTCGTTCCACGAGTTGCGATATAACAAGTCGATACTGCCTATCAGACAGTTTTGCTCTTCGCCAAAGCTGAAAACGTCCAGCTTACGGAAGTCAAAATGGACCACTTTATTGCGAAACGCCGCCGTCGGGTCATATTCGAGGTTAACGATAATCGCCAGATGGCGAATTTCACAGGGGCTGTAGAGCGCTTTCGGCGTCGGAGCAGGCAAGCGCAGCGGGAAATGGTGCGAAACATCGGCGACCATCTCCTGCAACTTAGGCAGGTCGACAATACCGTTGCCCTTAATAAACAGATGCGTTCGCGACGTCAGCAGGCCGTTGAACCACGCCCACGCGACCAGCTTATTAAGATAACGGTTATATTCCAGCGGCTGATGACTGATGATGGAATCCATGTTCGGCGCGCGGTTGTAGAGATACCAGCCTGAACGGTTGGCGCGTCCCGGCGGCACATGGATAAAGGTTAAATTCGGCTCGGACAGATCCGGCGATATCTGCGGGTTCACCAGCGTGACTTTACCCGGCAACGCTTCAAACGCCGCGTACAGCTTACGCGTCAGTACGCCGATATCCTGCGGGCTGGCACTCACGCTGAGGTTGTTGCGCCGCGCAAAGCGAATCAGATTACGATAGCTTTGCATCATGGCGTCGAGCAATTCGTTGTGAGCTTCGCGCACCTGATCGATTTTCCAGTTTGCGCGATTATCGAGCATGGTCAGACGCGCGTCGTCCCATCCCCACTCGCTGACTAACTGGCTTAATACTTCCCGACGCCAGCCTACGCAGGCACGCTCGCGACTTAATTTCTCGCACACTTTCAGGTAAAAGCAGCGGCGGACTAAATCCAGCCGCGTCGGATCTTCAATCGCCGTCAGGTATTCAGTGACCCGTTCCAGCATCATGCAGTAGGGATCGAGTCCAAACGATACGATTTCACCGTCATGCAGACGTTGTTTAATATCTTTCGCCAGCAGACGTGGGTTGGGATATTCCCATGAGTAGGCTTCCAGCAGCAGCGTTTTCAGCACTGCTTTGTACGGCGAGTCAATGCTCTTGTATAGCTGCCACAGGCTGGCGCCAAAGTACTCTTCGGCGGAGAGCGAGCTTAAGCCCCCCAGATCCAGCCATTCATTTGGCGTTAATACGCCCTGCGCGTAGAGCGTCATGACATAGTCGTCGTAATGCTCTTCTTCGTCGCACGGCACCATACTCCACAGGATACGCTTCCCGGCCAGGCGCACAGCGGTACGATAAAACTCATCAAGCAACAGGATATGCTGCGTAGAACCACAGTCTTCCCCGCCCAGACTGCCGCTTTCGTTATGGCGGAAACGGTTCTCGTCGATCAGGAAAAAGCTTACCTCAACGCCAAGCGAGGCGGCCCAGCTTTCCAGCAGGCTACACTTACGTTGCAGCAACTGACGCTCTTCACCGTCGAGCCAGGACTGATGGCACACCCAGATATCCAGGTCGGACGAGCAGCTCTGCCCGACCGAGGAGGTGCTGCCCATGGTGTAAACGCCGGTAATCGGCAGCTCGCCCTTCGGCGGGTCCTGCGGCGTCATACCGCGGTACAGCTCAAGTTCGTTCAGATAGTGGCGTTGGGTTTCATCAGGCGTGTAGAAGCAAATACCGCTGGGAACGTTACCATCAAGGTAACCCGGCATCAGTGGATGGTGATAGTGCAATAATGTCGGCAGAAGACTGTAAACCTGCTGAAAAGCGGGTCCCATGGCAGCAAGCGCGCGATCCACACGCAGTTGATTTATGGCATCCAGTCTCTGTTTCAGAGTCTCAATATAGAGGTACAAGACGTATCGCCTGATGTTGCTACCCGTCATGGTGCAGGTCAGTACTTGACCGTCGCCATTCGGGATAAACCGTATGTCAAAAATAACCGTTACCCTTTCTCGCCTGCATATTTTTATCCAATACCGACGAAAAAATGGTCTAAAACGTGATCAATTTAACACCTTGCTCATTGACCGTAAAGAAAGATGCGCTACATACAAGTGTAGCACCGTTCGCTGCGTGTAAATTCTTAAATACGGGCTGGCGGTTTCTCGTCATTATTCACTGTCATTGACGACACTGCGCCTTATCCTCTCACTCACGGTGACCGGAAAACTAACATACTCTCTATAAGGATGTTAGGATGGTCAATGATTGATAATGACGGTAACAAGCATGTTAGACAATGTTTTAAGAATTGCCACACGCCAAAGTCCCCTTGCGCTTTGGCAGGCACATTATGTCAAAGACGCATTGATGGCAACCCATCCGGGACTGACAGTAGAACTGGTGCCGATGGTCACACGCGGCGACGTGATCCTTGATACTCCCCTGGCGAAAGTGGGCGGTAAGGGACTGTTTGTTAAAGAGCTTGAAATCGCGCTGCTGGAAAAACGCGCTGATATCGCCGTGCACTCTATGAAAGACGTTCCGGTGGCCTTCCCGGATGGTCTCGGTCTGGTGACCATTTGCGAGCGCGAAGATCCGCGCGACGCGTTTGTCTCGAATAAATATCACAGTCTGGACGATCTGCCCGCGGGTAGTATCGTCGGGACGTCCAGTTTGCGTCGTCAGTGTCAACTGGCGGAACGCCGTCCGGACCTCATTATCCGTTCGTTGCGCGGCAACGTCGGCACACGTCTCGGCAAGCTGGACAACGGCGACTATGACGCCATTATCCTGGCCGTGGCCGGTCTGAAACGCTTAGGTCTGGAGTCGCGCATTCGCACAGCCTTGCCGCCCGACGTTTCACTTCCTGCCGTAGGCCAGGGCGCCGTCGGGATTGAGTGTCGTCTTGACGACGCGCGAACGCAGGCGCTGCTCGCACCGTTGAATCACTCGCAAACCGCGCTGCGCGTAACGGCGGAACGCGCTATGAACACCCGCCTGGAAGGCGGTTGTCAGGTGCCGATTGGCAGCTATGCAGAAATCATCAACGGTGAAATTTGGCTACGCGCGCTGGTTGGCGCGCCGGACGGTTCGGTGATGGTGCGCGGCGAACGTCGTGGTTCTCCCGAGCAGGCGGAGCAAATGGGCATCTCGCTTGCAGAGGAACTGCTGGAAAACGGCGCGCGCGCGATTCTGACGGAAGTTTATAACGGCGAGACGCCCGCATGAGTATTCTGATCACCCGCCCCTCTCCCGCAGGGGAAGCGTTAGTGAGCCGTCTGCGCGCACTGGGGCAGGTGGCCTGGAGTTTTCCACTGATTGAATTTGTCGCCGGTCGGGAGCTACCCACCCTGGCCGACCGCCTGGCGACTCTGACGGAAAACGATCTGGTTTTTGCCCTTTCACAGCACGCCGTCGCCTTTGCTCACGCCCAGCTCCAGCGGGATGGCCGAAACTGGCCTGCGTCGCCGCGCTATTTCGCGATTGGCCGCACCACGGCGCTCGCCCTTCATACCGTTAGCGGGTTCGATATTCGTTATCCATTGGATCGGGAAATCAGCGAAGCCTTGCTACAATTACCTGAATTACAAAATATTGCGGGCAAACGCGCGCTGATTTTGCGTGGCAATGGCGGCCGCGAACTGCTGGGCGAAACCCTGACAGCTCGCGGAGCCGAAGTCAGTTTTTGTGAATGTTATCAACGATGTGCGAAACATTACGATGGCGCGGAAGAAGCGATGCGCTGGCATACTCGCGGCGTAACAACGCTTGTTGTTACCAGCGGCGAGATGTTGCAACGGCTCTGGTCGCTGACTCCCCAGTGGTATCGTGAGCACTGGTTACTACGCTGTCGGCTATTGGTCGTCAGTGAGCGTCTGGCGCACCTCGCCCGGGAACTGGGCTGGCAAGATATTAAGGTCGCTGATAACGCCGACAACGATGCGCTGTTGCGCGCATTACAATAACTCTCATAATGGGATGCCATAATGACGGAACAAGAAAAATCCTCCGCCGTGGTTGATGAGACCAGGGAGAGCGTGGAAACCACGCCACAGCCAGTTAATACCGAGAAAAAAAGTAAGAACGGCGCCGCGCTGGTATTAAGCGCGGTGGCGATCGCGATTGCCCTGGCGGCAGGTATTGGGCTTTATGGCTGGGGGAAACAGCAAGCAACCGCGCAAACGGAAACCAGCGATGCGCTGGCGACGCAACTGACCGCCTTGCAAAAGGCGCAGGAGAGCCAAAAAGCGGAGCTGGAAGGGATTATCAAAAAACAAGCGGCGCAGTTAGATGACGCGAATCGCCAACAGGCGGCGCTGGCGAAACAGCTTGATGAAGTACAACAAAAAGTCGCCACTATTTCCGGCAGCGATGCTAAAACCTGGCTGCTGGCGCAGGCTGATTTCCTGGTGAAACTCGCCGGACGCAAGCTGTGGAGCGATCAGGACGTCACTACCGCCGCTGCGTTGCTCAAAAGCGCTGACGCCAGTCTGGCGGACATGAATGACCCCAGCCTCATTACCGCACGACGCGTGATTACTGACGATATCGCCAGCCTGTCATCCGTTGCGCAGATCGACTACGACGGCATTATTCTCAAACTCAATCAGCTCTCTAACCAAATCGATAACCTGCGTCTGGCGGATAACGATACCGATGGTTCGCCGATGGATTCAGACAGCAGCGAGCTGTCCAGCTCGCTAAGCGAATGGCGCGTTAACCTGCAAAAAAGCTGGCAGAACTTTATGGACAGCTTTATTACCATTCGTCGCCGCGATGATACCGCCGTACCGCTGTTGGCGCCCAACCAGGACGTCTATTTACGCGAAAATATTCGCTCCCGCCTGTTAGTCGCCGCGCAGGCCGTGCCACGCCATCAGGAAGAAACATACCGTCAGGCGCTGGATAACGTTTCGACCTGGGTTCGCGCTTATTACGATACTGACGACGCCGCGACAAAAGCCTTCCTGGAGGAGGTCGATAAATTAAGCCAGCAAAATATCACGATGGATCTGCCGGAAACCCTGGAAAGCCAGGCGATTCTTGAAAAACTGATGCAAACCCGCGTGCGTAATCTACTGGCGCAACCGACAGTCTCTACGGCAGCGCCTGCCACGCAGACAGACGCTCCGGCAACCGCGCCGCAAGGAGAATAATGATGCTAAAAGTATTATTGCTCTTTGTGTTGTTGCTCGCGGGTATCGTGGTCGGCCCGATGATAGCCGGTCACCAGGGCTATGTGTTAATCCAGACCGATAACTACAACATTGAAACCAGCGTCACCGGACTGGCGATCATTCTCATCGTCGCTATGGTGGTGCTATTCGCCATTGAGTGGTTGCTACGCCGTCTGTTTCGTACCGGCGCGCACACCCGCGGTTGGTTTGCCGGCCGTAAACGCCGTCGCGCCCGCAAGCAGACCGAACAGGCGCTACTGAAGCTGGCGGAGGGCGACTATCAGCAGGTTGAAAAGCTGATGTCAAAAAATGCCGACCATGCTGAACAACCGGTGGTAAATTATCTGCTGGCGGCAGAAGCGGCGCAGCAGCGCGGCGATGAAGCACGCGCTAATCAGCACCTTGAACGTGCGGCAGAGCTGGCGGGGAACGACACCATCCCGGTCGAGATCACACGCGTGCGCTTACAGCTGGCGCGCAATGAAAATCACGCGGCGCGTCACGGCGTGGACAAACTGCTGGAGGTCACGCCGCGTCACCCGGAAGTTCTGCGTCTGGCGGAGCAGGCCTATATTCGCACCAGCGCATGGAGTTCTTTACTGGATATCATCCCATCCATGGCGAAAGCGCACGTTGGCGATGAAGCGCATCGCGCCATGCTCGAACAACAGGCGTGGATAGGACTCATGGATCAGGCGCGCGCCGAGCAGGGCAGCGAAGGATTACGCACCTGGTGGAAAAACCAAAGCCGTAAAACCCGCCATCAGGTGGCGCTGCAGGTCGCGATGGCCGAGCATCTGATCGAATGTGACGATCATGATATGGCGCAGCAGATTATCATCGACGGTCTGAAACGCCAGTATGACGATCGACTGGTGCTGCCCATTCCTCGCCTCAGAACCAATAATCCGGAACAACTGGAGAAAGTGCTGCGCCAGCAAATTAAGACAGTAGGCGATCGCCCGCTGTTATGGAGCACACTCGGTCAGTCGCTAATGAAACACGGTGAATGGCAGGAGGCAACCCTGGCTTTCCGCGCCGCGCTGAAACAACGCCCGGACGCGTATGATTATGCCTGGCTTGCCGATGCGCTTGATCGACTGCATCAACCGGAAGAGGCCGCCGCCATGCGGCGCGACGGCCTGATGCTGACATTACAGAACAATCCCCCGCAGTAATTCCCTCTTGCCCGGTGGCGCTTCGCTTACCGGGCTTACCGCCTACACAAAATCATTCGGGATGCATAAAAAAACGCCTGCCCGGTTAAGGGGCAGGCGTCAAAACAGGTCTGTATGACAACATAAAGGGGTGCTTCACTCAACGTTGTGTCCAGGGTGTTTGATGAGGCGTAAGCGACATCTGTCAGTGGACGATAAGCACCGTAAACGGCTCTGCATCATTCCTGAGTTTATGAAGCCAGAAGGCGAACATAAGAGATGGAATGAGCATCTACCCGTACATTATTGCACATAACGTGCCATCTTTGCACCGCTAAAAACAGGCGCAGGCGTTAAAAAAACGTAGAGAATTCACGCGATTGTCATCCCCCCGCCGCTGGCGAGGTTTTAGCGTGTCGCCCGGCGGAGACAGAACAGGATGCTTTTTATAAAGTGATTATAAATCAATAGATTATTCGTCACCGAATAGCGACAAATAAAGTCTGGGATATCGCCAATAAACCATAATGGCACCACGTGCGGGATAAGCGGTTGAAAATGAACAGAAAACAAAAAACCCCGCCGAAGCGGGGTTCAAAATTGGTCGGCGAGAGAGGATTCGAACCTCCGACCCACTGGTCCCAAACCAGTTGCGCTACCAAGCTGCGCTACTCGCCGATATACTGCTTTTTTGAATTTTTAGTTCAATTCATTGAGTCGTGGTGCGAGGGGGGGGACTTGAACCCCCACGTCCGTAAGGACACTAACACCTGAAGCTAGCGCGTCTACCAATTCCGCCACCTTCGCGTTTCACAACTCTATATTAATGGGGTGGCTAATGGGATTCGAACCCACGACAACTGGAATCACAATCCAGGGCTCTACCAACTGAGCTATAGCCACCACTGAAACTTTTTACGCGGTATTAAACCACCGCAGCTCAAGCACCTAAATAAATGGTACGCCCGACAGGATTCGAACCTGAGACCTCTGCCTCCGGAGGGCAGCGCTCTATCCAGCTGAGCTACGGGCGCTTAGCGCCGTTGCGGGGGTGGATAATACGGACTTCACACCCCGCTGTCCAGTGCCTTTTTAAATAAAATGCGCGTTTGGTTATGCTTTGCGCATTTTGGCGCTTATTCCCCCACCTTGTGGGCGGTTCCGTGACGATTCAGACCGAAAACTTTGTAGACCAGCGTGACGGCCAGCAGGAAGATGACGCCGACAAACAGCGACATGCGCGTATCTTCATTAAAGTACATGCCGATTAAAACGCAAACCAGAAACGCCATCGTCAAATAGTTCGCCCACGGGAACATAATGGAACGAAAAGGATGATCCGCAATCGCTTCTTTATGCGCCCGACGAAAGCGCAGTTGGCTAATCAGAATGACAAACCACGGCACCATCCCCGGCAGTACGCTGGCGCTATAAACGTAAACAAAGACGCGCTGCGGATTGGGGATGATGTAGTTCAGGCAAGAACCTACCAGCAAAATCAAAATAGAGAGCGCCACGCCCGCGACCGGCACGCCGTGGCGAGAGACTTTCGCGACTGCCGCCGGCAGTTGACGGTTTTTCGCCAGCGCGTAAAGCATACGCCCACAGCTATACATTCCGCTGTTACAGCCGGAGAGCGCCGCCGTCAGCACGACAAAGTTGATAATGCCTGCCGCGGCGGTGATGCCGATTTTCGCGAAGGTGAGCACAAAGGGACTGCCGTTACTGCCAATCTCATTCCACGGGAAAATGGTGACGATCACGAAAATCGCGCCAACATAAAAAATCAGGATACGCCACAGCACCTTACCCACCGCGCTACGCAACGTCACCTGCGGATTCTTCGCTTCACCGGCGGTAATACCGATCAACTCAACCCCCTGATAAGAGGCCACCACGATACATAATGCGGTCAGAAAGCCTTTCCAGCCGCCAGCAAAAAAGCCGCCATGCTCGGTCAGATTACCAAAGCCAATCGCCTGGCCGCCGTTACCAAAACCGAAGAAAATCACCCCCAGACCGATGATGATCATCACAATAATCGTGGTGACTTTGATCATCGCAAACCAGAACTCGATTTCACCATACAGGCGCACCGCAGCCAGATTCGCCAACGCGACCAGTCCGACGGCAATCAGCGCCGGTATCCACTGCGCCATCTCCGGAAACCAGAACTGGACGTAGACCCCAATGGCGGTAATTTCCGAGATCCCGACCGCCATCCACATAAACCAGTATGACCAGGCGGTAAGATAGCCAAAAAAAGGACTCATATACCGGTGGGCGTACACGGCAAAGGAGCCGGTAACAGGTTCCAGAAAGAGCATCTCCCCCATCGAACGCATAATGAAAAAGACGAACAATCCGGCGATAATATACGCCAGCAGCACTGACGGGCCCGCCCATTTCAGCGTACTGGCGGCACCCATAAAGAGTCCGACGCCGATGGTGCCCCCGAGGGCAATCAATTCAATATGACGAGCTTCCAGCCCACGCTGTAGCTCCGGTTTTTTCTCTGCCATAAATCCTCATGTCGTGTTTGCAACGGTTCCGGTAGTACCGGTTATTGTTATGGGTACATTGATTGTTGCGAATATTTTCTTAAATTTGGACAAATGGCAAATGGAGCATTAAAAAAATGCACTTATTGTGTAAGAAATCATCGATTGTGTTGTAAATGAGCAGCGCCATAAGCACAATCCGCTGCTCAAGTCATCAGAAGGGAGAATTAGAGATCGCCAGTATAGTGCCAGCGAAGGTAGCGCAGCAGACGCATCTGGCGGGTAATACGCTTCGGTTGAGAAAGCAGACGATACAACCACTCCAGCCCCAGGTTCTGCCATATTTTGGGGGCGCGTTTGACGTGACCGGTAAACACATCATAGGTACCGCCCACCCCCATATATAGCGCATGGGGATGCACTTCCCGACAATCGCGCATGAGCAATTCCTGTTTTGGCGATCCCATCGCGACGGTGACAATTTTCGCGCCGCTGGCATGGATACGCGAAAATAGCGCCTGACGCTGCTCCGGCGTAAAGTAACCGTCCTGGCTACCCACAATATTGACGTTCCACTGCGTCCGCAGTTTTGCTTCCGTCTGCGCCAGCACCTCAGGCTTGCCGCCGACAAGAAATACCGGCGTGCCTTCTTTACCCGCGCGCGCCATTAACGCTTCCCAAAGGTCAGCGCCAGCCACACGAGAAACCTGCGCCTGCGGAAATTTTTTACGTATTGAACGCACCACGCTGATGCCATCGGCATATTTAAATTCCGCCGCCGCTATCAACGCGCGGACTTCCGGATTATCTTCCGCCGTCAGCAGCTTTTCGGCGTTGATTGCCACCAACGTACCTTGCTTCAGTTGTCCATCGGCAAACAGATAATTCAGCGCGTGTGACATGTCGCGCCAGCCAATCAGAGGTAATCCTCGCAGCGAGTAAAGGGGCGCAGCGGCATTGTTAGTCATAGTTTTCCTTCCACCTGTGCCTGAGGGAGCGAAGTTGTACGTTTATGAATCAGTCCGGCGCTATCAAATAACCAGAACAGAAGCTTAGCGACCAGCAGGCTGGCGCCAAAAACCACCAGGAAGAAAACCACGCGCGAGACAAACGAATCCAGCCCTTCTCGCGCCAGCACAATCATATTAAAGATGGCGCCAAAGCAGAAACTGTGCAGAATCGCCGCCTTATAGCGATTGGGCTCCCGGTTACCCAGTTCATATAGCCAGTCGAACCATTTGATAATCAGCCCGACGACGATCGCGCCGAGCGGAATAAACAGCGCCCCGCCCATGACCACCAGCGATCCGATAAGCGTTGGCGATATCGCCAGGCCAGAATGGTTGTTCAGGACTTCCCAGGTGAAGTAATTCGCAGAGTTCAGCACGATACTGGGTCGTCCCGGCCATAACCAGGTGGGAATAAAGACGTAGAAATCACGCACGATAGGGGCCAGCCCCTGAAAATCGATATTGTGGTAATTTTGCAACAGCAGCGCCAGATTCTCCCACGGCGAAAAGGTATCGCGCGTCAGATAAAGAAACGTATAGAACGCCTCATCGCCGCTCACATTTAATCCGTAGCGTTTGAGCGCCAGCCAGAACATACCGACAATCCCCAACACGCCCGCCGCTGCCAGCATCCACAGGCTGATCCAGCCCCGAATAATGCCGATAAACAGGAAGATAGCAAACGCAATAATGATGTTAGCGCGCGTGCCGCCGACAATCATGTAGGTCAACAGACCAAACGCGACGGTGCTCACCAGAAAGAACAGCCACGCTTTGCTGTCCTGGCGCAGGAAATAGACCACCAGCATCGCCGGAATGAAGAAATAGAAGAACCGTTTTAACGCCACGCCGGAGACTTCGCTGGAAAAGATCTGGCTGTAGGAGTGCAGCCGGAACAGCAAAAAGCCGTTATGCATAAAGAAAATCGCCACGCTCACCAGCGCGATGCCCATCAGGATCACCCAGGTAAGGTGGGTTTCCACCCGGTTCATGGTAAATAGCGGCTTGCGTGGTACATCCACAACGCGTTTGCGTAAACGCGTTTTATAGGTCACGTAATACACGCCGTAGAAACAGGCGGCGGATAATAGAGCCTGCAATAAGATTTCCGGCGGCGCGACGCCAACGTCGAAACGAAATACCAGCACGCTGGTTAGCGGAAAACCAAAAAAGAAGGTCAACAAAAACAGCAACGAAAAGAAAACGTTGAAGTTAAAACGCACGCGGCGAAATTCAAACCAGGTCAGCGTGGCGATAAACAGCGTAGAGAGCAGCCAGACCACCAGCAGCCCGCTGAATTGCATTAAACTCATTCGGCTTCTCCTGCGGCGATTCTCAACGCATTATGCCACGGTTGCAGGTAGTTGGGGCTAAAGAAGGTGATACCGCTTTTATCTACCGATGCGAGCTGACGCTGCGCCTCGCGCACGACCTGCTCATTAAGATCGTCCGTGGTAAACAGGACGGGCAGATGCTGTTCCGCCATATCCTGCCAGAAAGGATTGTCGCGATTCAGTACGCACGGGATATCGGCCTGAATTAGCAGGCACAACGTCCCGATCCCCTGTTGGCGGGCAAAAATAAAATAACCGAGGTCGCACTGGCGCAACAGCGCAAGATAGGCATCAAATTCCATTTTTTCGCTAAGAATTTGTAGATTTTCGGCGCTAAATAGCACCAGAGCGGCCTGGCGAACCTCATCAATATAGGCCTGGTTATTGGCCGGATAGCCCATCGGCACCACCACGTTTACCGTATCGCCAAACTGCTGATACACCGCCCGTAACGCCGTAATATGTTGGTTACTGCGATCGCCGGAGTTCCCTACTAAAATGGTCAATTTCCCCGCACGTTGGCGCTCTTTTGCCATAGAGTTCAGGGAAGGGTCCATGCGCGTCGGGAAATAGAGCAACTCGCCGCGTACGCCCGGGTGCTGGCGCGCAAAATAGCTGAGATCGCCGCGCGTCGCGAATACGCCTCCTACTCGTCCCTGCGCGATACGACGAAGCGGGTAGAAAAGGCGGAATTTCAGCCCGTGGGACACTTCGTAGAGATCCGCGCCCCAGATATGCCAGTAAAACTGAGCTGGCTTAATACCGCCGCTTAACAGCGCCAGCCACAGGCTGGTGTTGAACTGACCGTGAAAGAAGAATCTCTGTCGACGATTTGCTTTCGCTTTGGCGATGACCGCCTGCGCCAGCGCTTTCTTACTGCCATAAAAACGAAGCGAGAGCGCCGGGCAGCTTTCCGTGAAGCCGTTATCTTCGCCGGCAACCATAAATTCACGCGCGTGCTCGCTTGTGGCGGCCAGCGTATCATTGAAAAACCGCAACACGGTGTGGTTATGGTGAGGGATATCCGATCCCAGGACGTGAATCAGTACAGTCATGCTCGCCTACGCCAGAGTAAAAATACGCCGCAACAAAGTGAAAAATAGACAATATAGGTGGCCATATAAGCCTGTGCCGCACCCAGCGCGCCGTGAGCGGGAATCAGCCAGTGAGCGAATGCCGTTAACAGAATGAACTGGCTAATTTCGGCCAGAATGTAAAATCGCAACGACGCTTTGGCAATCACCAGATAACCGAAAACATAGGCGCCGACTTTCAGCACGTCGCCCACTAACTGCCAGGCGAACAGATCGCGCATCGCGGTGAATTTGGCGGAAAAAAGCAGCCAGATAGCAAAATCGCGCAGTAGCCAGACGGTAAAACTCGCCGCCGCGACCGCCGGTAAAACAAATTTCAGCGCTTTTACCACTTCACGCGTAATGTCCTGTTTTTCCGTCAGGCGTGAGAGCGTGGGTAACAGGTAAACGCTGAAGGAGGCGGTGATAAATTGCAGATAGGCATCAGAAATGCTGCTTACGCCCTGCCAGATCCCGACATCGCTCCAGCTATAGTGCGCGGCCAGTTGGTTTCGCATCATCACATAGGCGACCGGCATCGTAACGGAGGTAATCAGCGCCATCAGGGTAAATTTACTGAGCTGCCCTGCCAGACCGTTGTCCCAGGAGGGCTTGAGATAGCGTAGCGGGACGGTGCCGCGCTTAATCAGTATCATACCGGCTGGCACTACCACCAGCGCCGGCACCAGCGCCAGGCCAAGCAGAGCGCCTTCATAGCCGCCGACACGGTAGCAGAGATACCAGGCGGCAACGCCCAAAAAGCTGCCGACAATTAACGATAAGGCATTACCCGACGCGTCACGAAAGCCCTTCATTAGCGCCAGCAGCAGGTTCGCCCAGGCGATCCCCATTTGTACCAGCGCAACCAGACGCACCAGCCCTTGATAGTCCGTATGACCGAACAGTCCCTGGCTAATCGGCGCCGCCGCCAGCAGGAAGACCAGCGCCAGCAGCGTAGAGAAACCCAATACCATCGCGGAGGAGGTTCCCACCACGGTACGTAACTGCGCCGGGTTATCACGATATTGTGCGACGAGTTTGGTAACGCCGTTAAATATCCCGGCGCCAGCCAATACGCCCAGCACGGTGATCATCTGGCGGAAGTTACTCGCTTGTCCGACGCCCGCCGGACCAAAAGAGACGGCCAGTAGTTTCACCACCAGCAGTCCGGCGCCAATTTTTACCAGCGTACTGACCGCCGTCCACAGGGAGGCTTTAGCAAGCGACATATCAGGAGAAATAATTTAGCAAGGTAGTAATCACCGTTCGTTGATCGACGGGCGCAAGATTATAAAACAGCGGCAGACGCAACAAACGTTCGCTCTCTTTTGTGGTGTAGACATCGTCCCCGATAAACTCGCCAAATTTATCGCCCGCCGGACAATCATGCAGCGGAATGTAATGGAATACCGCCATGATTTCCGCCTCTTTCAGGAAATTAATCAGCGCGCTGCGATCGGCGATATCCCGCAGTTTGATGTAAAACATGTGGGCATTATGCCCGCAGTTTTCCGGAATAGAAGGCAGCTCGATACGCCCGGCGCGCGCCAGCGGCGTTAACGCATCGTAGTAAGTCTGCCACAGCGACAGACGCTGTTGATTGATACGATCGGCGGCCTCCAGTTGCGCCCACAGGTAGGCAGCCTGCAGATCGGACATCAAATAACTGGAGCCGATATCCCGCCAGGTGTATTTGTCCACCTGACCACGGAAGAACTGGCTGCGGTTGGTGCCTTTTTCGCGGATGATCTCCGCGCGTTCAATCAGCGTACGATCATTGATCAGCGTCGCGCCGCCTTCGCCGCCAGCGGTGTAATTTTTGGTTTCATGGAAGCTAAAACAGCCGATGTGACCGATCGTTCCTAACGCGCGCCCTTTGTACGTGGACATCACGCCCTGGGCGGCGTCCTCGACAACGAACAGATTATACTTATCCGCCAGCGCCATGATGACGTCCATTTCACAAGCGACGCCAGCGTAATGTACCGGCACGATAGCGCGGGTTTTATCAGTAATCGCCGCCTCAATCAGCGTTTCGTCAATATTCATCGTATCCGGACGAATATCGACAAACACAATTTTCGCGCCGCGCAGGACAAAAGCGTTAGCGGTGGAGACAAACGTAAAGCTCGGCATGATCACTTCATCGCCGGGCTGAATATCCAACAACAGAGCCGCCATCTCGAGTGATGCGGTACAGGAAGGCGTCAGCAACACCTTCGCGCTGCCGAAATGTTGCTCCAGCCACTGCTGGCAACGACGCGTAAAGCCGCCGTCGCCGCACAGTTTGCCGCTGCTCATTGCAGACTGCATGTATTCGAGTTCGGTTCCCACCACCGGCGGCGCATTAAAAGGAATCATGTTGTCACCTGTATAACCAGTACGCAGTGCTTTCGATGTTGGCACCGCTTTGTATGTAACGTTTAAGCGCGGCGGTGTTGCCCAACTGGGTCGCCACCCGCAATGTTGCTTTGCCGCGACTCTGCGCCCAACAGATCGCCGCCTGCATAAGTTCCGCTCCCGCGCCGCGTCCGGCCAACAGGCCAATGCGCGCGTCGGTATCATTCAATTCCCGCAGCGAGACGTAACCGCGGATAGCGCCTGTCTCTGTGCGAAGCACCAGGCATTGGTGATCAAACGTGCCGCGTACCGCATTCTCAATCCACTGGGCGTAAAAACGGGCGCTGGCGTCGGGCGCATACCACGGCGCGCGAAAACGACTCTGCGTAAACGCCTCTCCGGCCAACTGACGCAAAGCAGGAATGTCTTTAAGGTGTGCAATTTCCGCGCCATGCTGGTCGCGATGCCCTTTTACCGGCAACGCAAAATCCACTTCGCCTTCAACCAAAGAGAATCCCAGCGATTGCAACGCCGACAGCCAGGCGATGTTTTCAGCCGGCACTTTTACCTGCACGCGTTGCCACGCCTGCAGCGCTTCTGGCGTTAATTCGGGCGCTGAGGCATCGATACGCACAATGCCGCTATTCACGCCAAAGAACGTATTTTCCCAGAGTAACGGTTCAATACTGGCGCGGACGGGCACGGAGCAACTCCAGTAAATATTGGCCATAGCCGGTTTTTTCAAGCTGACTGGCGGCGCGTTTCAAACCATCATCATCCAGCCAGCCGTTGCGCCAGGCAATCTCCTCCAGACAGGCAATTTTGAAGCCCTGGCGCTTTGATACGCCGCGCGTAATGGGATGCAACCGGGTACCGGAACCTCCGGCCAGAATGATGCCTTTCATTCGTTTCTCCTCCAGGAGTAAGAACCTGCCGTTTAGCGTTTCAGTCCTAAGCGTTCGCCCTGATAACTGCCATCCTGCACGGGTTTCCACCAGGCCTCATTGGCGAGATACCACTGAACGGTTTTTCGCATCCCGCTTTCGAAGGTTTCCTGCGGCGTCCAGCCCAGATCGCGGGCGATTTTCGACGCGTCGATGGCATAACGTAAGTCATGGCCGGGTCGATCGTCGACGAAGGTAATCAGATCGTGATAATTCGCCACACCCTGCGGTTTTTGCGGGGCCAGTTCCTCCAGCAGAGCGCAAATCGTCCTGACCACATCCAGATTTTTACGTTCGTTATGACCGCCGATATTATACGTTTCGCCCACCGCGCCGTTCGTCACCACGTGATACAACGCACGGGCATGATCTTCCACATACAGCCAGTCGCGAATTTGCTGGCCGTTGCCATAGACCGGCAATGGTTTACCCGCCAGCGCGTTCAGAATCATCAGCGGGATCAGTTTTTCCGGGAAATGGTAGGGCCCGTAGTTATTAGAGCAGTTGGTGACAAGCGTAGGCAAACCGTAGGTACGTAACCAGGCGCGTACCAGATGGTCGCTGCTGGCTTTGGAGGCGGAATAAGGGCTGCTTGGCGCATATGGCGTGGTTTCGGTGAAGAAATCGTCTGCAGTATGCAGATCGCCATACACTTCATCGGTGGAGATATGGTGGAAGCGGAACGCCGCTTTAGCGTCCGCGTCAAGCGCGGACCAGTAAGCGCGAGCGGCTTCCAGCAAGGTGTAAGTACCAACGATATTCGTTTCAATAAACGCCGCGGGGCCGTCGATGGAACGGTCTACATGGCTTTCCGCCGCCAGGTGCATCACGCTATCGGGCTGATACTGCTGGAAAACTCGCTCCAGTGATGCCCGATCGCAGATATCCACCTTCTCAAAGGCGAAACGGTCGCTTTGCGCCACCGACGCCAGAGACATCAGGTTGCCCGCATAGGTGAGTTTATCCACCACCACCACCGCGTCTGCCGTTTCATGGATGATATGCCGCACCACCGCAGATCCGATAAAGCCTGCGCCGCCGGTCACCAGAATCCGTTTCATCAGCGCCAGACTCCTTTGGTATCAACCACATAACGTTGATTAACCGCATCGCCGGGAATCGCTTTAAATTCGTCATGATCGACCAGCATCACCAGCACATCGGCGGCGGCCAGCGCCGCGTCCAGTTTCGCCAGCGTGCAAAGTCCGTCCAATTTTTTCGGCAACTGATGGATATTCGGTTCGACGACCAGGGTTTCGCCGCTGTGCCAGCGGGCGATACTTTGCGCGATCCCCATCGCCGGGCTTTCGCGCAGATCGTCGATATTCGGCTTAAAGGCCAGCCCAAAACAGGCGATTTTCACTTCGCTGGCGCGTTTATCGGTGGCCGCCAGGCAATCTGCGACCGCGGCTTTTACCTGATCGACCACCCAGTGCGGTTTGCCGTCGTTCACTTCACGCGCGGTGCGAATCAGTCTCGCCTGCTGCGGATTTTGCGCCACAATAAACCACGGATCGACCGCAATGCAGTGCCCGCCAACGCCTGGGCCCGGCTGCAAAATATTGACGCGCGGATGGCGGTTCGCCAGGCGGATCAATTCCCAGACGTTAATCCCCTGTTCGGCGCAAATCAGCGACAATTCATTCGCAAAGGCGATATTCACATCACGGAAGCTATTTTCCGTCAGCTTGCACATCTCTGCGGTGCGCGAGTTGGTGACAACGCATTCGCCCTCAAGGAAAATTTTGTACAGCGCGCTGGCGCGAGCCGAACATACTGGCGTCATACCGCCAATCACGCGGTCATTTTTAATGAGTTCCACCATCACCTGACCCGGCAGCACACGTTCCGGACAATAGGCGATATTCACGTCGGTCTGCTCGCCCGCCTGCTGGGGAAAGGTCAGATCCGGGCGCATCCCGGCCAGCCAGCCGGCCATTTGCTCCGTTGCGCCGACCGGCGATGTTGATTCCAGAATCACCAGTGCCCCTTTTTTTAATACCGGCGCAATGGATTTCGCCGCGGCTTCCACATAGGCCATGTCAGGGTCGTGATCGCCTTTGAATGGCGTCGGCACGGCAATCAGGTACGCATCGGCCTCGACAGGTGTCGTCGTCGCACGCAGAAAGCCGCCTTCCACCGCCATCTTCACCACATTGCCCAACGCCGGCTCCACGATGTGAATTTCACCGCGATTTATGGTGTCTACCGCATGTTGGTTGATATCCACGCCGATAACCTGCTTCTGGCGGGAAGCAAAAGCGGCCGCAGTCGGTAATCCGATATACCCCAGCCCAATAACAGAAATGGTCGTAAAACTCATAACGATACCCGATAACTTTTTAACGCCTGTAAAATGCGCGCGCATGATTGCCCGTCACCATAAGGATTATGGGCGCGGCTCATAGTTTGATATTCATTTTCGTCGTGCAGCAGACGCATAACTTCCGCCACAATGCGCCGGGAGTCCGTGCCGATCAGTCTTACCGTACCAGCGGTAATGGCTTCCGGACGCTCTGTGGTTTCACGCATGACCAATACCGGCTTACCTAATGACGGCGCTTCTTCCTGAATACCGCCGGAATCGGTCAGAATGAGCCAGGCGTGATTCATCAGCCAGACAAAAGGTAAGTAGTCCTGCGGCTCAATCAGCACCACGTTTTCAACATGGCCGAGGATACGGTTGACAGGTTCGCTAACGTTGGGATTGAGGTGCACCGGATAGACAATTTGCACATTCTGGTTCGCGGCGGCGATTTCCGCCAGCGCCTGGCAGATATGCTCAAAGCCCTGACCAAAGCTTTCACGCCGATGACCGGTCACCAAAATCATCTTCTTATTCACATTGAGGAAAGGATACTGCTCGGCCAGTTCAGCCTGTAATGTATCGCTCGCCAGAACGCGATCGCGTACCCAGATCAGCGCGTCGATAACGGTATTGCCAGTGACAAAAATGCGCTCATCCGGAATGTTCTCCCGCAACAGATTCTGCCGCGAGTTTTCCGTCGGCGCAAAGTGGTACATCGCCAGATGTCCGGTCAGCGTGCGGTTTGCCTCTTCCGGCCAGGGGGAATAAAGATCGCCGGTTCGCAACCCGGCTTCTACGTGCCCTACCGGAATTCGTTGATAGAAAGCCGCCAGGCTGGTAGCAATCGTAGTGGTGGTATCGCCATGAACCAGCACCACATCAGGTTTAAAATCTGCCAGGATCGGCTTTAATCCCTCCAGAATTCGGCAGGTAATTTCCGTCAACCCCTGTCCCGGCCGCATAATGTTGAGATCGTAATCAGGCACAATAGAAAAAAGAGTTAATACCTGATCAAGCATCTCCCGATGCTGCGCAGTAACGCATACTTTGGCCTCGAAATGAGGATCTTTTTCCAGCGCATGGACCAGAGGCGCCATCTTAATGGCCTCCGGTCGTGTACCAAATACAGTCAGTACTTTCACATCGATTCTCTTCGAATAGACAGCAGGGGCCCAGCCCCCTACTGCAGAGGTGTTGCTAAATCGTGCGGCGACGGGTTAAGGCAACGCCCGCACCGATTAGCGCCCCAACGATACCCCACATAATCATCAGGAAGGCTCGGCGTGGGCTATCACGTTTTACCGGTTCTTCCGGCGTACGCAAATAACGATAGGTCTGAAAACGAGGGTCCAGGGTCGGCCCCACATTAAGCGTATTCAACATTGCCCGATTTTGAAAGTAGTCCAAATCGAACGCAGGGCCAACCGCTTGCAGATTTTCAAGACGCGCCTGCAACATAGGGCGACCGAGTAAAAAAAGCTCTGAGTCCGGTAATTCATCCGCCGGGACATCCGTCGCGCTACGAGAAATATTATGTTGTTCCGCAATTTTGAGCGCCTGCTCAATACTGTTTACACGACGTGAATAGATCGCTTTCGCAACCTCTTCCTGCCGTTTGACCTGCGCTTTCATCTGCACGGTACGCGCAGCCCAGGCGCCTTTTAATTCATCATTCAGATGGCTCGCCGCCCGCTGGCTGGCGAATGCGACATACTGACGCAGCAGATTATTGGCGTCCGGCGCAGTTTCAGCAATCAGCTTCACATTGTCGTTGATGGCGCGTGTAAAATCGCCGGGCGTAAACTGTATGTTATTGATCAGTTCATCAAGCATCGCCGCATCAGCTTTGCTATTCCCGACCATTCGCTGCTTGTAATAGTCCGTCTGTAACCAGAAATCGCGACGCGTATCCCAGGAGGCAAGTTGCATGATGAACTCTTTATACGCTTCATCCATCACCGAGGGCTTATCAGAAGAAGCAGGATCGGTCTTAATATCCAGGTTGCGCAGAAACTGCTGCTGGGAGTAATAACCGCCCAACATATTTACGGTTGGGCGATCGGTGATCGCCGTCGCACTCCACTCCTGACGAGCAAAAAAGGTATAGGCTAACGCGATAAGGGCAAATAGCAGGCCAATGCCGATAATCCAGAATTTGCCAGCCCATAAAGTACGAAACAACCCGCGAATATCCAGTTCATTTTCAGCGCTCACCGCGCGTGCCCCCGGTAATGGTTGTGTCATCGTATCCTCATTTACTTGGTTAAGTTTGGCCGGTTCTCACGTTGCCTGCGCAGGCGACGCTTCACACGCTTAATAAATCTCGCCACCTTCCAGGCCCGCTTAATGCAGTAGCCATAGAGGAAGAATGCTAGCAAAAAGAGCACCAACATAACCCATTCAGGAACAAAATGAGAGTATTCTGCCGTTACGCCTACTCCCGCCAGAATCGCCGCTGCGAGCGTAATAAGAACAAATGCCTGGCGGGAAGTAAACCCTGCTCGCATAACCAAATGATGAATATGTTGGCGATCAGGGGAAAAGGGGCTCATCCCTTTACGCAGACGGCGATACATAATCGCCACCATATCCATCAATGGAATAGCGATAATCCATAGCGCAGTAACCGGGCTGATAGAGTGAGTTTTCCCCTGCGTCGTTTCCAGTAAGAGCCAGATGACGGTAAAGCCAATCAGTGTACTACCGGCATCGCCCATAAAGACTTTATAACGCCGCCCCAAAATACCGAGATTAAGCATAATGTAAGGCAGAATCGCGGCGATCATGGCAAAGCACCACATTGCCAGGCTAGTCTGACCATCAAACCATAAAATCAGCCCCATCGCCGCAAATGAGACGCTGGATAACCCCCCCAGCAGGCCGTCAATACCGTCCACCATATTGAAAGCGTTGATCGCCGCCCATACCGCAAACAGGGTAAGGAAATAGCCAAAGGGGCCAAGCACTAACTCCCAAGGCCCAAAGATGTAACCAAGGCTACCTAAGTGAAGTTTTGCGATAACCATCATTACAACCGCAATAACGGCCTGAACCACAGCACGAATTTTTACACTGATATCAAAACGGTCATCCATCGCACCAACAAAAACCAATACACCAGCGCAAATAAGATATAGCGATAAGTGCGGTATGTAGTAATCCGAGAGGCCAAACATAAAGCAGATTCCTGCAAACACAGAAATCCCGCCGACTAATGGGATAACACCCTGATGTCGTTTACGAAAGTTTGGTTTATCCACTAAACCAATTTTTATGGCTACTTTTCGCGCAAGAAAAATAAAAATGGTCGTGAATAAAAAAATACTGATTAGCTCAGATAAAGCGGTGAGTAACTTCACAGTGTATGTGCTCTCAGCATATATCATTTCCTTAAAGTATAATGCGTTACGCCAGCTCCTAGAAGAGACCTGTTAGAACATTACACTTTTTACCGCAAACAATGTGTATTGTGCATGGTGTTACTCTGTAGCGCATATCCCGATGACCAGTTTATATGACATGACGCTAAGATGAATCGCAAAACAAAAACGCCACGTAAAAACGTGGCGTTTTCAGGTAAAGACCAGGTTATGAGCGCTTCATCATCTCGAAAAAGTCGTCATTAGTTTTGGTCATCGCCAGTTTGTTAATGAGGAATTCCATCGCGTCAATTTCACCCATCGGATGGATGATTTTACGCAGGATCCACATTTTCTGCAGCTCTTCCTGAGTGGTGAGCAGCTCTTCTTTACGGGTACCGGAACGGTTGTAGTCGATAGCCGGGAAGACACGTTTTTCAGCGATCTTACGCGAAAGATGCAGCTCCATGTTACCGGTACCTTTAAACTCTTCGTAGATAACTTCGTCCATCTTGGAACCGGTATCGATCAGCGCCGTCGCGATGATCGTCAGGCTACCGCCCTCTTCCACGTTACGCGCCGCGCCGAAGAAACGCTTCGGACGATGCAGGGCGTTAGCGTCCACACCACCGGTCAATACTTTACCGGAAGCCGGCACCACGGTGTTGTAGGCACGCGCCAGACGGGTGATGGAGTCGAGCAGAATGATAACGTCTTTCTTGTGTTCAACCAGACGTTTCGCCTTCTCGATAACCATTTCAGCAACCTGAACGTGGCGGGATGCCGGTTCGTCAAAGGTAGACGCAACCACTTCGCCTTTCACCAGACGCTGCATCTCGGTTACTTCTTCCGGACGTTCGTCAATCAGCAGCACCATCAGCACGCAGTCTGGGTGGTTATACGCGATGCTCTGCGCGATGTTCTGCAGCAGCATGGTTTTACCCGCCTTCGGCGGCGCGACAATCAGACCGCGCTGGCCGCGACCGATCGGCGAAGCCAGATCCAGAACGCGTGCCGTTAAGTCTTCGGTAGAACCGTTACCACGCTCCATACGCAGACGAGAGTTTGCGTGCAGCGGGGTTAAGTTCTCAAAGAGGATTTTGTTACGGGCGTTTTCCGGTTTGTCGTAGTTAACTTCGTTAACTTTCAACAGCGCAAAATAGCGTTCACCTTCTTTCGGCGGGCGAATCTTACCAGAAATGGTATCACCAGTGCGGAGGTTGAAACGGCGGATTTGGCTGGGGGAAACGTAGATATCATCAGGACCGGCGAGGTAGGAGCTGTCTGCAGAACGGAGGAAACCAAATCCATCCTGCAATATCTCCAGCACACCGTCGCCAAAGATATCTTCGCCACTCTTTGCGTGCTGCTTCAGGATGGCAAAAATAATGTCCTGCTTGCGCATACGGGCCAGGTTTTCCAGCCCCATACTTTCGCCGAGAGTGATCAGCTCAGAAACCGGCGTATTCTTTAATTCGGTAAGATTCATAATGGTGTGAGTTCTTAAACTTGGGGTAAATCTCGAACTTAATGTTGTGAATGGTATGGCAGGGTCATCCATGCCTGTTTACGGCTATCAACTCATGTCTGTTCGCTGTCTGGTCACAGGAAAGTACGCAGAACTGAAACGACAAGACGGAATGAGCGAAGAGCCAGGAATCTTTCCACTTCTCGTGCGAGAAAAAACGGGAAGTGACGGATAAAACCAGATTCAAACTTAATAAGGTATGTTTAATTCGAAGTCAATACTAACTTAGCACGACTCAGACCGGGCGTCCAGAGATCCTGACAATTTAAGAATAACGTAAGGACAACAGACGCCACGAAACTGCCTGATACCTTAATCATTCGTCGAATGACAGACGCCTGACCATACAGCGCCTTTGTCATTCGACGTATAAAAGGTATTACGCCAGATTGGCGTCGAGAAACTCTTTCAACTGACCTTTAGACAGTGCGCCTACTTTGGTTGCCGCCACTTCGCCGTTTTTAAACAGCAGCAGAGTCGGAATACCGCGGATGCCATATTTAGGCGCAGTACCTGGGTTCTGGTCAATGTTCAGTTTGGCAACGGTCAATTTGCCCTGATATTCGTCAGCGATTTCATCCAGAATCGGAGCGATCATTTTACACGGCCCGCACCACTCTGCCCAGAAATCAACGAGGATAGCCCCGTCCGCTTTGAGTACATCCGTGTCAAAACTGTCGTCAGTCAGGTGAATAATTTTATCGCTCATATATAACTCCACAGGAATAAGCCTGGCGTGTTGGTGTAGCATTAACCAACGAGGTGCTGATGTTAACTTCGCCAACAAAGGTTGACTTTATTTCACCGGATACGCTTTCGTAAAGCAATAGTAAGCTGATATTCTACCACACTATGAGCAAAACACATTTAACAGAACAGAAGTTTTCCGACTTCGCCCTGCACCCACAGGTGGTTGAAGCCCTTGAAAAAAAAGGGTTTTATAATTGTACGCCCATTCAGGCACTGGCCCTTCCGCTAACGCTGGCGGGTCGTGACGTTGCAGGGCAGGCGCAAACCGGTACCGGGAAAACGATGGCGTTTCTGACGTCAACGTTTCATTATTTACTTTCTCATCCCGCGATCGACGATCGCAAGGTGAACCAGCCGCGCGCGCTGATCATGGCGCCGACGCGTGAATTAGCCGTACAAATTCACGCAGACGCGGAGCCGTTGGCGCAAGCGACAGGCTTAAAATTAGGCCTGGCTTACGGCGGCGATGGTTACGACAAGCAGCTTAAAGTGCTGGAAAGCGGCGTTGATATTCTTATTGGTACGACGGGCCGACTGATCGACTACGCCAAACAAAACCACATTAACCTCGGCGCCATTCAGGTCGTCGTACTCGATGAAGCCGATCGCATGTACGATTTGGGCTTTATTAAAGATATCCGCTGGCTGTTCCGTCGTATGCCGCCGGCTGCGCAGCGTCTGAACATGTTGTTCTCCGCCACCCTGTCTTATCGGGTTCGCGAGCTGGCGTTTGAACAGATGAACAACGCCGAATATGTTGAAGTGGAACCGGAGCAAAAGACCGGCCACCGCATTAAAGAAGAGCTTTTCTACCCCTCTAATGAAGAGAAAATGCGTTTACTGCAAACGCTGATCGAAGAAGAGTGGCCGGATCGCGCCATTATTTTCGCCAACACCAAGCATCGTTGCGAAGATATCTGGGGACATCTGGCGGCAGATGGCCATCGTGTTGGTCTGCTGACCGGTGACGTCGCGCAGAAAAAGCGCCTGCGGATTCTGGATGAGTTCACCCGCGGCGATCTGGATATTCTTGTGGCGACCGATGTCGCGGCGCGCGGGTTGCATATCCCCGCCGTAACGCACGTCTTTAACTACGATCTGCCAGATGATTGTGAAGACTATGTTCACCGTATCGGTCGTACCGGTCGCGCTGGCGCCAGCGGACATTCCATCAGCCTGGCTTGCGAAGAGTATGCGCTGAATCTGCCCGCCATTGAGAGCTATATCGGCCACTCGATTCCGGTCAGCAAATACAATCCGGAAGCGCTCATGAACGATCTACCCAAGCCGTTGCGCCTGACGCGTTCGCGTCCTGGCAATGGTCCGCGCCGCGCTGGCGCTCCGCGTAATCGTCGTCGTTCAGGTTAAGAAAAGTTATGCCATACACAAAATCATTTAGCCTGTATCAAGGCGGCAAGAAAACAAATCCCGATGAGCTTAGGAAGAGTACGCAGCCAACACGGATACAGGTTGAAGGATGAAGTGTATGAATTCCACCTCGTTGTATGCCGCTATTGATCTCGGTTCCAATAGTTTTCATATGCTGGTCGTGCGCGAGGCGGCGGGAAGCATCCAGACGCTGACCCGAATAAAACGCAAGGTGCGTCTGGCCGCGGGTCTGAACAACGACAACCACCTTTCAGCCGAAGCGATGGAACGCGGCTGGCAATGCCTGCGTCTGTTTGCTGAACGTTTGCAGGATATTCCGCAGCCGCAAATCCGCGTGGTTGCCACCGCAACATTGCGTCTCGCCGTCAATGCAGGGGAATTTATCGCGAAAGCGCAGACTATCCTTGGTTGTCCGGTGCAGGTTATCAGCGGCGAAGAAGAGGCGCGGCTAATTTATCAGGGGGTCGCTCATACCACCGGCGGCGCAGATCAGCGGCTGGTGGTGGATATCGGCGGCGCCAGCACTGAACTGGTTACCGGCACTGGCGCGCAAACCACGTCGCTGTTTAGCCTGTCGATGGGCTGCGTAACGTGGCTTGAACGCTATTTTAGCGATCGTAATCTGGCGCAAGAAAACTTTGATGATGCGGAGAAGGCCGCGCGCGATGTACTGCGTCCGGTCGCCGATGAACTGCGTTTTCATGGCTGGAAGGTCTGCGTGGGTGCCTCCGGCACCGTACAGGCATTGCAGGAAATCATGATGGCGCAGGGGATGGACGAGCGCATTACGCTCGCCAAACTGCAGCAGCTAAAACAACGCGCGATACAGTGCGGGCGTCTGGAAGAGCTGGAAATCGAAGGCCTGACGCTGGAACGCGCGCTGGTTTTCCCAAGTGGGCTGGCTATTCTGATCGCGATATTTACCGAGCTGAACATCCAGAGCATGACGCTGGCAGGCGGCGCGTTACGCGAAGGGCTGGTGTATGGGATGTTGCATCTGGCGGTAGATCAGGATATCCGCAGCCGCACGCTGCGAAACATTCAGCGTCGGTTTATCGTCGATACCGATCAGGCGAACCGCGTAGCGAAGCTGGCAGATAACTTCCTCAAACAGGTAGAAAATGCCTGGCATATTGAGCCTATCAGTCGTGAACTGTTGCTTAGCGCTTGCCAGTTGCATGAGATCGGTCTGAGCGTTGATTTTAAACAGGCGCCCTATCATGCCGCCTATTTAGTACGCCATTTGGATCTGCCTGGCTATACGCCCGCGCAGAAAAAGTTGCTCGCCACCCTCTTACTGAATCAGACCAATCCGGTCGATCTATCTTCGCTTCATCAGCAAAACGCGGTACCGCCCCGTGTTGCGGAACAGCTATGCCGTTTGCTGCGCCTGGCGATTCTTTTTGCCGGTCGCCGTCGTGACGATCTGGTACCAGAAATTACGCTACAGGCGCTAAATGAAAATCTGACGTTAACCTTGCCTGGCGACTGGCTGGCGCATCACCCGCTGGGTAAAGAGTTGATTGATCAGGAAAGCCAGTGGCAAAGCTATGTACACTGGCCGCTGGACGTTCGCTAACCGTAGTCTGATTGCCGGATGGCGCTTCGCTTATCCGGCCTACGATTTCGCTCGCTTTGCCGCCATCATGGCTTTCAGATTAGCCAGGTGACTTTGCCCTTTTTGCATTCGCTCCTCAGCGCTTACCACTTTGCGCTCCTGCTCCCAGATTAAATCATCCTGCGGCAGTTCTAACAGGAAGCGACTGGGTTCCGGGCGCACCAGTTCCCCATACTGACGGCGCTCTTTACATAATGTAAAGGTGAGCTCTTTCTGCGCGCGAGTGATCCCGACATAGGCCAGCCGACGCTCTTCCTCAATGTTATCTTCGTCAATGCTGCTTTGATGCGGCAAAAATCCTTCTTCCATTCCCACCATATAGACATACGGGAACTCCAGTCCTTTCGATGCATGAAGCGTCATCAACTGTACCTGATCCAGCTCTTCTTCGCTCTCGCCGCGCTCCATCATATCGCGCAGCGTAAAGCGTGTAACCACCTGGGTCAGCGTCATCGGCTCATCGAGTTCGTTGCCTTCCAGCATCTCAGTCATCCAGCTAAAGAGCTGGTTAACGTTTTTCATACGCATTTCCGCCGCTTTGGGGCTCGGCGAGGTTTCGTACAACCAGGATTCATAGTCAATACCGTGGATGAGATCGCGCACGGCGGCGACAGGCTCGCGTTCGGCCAGACGCTGGATTTCCCCCAGCCAGTGGGTAAAACGCGTCAATGAATCGTAACCACGTCCGGTCAGCTTTTGGCTAAGCCCCATATCAAAGCTGGCGGTAAACAGGCTTTTATTACGCGTCATTGCCCATTCACCCAGTTTTTGCAGAGTGGCCGGACCGATTTCGCGTTTTGGCGTATTCACGATGCGCAGGAAAGCGCTGTCATCATCCGGGTTGGTCAACACCCGCAGGTAGGCCAGCAGGTCTTTAATCTCCGGACGGGAGAAAAATGAGGTGCCGCCGGAAATTTTGTACGGAATACGGTTCTGCATGAGGAATTTTTCAAATACCCGCGACTGATGATTCCCGCGATACAGAATGGCGTAATCCTTGTACTGGGTCTTGTTCACAAAGTGATGGGCAATCAGTTCGCCGGTAACGCGCTCAGCTTCATGCTCTTCATTGTTTGCGCTTAACACTTTGAGTTCCGCGCCGTAACCGAGCTCGGAAAAGAGGCGCTTTTCAAAGACGTGCGGATTGTTGGCGATGAGAATATTCGCCGCTTTCAGGATGCGGCCCGAAGAACGATAGTTTTGCTCCAGTTTAATCACCTGCAGCGCCGGAAAGTCTTGGCTCAGTAACACCAGGTTTTGCGGACGCGCCCCGCGCCAGGAGTAGATAGACTGATCGTCATCGCCTACGACCGTAAAGCGCGCGCGTTGCCCGACCAGCAGCTTAACCAACTCATACTGGCTGGTGTTAGTATCCTGATATTCATCCACCAGCAGATAACGAATTTTATTCTGCCAGCGCTCGCGCACCTCGTCATTGCGTTGCAGCAGCAGCGTCGGCAGCAAAATCAAATCATCAAAATCGAGAACGTTACATGCCTTCATATGGGCGTCGTAAAGCCCGTAGCAGTGGGCAAAAATACGATCGCGTTCGCCTTTCGCCCCGGCCGCCGCCTGCGCAGGCGTTTTGAGATCGTTTTTCCAGTTGGAGATCGTGGAGATCAGCTGTTGCAACAGAACCTTGTCGTCTTCGATCAGGCCTTCGGTCAGCTCTTTGAGCAAGGCGACCTGGTCGGTATCGTCAAACAATGAAAAGTTCGATTTCATCCCCAGCGCAGCGTACTCGCGCTTAATAATATCCAGCCCTAGCGTATGAAAAGTGGAGATCATCAAACCGCGCGCTTCCTTACGGCCGAGCGTCTGCCCGACGCGTTCTTTCATTTCGCGCGCCGCTTTATTGGTAAACGTCACCGCCGCAATATGCCGGGCCTGATAGCCGCATCCGCGGATCAGGTGGGCGATTTTATTGGTAATTACGCGAGTTTTACCAGAACCCGCTCCTGCCAGCACCAGGCAGGGTCCGGTGACGAATTCGACAGCGTGTTGTTGGCCGGGATTTAAACGCATGGGAATAGTGCTCAATCTTCGAACGGGGGAGGGATTGTAGCAGAAAGCGAGGCCCAGAGAAGACCAGGCTGCTTTTTCAGGCAGCCTGGAAAAGGTCAATCAGCAGGCTCTGGCGGCAAGCGGCGTATAGCCATTACGCTGTGCGCTCTTGATCCAACTGTAAGAACCCATTAGCGCGATCGCCGTCAGCAGAACATACTCAAGCGACATCGCATAAACGCCCTGTACTGCATAGATCACGACGCTAATTACATCAATAATCACCCACAGCAGCCAGTTTTCCACGTACTTGCGGGTCATCAGCACCATCGCCGCAATCGACAACACCAGCATGGTGGAATCCCAGAACGGGAACGCGTCCGGCTGGAGTTCAGGCATCGCCACCTGCATACCTATCGTTTGCAGCAGAGCGAGCATAACGCGGGTCAACATAGCGAAGACCGGATCGATAAACCACGTCATCAGCAGAATGGCGATAATACATATGCCCCCCAACCTCCATGTTTGTTGACGAGAAAGCCAGCGTACTTTCAGAGCGGCTTCCCGGGCGTCATTCTGCCGGCTCCATGCGTACCAGCCGTAAATATTCGCCGCAAAGAAAAACACCTGAAGTAGCAAGCTGGCATACAGTTGAATCTGAAAAAAGATGGCGGCAAACAGAGTGACGTTAATCAAACCAAACAGGTAATTAATGATTTTTTCCCGGCTGGCGCACCAGATGCACAATAAGCCAAAGACGGTGCCGATAGCCTCAATCCACGACAGCGCATACCCTCCCTCGCCGAGAGGAATGTTGACCATTACATTGTTAATGATGAAAAAGTCCATCATTGCTCTCCTTGCAAACTATCGAAATAAATGGCCTGAAGCGCCAAAGAAATCTGGCGCTCTTCACCTTGCTGGCACAAGGTTTCCTGCTGAACATAATGGTTAATGCTGCTCTCCAGACAGCCACTATGCGCGACGACCACGTTTAGCAACGACGCGGTACGCAGCCCACGTAACGCCCCCACCACCATCAGCGCGGCGGTTTCCATATCCGCGCCGAGAACTCCCCTGGCCGACCATTCGGCATCCAGTTCAGCTTCGCGATCGGTATAAAAACTGTCATGGCTGCGCACCAGCCCGCAAACGGCAGAGATGTTCATCTGTTTCGCCTGCTGTATCAGCGTGGCGGTAAGATACGGGTCCGCACAGGCCGGATAACTGGCGGGCGCATAGGTTTTGCTGGCACCGTCGTCAGCCACCGCGCCGTGGGCGATGATCACATCGCCCAACGCCAGCGAGTCCTGCAACGCGCCGCAACTACCGATACGGATTAGCGTGTTGACGCCAACCTGGCGTAACTCCTCAATGGCGATAGCGGTTGACGGTCCGCCGATTCCCGTGGAGAGCACGACTATTTCAACCCCCTGGTACCAACCGCGCGCCGCGCGAAACTCCCGGTTTTGCCCCAGAATCTCAGCCTTATCAAGAAAACGGGCGATTCTATCCACCCGCCCGGGATCGCCGGGCAAAAGCGCATATTTCGCGCGGGTCATGCTTGTGTTAAGCCGAATATGGGGTTGCATCTCCCGTCTCCTTATTGTTCTGAGAGGTTCAGATTTCCGCCTCCTGTTTGAGTTTTTCAGGAGCCAGTAAAATGATCCCCTCACCGTCGGTATCGATAATGTTCAGCGATTTCAGATCGTGCAGTATCCGGTTGATACTGCGCGTCGTCGCCGCAAATTCCTGACCAAGATTCTGCTTATCAAGCAAAATAGTGGTTGATTCATATTGTTGATAACGCAGCCATAATGCCTGGCATACGCGTTGATGCAGCGAGTACAAATTGTCGCTACTGGCCTTTTTCGACAACTGGTAATACTGTTGGCTGAAAAACCGCAGCATTCGCTGGTTAAAGTGGTTATCCAGCGCCAGCCAGCGGCAAAAATGCGCTTGCGGCAGGCTGAGTAGCTGTACATTGCCGACGGCTACGACAGAACAGATGTAATGCCGCGACTCAAATATCTCTAGCTCGCCCAGCATATCTCCTTTGCCATAACGCGCCTGCCGGTAACGGCGTCCATCTTCAGCTTCGTAAAAAACATCCACTTCGCCGGCCACAATGAGTGAAAATTGCTGGCATATTTCTCCCTGGCGGCAGATAAGCGCGCCGCGGGAAATGTCGTCAAATCGCCAGCACTGCATGATTTCCAACGGGCAGTATTTGAGTAATTCATAGAGCACTGGGTCGCGTACAACCTGGCGTAGCCCTAAAAGCCAGTCGTCTGGAAATTCTGCGTTTTTCATTATGTTCATGGTATCTCGCCCCTTGTCAGAAAGGACAGGACCGCCGTCCCGCGCATCCGAAATACGCCCGCTAAAAATGCCGCTTATCTCCCGGTTCATTAAATCAGGCGGGACATCTGTCCTGTAATGGCGAAGAGTATATGTCTGACGGCCTAAGGAGTGATAAAGTGACGGCCAATCTTTGCGACGTGAGAACTCAATAATGGCAAAAATGGCAGCAGCACTGCATATTCTTGTAAAAGAAGAGAAACTGGCTTTAGATCTTCTGGAGCAAATTAAAAACGGCGGCGATTTTGAGAAGCTGGCGAAGAAGCATTCTATCTGCCCATCCGGTAAAAAAGGCGGTCATTTAGGCGAATTTCGTCAGGGCCAGATGGTTCCGGCATTCGATAAAGTAGTATTTTCCTGCCCGGTACTGGAGCCAACCGGCCCGCTGCATACCCAGTTCGGTTACCACATCATTAAAGTATTGTATCGCAAATAAAAAGCCGGGTAGCGGCTACGCCTTACCCGGCCTACATCGTCTGCTTGATTTTGTAGGTCGGGTAAGCGCTAGCGCCACCCGACAAGGTATATCAACCCGCTACCGCAATACGCTTCATATCCGTCATATAGCCGCGCAGTTTCTTACCTACCTGCTCAATCGCATGACTACGAATCGCATCGTTCACGTCGCGAAGCTGTGCGTTGTCTACCGCGCCTTCCGGGATAGCACTACCCAGATCGCCCGGTTGCAATTCCGCCATAAACGGTTTCAGCAGCGGTACGCAAGCGTAAGAGAACAGGTAGTTACCGTATTCTGCGGTATCGGAGATAACCACGTTCATTTCGTACAGACGCTTACGGGCGATGGTGTTGGCGATCAGCGGCAGTTCGTGCAGTGATTCGTAGTAAGCGGACTCTTCGATGATGCCGGAATCGACCATGGTTTCGAACGCCAGCTCAACGCCCGCTTTCACCATCGCAATCATCAGCACGCCTTTATCGAAGTACTCCTGCTCGCCGATTTTACCTTCAAACTGCGGTGCGGTTTCGAACGCGGTTTTGCCGGTCTCTTCACGCCAGGTCAGCAGTTTCTTATCGTCGTTAGCCCAGTCAGCCATCATGCCGGAAGAGAATTCGCCGGAGATGATGTCATCCATGTGTTTCTGGAACAGCGGTGCCATGATCTCTTTCAATTGCTCGGACAGCGCGTAAGCACGCAGTTTCGCCGGGTTAGACAGACGGTCCATCATCAGAGTGATGCCGCCCTGCTTCAGCGCTTCGGTGATGGTTTCCCAGCCGAACTGAATCAGTTTTTCGGCGTATGCCGGGTCGGTGCCTTCTGCCACCAGCTTGTCGAAACACAGCAGAGAACCGGCCTGCAGCATACCGCACAGAATAGTCTGCTCGCCCATCAGGTCAGATTTCACTTCCGCAACGAAAGAAGATTCCAGTACGCCCGCACGGTGACCGCCGGTGGCCGCAGCCCAGGCTTTCGCAATCGCCATGCCTTCGCCTTTCGGGTCGTTTTCCGGGTGAACGGCGATCAGCGTCGGCACGCCGAAACCACGTTTGTACTCTTCGCGCACTTCGGTGCCCGGACACTTCGGCGCCACCATCACCACGGTGATGTCTTTACGGATCTGCTCGCCCACTTCCACGATGTTGAAGCCGTGTGAATAGCCCAGCGCCGCGCCGTCTTTCATCAGCGGCTGTACGGAGCGCACCACGTCGGAGTGCTGTTTGTCTGGCGTCAGGTTAACCACCAGGTCAGCCTGCGGGATCAGCTCTTCGTAGGTACCCACTTTGAAGCCGTTTTCGGTCGCTTTACGCCAGGAAGCACGCTTCTCAGCAATGGCTTCTTTACGCAGGGCGTAGGAAATATCCAGACCGGAGTCACGCATGTTCAGGCCCTGGTTCAACCCCTGAGCGCCACAGCCGACGATGACCACTTTTTTACCCTGCAGGTAGCTCGCGCCATCGGCGAATTCGTCGCGGCCCATAAAGCGACATTTACCCAGCTGCGCCAGCTGCTGGCGCAGATTCAGTGTATTAAAGTAGTTAGCCATGATGGTGTACTCCGTGATGTTGTGTTGTCGCGCTTATTGTTCGGTTTACAGATTGCTATCTGTGCGAATGAACCCACATTACAACAGGAAATTTATTGCGGAAATTGATATATTCACAACGTTATGTTGCGGTTTATGCAACGTCAAAAACCGGAGGTCTGTCTGTGGATTTACGCGATCTAAAAACCTTCCTGCATCTGGCGGAAAGCCGCCACTTTGGCCGCAGCGCGCGGGCGATGCACGTCAGCCCCTCCACGCTCTCCCGGCAGATTCAGCGGCTGGAAGAAGATCTCGGCCAGCCGCTGTTTGTGCGCGATAACCGCACGGTCACGCTGACCGAAGCGGGTGAAGAGCTGCGAGTGTTTGCCCAACAGACGCTTTTGCAATATCAGCAGTTGCGCCATACCCTCGATCAGCAGGGGCCGTCCCTTTCCGGCGAACTCCATATCTTCTGTTCAGTGACCGCGGCGTACAGTCACCTGCCGCCGATCCTCGACCGCTTCCGCGCCGAACATCCCTCGGTGGAAATTAAGCTCACCACCGGCGACGCCGCCGATGCGATGGACAAAGTGGTCACTGGCGAGGCCGATCTGGCGATTGCCGGTAAGCCGGAAACGCTGCCTGGCGCGGTGGCGTTTTCGATGCTGGAAAATCTGGCGGTAGTGCTGATCGCCCCGGCGCTGCCCTGCCCGGTGCGCAATCAGGTGTCGGTCGATAAGCCCGACTGGTCGACGGTGCCGTTTATCATGGCCGATCAGGGGCCGGTACGCCGCCGCATTGAGCTGTGGTTTCGCCGCCATAAAATCAGCAATCCGCAGATTTACGCCACCGTCGGCGGTCATGAAGCGATGGTTTCAATGGTGGCGCTGGGCTGCGGCGTGGCGCTGCTGCCGGAAGTGGTGCTGGAAAACAGCCCGGAACCGGTGCGCAACCGGGTGATGATTTTAGAACGCAGCGATGAAAAAACGCCGTTTGAGCTTGGCGTCTGCGCGCAAAAAAAGCGGCTGCATGAGCCGCTAATTGATGCGTTCTGGAAAATTGTTCAGGGTTGATAAGGTAACAAAATGCGCACAAAAATAATGCTGTTATCTGCACTGGTAGCGATATGCTTCAGCGTACAGGCTAAACCGACGGGCATTACCGTACAGGATGTAAAGCATCTGGCGTTAAAGCAGTGCCTTGTTGATAACTATCATAAACGCATTCCGCCGGATGCTTTTTATGCTCCAGGCCATGATATGTCGTTTTTAGTTAAAACCTACGCGTTAGATAATGCCGGGAAATGGAAACCATTCCTTAAATTCGTCGCCAAAGAAACAGAAGGCTTTGACCGCTTAACGATGGCGCTCCACCCCGATAGCGCTAAAGACGCTAATAACGTGCTGGAGCGGTGTATGGCATTTTATGAATCGGACAAATTAGATAAATACGTTCGAGAGACAGTGATGAAATAACAAGAGTCGGCTTATGCTCCCAAAAAACAGTAAGACTGCGCGTATCTTTAAGGAGCCCCATGCTGCTATGGGCGGAAATTCAGGCAACTATGTCCGTGCAGAAGTAGAATTTGATTCTACGAAGCGAAAACTCTTACCGATAAAAGGGTATCGACCCGACATTGTCATACCGTCCCTCACGGATGAATATTGGGGCATCACCTTTGTCGAAGGAGAAATTGAACTTTTTGATTTCCCTTTCATTGTTAGCCTGGCTTTCACATTCAATGATGAGCATTATCTCCAGATCAGGGAAAATCAGTTATTTGTTATAATGGAAGGGCCTCACCAGGTAGGTAAAGGGCGATTCCTGGAAATACACTTTATCCCGAAAAATGTTAATACATAACGGCAATCTTTTATAAATCCGCCGGGTTCACCTGCTTCATGGTTTCCACCGTCATCAGCCACTGGTACAGCGGCTCCAACTGTTGGAAACTCTCGGCCAGCCGTGTGACCAGATCGGCATGGAAGAGTTTTTCTACGTCATTATCCGTCACCATCACGGCAAACGTTTTACGCTGATACCAGTCGGGTATCGCCGGGTCGAGATCTTTGGCCAGCAGCCGCTTATAGCTTTCCCCCACCAGCTCAAACGGCGGGCTGCAGCATTCGGCAACCTGTAAAAACGCATCAGGCCGCTTCCTCAACGTATGGCGAAACAGATCCATCGTAGATTTGCTGGCGCTGTAGTAACCCAACCCATAGCGTAGAGTATCGGGGCTGATTTCAAAAAAGTAGGCTGGCGCATCGATCCAGTTTTTAGCTGAACGCTTAAAGGTCAGCCACATCCGGCTGCGGTACAGCGATTTGTCGTGCGAGAAACGGGTATCGCGGTGAATACGCGACAGGGTTTTACCGATGGCGGGTCGGGTTTCCAGCAGTGGATCGATTTCCAGCATCGCTGGAGCAAGGTCGTCCACCAGCGCGCGGAATGGAGTCAGAAGGCTTCTTTCGTAGATAAAGCGGTGCTCATCGAACCAAGCTTTGTCGTTCTCAATACAAACCTGCTGAAGAAAATTGAGCCCTTCTTGTGCAAATCCCTGAAAGCGTCCAGCCATCTTTTTGCCCTTACTCATAGCGATCGTCAGTTTATTATCCCACTCCCTGACGCGCCGTCTATGCAGATGACCGGAAGGAGACATTTCTTCCGGTCATCACTATTCCTACCCCGCCAGAAAGAACCGGAACGCCGGGTTATTGCTCTCATCATGGCATTCATAGCCCAGCTCATGCAGCCGGGTTTCGAAATCCGGCTCATGATCGCCTAACTCGAACGCCGCCAGCACGCGGCCATAATCGGTACCGTGGCTGCGGTAATGGAATAACGAAATATTCCAGTGCGTGCCAAGCGTATGCAGGAATTTGAGCAACGCGCCGGGCGACTCCGGAAATTCGAAACTATACAAACGCTCCTGTAATGGCTTGGAGGGGCGTCCGCCGACCATATAGCGCACATGCAGCTTCGCCATTTCATCGTCGGAGAGATCCACTACGCTATAACCGCCGTCGCACAGTTGGGTGATAATCTCTTTTCGCTCCTCCAGCCCCTGACTGACGCGGACGCCGACAAAAATACAGGCATTTTTCGCGTCGGCAAAACGGTAGTTAAATTCAGTGACCATACGCCCGCCAAGCAACTGGCAGAATTTGAGGAAGCTCCCCTTTTCTTCCGGAATGGTCACCGCCAGTAACGCTTCGCGCTGTTCCCCCAGCTCGCAGCGTTCAGACACATAGCGCAAGCCGTGGAAGTTGACGTTGGCACCGGAAAGGACGTGCGCCAGGCGTTCGCCGCGAATATTGTGCTGGGCGATATATTTTTTCATCCCCGCCAGCGCCAGCGCGCCAGACGGCTCCGCCACCGCACGCACATCTTCAAACAGGTCTTTCATCGCCGCGCAGATCGCGTCGCTATCGACGGTTACGATGTCGTCAAGATACTCCCGGCACAGGCGGAAGGTTTCGTCGCCGATGCGTTTTACCGCCACGCCTTCAGCAAACAACCCAACGCGCGGGAGATCCACTGGATGACCGGCTTCCAACGCCGCTTTCAGGCAGGCGGAATCCTCCGCTTCGACGGCAATCACTTTGATTTGCGGCATCAATTGTTTGATCAGTACCGCTACGCCAGCCGCCAGGCCGCCGCCGCCAACCGGCACAAAGACACGATCGAGATGCGAATCCTGCTGAAGCAGTTCCAGCGCCAGCGTGCCCTGCCCGGCGATCACCATTGGGTGATCAAACGGCGGCACCCAGGTAAAACCCTGCTGCTGCGCCAGCTCAATAGCTTTCGCTTTCGCTTCATCAAAATTAGCGCCGTGCAACAGCACTTCGCCGCCAAAACCGCGTACCGCATCGACTTTAATATCCGCCGTTGCTTTTGGCATGACGATCAGAGACTTCACGCCAAGCCGCGCGGAGGAGAACGCCACGCCCTGTGCATGGTTCCCCGCCGACGCGGTAATCACGCCGTGGGCTTTTTGTTCTTCGGTCAATCCGGCCATCATCGCGTAAGCGCCGCGCAGCTTAAAGCTATGTACCGGCTGCCGGTCTTCGCGTTTGACGAGAATAACGTTATCCAGACGTGACGAGAGCTTTTCCATTTTTTGCAGCGGCGTCACCTGCGCCGCTTCGTATACTGGCGCGCGTAGCACCGCGCGCAGATACTCCGCCCCTTCCGGCGCGACTGACAGAGGTTGAGATTCCGCCATCATCAACCTCCCAGTTTCGATTTATCGCGCACCGCGCCTTTATCGGCGCTGGTCGCCAGGCTGGCGTAGGCACGCAGGGCAAACGAAACCTGACGCTGACGATTTTTCGGCGTCCAGGCTTTGTCGCCACGAGCTTCTTGCGCCTCGCGGCGTGCGGCGATTTCAGCCTCGCTCAACTGCAACTGAATGCTGCGGTTCGGGATATCAATCGCAATGGTGTCGCCATCTTCAATCAGCGCAATAGTGCCGCCGCTGGCCGCTTCCGGCGAGACGTGGCCGATGGAAAGACCCGAAGTACCGCCGGAAAAACGCCCATCGGTGATGAGCGCGCAGGCTTTGCCCAGCCCCATCGACTTCAGGAAACTGGTCGGATAGAGCATTTCCTGCATTCCCGGCCCGCCTTTCGGCCCTTCGTAGCGGATCACGACTACATCGCCTTCCACTACTTTGCCGCCGAGAATCGCCTCTACCGCGTCGTCCTGGCTTTCATACACTTTCGCCGGGCCGGTGAATTTAAGGATGCTGTCATCCACGCCCGCGGTTTTAACGATGCAGCCGTTTTCGGCGAAGTTGCCATACAGCACCGCCAGACCGCCGTCTTTGCTATAGGCATATTCCAGCGAGCGGATGCAACCCGCTGCGCGGTCGTCATCCAGCGAATCCCAGCGACAATCCTGCGAGAATGCCTGGGTAGTACGGATACCGGCAGGGCCAGCACGGAACATTTTTTTAACCGCTTCGTCCTGCGTAACCGTGATGTCGTACTGTTCCAGCGTTTGTGGCAGCGTCAGGCCTAATACGTTTTTCACGTTGCGGTTCAGCAGCCCGGCGCGATCCAGCTCGCCTAAAATACCCAGCACACCGCCGGCACGGTGAACGTCTTCCATATGGTATTTCTGGGTACTTGGCGCCACTTTACACAACTGCGGCACCTTGCGGGACAGCTTGTCGATATCACTCATGGTGAAGTCGATTTCCGCTTCCTGCGCCGCCGCCAGTAGATGCAGAACGGTATTGGTCGAACCGCCCATCGCAATATCCAGCGTCATGGCGTTTTCAAACGCGGCTTTGCTGGCGATGTTACGCGGCAGTGCACTTTCGTCATCCTGTTCGTAATAGCGTTTAGTCAGTTCAACAATCCGCTTACCGGCATTGAGGAACAACTGCTTCCGGTCAGCATGGGTCGCCAGCAGCGAACCGTTGCCCGGCTGCGACAGGCCCAGCGCTTCGGTCAGGCAATTCATGGAGTTAGCGGTAAACATGCCGGAGCAGGAGCCGCAGGTTGGACAGGCGGAGCGCTCCACCTGGTTACTTTGATCGTCAGAGACTTTCGGGTCCGCTCCCTGAATCATGGCATCAACCAGATCGAGCTTGATGATCTGATCGGACAGTTTGGTTTTCCCGGCTTCCATCGGTCCGCCGGAAACAAAGATCACCGGAATATTCAGGCGCAGCGAGGCCATGAGCATCCCTGGGGTGATTTTGTCGCAGTTGGAGATACACACCATCGCGTCAGCGCAGTGAGCGTTCACCATGTACTCCACGGAGTCGGCGATCAGCTCGCGCGACGGCAGTGAATAGAGCATACCCCCGTGCCCCATGGCGATCCCGTCATCCACGGCAATAGTGTTGAACTCCTTCGCCACCCCGCCGGAAGCTTCAATCTGTTCGGCGACCAGCTTACCGAGATCGCGCAGATGAACGTGACCCGGCACAAACTGAGTGAATGAGTTCACCACGGCGATAATCGGTTTGCCAAAATCACTGTCGGTCATTCCGGTGGCGCGCCACAGCGCGCGGGCACCCGCCATATTACGACCATGGGTGGTGGTGGCGGAACGGTACTTAGGCATGCTTTATTTACTCCCCATCTTTTCCCTTCATACTTCACGCCACAGGTGCGTTGGCTGCCTCACTCACCCCAGTCACTTACTACAGTAAGCCCTGGGGATTCGCTGCGTTGCCGCCTTCCTGTGACGCAAATTATTTTGGGAAAATATTAATTTTATTTATTATGAATTTACCGGATCCAACCAGCCCCATTTATCCTCGGTTTCTCCAGTGAAGAGACCAAAGAAGGCTTGTTGAATACGCTTGGTAACAGGGCCGCAACGGCCTTCACCTACCTGGATACCATCAACGCTGCGTACCGGAGTAATTTCTGCCGCGGTTCCGGACATAAACACTTCGTCGGCCAGATACAGCGATTCACGGGACAGCACCTGCTCGCGCACTTCAATACCCAGCTCTTTCGCCAGTTTGATGATCGCGTCGCGAGTAATGCCTGGCAGCGCGGAAGAGGTAAACGGCGGAGTAAACAGCACGCCATCTTTTACCTCAAACAGGTTTTCGCCTGCGCCTTCGGAGATATAGCCGTTTACATCCAGGGCGATGCCTTCCTGATAGCCGTGGCGGCGCGCTTCGCTACCCACCAGCAGTGAGGAAAGATAGTTCCCGCCCGCTTTCGCGGCGGTCGGAATGGTGTTCGGCGCAGCGCGATTCCAGGAAGAAACCATCGCATCGATCCCCTGATCCAGCGCTTCGGCGCCCAGGTATGCCCCCCACGGGAACGCGGCGATGATGACGTCAGTGGTGTATCCCGGGGGCGGGTTAACGCCCATACCGACATCGCCTACAAATACCAACGGACGGATATAGGCGCTGGTCAGATTATTTTTACGAATTACGTCGCGGCAGGCTTCCATCAGCTCATCAATACTCTGGGAAACCGGAAAACGATAAATCTTTGCTGAGTCGCGCAGGCGCTGCATATGTTCACGATGACGAAACACTACCGGGCCTTTGTGAGAGTCGTAGCACCGAATCCCTTCAAATACCGACGTACCGTAGTGCAGCGCGTGAGACATTACGTGAACCTTCGCGTCTTCCCAGCGCACCATCTCGCCATTGAACCAAATGTAATCAGCTTTTTTCGTCGTCATTTTTCTTCCTTTTGCGCTCAGGCGCGGATTTGTTGTGATGTGGCAGCGCTCTGGCAGATTGCGACATGCGCAACATCTACCAGTTTACTTAACTGACTAAACAGTAAGTCGACCGACCGGGGACTGGCAACGGTCAATTCAATATTTATATTCTGCGCATCGGTCGCGGCTTCCATATTCATGGAGCACACCTGAAAACCACGATGGCGCACCACGCGTAAAACACGTTCTAAGGTTTCTGGATTAAAGCGTGCCGATACATTGACCTGATGTTGCATCATGATAATTTCTCCAGCATTTCAGAGTTACTGGCGCCAGGCGGCACCAACGGCCAGACATTTTCAAGTTCGTCGATTGAGACGTGAAGCAGGTACGGCCCTTCGCTTGCCAACATCGTGTCGAGTGCCGCTTCAACCTGGTCTTTACGAGTAATGTGCTGGCCTGGAATGCCGAAGGCGCTGGCCAGCATGAGGAAATCGGGGTTATCGGTCAGGGTGGTTTCGCTATATCGCTCCTGGAAAAACAGTTGCTGCCATTGTCGAACCATCCCTAACCGCTGGTTGTCGAGTAAGACTATCTTCAACGGTAACTGCTTGCGTTTTACGGTGCCCAACTCCTGAACATTCATCATGAAGGAGCCGTCACCGGAGATACAGATAACGGTATCATTCGGTCGCGCTACCTGTGCGCCAACGGCCGCCGGTAAGCCGAATCCCATCGTCCCCAGACCGCTGGAAGTGATGAAGTTCTCCGGGCGGGTGTAAGTCATATGCTGGGCTGACCACATCTGATGCTGCCCAACATCCGTCGTCACCACACTGTCTGCGGGTTTGCGTTCCGACAATTGCTTCAACAACAACGGCGCATAGATAGTCTCGCCAGGATGGTCATAGCGCCAGGCGTGTTCTGCGCGCAGCTCTGCACAGGACTGACGCCATGCGTCGATCTTCAGCGGTTGCTGTAATGCCGGCAACAGCGAATTTAAATCGCCCTGCAACGCGACGTGTGCCTGACGCAGTTTGTTCATTTCCGCCGGGTCGATATCCATATGGATTACGCTGGCGTTCGGCGCAAACGTATTCAGCTTACCGGTCACCCGGTCATCAAAACGTGCACCAACGGCGATCAGTAAATCACACTCTTGCACCGCGAAATTAGCCGCTTTAGTACCGTGCATTCCCAGCATGCCCAGATAGTACGGATAATCAGCTTCAACAGCCCCCAGCCCTTTCAGCGTGCAGGTAACTGGCATTTGCGTTACCGCGATAAATTTACGCAGCGCCGGAACCGCCTGCGCCATACCAACTCCACCGCCGACGTACAGCATGGGTTTTTTCGCCTGTTCCAGCATCTGGCGCGCCTGTTCCACATCAGCCTGCGGGAATGTCGCTTCGTTAGCAACGGTAGTGAACCAGGGCTCCAGCGCTCCGCTGGCTAACTGGATATCTTTCGGGATATCCACCAGAACCGGGCCAGGACGACCAGCGTTGGCGACTTCAAAAGCCTCCGCCATGATACGAGGCAGCTCTGCCAGCGACTGCACCAGGAAGCTGTGTTTGGTACAGGCCAGCGACAGGCCTAACACATCCACCTCCTGGAACGCATCAGTGCCGATGAACGGGGCGGAAACCTGACCCGTGATCGCGACGACGGGGACCGAATCTAACAACGCATCCGCCAGGCCAGTGATCAGGTTAGTGGCGCCAGGGCCGGAAGTGGCGATACAAACACCGGTTTTGCCGGTAGAACGGGCATAACCGATTGCCGCCATTGCCGCACCCTGTTCGTGTCGGCACAACAAATGCTCCACACCACCGTCATACAACGCGTCGTAAACCGGCATAATTGCTCCGCCAGGATAACCAAATACGGTTTTCACCCCCTGCGCTCGCAAAGCATGTACCACCCACTGTGCCCCGTTCATAGTTACATCCCCGTCGTAAATCTTGAGAAACAGAATTTTATGCTGTTATTCACGTTCTGCTCCTCGCTTAAGTTTTTCAGGCCAAAAAAAAACCCCCGGACCTTTCGGTGCGGGGGTCTTAGTTCGTTAAGGCTTGATTTCTAAGCCTTTCCTCGTCCAAGTGCAGCCCCGCACGGTGGGATAATAATCACCACCACGCTAATCACGACCAGGCTAATCACTCGTAGAAGGGCTGTCATTTTTGTCTATTCTTGCATCTTGTTCGAAGGAATACCTAAAGAGTTACCATAGGTTTTGCCAATAGCACAAGATATTTTTTTAACCACGTTTCAGATAATGCAGGTGAATGCCTACAAGGGCTTTGTTTTTTATAAGAAAAATTAGCAACTGAAAAATTTTCACGTTTTCCTCCCCCTTTTGGCGCACTCTACACCCTGTTTTCCTTCTTTTCGCTTCTGCGAGCGTTCTTCCAGTTTGATGTTTCTTACCTGAAAATGACGCCAAAATTCAGGAAGCGGCCGCTAAAAAACAAAAAGTCAGTAATTCGATTTTCTCTTCTATTCCGCATAATCCACGTAACAGGAGGGATTATGTCACTGGCGATTGTTCATACCCGCGCCGCACTTGGCGTCAATGCGCCGCCTATCACTATAGAGGTGCATATCAGTAATGGATTACCGGGACTAACCATGGTTGGCCTACCGGAAACCACGGTAAAAGAGGCGCGTGACCGGGTACGTAGTGCGATTATTAATAGCGGATATGAATTTCCGGCTAAAAAAATAACCATTAACCTTGCTCCAGCCGATCTACCGAAAGAGGGCGGAAGGTATGACCTGCCTATTGCTGTTGCGCTTCTGGCCGCGTCTGAGCAGCTTACAGCGTCGAATCTTGAGGCATATGAGCTGGTGGGTGAGTTAGCGCTTACAGGCGCATTACGCGGCGTTCCTGGCGCAATATCAAGTGCAACGGAAGCCATCAGGGCCGGCAGAAATATTATCGTCGCAACAGAGAACGCGGCGGAGGTTGGGCTTATCAGCAAAGAAGGATGTTTTATCGCCGATCATCTACAAACCGTCTGCGCCTTTCTGGAAGGGAAACACGCCCTGGAAAGACCTTTAGCTCAGGATATGGCATCGCCTACCGCAACTGTCGATCTTCGCGATGTGATCGGTCAGGAGCAGGGTAAACGCGGCCTGGAGATTACAGCGGCAGGGGGACATAATCTGCTATTGATCGGCCCGCCGGGTACGGGTAAAACCATGTTGGCCAGTCGACTGAGCGGGATTCTTCCACCATTAAGCAATGAAGAAGCATTGGAAAGCGCCGCGATCCTCAGTCTGGTTAATGCCGATACGGTACAAAAACGATGGCAGCAACGCCCCTTTCGCTCACCTCATCATAGCGCCTCACTTACTGCTATGGTCGGCGGCGGCGCAATACCCGCCCCAGGAGAGATATCGCTGGCGCACAACGGAATTTTGTTCCTTGATGAATTGCCTGAATTTGAACGACGCACACTGGATGCGCTACGTGAACCTATAGAATCCGGTCAAATTCATTTATCCCGTACCAGAGCGAAAATAACGTACCCTGCCAGGTTCCAGTTAATCGCCGCAATGAATCCCAGCCCGACCGGACATTATCAGGGAAACCATAATCGCTGCACACCAGAACAGACACTACGTTACCTTAATCGGTTGTCAGGCCCGTTTCTTGATCGTTTTGACCTTTCGCTTGAGATACCGCTTCCTCCGCCCGGGATTCTTAGCCAACATGCCTCAAAGGGTGAGAGCAGCGCTACGGTAAAAAAGCGGGTCATCGCCGCCCATGAACGGCAGTACCGACGCCAGAAGAAGTTAAACGCGCGTCTGGAGGGTCGCGAAATCCAAAAATATTGTGTTTTGCATCACGATGACGCCCGCTGGCTTGAAGACACGCTGGTGCATCTTGGTTTATCCATTCGCGCCTGGCAGCGTTTACTAAAAGTGGCCAGAACCATTGCCGACATAGAACTGGCTGACCAGATCTCGCGTCAGCATTTGCAGGAGGCGGTAAGCTATCGGGCGATAGACAGGTTGTTAATTCATTTGCAAAAGCTGCTGGCGTAAAAAAAGGGCATTACGCCCTTTTTATTAATCATCAGCTTCGGTGTAGTCTTCTGCGCCTTCAACTTGCGGCTTGCCGCCAGACAAGGTGTGGAAGCGTTTTGGACGCTTGATACGCGTCATATACTTGGACCAGACGCGTTCTGCATCCGTTACCGGCTCACGTTCACCGCGGCATACCGCTACAAACAGCTTCTCTTCTTCAGTCACAGGCTCACGCTTGCCAAGATCCAGATCATTAAAGGCATGACCATGACGCTCAAGCAGTTGTGCCTCTTTAATCGTGAAATCACCGTGACGAGAGAATCCACGTGGATAATGTTTATTGTCAAAATATCGATTAGTCGTCGTAAAGCTTTCCGCCATCCTGCACGCTCCTAATTCTTTGTCTGAGCTATTTATGGCGCGGAGTATTAGTTACGCTTGACAGAGTGTAAAACAAAACATTTAAATCATAACGACAAATAATTTTGTGGAGAGCACAGTGGATACGGAATTGTTAAAAACTTTCCTGGAAGTTAGCCGGACACGCCATTTCGGGCGGGCCGCAGAAGCACTTTACCTGACGCAATCCGCGGTGAGCTTTCGTATCAGGCAACTGGAGAATCAACTGGGCGTAAACCTTTTTACGCGGCACAGAAACAATATCCGTTTAACCACGGCTGGCGAAAAACTTTTACCGTATGCGGAAACGCTGATGAATACGTGGCAGGCGGCACGTAAAGAGGTGGCGCATACCTCACGCCATAACGAGTTTTCCATCGGCGCCAGCGCGTCTTTATGGGAGTGTATGCTTAACGCCTGGCTGGGGCGACTGTACCAACTACAGGAGCCGCAAAGCGGCCTGCAATTCGAAGCCAGAATCGCTCAACGGCAATCGCTTGTGAAGCAACTTCATGAACGCCAGCTTGATCTCCTCATTACTACCGAAGCGCCCAAAATGGATGAGTTCAGCAGTCAGCTGTTAGGGCACTTCACTTTGGCGTTATATTGCAGCAGCCCTGCCCGTAAGAAATCAGAACTCAATTATCTGCGGCTGGAGTGGGGCCCAGACTTCCAACAGCATGAAACCGGGTTGATCGCAGCAGATGAAGTGCCGGTATTAACAACCAGCTCAGCCGAACTCGCCCGACAGCAGCTTAGCGCATTAAATGGCTGTAGCTGGCTTCCTGTAAACTGGGCAAATGAAAAGGGCGGATTACATACCGTTGCCGACAGCGCAACGCTTTCACGGCCGCTATACGCCATTTGGCTGCAAAACAGCGATAAATACTCGCTGATCTGCGATCTGTTAAAAACGGATGTGCTGGATGAACAATGAAAATGATGAAAAGAAAAAGAAGGGAACTTACGATTACCTGATCAGATAATCAGGTAATTTCAGGCAAAAAAAAAATCCTTAGCAGATGCTAAGGATTATTTCTGGCAGGGGCGGAGAGACTCGAACTCCCAACACCCGGTTTTGGAGACCGGTGCTCTACCAATTGAACTACGCCCCTAATTAGGGTGGCGGAACGGACGGGACTCGAACCCGCGACCCCCTGCGTGACAGGCAGGTATTCTAACCAACTGAACTACCGCTC
>NZ_JBGDVX010000017.1:0-78442 GCF_046551535.1 Salmonella sp. SAL04162
AATTGGTCTACGGAACTTGTCTGTTGGTAACATTTTAGCTAAGGCAAGAAAGTAACATTAACTGATGAGGCAACACGATAATAACCCGAACGGGATTTACCGCCTTTTTTCGTGTCCAGGATATGCATCCCGGTCTCGTCGGCGTGTATCACGCCACGGGTCAGGAGTTCCCTGTGTAACAGTTCCGCCAGCGGCGACAGGGCCGCTCCCGCGACGCCGACCATATCGGACAGCGAGCTGTCGGGCAGGTCAACATCCGCGCGGGCGAAGATGTTATTCTGACGATACAGAGGCGTATGGTCACAGTACTTGTTGATCACCACCTGCGCGATGACCGACGGTTCAACGGCACTTTTCGGGAGGATGTGAGCCGGCATTTCACCACTGAATACCTTCTGGCAACAGGGGCAACTGTACTGCGGGCGCACATAGCGGTTCACCACGAAGTGCGCGGGTATATACTCAAGCTTTTCACTCACCGCATCACGGATATGGTGCAGCGGTTCGTTACATTCAGGACAATGGTCAGTGGCTGGCTGGATAACCTTTTCAACGCGCGGAAGATGGGACGGTAAAGGTTTACGTACCGGACGTGAACGGGGCGCTTTGTCGTCTTCTTCAACAGATGGCGGGAGCAGTTCATCCAGTTGCGCAGTGATTTCGGCAATGTCGGCGTCCACGTCCTCTTCGAACAGGGAACGCTGCATCCCTGCCAGCGACTCACATTTTTTACCAAAGCGTTGCTGACGCACCAGTTTCAGCATTTCTTCCAGAAGCTGTATGCGCTGATTTTTGGTCTGTAATTCCCGTTCTTTTTCTTCGATGACTTTTTGCACCATGGCAAGTGCCATAGCGCGCAGTTTTTCGATGTCATTCGTGGTGGTGAGAGCGGAGATATCCATACCGGAGAGCATAGCACTTCCGGTACGGATATTCATTATTTTTCACTGAGTTACCGCTGTATTTTGCGTATATCCGGCAGGTGTTTCCGGGAGCCATTTAGCCAGATCGTGCCCCTTAACCTGCTGCCAGTCGACCCCGGCGATAAGCCAGCTAAATTCGTCGGGAGTGAGATGCCAGGCGGCGTCATCTGCACGTGGCCAGCGGAAGCTGCCTTTGTGCAGACGGCGGGTACACAACCACACCCCGTTCTTATCCCAGCGCAACACTTTGATACGCGAACGAGCTTTGTTGACAAAGACAAAGGCGGCTCCCTCATGCCACGTCGACCCGAGTTCATCCTGTATATACTGCGTCAGCGTGTCGATGCCGCGCCGCATATCGACGGGTTTAACAGCGAGGAAGACATTATCAGGAGTCAGCATATTTGAGCGCCCTGAAGACATCAGTCAGTTGTGAAGGATGGCAGCACATCCGTATACCACCGGGGATGAAGAGTGTAACCGGCTCGTTCGCGACGGGCGGTGGAGCATCAGCCTGCAGTGTTGGCGCAATCTGAACGGGAAGAATGGTGGATTCATTAGCCCGGCGTTCAGCTTTTGCGACATCCTTCGGCCATTCGCGAAGTGATTTGAAGGGGATATCATTGAGTTCACAGTATTGCTGGCGTGTAAGGCCGCTGGCGCGCCAGGCGGCAACGTGCTGCCTTTTCTGTTCAATGGACCATCGGTGTTTTGACATCGGTTCCTCCGGTAAGTCGGTGAATGGATGTCGGTAATGCTAACTGACTGAAAATTCCTGTGAAGATGACTTCACCGGATGTTCACGCTGAATAATGAAATTGCTACCCTACTGAAGGAGATACAACTTTATATTAACAGAAATACAGAGATGAAAAAGATGAAAAAACTTCTGGAAAGTATTCCAGGATTAGGGGCACAAACAGCCGCTGTATTGTTGTCCTTTGGTATTCATCCTGGGCGTTTTATAAATGCTCGTCAGGCAGCTGCTTATGCCGGGGTTGATCCTCGCCTTAATGAATCCGGAAGTAGCGTCAGGGGACGTCCCCGATTATCCAAAACAGGGCACGCATTTTTGCGTAAATCTCTTTATATGCCAGCGATGACAACGCTTTTAAGGACTGAAGAGCTTGTACCGGATTTTGTGTAAATACCTTTTCTCAGTAGTGACCGTCCAGGCGGTCACCGAACTCGATAATAAAGCGGCTCATCGCCATACGCCAGTCCTTCAGCGGCATCGTCCATTTCTGTGAGGCGGCCTGGATTGCCAGCCACACCACTTTTTTCACCGAGTCATCTGTCGGGAACACCTTGCGTTTCTTGATGGCATGGCGGATCACGCTGTTCAGCGACTCGATGGCGTTCGTCGTGTAGATCACCTTGCGGATGTCTGTTGGGTAGGCGAAGAATGTCGCCAGGTTAGCCCAGTTTGCCTGCCAGCTGCGGCTTATCTGTGGGTAACGGTTGTCCCAGGCACTGGAGAACGCTTCCAGAGCCTGCAAGCCAGCCTCTTCCGTCGCGGCCTGATAGATGGCTTTCAGATCACGGGTAACAGCTTTGTAGTCCTTCCAGGAAACGAACCGCAGGCTGTTGCGTACCATATGCACGATGCACAACTGGATACGCGCTTCGGGATACACCGCGTTGATGGCGTCAGGGAAGCCTTTCAGCCCGTCAACGCAGGCAATGAGGATATCGTTCAGACCGCGATTTTTCAGTTCTGTCAGCACATTCAGCCTGAACTTCGCACCCTCATTTTCGGCCAGCCACATGCCCAGCAGCTCTTTCTGACCTTCGATGTTGATACCCAGGGCCAGGAACACGGACTTATTGATAACGCGACTGTCCTGCCGGACTTTCAGGACGATACAGTCAAGATAAACAATAGGATAGATCGCATCCAGTGGCCGATTCTGCCATTCGACAACCAGTTCCATGACGGCATCAGTGACCTTAGAGACCAGTGCAGGCGAGACATCGGCGTCATACAACTCTTTGAACGCGGCGGCGATTTCGCGGGTGGTCATCCCTTTGGCGTACAACGATAAAATCTGATTATCCATCCCGGTGATCCGGGTCTGGTTTTTCTTCACCATCAGAGGTTCAAAGGAACCATCACGATCGCGCGGTGTACGTAGTTCCAGCGGGCCATCGCCAGTGATAACAGTCTTTTGGGTATAGCCATTGCGGGTGTTGGTTCCCGGTTTTGGCTGATTTTTATCGTAGCCGAGGTGATGGGTCATTTCGGCATTGAGCGCTGCCTCGACGCTGATTTTCTTCAGCAGCCGATCGAACTGATTGGGATCCTCAGGGGTTTTGAGATTTTTGGCCAGTTCATTAGCCAACGCCTGCAATTGTTTTTCGTCCATAAATTGACCTTCATTTGATGTTGAATTGAACATATCAAATTCAGGCATTTACACAATTTCGTTTACAGTCTCCAGGCAGAGCCTGACTCTGGTACCTCCCTGCCCCACCAGTATTCACTGATGGCCGGACAGGGAGTGCCAGGAAAGGGGGATTAGTGGCGGATCTGCGCCAGGTCGTCTTCAGTCAGACCGGTCATTTTCATAACGGTATTACGGTCAATGCCGTTATGGAGCATGGTACGGGCTATTTTCAGAGTCGCTTCGCGCTCCCCTTCTGAACGGCCTTTTTCAATACCACGTTGTTCACCGAGCTGAATCCCCTTCTCGATGCCCTTCTGTTCAAGCTGTTGTGCGATGGTCATAAGAGCGTCTCCGTGTTGCGGCACACGCTGTGCCAGTTCGCGTACAAAGGCTTCGGCGTCGACTGTTTCGCCTGCCTGGACTATATAGTGTACCAGCGATATTACCTGTGATGAAGAGAGATATCCGGCCAGCAAGATGGGCGCCAGCCGGTCAACCAGTTCTGCCAGGTCCCGCTGGTGAATATGTTTTTGCAGTAAAGTAAGGGCGGCCATGCTGCGATGGCCAGCGATTTCATCATCCGGAATGACCGTAACATCTACCAGCGGGAAAGCGCTGCTGTAGAGTTTGCCTGCCAGCGCCGGATCGTCAAACTCATCCAGCCTCCGGGTGGAGTACGGATACGGGCTGCGCTTACCCGTATAGAACAGCACCGGTATCACCAGTGGCAACTTTTTATGCCCTGCCTCCAGGTGGCGCTGCATGGCAGCCACCGCATAGCGTATCAGGCGGAAAGCCATATGCTTATCCGGGGAGGACTGGTGTTCTATGAGTACGTGAACATACCCATCACCGGCTGTGGTTTTCAGGCTGTAGAGGACGTCGCTGAAATACTGTCGGAGATCCTCCTCAACGAACGAGCCGGATTCCAGTTTCAGCGTACTGAGATCGCAGACAGCGCGCAGTTCTGCCGGCAGATGCAACGTCATAAAATCCCGGGCAATATCCGGTTGCGTCAGGAACTGCCTGAACGTGGCATCGTGAGGAGTGGGTGTGCTGTTTTTCTTCTTCATCTGCCCTGGCTCTGAAAAATGACCCGGAGATGTTATCACAGCCCGGAAAAAGCTAATATTGGCGGTGAACGGAATTGCCATTCCTTCAGGGGATCGTTCCGGGGTGGTTCGGTCCCCTTCTTTCAGACGCGAATTACGTCATCCTTTCCCAGTCGATGACACCTAACCGAATTGTGAACCACAAGACGGTAAGCATAATTAATGACGTTTTAAACTTTTGTTGCGGGTTAAGATCAGGCGTATAGCCGAAGTGAAAAAAGCTGATAGCTTTGCCGCCATTCTTTCTTTCGATATGCCAGAGCTCGCTTGATATCCCGAAACCAATCGTAAATTTTCCTGCGTAGAAAAATTTCTCAATTTTCATGGGGGTATTCTTCCACGTTGTTGCAGACCCTGATTACAGTCATTTTGGAAACGCCAGCCAGGCGGGCCGTTTCACGCAGTGATTTTCCGTTGACCAGTCGCAGAGTGCGTATCAGTTCATGTTTCTGCGCATCGGCCACCCTGCCCCGGTATTTTCCTTCAGCTTTCGCCTTACTGATACCCTCTGACTGACGACGTCGACGGTCTTCGTAATCTTTTCGGGCAATAGCAGCGAGCATATCCAGCATCATGCCATTTACGGCCTTCAGCATGCTGCGGGTGAATTCATCGCTGGCGATACTGGTCAGCGCCAGATGACTGGTTGGCAGATCAAGACTGACGATGGACAGCTGCTTGTCGGTGATTTGCTTTCTCAATAATTCCCAGCCGACATCATTCAGACGGGAGAGCCGGTCGACTTGTTCAATAAGGATTATGTCGCCGAGTTCTGCATCATCAAGAAGTCGAATCAGTTCAGGACGGTTCATCGTGGTACCTGTGACATTATCCACGTACCAGCCGGCGATACGCTGACCATGCTGACGGACGAATAGTTTCAGGGCATTTTTTGCACGGGTTGCATCCTGCCCGGATGTTGATACCCGCAGATAGCCAAAAATGAGCATTTTTTACCCATGTGGTCACGTTTAAATAGTAATATAGCGGATGGTATCACTTATATGGTCACATTGATAAGATCCAGTGCATCAATTTATGGTCCCTCAGAGGTATACCCCAATGTGACATTCTGACGCGCCCGTCGGGCTTGTCCAACCCCTCGCTTGCTCAGAAGCAAGTTCTGAACAGACTCACGGTTTGTTCTTTGAGTACAGCCTCAGTTGTCTTTTTGATCTACATGACATGCAGGTGACAATGTACAATAATTTAATGTCGTATCATTATATGTTGTACGTTTTTATTTGTTGTGTACAATCGAGTGAGCTTCTACGCCATCAATGTGCAAGGTGCAAGGATTCCATCTTGAGGGGACAATAATGAAACGCGATTACGGTAGTGTGGGTACCATAGCTCTCAGAGCAAGCGCTTTACTTCAGGCTATGAGTAGAGATATTGAGGAACAAAGGAAAGAATTTAATCTGACAGAGTATCATCAGACATATACTCGTAACGCTGTCGCAAAACTGCCAAAGCTGAGCCGGCGCATCGTAGAACTGGCCATGAAAGAAATGGAAGAAAACGGCTATATATTTAATAAAAAGCAGGTTGGTAACGTCGAACAATATGCTCTGACGATAAAGAATGTTATCGATATCTACGCCCACCGACAGATACCTAAATATCGCGATATCCATAAAGAGCCCTACGTGATTTTCGTTGTAAACCTTAAAGGTGGTGTATCAAAAACAGTCAGTACAGTTACGCTAGCACATGCGTTGCGTGTACATCAGGACCTGCTGCGGCATGATCTTCGCATCCTTGTAATAGACCTCGACCCACAGGCTTCCAGTACCATGTTCTTGGATCACACCCATAGCATTGGTACGGTCCTTGAAACAGCTGCTCAGGCAATGCTGAATGATCTCGATGTTGAAACATTGCGAGAAGCAGTTATTCGCCCCACCATTATTCCTGGCGTTGATGTCATCCCTGCTTCTATTGATGACGGCTTTGTGGCGAGCCAGTGGGAGTCTTTAGTTGCAGAACATTTACCAGGTCTTAAACCTTCGGAAGTCCTCAGGAAAACAATCATTGACCGTATCGCTGGTGACTATGATTTTGTCTTCATAGATACTGGCCCCCATCTTGATCCGTTCCTTCTGAATGGTCTGGCAGCGAGTGATTTGCTTCTGACCCCTACTCCACCGGCACAGGTTGATTTCCATTCAACCCTTAAATACCTAACACGTTTGCCTGAAATGCTAGAGCGTCTTGAAGACGAAGGTGTGGAACCACGCCTGAGCGCGAGTATCGGTTTCATGTCAAAAATGACTAATAAGCGTGATCACGAAACTTCGCATAGCCTGGCCCGCGAAGTGTATGCAAGTAATATTCTGGACTCGTCACTACCACGTTTGGATGGATTCGAACGATGTGGTGAATCTTTTGACACTATTATTAGTGCTAACCCTGTTTCATACCCTGGTAGTGCTGAAGCGTTGAAAAAGGCACGTACTGAAGCAGAACGGTTTACGAAAGCAGTTTTTGACCGCATTGAATACATCCGGGGAGCGTCTAAATGAAAAAGGTTTTAGCTCGTGGGAGAGTTCTCGGTAATAGCAATTCAGAGTTTGCCCGTATGCTTGAAGGTGACGGAGATGTCAAAACGTTTACTCTTAAATCCGGCAAGCAGGCCAAATTTGTCAAAACGGTTGTATTAAGCGGAGAGATTGAATCAAAGACGTTCGTTGATGCATCGGTCAATGGGCGAGATCAGGCTATGCTTACGCGCGAGTCCGTCAGTGATATTTCCCGTACGATAAAGCTGCAGCAATTCTTCCCGGCTATCGGACGGGAGGTTAATGGACGAATTGAGATATTAGATGGGACCCGACGCCGTGCCGCCTGCATATTTAATAACGTTAAATTCGAAATCCTAGTAACTAAAGATGATATCTCACTCGCCGATGCACGGCAGTTGGCGCAAGATATCCAGACAGCCAGAGAACATAGCCTTCGCGAGTTGGGGAAACGACTCGAAGTCACCTATGGAATTAGCATGACGAAAGAAGAGATTGCGTTGAAAGAGAATCTCTCTCCGGCGAAAGTGACTCGTGCGTTTCAGGCCGCAGCAGTGCCAGATGAAATGGTTGCAGTATTCCCGGTGATAAATGATATTTCGTTGTCGGATTATCAGTTTTTGCTGAAACTGGCTGAAGAAGCAAACAACAAGCAAGCATCGGTAACAGAACTGATGGAAAAAGTTCAGCATCGGTTGAAGACCATGCCAGATTATCCGGCAATTGATAAAAGCAAAATTCTGGCGGCTATCAGGGCTGAGAGCAAATCGCTGACAACCTGCCCTACCAGAACGGTTCAAACTGAGAAGCTGAGAGAATTTTCAGATCGCAATCAGTTTGCCAGAAAGAAAACTGATTCAAAGAAACGACTGGTTGTTTATGAGTTTTCCCGTATTTCCGCTGAGGCACAGTTGGAGATTGATGAAGCAATAAAACGTATTCTGAAAAGACTTCCGGAGTCAGGTGTGTAAGGGAAAAGGATGCCGGAGAGCATCCTTTTTTATGTTTTTCACCATGCCAGTTTCATGATTATTATTCTGATTATAAAGGAAAATTTGGAATTCTTTCACACTGAAATCACCACGTTTTTCAACCTCTTCGTGACTCATAATTTCGCTACTGGCAGTTCAGACCAGCGAGTTGTATAGGCCGGTGAAAGCATCTCTCGTTTCATTTGCCAGTCAGGAGCGATGCCTCGTCCCGCAAACCATACTTTCCCCAGACCAGAATGGTTAATACCGTCCACGACTTTCATCAGCTGATTACTGTTGCAGCTGATTACTGTTGCTTCAGGGCAGAGTATCATCGAACAGATTCAGCTGCGAAACCCCGGTAGGAGTGAAATCATTGAGTATGCAACCCGCTTTTGCATATCGATGGCCATTCACCCAGATCCGATCCAGTGTATTAGACGTCAACTAGTTTTGCCGACGTGTTGCCTCATCAGTTAATGTTACTTTCTTGCCTCAGCTAAAATGTTACCATCAGTACGAGTTCCGTAGACCAGTTCTCTGACCACTCTGACCCGCCATTCCTGCAACCTGTGTTGCAGTGTTCTGCGATGGCCTTGGTAGAGTCTTAGGACGTGGTGTAAATTCGGCAGGATGGTGAGAGCCATCGGCTTATCCGGTAAGGTAATGGTTGTGAAGACAATTATCTTAAAAGGAGTCAACCGATGGCTGACAACAGCATGACATTCAGCAATACCCTGATGCAACTCGGCGGTGAGGACTTTTTGCGCGAGCTCACTGAGTTCATGCTCAACCGTATCATGAAGGCTGACGTCACTCAGCACATCAATGCAGAACGCCATGAGCGCAGCAATGAATGTGAGACTTACCGTAACGGTTACCGTGACCGCCAGTACAACACCCGGCCCGGTACGCTGGAGCTGCGTATCCCGAAGTTGCGTGAAGGCTCATTCTTCCCGTCCTTCCCCGAAGCCCGCCGCCTGTCGGAGAAAGCGCTGAATACGGTTATCCAGGAAGCGTGGATAAACGGCGTATCCACCCGCAAAGTGGATGCCCTGATACAGTCGATGGGGATGACCGGCATCTCCCGCAGCCAGGTATCGTCCATCTGTCGTGGCACCGATGAGCGCGTACAGGCCTTCCTGCACCGACCGCTGGAGGGCGAATGGCCCTGGCTGTGGCTGGATGCGACTTACGTGAAAGTGCGCAAGAACAGCCGGGTGGTCAGTGTGGCCGTGATAATCGCCTGCGCGGTTAACCTGGACGGACGCCGGGAAATCATCGGAGTGGGCATCGGCGAGTCAGAAGCCAAAGCGTTCTGGCTGGCCTTCCTGCTGAGCCTTAAGGAGCGCGGTCTGGAAGGTGTGAAGCTGGTCATCTCCGACTCGCACAGTGGACTGAAAGCAGCGATACAGCAGGTGTTCTCAGCCACCTGGCAGCGCTGCCGGGTTCACTTCATGCGCAACGTACTGAGCCGTGTCAGCAGGGCGAACCAGTCGGTGGTACGTGCGGCACTGCAACAGGCGTTCGTGCAGACCGACGAGAAAAGCGCCCATGCCACCTGGCGTGAGGTTGCCGGTCAACCGGAGAAGAGTAACCCGGCAGTCACGGAGATGATGGACGAAACCGAAGCAGACGTGCTGACTTACTTCAGCTTCCCGAAAGCACACAGGGTGAAGCTCCACTCCACCAACACGCTGGAACGCCTGAACAAAGAGGTGAAACGGCGTGCCGACGTGGTGGGCATCTTCCCTAACGAAGAGAGTATCACGCGGCTCCTGGGTGCCGTACTGACGGAACAGAACGAGGAATGGCTGCTTCAGAACCGTTATCTGCCACAACACACTATGGCGGAGATAGACCAGGCGACTGAAACTGGAGTAATCGAAGCGCTGCCACTCAGCGCATAACAGGCACATTACCGAACCGGAAAGCTGGAACTGAATTTACACCAACTTGACGGACTCAACCCGGGATTTATGGAAATGGATCTGGTGGCACACTGTGGCCGACATCTCTCTGGCACCTTTTTGTGGACGCTGTCGCTGACCGATATCGCCAGTGGATGGACAGAATGTGTGGCGTTATCAGCACGTAACGCTGAATTGGTCATCCGGGCCGTTGATAAAGTTCAAAAAAGTCTGCCATTCCCGCTTCCCGGTCTTGATGTTGATAACGGAGCCGAATTTATCAACGAAGTCTTATTCGAATACTGTTCTGCCAGATGTATCGCGCTGACGCGTTCTCGGCCATACCGGAAAAACGATCAGGCCTGGATAGAGCAAAAAAATGGTTCTGTGGTCAGAGAGCTGGCGGGATACGGCCGTCTTGACGGTGAACCCGCGGTAAAAGCGATGAACCAGATGTACATGGCTAATCGATTATTTATTAACTTTTTTCAGCCATCGTTCAAGCTTCTGGATACGCAGCGCATTGGCGGGAAAACGATTGAAGCTTTGCGTGTATTGAAAGTTTGCCGTAAAACGGCTGTAGCAGCACGCTGCGCTGCAAATGATCCAGATGAATATAGTATCTGCTCCGGATGAATTGCGTGACCAGATACGCAGTCTGACCCGGATGCAACTGATCCGTACCCTGGCCTCGTGGAGGCCCGATGTTACTGCGTACCGTAATGTGCAGGATGCTTATCGAATTGCCCTGAAATCGTTGGACCGTCGGTACCTTGAGCTTCACGATGAAATAGCAGATCTGGACGTTATGTTAGCGTCAATCGTCGATGAACTGGCTCCGGAGCTTATTAAACGCAACTCGGTGGGCTATGAGTGTGCTTCGCAATTGCTGATAACAGCCGGTGATAATCCCCAGCGACTCCACTCAGAAGCAGGCTTCGCAGCATTATGCGGGGTGAGTCCTGTTCCCACCTCTTCCGGTAAAAAAAATCGGCACAGATTAAATCGCGGTGGCGATCGTGCCGCCAATAGTGCGCTGCATATTATCGCGATCGGTCGGTTACGTACGGACACGAAAACACAGGAATATGTGGCAAAACGGGTAGCTGAAGGTCACTCGAAAATGGAAGCGCTGCGTTGCCTGAAACGTTATATCTCGCGAGAAGTCTATACTCTGCTACGTAATCAAAATCGACAGATCAACAGTACTCAAATAACGACTTGACTCTTAGAAGGGCGTCAGTAAGGGCTGGATGTCAACGACGGATAAAAGTGACGGCACAGCTTGTTGTCCTGGAATCATTAACAGGGAGAAAATACTGCTCCGTCCGTGTAATCAATCAAAAGTCGTAACGCAGACGCACCAGATTCATATCTCCCAGTTTATCGGTACTGGAAGTCAGGACATGTTCATAATCAATACGGAAACCATAATCCAGTTGGAAGCTGATCCCCAGCCCGTTATCGGTACGCTGATAATTACGACCATTTACGTATTCAATACGGTCGCCCATAAAGTATGGCTGAATGGATTTCACCGCATACTGACCAACCGGGAAGGTGTAACCCGCAAAATATTCCAGACCCCACGCATCTCCGGCAAAGTAGTCATTTACAGCGACTTTCCTGGTGGTCATGAAATTCTGGTACCAACCCCCCCCCATGGAGAAAGTCCAGTTATCAGGTTTCCAGCTCAGTGCCGTGCCCAGGATATTCTGATCGTACGTTTTGCTGCCGTTACCACGCATCTGTGCTCGGGTGTAGTTCCACGCCGTTCCCCAGATCAAATCACCGGTAATTCGATAATCCACTCCCAGAGAACCGCCGTCTTTACGTTTGTAGCGCAAACCGTTATTGGCGTTATAGTCATCACTGAACAGATAAGAAGCGTAGAGCTCAACATCACCCACGGTCTTCTTATACTTCAGTGAGTTACGTGTACGATAAGAACCATCATAGTCACCGTTAATACCGTTACCCGGGGCCTGACCTATCATGTCATAATCCCAGATATCCGTTTTGGCACCCACCACGTCATAATAAATGCTGTTCTGTTTTCCGAAAGTCAGCGTACCCCAAGTGTTACTCTTCAGGCCGGTATACAGCATACGCCGGGAAGTATGATTCGCCCCGTCTGCGTAGTGATTACCCCAGTCAAACACTGAGGGGATATTCACCCCAAGCTCGTAATAGCTGATCCAGCTAATGTCATCAAACAGGTAGTAATTTGCCGCAAAACGAAAACGTGTTCCTCCATCAAAACCATTACGTTTGTAACTGTTTTTACCATCCCTGCCCGTCATATTCTGAAGCTGGGGACGAATACTGCCGCCGACAGTAAAATTCAGACGGCTCAGTGGATCACCGGCCTGTGTGTCCTGCTTCAGAAGCGTCACTTCTGCCTGTGATGCGAAAGACACCAAAGCTACTGCCACACCGACTGATATCAACAGTACTGATTTTTTTATAATCATTTTCTTTCCTGAGTAAATTTATGCTGAACTGCTGATACGAAAGACAGACCTGCGGGATCTGTATATCGCCGTTCAGTTGAACTGAAAAAAGAGGAGCGAATCAGACGTCCCGTCCTGATGCGGGCATCTGAACACATTAAAAAATAACGGATACCCGCTTTCACACTTAAAACCAGTGCGTTATTGCATAGGCAGAGGTCAATCCACATTGACGTGAATCAATTCTTAGCGTGCTATCTGATTCGTATACTGCAGCGCTATGCAATATCAGCAAATCAAATTATTTCCGTCCCGGGCAATCTCCCGGACTGAGTTATTGTCGTCCCATACCCCGGATTTATTTTGCCATTAAAAAAATCACGTTCAGGTCCCCCTGGCATGGCGTATTCGTCGGGAGACTGAAAAACACAATAATGGAACAGGCAATGTAAACAGCAGCAGTAACCATAACAATACATATACAGCATCAACACCGTCGTTCTGCAGATTGTTATACAGCTGTACAGGCATTCCCTGTGGAAAGTAAGCAAATATCATTACGATACCAAACTCACCTGTCTCGCGTACCCAGGCCAATGCGGTCGCAGAAGCCAGCCCGGGGCCTGCCAGCGGTACAGATAATCGCCAGAATCGTTGCCATGGTGATGCACCGAGTGTACAACCTGCTTCCAGGATATCCCGGGGAACGGCGGCGAAAGCTGAACGTGCTGTGATAATGAAATAGGGTGATGCTCCATACCACTGCGCCACAATAAAAGCGGCAGGATTGTTCACCAGCGTCCAGCCAAACCTGCCCAGCATCTCGCCCGGCAGGCTGTAAGGTCCATAGGCGCTTACCAGTAAAATGCCCATCGCCAGCGGCGGGGTAAGGAGTGGTATCATCACAAACAGTTCAACTAACAGTTTTACACGGCCATCTGACTGTGACAGCCACCAGGCTATGGGTAATCCACTGAAAACTATCAACAACAGCGAGACTGCGCCTAATCCGAGAGAGGTTATGATGGCATCTTTATCTCCCCAGGCCAGCCGTAAATGCCCCCAGTGAGTGACGCTGACCAGCGTCACAAAGGGCACTGCCAGCAGCAACAACGCAGGCAGTGACAGCCACAGCGTGGTTTTACTGTATGTGCTCATTGTTTATAGAGCACATCACCTTTCGGCGAAGCATAACCATTCTGTTTAAACAGTGCCTGTCCTGTTTTATCCAGCATGAAATCAACAAAAGCTTTACCTGCTGTAGTGCCATGCGGTGCATTCTTCAGTACAGCTGCATAGTAGACCAGTGGCTGAGGATGAAGGACTTTCTCTTTCCCTTCACTGTCTTTCACACTGAAGCTTACCGTGTCATACCATTGTTTTGCCATGGCCGGATTGCTCAGGTTAATCTCATCCGGCAGTGCCACATACGGAAGGTGGGCTGAAATGACTTCACTTTCATAACCGGCAGCGGCATCCACCTGCCCACTTTCAAGACGAGCCAGAAGGCCTCCTTCAAGATTTGTCTGGGCAGGATTCTGATACCCGCCAAGAATTTCAGAAGAAATACCGGGCTCCCGGTAATATTTTTCTGCCAGTAACAGGGTAAAGATGATGTTCTGGCCTTTCGGGTCATTAAGCGGGTCGGTTCGCCCGAATTTCATGCCTGGTGATGCCAGAACTTTTAACCAGCTTGCGTCGCTGCCTTTGGCTTGCGAGAACCGGGACGCAAATTTACTTTCAGGACTGTATGCTATCACCATACTGGTACTGGCAACCGGAATGGCGTTATCAATCAAACCGGCGTCTTTCAGGATTTTCATCGGACCAGGTGTGATGGAAACAAACACATCGGCCGTTATTTTCTTACTTGCCAGCAGACGCGCCATACCGTATGCCCCCTGTCCCTGTCCTTCATATTTACCGCCCTGCTGTTTTACAAAAGCAGGACCTAAGGCCTGATCCATTACCTTGCCCATAGACCCCGCATAGGTCACCCGGATATCAGCACTGGCCTGCGCATTCAGCCCCATTGTTATACCAGCAACAAACAGAACGGCTGTCAGATGTTTAAACTGCATTCTCACACCTCGTTATATAATAAATTAAATAGCGATTATCAGGATTTTAGACATAATCGCAAAGACACAATATATTTCGAAAAGTAACGGTAACAACTCCCTTGAAAAATGCCGCTTCGATGCCCTGCAATGTTTATCGATCAATGACGATTAGCGTAGCGTGCGGCAAGCTTGAGATCATGCATACACAGCAGACATTGAACTGCCACTCGTTCACCTGCTGACGCAATAAACGAAAAAGATGCTGCTGATGGTGAATATCCAGTGCAGAGGTAGGTTCATCAAGAAACAACTACTTAGGTAAAAGGACAGCTTCCTGGAGCTGGACCAGTAAACGCGCCAACTGTACCCGCTGCTGCTCGCCACCGGATAGCTGTCGGTAGTTGCGGTAGGCCAGATCCTGGCAATCACACAACGCCATGATCTGCGCGGTTTCATCATGAGGATTACGTGTACGATGGTGATACCATCACTTCCTGTACGCTAAACGGAAAGGCCATGTGGCTGTTCTGCCGCATGACCGCAAGGTTTTTTGCCAGCCCGGTGATTGACCATCCATTCAGCGGTCTGCCCAACAACATGCAATGTCCGCTGTGTGGCTTCAGATACCCGGTTAACTGACGCAGTAACGTGGATTTTCCTGCACTATATAGGATCCAGAATGGCCACTATTTCGCCGCACGGCAAGTCCAGCGAAACGACATCCGTCAGACGTCTTCCCTGCTGGCTATAAACCAGATTTTCAGCACGGATCATGACACCCTCCGACTGCGCAATATCAGCCACAGAAACGAGCGTCACAGCTTCGCTGTTCCTGCGGTGTTCATGACCGGTTCCCCACTTTATACTCTGTGGTATGTTAATTTCCTCAGATAATCATCCACATGACACGCAGCAAAGCTCCCTGAAAACGTAAATCAGTGCCGTCTTCACGATACTCTCCCCCTCGTTCCCAATACGTTTTATGGTCGTCCTTCCTCCTGGCAGTGGCTATGGTGACAACATCGAGTATTTTTATGACACCCCGGAAGGCACCGTCCGACACTACGTCCACCTGGGCCCCGTTTTTTCCCCGACACCCACTTTGACCCGCCTCTTGTCTGTATCATGCGCGGCTTTGAGCCTCCCGAATCATCCGAAGGCGACGCTGGCCTGCTGATGCCTTTATCATCGCCACAGAAACCGGTTTTCAGCCCGTCTCCTTCGACCCGCGGGACAAACATACCGACTACTGGGCTGATGAGTCGGTCGGTGATGGTTACTGGCTTCCGGCTCACTAATCCTCCGGACGTATGTCCCCCGTCCTGCTAAGCTGCTCTTCACCGTCGATGACGGCTGGAACCGTTTTCTCGATAAATATGGCGACTGCGTCAGTCCCTGGACCTGCCTCTGCATAGAGCGGCGGGCAGACATGCCACGGAATTAGTGGCAGAAAGGCTGCACAGTATAGACAGAAAACGATGGCTTCTGGCACAGGCTGCAGGGGAAATTCGTCAGAAAAACGGGTTTCAGGTAAAAAACACTCCGAAAATAGCATTTTATTGTCATAACCTCACCTAGTCCCCCGCCCTGACTGCGTTCCTGATACCTGTGTTCATGGCCATGAAATTTTTAAAACATTTTTTCACTTTCCTAACCATTTATATCCGTCTGCTTGCAGCCGGAAAAGCTAAAAAAGTGGCACTGGTTGCCTGTATGCGCGAACTGCTGACTATCCTGAACGCGATACTCAGAAAGAACGAAGAATGGGACAAATCGTATCATCACGTCGATCCATAATTTTATCGTTCAAGAGAGATACTTTATTTTTACTGACGAGCAGAAACCGTAAATACCGGCGTTGACATGCCGGAGAGGCCCTTATAGTACAATCAGAACATTATTATTACTTTCAGGCTAATAATTCTTCCCTGCGCTTAATTGATGATTTTCTCACCAGGGCACACACTCTTTTTTCAGTGTTAAGTAATCAAAATGATTATCTGAATAAGGAGATTAATAATGTTATCTGGGCAAACAGCAGCACGAATCTGGAACACCCGTCGTACTGAAAAACAGCGACGTCTGGCTTCTGTTCCGGTGCAGGGTAAGGTATTGCCGAACGCAGACCTGACCGCGATGCTGGAAAAATTGATCGCGCCGGGTGACCGCGTGGTATTAGAGGGGAATAACCAGAAGCAGGCAGATTTCTTATCTCGCATGCTGGCCGAAGTAAACCCTGAGAAAGTGCATGACCTGCACATGATTATACCCAGCGTCGGGCGCAGCGAACACCTGGATCTCTTTGAAAAAGGTATCGCCCGCAAGCTGGATTTATCGTTCTCTGGTCCCCAAAGCCTGCGTATTTCGCAGCTACTGGAAGATGGCCAACTGGAAATCGGTGCCATCCATACCTATATTGAGCTTTACTCCCGTCTGTACGTTGACCTGGCCCCGAACGTGGCGCTGATTGCCGGTTATAAAGCCGACCGCAAAGGCAACCTCTATACCGGGCCGAGTACAGAAGATACTCCGGCACTGGTGGAAGCCGCTACGTTCCATGACGGTATTGTTATCGCTCAGGTGAATGAACTGGTGGACGACGAGTGCGACCTGCCGCGCGTCGATATTCCGGGCTCCTGGATTGACTACGTCGTTGTCGCAGACAAACCATTCTTTATCGAACCACTGTTTACCCGCGATCCGCGCCTGATTAAACAGGAACACATCCTGATGGCGATGATGGCTATTAAAGGCATCTACGCAGAACACCAGGTGCAGTCGCTGAACCACGGAATCGGCTTTAATACCGCAGCCATTGAACTGCTGTTGCCAACGTATGGTGAACAGCTCGGCCTGAAGGGCAAAATCTGCAAACACTGGACGCTGAACCCGCACCCGACGTTAATCCCGGCGATTGAAAGTGGTTGGGTTGAAAGCGTGCACTGCTTCGGCGGTGAACTGGGGATGGAAGAGTACATTCGCGCCCGCCCTGATGTGTTCTTTACCGGGGCTGATGGCTCCATGCGCTCTAACCGCGCTTTCTGTCAGATGGCAGGCCAGTACGCGGTGGATATGTTTATTGGTTCCACTTTGCAAGTTGATGGTCTGGCCAACTCCTCCACGGTAACCCGCGGTCGTCTTACCGGTTTCGGCGGTGCGCCAAACATGGGCCACGATCCACATGGTCGCCGTCATGCCACACCGGCCTGGCTGAACATGATCACTGAACCCGATCCGATGCAGCGTGGTAAAAAGCTGGTTGTCCAGATGGTGGAGACTTTCCAGGCGGGTGTGAAGCCGACCTTCGTGGAAAAACTGGATGCCATTGACGTGGCGAAAGCTTCCGGTATGCCGCTGGCGCCGGTGATGATTTATGGCGACGACGTGACCCATGTGCTGACCGAAGAAGGCATCGCTTATCTCTACCGGGCTAAAGATCTGGAAGAGCGCCGCGCGATGGTGGCGGCGGTTGCCGGTATCACCGACATCGGTCTGGGCGTTGACGCGAAACGCGTCGCCGAACTGCGTAGTAGCGGCAAGGTGGTCTACCCGGAAGATATGGGCATTCGTCGTACCGACGCCACCCGTTCGCTGCTGGCGGCCGGTAGCATCGCCGACCTGGTAGAATGGTCCGACGGTCTTTACAACCCACCTGCGAAATTCCGGAGCTGGTAATGAAACTTCTGCCCCAGATTCAGGTTGAAGACGGTGCCGAATGGCTGGCGCGAACCGCCACGCAGTGTCTGATTGACGAAGCACGATTAAGCCCGAAGCCCGGTCTGGTGGACAGTCGGGGGAACGGCACGCATCACGATCTTACGCTTTCGCTGATGGAACGCTCGGCGCACAGCCTGACCCCTACGTTTCAGGCGCTGGCGCTGCAAAGCTGGCTACGTCCGACAGACATTGCGCTCAGACAAACCATAGGGAAGATCGGTCGTGAAGGCGAGCAGCAGATGATGATGGTCACCAACGGCGTGAACACCCATCGCGGCGCGATTTGGGCGCTGGGACTACTGGTCAGCGCCGTAGCAATGCTTGGTGGAACCGGTAAGGCACAGCAGGTTGCAGACTCTGCTGCCGGGCTGGCAAGGTTGCCGGATGAAGCCGTGCCGAAAACCTTCAGTAAAGGGCTTCTCGCCACGCACCGCTATCGCGTGTCTGGGGCCAGAGAAGAGGCGCAGCAGGCGTTTCCACACATTATGCAGCGGGCGCTACCGCAATTGCGTTTAAGCCGATTGAGCGGCAGTAGCGAAACGCATGCGCGGCTCGATGCCCTGATGGCGATCATGACCTCGCTGACCGACACCTGCGTGCTTTCCCGCGCAGGGCTGGAAGGGCTGAACGCCATGCAAAACGGTGCCCGTGCCGTACTCTGTGCGGGCGGCAGCGCTTATCCGGCAGGACAGGCCGCGTTAGCGGCTCTCGATAACCATATGCTGGCGCTGAACGCCTCGCCGGGCGGCGCTGCGGATTTGCTTGCCGCCACTCTGTTTCTCGATCATATCGAATCGTCTTATTTAAAGCATTAAGAGGATGTTATGGAACATATTACGTTAACTGTACCGGCCAGCCGCACCTTAAGCGGCAAAGCTCTGGCAGGCGTTGTGGGCTCCGGGGATATGGAGGTGTTATTCACCGCCGACCAGAGCCAGACGTTAACCATTGATATCACCACTTCCGTCGATAACAGCTGTAGCCGCTGGGAAGCGCTGTTCAACCGTCTGCAAACGGTCAGCAGTCTGCCGGCTGGCCAACTGACCATCCACGATTTCGGCGCAACCCCGGGTGTGGCGCGCATTCGTATCGAACAGGTATTTGAAGAGGTGAGCTATGCGTGATGACCGCAGTTTTATCGAATTAAAAGCGCGTCAGCGTGCGCAGGCGCTGCTGGATGAAGGCAGTTACCGCGAACTGCTGGACCCGTTTGAAGGCATTATCTCTCCGTGGCTTGGGCCACAGGGTATTGTCCCACAGGCCGATGACGGTATGGTCGTCGCAAAAGGCACCATCAACGGTCAGCCTGCGGTCGTCGTCGCGATTGAAGGCGCGTTCCAGGGCGGCAGCATGGGCGAAGTGTCCGGTGCCAAAATGGCGGCGGCGCTGGAGCTGGCGGCAGAAGATAACCGCAACGGCATTCCGACTCAGGCCGTGTTGTGCCTTGAAACCGGCGGCGTGCGTTTGCAGGAAGCCAACCTGGGCCTGGCGGCGATTGCCGATATCCACGCGGCGATTGTCGACCTGCGTCGCTATACCCCGGTTATCGGCATCGTGGCCGGGACCGTTGGCTGCTTCGGCGGGATGTCGATTGCCGCCGCGCTGTGCAGCTATCTGATTGTCACCCGCGAAGCGCGTCTCGGTCTGAACGGCCCGCAGGTTATCGAACAGGAAGCCGGGATCGAAGAGTACGACTCCCGCGATCGTCCGTTTATCTGGAGCATGACCGGTGGTGAAGTGCGTCATCAAAGCGGGCTGGTGGAAGCGCTGGTCGGCGACGGCGTCAACGCGGTGAAAGCGGCGATGAACGAGGCGCTGGCCAAAGGCGTACCGGCAAAACATCGCACCGATAACTACGACGGGTATCTCGATCGCCTGACGAACTTCGACACCCGCAAACAGGCCGATGCTGAACAGATTAAAGCGCTTTTCGCCCGGGAGGTGAAATGATGAGTAACGCAATGAGCCGTGGCCAATTATGGCTGGAAACCCTGGTACCCAATGCCAAACGTCTTGAAGGGCTGTGCCCGTCCGTGCTGGCCGCCGACGGCGAGCTGAACAGTGAAGCGGTGCGTTTTATTGCCGTGGTGCCCAATGCCAATAACCACTACCCGCGCGCTGCTAAAGGCGAGGTCGGGCTGCTGGAAGGCTGGACACTGGCGAAAGTGGTAAGCGAAACCATCGACGCCGATGCCGATAAAGTGGTGAAACGCCCGATTGTGGCGGTGATTGACGTGCCAGGCCAGGCCTACGGTCGTCGTGAAGAGGGTTTTGGTATTCATCAGGCGCTGGCGGGTGCGGCGGCAGCCTATGCCAACGCGCGACTGGCGGGGCATCCGGTGATTGGCCTGATCGTCGGTAAAGCGATGTCCGGCGCGTTTCTGGCGCACGGCTACCAGGCGAACCGTCTGATTGCGTTTAACGATAAAGGGGTGCTGATCCATGCGATGGGTAAAGAGTCCGCAGCACGCATTACCCTGCGTACCGTCGGGGCGCTGGAAAAACTGGCGGCGACCATTCCGCCAATGGCGTATGACATCAGCAATTACGCCACCCTGGGGCTGCTGGAGAACCTGCTGGATATCAGCAATCCGGATGCCCCGTCTGTTACCGATCTGGCGCTGGTGAAAACCACCCTGCAACAGGCCATCAATGACGCTCGTCAGGACCCGACGCTGAAAAGCCGTCTGGGCGCTGACAATCGCCGCAGTTCAGCCCTTGTGCGCGAACGTATGCGGGCAAGCTGGTAAGTAAAAAGAGACCTGCCGGATGCCCGGTTCCGTGGGCGCGCTCGTTGCGCCCGCGCGGGCCGCTGTATCTGAAAAATAATAACCATCGCGCCAGTGCTAACTTTTTAAATGACAGGTGATTTATGACTTACGTGATTGTTCATGCCCTTGCACCGATTTTTATCATCATGCTGCTGGGATTCTGGGCCGGGAAGGCCAAAATGGTCGATAACAAGAATGTTTCCCTGCTTAATATTTTCGTCATGGATTTCGCATTACCAGCGACGTTGTTTAGCGCGACGGTACAAACGCCCTGGACGGGAATTCTCGCCCAGTCGCCGCTGATTCTGGTACTGACGCTGGCTATGTGGATTACCTATGCGGCTATCTACTTCCTGGCGACAACCGTCTTTAAAAAGTCGCCGCAGGATGCCGCTGTGCTGACCCTGACGGTGGCGCTGCCAAACTATGCGGCGCTCGGTCTGCCGATTCTCGGCAGCGTATTGGGCGAAGGCGCGACGACCTCGCTGTCCGTCGCTGTTTCCATTGCCTGCGGTTCGGTACTGATGACGCCGTTCTGTCTGCTGATTCTGGAACGTGAAAAAGCGCGCGCCGAAGGCAACAACACCGGTTCTACCCTGGCGATGCTGCCTGTACTGATGTGGCGCTCGCTGAAAAAACCGATCGTGATGGGCCCACTGCTGGGGGTTATCCTCTCCGCTATCGGTATCAAAATGCCGGAACTGTTCCTCGCGGCGATTAAACCGTTGGGTCTGTCTGCTACCGCCGCAGCGCTGTTCCTGACCGGGGTGATCCTGTCTGCGCGTAAACTGCAGATCAACACTGTGGTGATCACCTCCACCATCGCCAAACTGCTGATTCAACCGGCGATTGCCTGGGGTATCGTGCTTATCTTCGGCCTGCATGGCTCCGTGGCGATTACCGCTATCCTGATGATTGCGCTGTCCGCGGGCTTCTTCGGCGTGGTGTTCGGTAACCGCTTTGGCGTGCAGTCTCCAGATGCAGAAGCCGTGCTGCTGTTGAGCTCGGTCCTGTGTATCCTGTCGCTGCCGCTGTTTATCTCGCTGACTTCAGGAATCTAAATCATGAGCACAACATTACGCCCACACGACCTTATCTGGCTGAACGCGCGCGACGCGCTCGAAGATGTCACGGAATCCTGGGTGGATACCGTCAGGCATAGCAGTCTGCCGGTGGTAGTGCGGCGTGATGTTGATGCGCAGGGGCGTGTGCCCGTTGGCGTGCGCGGCATGAAGCGCGACCAGCGTGCGGCGGGCTGGGCGCAGCCGGCGGCCGTCGTTCGTATCTGCTCGCCGGAATCGCTGGTCGACTCGCAGACGTTGTTGCGCTCGCCCTTTATCTCTCAGCCGCCGGTTCAGGTAGCTTTATTATTGGCTCAGCAAACGTGGCCGTGGACGTGGGGAATTACCGGCAGTACCGGCTATGCGCTGGCGACCGGTATTCCGGTTATCCATGCGGCAAGCGATCTGGATCTGCTGATCCGCGCGCCGCAGCCGCTGGCGCGTGAGGAGCTTAAAACGTGGCAGCAGCAGTTAACGGGCGGACTCTGCCGGGCAGACACCCAGGTGGAAACGCCGCACGGCGCGTTTGCGCTCAATGAGTGGCTGCGCGATGGCAAAGTATTGTTAAAAACCTCGCAGGGGCCGCGGCTGGTGAGCGATCCGTGGGGCAGGGAGGAATAATGAAAATTCTGTTTACCTTTCCGGGGCAGGGGACGCAACATCCTGGTATGTTGCAAAACCTTCCGGGAGCGGAATTAGCACAGGCGCGAGAAGTGTTAGGCGCGGAGGCGGACGGACTGGATTCCCCCGACGCGCTGAAACACACCCGGGCAGTGCAACTGGCGTTGTTGATTGCCGGGGTGGCCTGGGCGAGGGAGCTGGAGCGTCGCGGCGTCGCGCCGGATATTGTCAGTGGACTGTCCATTGGCGCATATTCTGCGGCAGTTATTGCCGGGGCGCTGGATTTTACCGATGCTCTTAAGCTGGTGGCACTGCGCGGCGATTTAATGGAGCAGGCGTATCCGCACGGCTATGGCCTGACGGTGATTATGGGGCTGACGCTGTCTCAGGTTGAAAAGTTAATCGCAGACAGTGGAACATATATCGCTAACCTGAATGCTGAAACTCAGATTGTGATAGCTGGTGCCGATGAGGCGATGATTAATGTAGCGAAACGGGCACTTGAAAAAGGGGCAAATAAGGCTCATCGTCTGGCTATCAGCGTACCATCACACTGCGAACTGTTGTCCGAACCGGCGAAGAAGCTGATGGAGGCCTTCAGCCATGTGCCACTATCCTGTCCACGTTGCGCGTATCTCAGTGGCAGTACCGGACGCGTATTGTGGCAACCGGAAAGGATTGCCAGTGATCTGGCGATGAATATGGCACGTACGGTGCGCTGGCAGGAGGCGGTAATTTCCGCTAATGAGCGTGAGGCGCGTCTGGCAATTGAAATGCCGCCCGGCGGTACGCTGACCGGCCTGATGCGTCAGGTTACGTGGGAAGGTGAGTCAGTTTCACTGGAACTTAGCGGCATGGATGTCGCTGTGCATCTGGCAAAAAAATTCAGGTCGCGGGGATAGTTTTCCCCAGATTGCGGGCGTATATGCGACCTTCGGCGGTCAGTGCCAGCAGGCCGGGGTCGCGTTCGCGGTTGCGTGGAAAGACAATGGCAATATGCTGCTGCATCTGATACGGCGCTGACAGTTTCAGCAGTTGCACGGAATTCTCGTACACCTTCTTCATACGCCCGGGCATCAGGGTAAAACCAACCCCCCCCTGCACCAGGCTGAGCATTGAGAAAATGTCGTTTACCCTGGCGACGATTTCCGGCTCAAATCCGGCGATATGAAAGGCTTCCTGAAACCCAGCACAGGTGGCGAACCCTTCCGCCAGCGAGACAAACTTCTGCTCCCGGTAATCGCGCAGGTCAGCCGGTGATGAGGTATTGAGGGTAGCCGTTGCTGGCGCCGCGAGATAAATGTCATCGCGAAACAGTGGCAATACTTCCAGGTTGTTACGATCAATATTGCTTTCAGAGACAGAAATAAGGATGGCGTCCAGCGTGTTCTCTTCCAGCATTTTCAGCAGATTTTCGTTGGAGCTCATTGTCAGTTCCAGCTCCAGTTCAGGACGTCGCAGCTTCATCCCTATAATCAGGTGCGGTACCGTCTCCAGAGTCAGCGAATAGAGCGTCCCCACACGTAAACGCCCCTGACCGACTCCCGCCGCCCTGCGCGCTTCTTCCAGCCCGCGAACCATCATCTGTGTGACTTCCTGGCAATACTCCAGTAATGTCCAGGCCGCTGGCTGGGCGATAAGATTTCGTCCTTTATGTACAAACAGCGGGCATCGGACATTTTCTTCCAGGGTATGCAGTGCCCGATGGACGCTGACTCCGCTGATATTCAGCATTTCTGCTGTCCGGGCAATGTTACCTTTCTCCATAAACGTCATGAAGATAGTCAGCTTACGGAAGGTTATATCGTTGGTGATTACCGGCGTCATCATTCCTCCCGAATAGCCAGAGACTGTTAGTCGAACCAGCCGTAACCTGTGACTGGAATGAAAATCTGTTTAGTCGATTTATTTTGATAAAAAATATTGCTTTTGTTGTTAAGTCTGGTTTTTCATACAATATTTCACCGTTCAGGGAATATCTGTGAATAATATTACCGAACTTTACTGTCTCGTCGACGGTTTGTGAACGTCGCTGGAAGCACTCCTGGTAGTGAGCAGCACGCCGCACAAAGCAGCGTGTACGATACATCATGCGCGGGTTGCAATCAGGATTGCAGAAACCTTAATCAGCGCAATGACACGGCTGTCGACAGCCAATTTCATCTCCTGCTGGCTTTCACTGGTGATAACCGCCACCAGTTCAAAACCGGTGTCCGTGCAGATGTGTACTGTTGCGTTAACCGCGCCTTCCGTGACCTGAATGACATAACCGGCAAACTGGTTACGGGCCGAGAATTTTAGTCCGCAGTCTTCGGTTGCCAGAGTCACCCATGGTGCTTTGATCAGCGCGATGACATCCTTGCCCTCTTTCAGTTCCAGCGTTTCCGTACTGTTGTGGGTGACGATGGCCACAAGTCTGGCGCCACCGGTGAGAGTTAACTCGATTTCATCATTCACTGCGCCGTCTGCAACAGCGCTTACTTTTCCTGGTAACTGGTTACGCGAAGATATTGCCATGATGCCTCCTTTCTGTTGAATTCTGAATTTTACAGACTGTACCGGAGAAGGGTTCTCGCTTCAGAGCCATCTTCAGTTGGCCAGGACACTGGCCAGAATACATACCCGAACAGGAACACCAGCCATCGTGTCAGCCAGCGATACTCCACTAAGCCGGGAGGTTTACCAGTCCTTTACTTTTCAGGAGCTGGATGTCCGCCGTTCCGTCTCAGCCAGTCATCACTCCCGGATTAACGCTCCGGAAATCATTTGTAGTCTGCGAACTGTCTGGTAAATACAGCGTCCTGCAGGAGGAGGATTACTTTCATTACTCACTCCGATCCTTTTTTAATCTGTTTTTCAGGACTATCGGTCTCATACCCGTATATACTATTCGATACCACAATACCATTGGCACACCAAGTGTGGCCCTCTTCCACATAAATGACACCGAATACCTCATCCTTCCCTGTGTATTTTGCATATTCTGTCACTTCAGTGATCCTGCAGTCTTTGCGTGAAAGTAGCTTCAGAGTTTCAAGCTTATCTTCCATTCCCAGTAAAATAAAATTTTCGTTGTATGCGTTCAGGGCTCCCATTAATTCAGCTATCGTATCAGGCAGCACATTAACCTCCTGTAACGATGCTGATGCCCTCAGACTGTATTCATCACAAAGTTCCTTATAATTGATACCTGTACTGACAGTCGTGGGCCGGCTGCCGGAAAAGTCATGTTTATTTAAAAATCCAATATCTCTGATAAAACGTTCAATATCACTGGCATCACGTACAATGATCTCAAAACCTGTGTGAGTTCCGGTTATTTTTCCTGTTATTCCAAACAAAGAAAGTAGATAAACAATGTCAGAAGCTAATTCCCGGCAGGCTGCTGTGGCGGTAATATGATTCAGGTGGAAACGGGTTCCTCCGTCAAAGTAACCTCTCAGGTATGCAGCAATAAATTCTGCCGGCGCACATAATAGTTTCTCAGGCACGCGGAAAACAAAATTATTAAATTTATTAAGAGTATTGAAAATATTAATTGAAAAATAACCACTTTTATTATGAAACTTATCCATGTAATACTGATCTGAAACCTGAATATTATTCCTCGAAATATTACTTATATGTCTGCCTAATTCCAGAGCATCAGCGACATCAAGGTATTCATCATTATATTCCGGAACGTCATATCCAAAAACACCTTTTTGATATACAACAAATTCTCCTTTACGTAAACCTGTCAGTTCTGTCATTTCCGATGTACAGTCAGGATTAATACGTAAAACCCGTTGAGAAGCGGTTCCTTTTATATAAGAACTGTCCGTCAGTAATCCAAAAATTTCCCGGACGCCCCCGACTCCCACCCCATCAGACTGTAACACTGACCCATCCCGGGTAATAACTTCAGGCCTTTTATCTGCAAGGTACAGCTCACCAGAGAAACGGGGACCTTCAGATGTCGATACCAGTGTATCTTTAGTAAAACCTCCGGTGATAATACTATCGTTATCAGAACACGGAATATTATCCGCCCTGAAAAAAGATGGATCATTCTCCAGTTTATGTGGATAAGCCACACCTTTAACTTTATTTTCTGCCATAGATTTATTTTTTACATATTAAGGGGAAATTATAAACTCTGCCGAAAGCATTTATACGCGATTAACTTGAAGATGCATTTTTCAGGGTCTGGAAATTGTCGTTAATTCGTCCCGCCAGAGATTCAGCCATTTCCGGCAGGGTCTGGTCAAAAAATCCTTTTATCGCTTCCCTGAAGTCTTTTGCTGTGGCGAAGTAACGGTTATTGCGCACCACCTCATTCAGTACCTTCCACAGCCGTTCTATCGGGTTCAGATTCGGGCTATAGGGTGGCAGGTAGTGAAGTTCGATATTCATCACGTAAGCCCATTCCTTTATCAGCTCAGCCCTGTGATAGCCTGCTCCGTCGAGGATAATATGCAGCTTCTGAGTCACTGGATAAGTCTCACGGATGGCGATAAAGAAGCGACCAGTATTCAGGCTGTTAATACTGTAATATTCACGCACCACTGTACTGCCAATGTCGTTAAGATTCAGTGCACCCATGATGTTCAGGCGGGTACGGCTGCCCGTGGTTTTCACCACGGTTTTCTGGCCTTTTGGCATCCAGCCATACGCCAGCTTTGTTCCCTGAGTCGGGTGAACGCCATCGATGAACAGGATTGGCTCGTCAGTTCCGGCTTCCTGTTTCAGTTTCTCATAAGTCTCAACGAACGCCTGTTGTGCCTCAGCGCTGAGCTTATGCGGGACACCCACTGGTTTTTTATAGCTGAAGTGCGGTGAAGCCACTTGTTCATGCCCGGTACGGTGTAGCTGATGCCCCACCATTGTGCAACCCGCTCTATGATAGCCTTCGTGGCGGGTAAAAGATTCTCCGCCAGATAAGCCGTGAGTTCAGCGGCCTGTGCTTCGCTGAGATGGCTGTCTGAACCGCCATTTTCGGGCTTCAGTTTTTCGTCATCAAACCAGTCCTGTAGATGGAGGCGAACGGTAGTTTCATCAATCAACTGGGACAGGGCTATCATGGACGCAGACCAGCCGTCATTAGCAAGGAGAACGCATCTTATTCTGTCACGAACGCGCAAGTCCCTGCTGCTTTTGTGCAACAGTTTCAGAGCCGTTTGTTGTTCAGAAGTCAGATGTATTTTCATAACCCTGAGCATGATCCCCGTTCTTCACGAAATCAAGCACCTTCAAAGATCACAGGTATATATGGTATTCATTATCAGAGACAGATATCAGTGGCATTCTTTTGCACTTCGGGGTTGCTTCGGAAAAACAAACAGTGCCACCAGTGGAGAAATAATCATCAGGACAAAGACGTAAGTGAAACCTGTCGTAAATCCTCCCGTCATGTCAACTGACCAGCCAATCAACTGGCTGTTAATTGTCGCGATGATGAACGTACAGAACCAGAATGTGGACATTGCACAGGTTACAGTTTGTGTTGTGGCCTCTTTCAGCCCCTCCTTCGGGATTGAGAAAATAAAAGCGAACCAAGTGGCAAAGAGCCCCCCCGTCAGAAATGAGCAAACCAGAATGACAATATCGCTGTCGGCAAACAACATCGCAAACGTGGTGACTGCCATAAAAATACTGGATATAAACATCCATGATTTATAGTGATAGCCACGATGTTTAAAATACGGGCCAGCCAGTGCGCCCAGCATGATGCCCACCTGGTTCACCGTACCACTCAGGTGAGCATGTGAATCAGCCGGGAGATGAGCATATTTTGCGTAATACAGAGGCAGGAATGTGAACATAAATACCATCATAATCATCGCCCCGGCATACTGCGCTATCATTCCCCAGACAATGCGGCTGAACACCACCGTTTTCAGCGCCATCCACCTTTCCTGACGGCTGGTATTTCCTGTTTCACTGTCGGAGGCTTTTTCATCCTGAAAACAGACTGCCCAGATAACCCCGAGCATCAGCGTGATCACCCCGTAAGCAGCCAGTAAATTACGCCATCCATTTAATTGTATGGACAGCCAGGACGCAAGCGTTAACGCAATAATGGTCCCGATGATATTCGAGGTACAGTTAATACTGTTCAGCGTGGCTGCCATTTTTTTGTCGAAAAAACGGGCGACAGTGGGGACAAGAGAAACCAGACAAATAGCGCCACCTAATCCGCCAAGAAAGCGGATAACCAGCAGGACAATAAAATCCCGGGTGAAGGGAATAAAGACTGACAGGCCAATCATCACACATCCCAGTAAATAGGATTTACGTGTTCCCAGTTTTGCTACCAGAACCGCGGTACAAACGGAACCGACAATTTTGGCCCACAATATTACATTAGACATGAGGGCCGCCTGCGATACATCCACATGAAAATCCGTCATGATTTGCGGCATCACGGCTCCCGTTGTCGCCCAGGCTGCACCGAATACCATATAAACCGCATACAGAACAAATTCAGTGATCCACTTTTTCATGCGGTGACCTCACGGCAGCTCAGCTCAATCAGCTCCAGCAGCATCTCCCCTGCCAGTCGCAATGATTCCACGGGCAAAAACTCCCGGGTTGAGTGAAAGTTATGTGCGCCCGTGAAAATATTCACGGTTGGCAGCCCCCTGGGGGTAATCACGCTGCCATCATAGCCACCACGCATGACTAATGGCTTTGGCACAATCCCCAAGTTACGCATAGCCTGCTGAACGTTTGCCAGAATGACGGGGTTTTTCTCCAGTCCAGGTCTGACATTGTCATAAATATCTGTGAGTTCGATATCCACTTTGTCTTCACCCCACCGTTGTTTCAGTTCTCGGGTGAGATTCAGCAACATCGTTTTACGGGCCTGATACCCCTCCGTTTCAAAATCACGTATCGCAATTTCAAGCGTTGCCCTGCCTGTGTCTCCGTTAAGCCTGTGGGGCCAATAATAACCTTCACGTCCTTCTGTATGCTCAGGACGTTCTCTTTCCGGCAGAGCCGCAACCGCTTCTGTCGCTATGTACAGCGCATTAACCAGCTTTCCTTTGGCACTCATCGGATGCGCGGTGATCCCGGTGAATGTCAGCAGCGCACTCCCGGCATACCAGTTCTCTGTGACATATTCTCCCACGCCACAACAATCCAGACAGATACCGTAATCAGCATTCAGTCCGGCAACATCCAGTGCCTTTGCCCCCCGGATCCCTGTTTCCTCATCGGGTAATAAAACCAGGCTGATATCGCCATGTTTAAACTCAGGATGGTCTGTCATATAGCGGAGCGCTTCAACTCCGGCGGCAATTGCAGCTTTGTCGTCTGCTCCCAGCAGACTGGTACCATCTGTGGTAATAATATCCTGTCCGGTGTACGCCAGCAGTTCCTGATGTTCACCCGGGGAAAGGATTTCCCCGCTTCCGGGCAGGACGATATCTCCGCCATCGTAATGGCTTATGCGGATGGCACGGGTATCACCAGTATGGTCAGGCGCGGTATCGAGATGAGCAAAAAAGACGATAGCGGGACAGCCGGAACTGTTGGCCGGTAATGTGATAGTGGTGATGGCATTCTCCCTGATATCCGTCCTGATACTGCTGACCTCAGAAAACTGCTCTGCAACCAGTTTTGCCAGCCTGTACTGATTATCACAACTGGGAAGGTCCGGGCTGGAAGGGACAGATGTGGTGTTAATCAGTGTGTATCCGAGGAAAGTCTCTGTGATATGATCTACATTTATACGTTGTTTCATGACGCGTTACTCACATGCTGATGAATTTATAAAAATATATCCCCCGCAGGGAAAAATAATTTCCTTATTTCCGGGGCTGACAGGTGTCACTTTCTGTTACTGTAAAAAATATCATCGGATATGGCTCTGATAACCACGCCCACGTCATCTGTCACCATCACATATGTGCCATCCATCCAGGTCCAGTGGCTTCCCGGTAGCGGTGGGGGCAGATTCCTGAGCCACCATGCTTTAATAATATAGGGTGGCGTCAGATAAATATCCGGGACAATATCCCCCGGTTCGTAATAGTGATAATCAGCAATAAAATGGTTCAGTTCATATTGCCGGATATCTCTGTTCTGAACATCTTCCCGGGTTACATCGTGTGAGAGTTCCGCTCCACGGGACAGGGCAGGCAACCCGCCGACACTGAGCAAAAAAAGATACAACATTATTTTTTTCATTTATTCCCCTGCACCGGAATTTATCAGCCGTTTCAGGTCCGTCGTTTTCGGTAAAATCCCTGTATGAACGTCGGGTTTATTTCTCTTACCCGGACAGCCAGCCTTTTATTGTCCGCAGCAATGCCATCAAGGATAACAGTAAAAAAAGAATAATCAGAACAGTACTCAATACAGTCCACATTCGGTTGTTATTCGATATATTATTCTCCCTGACGTATTCATGCTCCTTCTCCGGACAATACGCCCCCTGTCTGATCTCTTTCAGAACAGACCGGGCTGCTCCCAGGTACTGCGGTTTCACCAGAAGCTTCACGCCTCCCACCGCCTGCGCCTGTAACTGGTTATTCCAGACAACATGCTCATCCAGCAGCATGACCGCTATCCCTTTCGTTTCCAGCCGACCAGCCACGATACTGGCCTGTACAGGAGAAAGATATTGCTCCGGCAGGATAAACTCCCCCCGCTCCGGATGAATATTCCACATCATGCCTCCCTGTCATATACCCTGAATGAGATGTACGGTTTCCTTATCATTCACTCTGTTCTTCCGCTACCGATAAATAATCCACGCCAGGAGCAGCCTCATCTGGCTTCATTCACAGTAGTAGACCGGTATACCACGCGTCGTTCCGGTAATATTATCCGATACCATTTTCTCCGCAGTGGTTATCCGCATCCCCGCTTTTCTCAGTCTCAGCACGTCCGCCGCAAGACGCTGGCAACCAAACCAGAAAAGCCCGTCCAGCGCAGTCACTTCCAGACCCGATGTCAGCGCCCGTTCCAGACGTTTCAGTGGGACTTTTACCTCTTTGGCAATCTGCCGGTAAGGCGCTTCAGTACTGCCTGCTGATGTTATCCGCCGGATACGGTGCGACAGATGATACTGGAATTCTTCCGGAACCGAGCTGATATCAGTTTTCATGCTGTAAACACAGCCAAAACGTTTACCGTTGAAGAGTACATTTTTCTGACTCAGTTTCTGCCTTACCCTTACCTCCGCAATCAGTTGAGGTGCCCGGAGCAACAACAACCGGAAGGGCAGTTCAAAACTGGTCACATAGTCCACACTGAGCAGGGCAATACGCAGACGTTCCTCCGGTGTCGCCTGCTGTTCCCGGCACGCCAGCAGCACCTCCGCCCACTGACGAGTGAGATGTGCTGGTTCACCGGTTTCCATAAAGCAGTACTTTTCTGTCTGATAATGAATATCCGCTGTCACCATATCTTCCGGTTGTCTGTATCATTGCCGTTCAGGTTACCGTCTGCCCGGATACTGTCCCCTGTCCCCCGGACTGGCATGTTCACTCTGCCGGGTGGGTTCACACCTGCTGCATTTTATGGCAGGCCGCCATTCTGAAGTGTCTTTAAGTCCATTTCCGCAAATTCTGCCAGATGGCGGCTGATGCTGTTTTCCCGGTAAAACGTCACCAGCAGTTCCCGGGTTGAGCGTGTAAAAGCCACATATAACGCAGGAATGGCCTCTCCCTCATCGTCCGCCCCCTGATGCACAAAAGATGCATTGATGACTGCCACAAAAGGAAACTCCAGTCCCTTGCTGCTCTGGAAGGTCAATAAATGTACGACATTATCCTTGTGGGAATAATGCCTTTTATCTGCTGATGTGAAGCTGATAACGAAAGGGATCCCCCGTTCTTCCATTACTTCCGTCAGACGCTGAGCCGAAAACCGCGTCGGGCACAGCACCGCCATATCCCCCCAGCGCCCGGTATGGGCATATTTTTGCCCCAGCCAGTCAGCGACATGAAACGCCTCTTCCTCGGCAGAGTTGCACTGCATAATGTCCGGTGCTTTTCCCTTATCACCGCAGGCCTCCGGCAGCACCAGCGGAACCTCCTGGTTACGGTGTTTTTCAAAATAGTCGCGTGAGAAAGCGTATGCAAAACTGAGGATACATTCCGGGTTACGATAATTAACGCGAAGGACTGAGGTACGCCCCTGCGCCTGAATTCCCACGCTTGCCAGTGAGAAGTTCAGCGCCCGCTCACGGCGGTAAAGCGACTGGGCGTCATCATACATCAGCAGTAAAGAACGTTTACTGTTATCAAACAGCCGGGCAATCAGGGCCAGCCACCGGCGGTCAAAATCGTGGCCTTCATCAATCAGAACGGCATCATAGCCGGTATCCGTTATCACACCTGTGTCAACGGCACCTTCCAGGGCTGCGAAACTGTTATCAAACCAGGGGCCTTCACGACTGACCGTAAGCCTGAATTTACGCGCGGCAACGCCACACCAGTCATGAAAATGATACACATGCACTTTTTGCGACAACCCTTTATCGGCAATGCACTCCCGGATGTAGTTTGCCAGTGTAATATTGAAACAAAGGACCAGAACGGGACGCTCCGAATTCTCTGCCAGATACTGGCAACGGTACAGTAAAATCAGCGTTTTCCCCGAGCCGGCAACACCATGTATCACCCTGTGACCCTCCCCGATATTACGCGCCAGGATTTCCTGCTGGATATCCATCACTTTCAGCAGATTACTGTCTGATTTTTTGGCCGGTATCACGATTTCCGGGAAAAGGTGCCGGCGAATAATATCCCGTGTTGACGGAGAGATGGCAGGCCGAAAACGGGTGGTAAACAGGCCCGCGATTTTGTTTCTGAAGGCCTGCGGTAAAACCGATTCCGTCATTTCATCCTGGCAAATCGTCAGGGCTTCCGGAAATACAGCTTCAACAGCACCGTCAGCAGAAAGCGCGTTCAGTTGCTGCCTTGTGATATTCGTGAACACCACACCGTATGCCCACGCCACATTAAGTTTGCCCTGGTATATCCCGGTTTGTTGCAGAAGGGGCTCCCGGGACAACATCTCAGCCGTTGCACAGGCGTATTCCCTGACCTGGACCAGCGGATTCTTTTCTCGTTTTTCTCCCTGCCCGGTCTCCAGGATGACCGTCAGGGGATCAGCATGACTGAACGTGCTCCTCCGCCAGTCCTTGACCTCAAGGAATATCAGCCCTGAGGACGGATCGATGATCACGAAGTCCGGATGCTGATATTGTCTCCCCACCGGAATGTCATACCAGATTAGACAGTCATCACCGAGATGGGTTTCCAGGCGCTGGGCGACGCGTCGTTCTCCCCAGGTCATTCTTTGGGAGCACTGTGCCAGAGAAGTCATCAGTTTTGCCATAATTATTTTCCGTTTAAATACATGCTAGCAACCACACCCGGAGCCGGGAATACATTTTTCAGCCTGCCCGGATGGCACTACCGCAGAACGATAAATACTGCCGCCCCGGTGATATACAGCCATCAGGCCCGCCGGATAAATACGCCTCACAGGTTTCACCGGCCACAGGGGGATAACCCCGGCTCACCGCCACATACGCTACCGCCCGTCGCTGTAAACCCGAGCGCATAAGGTACGGTTAACCCGGTTTTCAGAATATTTTTCTCTCAGACACCTTCTGGTTTCTTTTCCGAGAATAACAGGTGCAGGAAATAAAAAATCCGTCCTGTCATACAGAACCGGCATCAGCGCCTTTCGCCTGAAATAAAAAAAGTTTCTCCCCGGCAGAGGTCGTTTTTCAACAAAAAAAAGTTAACTTACTGTAAAAAGTCCCCGGAAAAACCGGAGATCACAGCCGTGTGACCCGGAGATAAAAACACCTCATCCCCTCAGCCGCTTTACCAGTCAGACATCATCAGAGCATGGCAGGGGATCATTACGGCCCGGCGCATGACTGTGATAAATCAGTTCCAGGTCAGAGTTACGCCACAGACTGGCTGGCGTTATCGTACGGCGACTCCACGGAATGGAGCCCAGAAACCAGCATTTCCAGAATGTCAGTCGTGCGTCAGGGTTGTTCTGCAACAGTTCACCGAAGGTCTCAATTTTCCCCACCCGGACAGACAGTGCCTCATGGCAGATATCAAACACAAACTTTGAGCAGAACTGCCGGGAAGAGCCATAGCTGAATCCGGTATGGTAAGCTTATGCAGCCGGGGTTTTACCTGAAGCAACACATCATGCTTCTGCGCCTCAGTCAGTCCCCCCTTCAGTCGTTTCACGGCATAGTGTTTTCCGGCTGAGCGACGGATAAACCGTGACAGGGTGGTTACCGTGGAAAACGGCACCCGGCTTTCTGCCACCAGGTAATCCTCACCGTTGTGCCCCGTGATCATGCCGACATGATTACACCAGCACCGGGAGGCAGCCGAGACCTGCCCGAATAATGCTGATCCGATACAGGTAAAAACAATATCACCGGTCTCATACCTGGCCGGATAATTTATACACATATCATTCCTCCGGTTATCTGAAAGTGCCTGACGCTGAACGGGACGTTAAAGCCGGTCCGTTTTCTGCTCACCGGCGTGACGACGGTCTGCCCCGGAATGTCACCGCGGGGAGACGGAGACTCCTCACAACAACGGTTCCGGCCAGTTTGTCATGCCACCCCTGCTTGCGGCGGTCGAAGGCGATCCAGAAAAAACCGAGGCCCAGGGGAACTGTCGACACAAAATAACCCAGATAACGGCCGATATATTGCCCGGTACTGGCGGGACAGCCGCTTTCAGCATCAAGCACCCGTAATCTCAGCGCCATCTTTCCGGGCGTGGCCTGGAACCCCCGCCACAGAATGACCGTCAGAACAGCCGGCACAATCCAGTTGATTGCCACATCCGCAGGTCCCCGGAATAAGCTGTCACTCAGGAAATAACCGGTACCATAAAACGTTATCGTTACCGGCAATAAAAGCAGTGAAAAAAACAGGCTGTCAACGAGACATGCGCCGGTTCTCAGCCAGAATCCCGCATATTCATACTCAGGTTGATCGTCAGGTTGTGCGTTCTGGTTCTGCATACGCTGTATTTACTCCACAGAAAACGTTCACAGGTCAGTTTCCGGCCCGGTTTGCTGATATTCTCCGGCACAGGATTCAAGCCAGAACCGGTATCTTTCAAGAAACCACTCCCGCTGTCTGTCATCCATATTTCCGGTGACGGCATCCATATTAACCGCCCTCCCCTGTCGGGCCATTTGCGCAAAAGTAATAGCGAGGAATTCAAAATTACTGAACGCATAAATATCGGTATTCTTCATCTCCGGGCTCCGCCCCTGCACCGGACCATAACAGTCTGATGACCGGACACCCGACAGTCACTGCGCGATGAGCCGGCCCTCAGACCTGTCCGTCAGAAATAATATTTCAGTCCTGCCGTCACGTTATATGACGAACTCTCAATACCTGACGCATCCTGAAAATGAAACACCTCCCCGGTATCATGATATGTCTGCATTTTGTTCCCTGTGCCATTGGTTATCCTCACCCACTCACCTTCAAGAAAGACCTTAGCCTGTGGCGTGATGTAATATCCGATATCTGCGGATACGGAATAAAAATCCGAATCACGATTACTGTCCCGGATAGTGAGTTCCCGCAAATAGTGTTCATCGGTGTCGGACGCCCGGACCCAGTGGCTGTATTTAACCGTGGTGTTCATTTCAATATTACGGAACCGGGTACCGCCCGTCAGCCCGATATAAGGCATTTTAAACTGCGGTTTATAGAGTCCAATTTTCTTATTGGGGAAATTGCCTTCAAACAGACCATTCCAGTAGCTGTAATATCCGCCATGCGCATCCCATTTGTAATCCGTCTGCTGCCAGCCGGCCATCAGTCCCAGACGCCAGTTATCATTACTCACCCCCCAGACGGTGGCATTCACATCCCAGGCGCTGGCAGAGCGAAGTTTTGAGGGCGAATCGGAAATATGGGTATATCTGTCCTGGTCCGGGAACATCCAGTCCCGGTCGATAATATCACTGGCCCCGTGACTGCCTGCGGTCACCCACCCTGATGCACCCAGCCTGACCCACGGTGTAATATCCCAGTCAATAGTCCCTTTCAGAATGGGAGCATTTTTGAATTTCCAGTCCAGCTGGCTGAGTCTGCGTCCATTGTCATACACACGCTCCTTCGCGCTGCCATTCAACGTACCGACAGACAAACCGACGGAGACCTTTTCCGGCGTAAACCACTCAGACAGAGCGGCCTTCTCTGACGCATCCAGAAAACCGTCATCATTATTATCCGTCCAGGTACCGGCCTGCACGGTTCCGTCCATCAGGACACCACTACTGATTAATATCACTGCTGGTATTATTATTCTCATTATCATTTTCCTTAAAAAAACTACCATACCCTGCTTATTGCCGTTAACGACTGTCTTCACCTTTTTTAAGTTTCCAGTACGTGGCATAAATTTTTCTGGCATACGCCATGCGTCTGACATGTTGTTTCGGTGTCCCGGCGAAACCGGCGTTATAAGCCCCCACAGCTTCCCAGGTGGCGCCCCATTTATTAAAGGCCTTCGCCAGAATCAGCGCACCGCTGTAAATATTGGTACAGATATCCGAGACCAGTAACTCCCGGTCAACCCCCCGTTTTTTCATATATCCCAGATGCTGGGAATCAATCTGCATCAGCCCCATGCCATAGCCAGTAGCGGGGTTTTTACCTATGGCGTCATAATTGAGTCGGGATTCCTGCCAGGCGATGGCCCGTAATAAATCCGGGTCAATACCCGCATCCTTTCCGGCCATATCAAAACAGTCTGCGGCCATGACGCAGTGGCTGATAACAAGCAGACATAATCCGGTCAGAACGGACCGGATATATTTAAATGGTGCCAGTATATTCATATACAGAAACCCTTCAGCCTCATGCATGTGTCAGATTTAAAAAATCAATAATGAATAAAATAAATTCATCAAATTCTGTTTTTCTTTCGATGGCCAGCCACAGCATAAAACCGGCGCCGAGTAAAAAACCGGTTCCCAGGCGCCCCGGAACCAGAAAGCGCATCAGCTTCTGTCTGGTAACTTGATTCATCATATCCGGGTAAAAAAAAGCACAAGGGTTGCCAGCGCAATGGCCGGACCAAACGGAATATAAACTCCCGTGCAGACAATATCATTATCACCATTGTCAGCATCCTGCCCCGGCAATAATTCAGGTGTCTGTACAAGAATATTACGCTGATAAAACTTCTTTATTCCGTACAGTACGCCACCGCAGACGGCAGAAAACAGAATCAGCCACGGTACCTGGCTCAGCCCCACCCAGACGGATGCGGCGGCAAAAAGTTTGGCATCACCGCCCCCCAGTCCTTCGTGCCTGCGGATAACTCGGTATCCGTACTGGACTGCGCTGATAATGCACCAGGCCAGCACTCCCCCCGTAACAGCCTGAAAGGGTGACACCCGGATAAGTCCGCAGACAGAAAACACCAGTCCGGACCACAGCAGACCGAGAGACAGGACGTCCGGGATAAGATAATGGCGGAAGTCCGTCACGGTAATGCAGTACAGCAGACAGAACAGCACCAGGGGCGGCAGCAGTCCTGCCACACCTGAAAATGTCAGCAGGGTGCTCACCGGCCCGGCAAAACAAAAGAACACCACGGCAAACCACAGGCCGGTAACGGCTTCCGTCAGGGGATAGACGACCGGAATACGCGTCCGGCAGTGCCGGCATTTTCCGCGCAGCACAAGCCAGCTCACTACCGGAATATTGTCATAAAACTGTATCCGGTGATGGCAGACCGGGCAGTGTGATGGCGGCCAGGCAAGGGAAAACGGTCTGTCATCGTCACCGGCCCCGAAAATCATCAGGGGCAGACGATAAATAACCACGTTCATAAAACTGCCAGTACACATCCCGGTCATCAGACAAAGAACAAGAAAAACAAAATAATACGCCTGTTCAGTCACCATCAATGGCTACCTCCGTCCGTCAGTAGCAGGCATTTCTCACCTGCATTGCATCAACAGCCTCTTTGTCTGCTGAATACAGAGAACCAAATTTCAGCGGCTGACCATATACAGTAACCATCGTACTGCCTCCTGCAGCACTACCATTAGCAGACCCTATTTTGAACGTCAGGCTGTGTGTATTAACGAGGTTAATGTCGCCCCGGTATGCCGGAGGTAAAGATAATGGCATTATGTTCTTAATATAATCTTTATACTTCTGATTCAGCGAACCTTCTTCCACCAGGGTGCCCCTGAAATATGCTTTGCTCCCTTTCACGCTATCATTATAAAATGGCTGATAAGGGTCATTCTGAATATCGCCTGCCGATATTACTGCTATTGACTCCTGAACGCCCTGGAAAGCCAGGACGTTACTCAGATAACCCCCATCTCTTTTCCATGTAAAGATCGAATGAGTTCCCAAATCGGTATAATATATATCCAGTATCAGTCTGGTGACATTCCTGTTATTCAGTTTTATCAAAAACTTTCCATTCCTGAGAACAGAATTTAACGTTCCCTCTTTATAAATAGGGAACTCATTAACAACCCCGGGTACAGAGGAAGACCCCCCTGCGGCGTCCTTGGTCTGCTCAATGTCTGACCAGCTATCGTGCTGTTCAGTCGCACCTGTATCATAAGAATATTTGTGACGATAAAAAATATATTTTCCCTGATATTCATCCCAGGGCTTGTTCAGTCCATCTCTGACTGTTTGTGGGGGATTCTGAAATTCTGGCCAGTAAGTATTTTCACCACCGTTTTCTCTGTTAAAATTCATACAATACTTCTGAAAGTCCTTCGAACCATAACTACCAGCGTAGGGAGGATTGTCATATACAGGAATCTGGCCCTTGGAAACTATCCACTGTGGGTTTGAATTCTGCCCATTATCAGGAAAACAGAACGGGTCATCATACGCTGTGTCCGTAACCGGAGTGGTGGATGTCTGCTCCACAGTGAGACTGGCGGCTCCCTTGAATGTAAGTGACCAGGGAACAACCAAATCAGGGTCAGTAGCTGACTTGCCCGAAGTGCCCGGGAGCGAATACACAGCGGAATAACCTTTACCTGCGTTTTTCCCGTATACCGACATCACCACCCTCACATTCTGGGTATTCATTTCTCCAAACAGGACATTGATATCCATCGTGTCGGTCAGTGTATGACAGGCCTGCGCCAGTTTTGACAGGCGCGGATCCAGACTGGAGGCATCCGCCCGGGTATAGTTGAAATTCAGATTCTCCGCTGCCAGAATCTCCGGTGACAGCAGGGCCAGTGAAAGTAAAATCCCTTTTTTTATCATTGAAGCATCATGTTTTTTCATCTTCATCTCCTCACTCCTCTGTTAAAAGGAGTTCATTTTGGAAATCGCATCGGACAGGGCATAAAGGGCACCAAACACCCAGACCACGCAGCCCCCCAGTACCAGGGTCGCCAGCGACCGCAGAATACCGGCCAGACGCTCCATGTTCTCCTCGATATCTTTCCTTGCCCTGTCAGAAACCGCCAGCAGCACGTCAAAAAACGACGGCAGACTGGAGTACAGGCTGATGTTCAGCAGTTCGCTGGCCCCCAGCAGACCAGTATTCATCGCCTTCCCGTAGGGCTGCCCCAGCGCCATGTTGTTCTGCATCAGCGCGATGTGGTACCGCATCCAGCGGCTGGCATTGAGCCGGATAACATCCAGGGACTCATTCAGCGGGATGTTGTTGCGCAGCATCGCGGACAGGCTGCTCAGAAACAGCGAGGCCGACATCCGCTTATAGGTTGAAAAGGGCAGTATTCGATCCAGAATGTTGTTACGCAGTTTTCCCGTGACATTACTCATCACCAGCCGGACAAGGATGACCACCACCACGAAAACCACGATGATGTGTATCCACAGTCCGTGGTACAGTTCTGTCCCGAAGCTGTACAGCACCTGCGTTATCCCCGGCCAGCGGTTTGTCGGGATGACCTTTTCAAACGCCGGAAACACCTTCACCGCATACCCGCCAATCACCACCAGGGCAAGACACAGCATAATCAGTGGATAAGACACCGCTTTTATCAGTTGTGAGCGCAGTTGTTGCTCAAACTTCAGGGTGGCCACAATGCTGAGAAATCCGTCCGCCAGGGCGCCGCTTTTCTCTGAGGAATAAATCACCCCCAGTTCTTCACGGGGAACGAATCCTTCAAACACCCCGGACACCGACTCCGTTGTGGCCATCTTGTCCAGAAACGCCTGCAGTTTTTTTACAAACCCTGCTCCCAGCAGGGTCCGGCCTTCTGTCTGTAGCTTGACGACAGAGTCATACAGCGGCAGGTCAGCTTTAATCATGTCCGCACAAAACTGATATAAATAAAACCGCTGTTTCTTAGTGAATTTTGCCAAGTAACACCTCCAGATTTTCCGGCTCCACGTCCCCGAACTCCAGACTGAACCAGGATACGCATACCCGTCCGGCCAGCACACAGGCCACGGCCTTCTCCCTCAGGTCAAACCCTTCTGCCAGCGTGTCAACCGTGTGGCGTTTCTTCCGCCACTGGCTGTAGACCCCGTACCAGTCCTGGCGGGAAATGGCCTCAAGCTCCGGGTCAGTCGGGCGCATATATTCAATCACCAGCTGGCGGGAAGATATTCCGCTGTAGTTGCACTTCTCACACCCGTCACGGTTACGTTCATACACATCAAATGCCCGACCACCCAGTACTGCTCCGGAATGGGGCTTTTTGCAGTGGTCGCACAGTACCGGCAACAGCTTCTGACACTGGAGACCAGCAATAAAACCCGGCGTGGACAGCTTGTCACTGGTCATTCCGAGTGCCGACAGGCGCTGCAGGAGCGTCACAATGTTGCCCGCATGTACAGTGGTGAAGCAGTAGTGACCGCTCTCCACCGCACCTGACAGCGCATTCGCGGAAACAGGGTCACGAATTTCCCCCACCATCAGCACATCAGGGTCACGCCGCAGAGCAGACTTGATGGCGATGTGAAATCCGCCATCATCCGCATCCAGCACCGAACTCTGCCTGGCGCCGGCTATCTGGTATTCCACCGGGTCCTCAATGGTCAGGAAACTGCCCTTGTCGTCATAGCGATAATGCTGCATCCACTCCATCAGCACCTTCAGGGTGGTGGACTTGCCCGACCCTGTAGTGCCGGAGACCAGATAGGCCCCGTAGGGATTACTCAGCATCCGCCGCATATCCAGCGCCTCCGCATCCGATATTCCCATCTCCCGCAGGTCTATCAGGCTGCTCTTACGCACGCCCGACGGGATAATGCGCAGTACCGCGTGATAACACCCTTCCGTCTCGCCAAAAATAGGGAAATGGGCATAACGGAAGCGGTATTTCCTCCCGGCCAGGGTGTACAGAATGTTCGCACTCTGCGGCACACTTCTGTTCCAGGTGGTTTCCTTGGTACTGGCCTGCACGTTATAGAGCACAAACACCATCTCATCGCACTTTGTGGACAGCATCTGCTCATCGGGAATAAGTACCCCGTTGATGCGCAGCTCCACAGTGGCGATGGCCTCCCGGCGCGTGATATGCACATCACTGGCCCCCAGCGATGTGGCATGCGTCAGCAAATCTTCCAGCTGACGCTGTATTTCCGTCGATTTGCTCTGGTTGTCCGTAAGAGAGGAAAGCGTGAGGTTTTCCAGTATCTGGTAATACAGCTCCCCGGATACCAGCGCCGCGCCCTGGCAGGGCACCTTCTTCACCCGTGTCAGGTATTCATAGTCCACCTGAACGGCCGCCAGGGTATCGATGCGCAGGTCGCTGACCAGCAGGTAATTCACGCCGTCCTTCTCACCGCACAACATCCCCTCTTCCGGCTGACGGAACGTCCAGTCAGGCGAAGCCAGCACCGACTCATCCAGCATCAGAACCGTGGTCAGTACACTCACTTCACTTCCCGGACAATAAGCTGACTGTTTTTCGCCGGCACCAGCCGGTAGTGTTTTCCGTTAGCAGAGAATTTTTCATTCCGGCTGACAAACTGCAATTGCCCGTTAACGGATACGCCCACCCGGGATACCCCGGCCACCTGTGAAACCAGCACCACCGATGGAGGTGCAGCCCGGGGCACTGGTACAGGCGACTCGTCACGTACCGGTGTGGCGACCGGCGGCGCCACCGGCATCGTTGCCACCGCCGGCGTATTTTCACCCCGGACCTTCTGCAGTTCCGCCCGCAGTTTCTCCAGAGCCAGTTCATTACTGAGTTGCCGCTTCTGGCGTTCAAACACAATGTCATCCTGCAGGGCGCGGACTATCTGCTCCTGTCCGGCGGTGGCCGTGTCAGGTTGCGTCGCAGCCCCGGCCGGCTGAGATGCGGCAGGCAGGTTGTTTACCGGCGTCTGCGGCGCGGCCTGCAGATAAAATGAGGTCAGAATCAATAAAGGAAGAAAAACGTTTATTTTTTGCATAAGAATGTCCCGCTGATATCCAGAATGCCCTGTTTCCCGGCCACTGACTGAAAAATAAAGGAAGAGGAATACGGCCTGTCCTGCCAGAATGAGAAGACGCTGACATAGTCGTCAGGCAGTGACACCTGCCACTTTCCGGCCAGCAACCCGTGGTTATCAGGATTTCCCGGCAGCGACGCCTCATCCGCACTGACGGAGGAGGCAGGTAACTCAGTAAGGGTAAAACGACGGCCGGCATCCACCAGAGAGTTATAGCTGTAGACATAATTCAGTATGTCATTACAGGCAGGTTCACTGATTTTCTCCTGGCGGTTAAAAGCGTCCAGTACCGGGTTAGTGTCCATGCCCGACGGAATACCGGTGTAATCCACCGAATCCTGGGAGAAGGACGGTGCATAAGAGACATCCCTGAACCACTTGTCCTGCACGCTGAACACCGTGTTCTCCCCGGCCTGATAGGAAAAACTGCAGGTGTCCGTTGTACAACTGAAGTTGTCCTCCCGGAATCCGGCCAGCGCTATCGGCTGGCGACTGTGCAGAATTTCCGTGTACAGCGCAAGAAAACCACGGGCATCCGCCCCGGTCAGCGCCTTAGTATAAAAGTCATGAATATTCGTCCGTTTCTGCTGAAGGGTCGCCGCGGCCAGTCTGGCCTGCTCTTCTTTCTCGACCGCTTTCGCGTGAAAGTAATACCAGGTACCGCCCCCCACGGCGGCTACCAACACCACCACGCCACCAAACAGCAGGGCTGTCCTGCCATGTGATGACAGCGTATCCCGGTACAACCAGTTATATAATGAACGGCTCATAATCTACCCCATCAGGATGAATGCCGCTGGAATGGCAAGCAGAACCAGCCCCAGACAGACCAGTGCGCCATAAAAGAAATAACGCCGCTTTTTCAGCCGCAACTGGTTGGCCTGATAGTGTGTCAGGATGTCTTCCTCACAGTCCTCCCTAAGCTCCCTGACCGGCAGTGACTTGTACTGACTGAACTTCCGGTCTTCCATCAGGGAGTCAAACACCACAGGACTGAGCAGACAGTCGGTACCCGGCACTATCACGCCGTCACTGACTATCAGCAGCCAGACCATCCCCTCATCCGTACGGGCATAAAATATCCCGTCCCCGTATAACAGGCGGATATACAGCGCCAGCGGCTCCCGGGCCGATGAGTGGTGCTCTGTCAACCCACGGAACTCCCGCTCTCCGGCGGCCCGGAGCTCACGCGGCGTCCGGGTACCCGGCGTTTTTCCCGGCTCAGCGACGGAGGCCACCTCATAGGTCACCGCCCGCCACTGGCGCTCCAGCAGGTTACGTACCGACCGGGTCCGCCGGGCATCGGTGGTGGAGGGTAACGGTACCCATAAGGTGCCGGTGTAAAGATTGTGCGCCTTCATCATCTCCGTCAGCATCATCTTCCTTCCTGGAACGGTTTGTTGTAGTAGTCCACCCCGACCACCATCACCACAGTGGATGACGTGTCATTCCGGTTCAGGTTCCCGCCCAGAACTTTGACGCCCTGGTCGTCGGAACTCATATCCGTCTGGTATTTTCCGACGATAATGAGCGAACCCGGCGTGACATCCACGGTGTTGAACAGTTCAGTGGTACTGACGTTGGGTAACTGCACCTGAGACTGGTCACTGCCAAACACGTCAATCCCGTTGAGATTCTTTTTGGTATAGGCAGACGTGAGTTCCACCCGTCCATCAGATAACACTCTCGGGGTCAGAATAACGCTGGTTCCTGTGGTGATGGTGGCGGTGGTGACCGTTGAACTGTAGGCACCTATCTGGTCGGAGACCGTACCTGTGATGCCGGACACATAGTTCTGCGACTCGGTCAGGTTCAGGGGCACCGGAGTGTTATTACGGGTCACCATCGTGCCGCTCTGCAGCACCTTACTGCCCGTCAGCTGATAGAGCGCATCCAGTTTCGCCGCCACACCCAGACGACCGTCGGCGTAAAAATCGCGACCGAAATAAATGTCGCCGGAGGGCGTACCGATAAGGCCGCCATTCATGCTGAGTGATGTGCCGCCTTTTTTGAACGCCAGTCCCAGTTCGCCATCAAAGTTACGCAATTTTTTCTTGTCGAGAATGAACACCTTGTAGGTGATGACAAACTGTTTGCTGTTGGCCTGCTTGTAATCCTTCAGTATGCCGGCCAGTTCAGTGTATTCAGACGGGCGGCCGCTGAAGGTCAGCACCCCCACATCCTTGAAGACGTTATATACCCCGCTGGAAACGTACTTCTGCGCCATGGCGGTGACATCATCCCAGAACGTACTCTGGAATTTGGTCTCGGACTTGCCCTTCACGCCGCCGCTGATGGCCTCATTGCCGGACAGGTCAAGACTGGCATCATAGTCATTGTCCTTGCCAAAATAGTCCAGCTTCAGGGCATAGGTGTTGTAGACATTCACCTGCAGGATATTATCGTCGGTCAGGCTGACTGTGACGTCATACAAAGCGGACAGGTAACGCATGAACTCTTCAAACGTCCCGGAGAAGTTCACTGTGTTGTCGCGGATAAGGGGGCCTGCCTCCATATCCGGTGTCGCAGTGGTCTTGCCGGGAACCTGGTCATTCACCCGGTAGCTGCTTTTTGTCTGCTCAGACAGGGTGTCCAGTACCGTGTTCAGCGACACCGGGATTTCCGAGTGAAACTCCACATGCTGTGCCAGCAGGTGCTGCTGTTTTGCACTGTAGGCGACCGGCTTGCCGAGAAAAGCGGTATTATACTTCGTGAAAGCCTGCTGTTTCTGGGCCTCAAGGCTCTGCAGACCGGGACTGCTGTCGAGCAGTTCCTTGTCTGTGTACTTCTGGTTGAATTCAGTGGTACACCCCTGAAGCAGCAGTACTGCCGCAAGACAGGACAGTTTATAGTTAACTTTCATTGTGGTGAGTTCCTTTATTGCGTCCTGTATTACTGGCCGTCAATGACGAGCACATTATTTTTTTCATAGAGCTTGACCACCAGACCATAATTCTCCGAGAGAAACAGTTGTCCCAGCTGGTTCAGCACCTCGTCCCGGTTATTTCCCGTCAGATGGATTGGGCTGTAGATAAGGTAGTCCCGGTTACTGTTCCAGAGCAGATGCATGCCCTGCGCTTTGGCCCAGGTACCTATGTCCAGACTGAGCAGGTGGTTCTCCTGAAGATTCATCGTCAGCCAGGGGTTGTACGCGCCGGCAACGGGCTTTGCTCCGGGAGATGTCAGTACGGGTTGCCCGGCAGAAGGCACTGTGACCATTCCGTGGTTTTCCTGCAGGGAAGCAGATACCGGCGGGGTCAGATGCCCCGACTGCATCCGGGCTTTATCCCGGTCAGCCTGAAACGGGCTGCGGGCCAGGTCACTCACGGAGGTCCCGGCCCCGGAGTGCCCCGCCGCCACAGAAAGGGATGACAATGTCATCAGCGCAATCCCGGTAATTATTTTTACTTTCATTTTTTCTTCCATTAATTAAATACCGACGATATTTCAGAGGAATAAACAAACACCACCCTGCCCGGAGGTTATTCAGTGCTGCTCAACAGAACTGCACCAGGTGGTGATCATGACGGACAGCCAGGATGGGTTGAAATATATCCACGACCTACCTTTCAGGGGGTCGGCGGAATCTTCAGACGCAACCATGCCGGCAATTCGCCAGGTTCCGCTCGCCGTATCCGACCTGACCTGCAGAACAGTACCGCCCAGCCGATTCAGAGTGACCTCACTTCCACTCAGCGCCGTCATGGTTTTTTCCTGATTTTTAAAAAAAGCCCCCACAGTCTGATCATCAGCAAAGTGCTCCCCTTTGGAACCATCCTTGACAATCCCGGAAACCACAGAGGACACTGCCGCACTGAGTCTGGGATACAACTGATGATTATCCGTCGTTCCTGTACGGGTAAAACCCTCTGCAGAAGGGCAGGTCTGCAGGGGAACGGGAATGGCACCATTGGCTGTATCAGTAATTTGATCCACTGTGGGACCATTGCTACAGTTACCGTCAGCAGTACACATATGACGGTTGTCCGCCCCCCCCTTGTAATAAGGCCCGATATTATTGTCGGTATTACTGAACGCGGCGTACTGAATCTGTGGGGCGGTATAATAGTCCGGTTGAATATGCCCGTTATTGTCCCTGTAGCTGCCTTTAGAAATAACACTGCCGACCTGCAGATTAGCCAGTTCCTGCGGATTATCACGGCGTTTTAATATCAGGGAGTCCGGCGAAGGCGATGTCAGGCACGGTCCTGCATTACCCGTTGCTGAATTCCAGCAGACTTTGTCAGCAGAATTCAGTCCATCCGTCCGCAGGTAATCTCCCTTACCATCAAAGGTAAACCGGATGGCATACGTCTGCCCTTTCTGTAACTTACCGACCATGTCAGGCAGGTCACTGAACCGGGCTAAGTTGTTAACTGATGTCGTCGCAGTAGCCGGTTGCCCGTTGGTTTTATCCAGCAAAGTCCATGAATTACTGGCGTGATTCTGTTGCCTGACCAGGTAGATTCCATTTGTATTCGGCGTGATTTTCTTCATCCTGAACGCCCTCATTAACGGCGTAATGAACTGATCAATCCGGGCTGTATTACCGTCCACCGGGGTGAAACTGACATACACATCCACCCGATCGATCCCGACAGACACGGTTTTGTTCGGGTCAGCCGGCCGGCTTTCTGTTCCTTTGTCACTGTCAAAATCAATACGTGAAATGGCGATTTCACTGTTATGAAGCGCCGGATTTTCATTACAGTTTAAGAACTGATGATTAAAATAGACATTACCTGAGGTCCCCGGGCACCCACTGTCGGTAAAATAACCACGAACTGAGTCCTGCCCCCAGACGGACTGACTCCATTTCAGTGAATGACTGAAATAGTTTATGCCATTGTCACTGATGTTTATCTGGTTTGAGATCGGTGTGGTAATATTTTTCGAATAAACCCGGGCAATATAGGGCGAAACATTTGTGCTTGCTGCATCAGTGGATGAGCCAGGATGAGCCAGCCAGAGAGGATTTTTCTGTATTCCCAGAGTATTTACATCAGCCGGGTCATCAGAAATTGCATTTCCTGGTTGCTGATACATTGGGTTAATGATTATTTTTGTTTTATTATTTACGGTCGCTTTAATGCTGTCAGCATTAACAAACTGAAGTACGCCATAAACTTCCTGCGCCACGGCATCAGCTGCCGTCTGACGGGTCTTCTCATCAATCAGCTTTCTGGCGTAGGTGGCAGCCGTTACCAGAATAATACCCAGAAAAGCCAGCACAATAATAATTTCCAGCAGTGAGAACCCCCGGGATTTATTCATCCTTCTTTTTATTACGGACTCACCCACCACACTTTACTCCTGTTTATTGACATACAAAAGAGCACTCCCTGATAAAGAAAAGGGAGTGCATAAAAAAGATAAAATTAACGGCTACCTAAAATAATGGCATTATCAGAACCCTTACCACATGCGTGAACGACCAGATCTGGCGTCAGAAGGTTATCGCCACCGCCTGTAGCACCCGTACCAGTCCCCGTTGGTACAGCCAGCGAACGGTAAATACCGGTTTCGGACAGAGATGCACCTGTTGTAGTGCCGCCTGCTGTAGTACCAGGAGTATAACCACTGGCATCTGCATCCATCTGGACGGTATGAGTTTTATAAGTTCCTGCCGCTTCCCCTGTACCAACCTGAACGTAATCCCACTGGTTACCCACCTGGTTGAGCATTCCACGACACTGTTGCTGATTAAGACCGTTCAATACAATAAAGTATCCGGCATTATCCTTGGCACCAATCTTTCCCGGGCCGATATCAATATAATTACCGGAAATACCATTCAGGGCTTCATCCGGCGAAATCTTACCTAACGCAGTCAGCTTACCAATTGGTGTTTTCGTATCAGTAAGAAGTTCTGCAGAATTTGCCAGTTTTGCTGTATCCGCAGAATCTTCTGCAGGATATTGCCCACTTGGTCCATAAGCGTCTTTAACTGCAATTCGTACAGTATTCGCATTATTCGCCAGGTCAGACATAGCCTTGGTATCAAAAGCCCGCTGTGCCAGAATAACAACCCCGGCCGCAATAACACCGATAATACCCAGTACAATAATGATTTCCAGCAATGTCATACCACGTTGCTTTTTAAGATTAAGGTACTTTTCTGGCTGTGCCATAAAACGTTTTCTGATATCCCGCAAGCTTAGCGCTTTCATAGGCGGCTCCACTTATTAGTTAATCAAAAGAAATAAAAAGACAAAAACAGACTATTTTCATAAAAATGAAATAGTGTCGCATTTCACCACAATGATGATTCTCAGTCTCACTCAGGTTAAATCGTAATCGGTAAGCTTAATCTGGTCCGGACACTCCTTTCATTTTCCAGTCGGAACAACCTTAATGAAATATTGATGTTTTTAGTTTCAACAATTAAAGACATTATTATCGATCGTAACGATCGATAATATTCATCGTAATAAGCGAGTAATCGCGCAGAAAACTAAAATAAAACGGAAAAACAGTCAATTAACTGAGCAAAAATCACACAGAGTTGTGTTTTTTTCGGTTAACAATATTTGTAATAATTTAATTTACGAAATATAAGATTGATCTAAATCATATTCAGTGGTGGAATCCTACAATGAGAAGTTCACCAGCATTGTCAGGTATTCTTTGTTCTGATAAAGCGGGGGGAAGCTCGTAGCTATGTACCGGGAAACCAGACAGGATATGTAACAGTCTATGAGACGACAATAACCGCATTGACCGCATTGACCGCATTGACTCAGCATTTTTGTTACCCAACGCGCACTGTTGCCTCATCAAAATTGTTACTTTGGCTGGCATCGAACTGATCCACATGATATGGAAAGGGTAGTTTCACCATCCAGCCGGCGACGGGCTGACACCGGCGGAACAATTTTATCTACTGGCTGCCTGAAAAATCAGCAGCGCTATTTTTGCTAACTTGTCTACACTCATGCGACAGAACCAACTGACATGGGGAGCCGGATGTTGTTCGGTATCCGTTCGCGTCTTAATTACCTGTTCATTTTCTTCTTGTTAAATGTGATTAATATCACGTTAATAAAAAAAAGCACTACAGATGAGAATAAATATTATTACCCTGAACTTCTTTTTTTCGGGGAAAGCCATCAGCTTTTAATCACCATCCCTGATTTAGCATAAAATAACCATTGAAATCCATATTTAATATTTTAACAATACTAAATGTTGGTAATTGAATTTTTTAAGAAATTAAATGCTTTTTAATTTTACAGTAACAATGACTGAAAAAGCCCCTGCCCGGTAGCGTCCAAATACACCTGTTTATGTATTCAGACAGCGTCGTAAGTTATCGTTTTAACGCTTATTATTATGCTGAAAATTAGTTTTAATGGTGATTAATCTTATTTTACGATCGAATATATCGATCTTATCGATCTGTATTTATTGATGTAATAGCGATGAGAGTTTTCCTATAAATACCCCGCCATAAGCCGCAGCATCCGGTTCCGGGCCCGTCCGGACTCATACCATCCGACATCAGTGTCGGTCTGTTTATATTGATTATCAGGATGCTTAACTCTGCCGCGAACCGAACGACAGAACAAATTCCGGGGAATAATCTCCGCTTCCGGCTCATGCAACTCTCATTTCTCATTCAGTTAATTAAAAAGGACATGTGTTATGCGTAACAAGATTTTGTTAGCCATGGTGACTGCTGGCGTCATGATGTACGGTACTTCAGCTTTTGCTGAGGATGGTGTGACTTCGTCTGCGGCTGAGACAGTTCTGTCACCCAGCGTGTTCGGCAAAGGTACGGTCACCTTCACGGGCACCATCACTGAAGCTCCCTGTGATATTAAGGCCGGTGATGAGAATCTGAGCGTGCCATTTGGTCAGGTCTCCTATCGCGCCCTGAAAGCAACCGGCGCTGTTGATGATGCCACCGCAAAACAGTTTACCATTCATCTGCAGAACTGCGAGTTTGATAAAGACACAGATCACCCCGCAGGGGCGCTGTCCAAAGTGCAGATTGCGTTCTCCGGCACTCCGGCGGGCAGCAGTAAAAAAGCCTTTATCTCAGGCGCCAATCCGAGTCTTGGCGTTCAGCTGACCGGAATTGACGGTACAGTCATCACTCCCAGCAGTTCTCCTGATTTTACCACGGCAGGAAACCCAGTTCAGTTGTCACCCGGTGCTACGGATATGAACTACACCGCAAAACTGATGAACGTGGGAGATGCAGGTTCAGTCAAACCGGGAGCATTCAGCATCCCTGTCAATTACACCCTGAAATACCAGTAAGTTCTTCAGCCAGGCAATATGAAGCCGTCCACAACGGAGAGCAGGACAGCTTTTATCTGCAACTTCTGACGGCGTCACCCCTGACTGCCGGTGACACGGACGATAATGCTGAAATATCACACTATGAAACTGAACCGGCTCGCCATACTGATAACCCTGACACTGACCACTCCGGTGGTTCTGGCAACCGAGTTTGACGCCAGTCTGCTCAGTACCAGTGACCCGTCAGAAGCAGACCTCTCGGCATTCAGCCGCGAGGGATATGTCGCGCCCGGCAGTTACATGCTGGATATCTGGCTGAACGACCAGTCTGTCAGTGAGCAGTACCCTGTCAGGGTGGTACAGCTTAATGGCCGTGACGATTCGGTTATCTGCGTGACGCCCGCCATGGTCGATATGCTGGGGCTGAAGGACGACATTGCCCGGGGGCTGAAAGCGGTTTCCGGCACGGATGCCGGCCACTGCCTTGAACTGAACACGCCGGACAGCAGGGTGCAGTACAGTGCTGAAAAACAGCGCCTGACTTTTGTCATTCCCCAGGCCTGGATGGAGTACCGGGACCCGGACTGGGTGCCGCCCTCTCGCTGGAGTGACGGGGTCGCCGGGGCGGTGCTGGACTATAATCTCTCGGCAAACCGCTATATGCCGCAGCAGGGCGACACCTCCACCAGTTACAGCCTGTACGGCACAGCCGGGTTTAACTTCGGTGCCTGGCGTCTGCGCAGCGATTACCAGTACAACCGCTATGACAGCGGAGACGGGAACGTGCAGTCTGATTTTTATCTGCCACAGACGTATCTGTTCCGCCCGCTGCCGTCGCTGCGCTCGAAACTGACGCTGGGCCAGACGTATCTCAGCTCCGCCATTTTTGACTCCTTCCGCTTTGCCGGTATCACCCTGGCCAGCGATGAACGTATGCTGCCGCCCTCCCTGCAGGGATACGCCCCGCAAATCAGCGGTATTGCGAACAGTAACGCGCAGGTGACCGTCAGCCAGAACGGCCGCATTCTGTACCAGACCCGGGTGTCGCCCGGTCCCTTTGTCCTGCCGGACCTGAGCCGGAACATCACCGGTAACCTTGACGTGACTGTGCGGGAAAGCGACGGCAGCACCCACACCTGGCAGGTCAACACCGCCAGTGTGCCCTTTATGGCCCGTAAGGGCATGGTCCGCTATAAGGCGGCGGCAGGCCGTCCTCTTTATGGCGGACCGCATAACAACAGCACGGTCAGTCCTGACTTTCTTCTGGGCGAGGCCACATGGGGGGTCTTTAACAACACCTCGCTTTACGGGGGGCTGATTGCCTCCACCGGCGATTACCAGTCCGTCGCCCTTGGAGCCGCTCAGAATATGGGGGTTATGGGGGCTTTATCTGCAGACATCACCCGTTCGGATGCGAAACTGCCGCAGGGACAGAATCAGACCGGTTACAGCTACCGGATTAACTATGCCAAAACCTTTGATAAAACCGGCAGCACGCTGGCCTTTGTCGGCTACCGTTTTTCCGACCGTCACTACCTTTCCCTGCCGGAGTACCTTCAGCGCAGGTCTGTGGACGGGGACAGTGTCTGGCATGAAAAACAGAGTTACACCATCACATACAGTCAGTCCATCCCGGCACTGAACATGAACGCGGCCCTGTCGGTCAGCCGCCTGAATTACTGGAATGCTGAGTCAAACAACAATTACATGCTCAGCCTGAACAAATTCTTCAGCCTCGGCAGTATTCGCGGTATCTCCGCATCGGTTTCTTTTGCCCGGAACCAGTACACGGGCGGAGGAACGCAGAACCAGGTGTACGCCTCTCTCAGCATTCCGTGGGGTGACAGCCGTCAGGTCAGTTACAGCCTTCAGCAGGATAACCGGGGCAGTATGCAGCAGAACGTGAACTACAGCGATTTCCACAACCCGGACACTTCATGGAACATCAGTGCCGGGCTCAGCCGGAATGAAACCGGCAGTAACAGTAATTTCAGTGGCGGTATCCAGAGCAGTCTGCCATGGGGGCAGGTCAGTGCGGATGCGTCCCTGCAACCCGGTCTGTACCGCAGTCTGGGACTGAACTGGTACGGCTCGGCGACCGCCACGGTACATGGTGCCGCCTTCAGTCAGTCGATGGCGGGCAATGAACCCCGCATGATGATTGACACCGGTGGTGTGCCCGGCGTTTCCGTATCCGGCGGCAGCAGTGTCAGCAACCGTTTCGGTATTGCAGTCGTCAGCAGTGGTGGAAGTTATCAGCACAGTGATATCTCCGTCGATGTCGCCAGTCTGCCGGATGATGTGGAGGTCAGCGACTCTGTTATCAGCCAGGTCCTGACGGAGGGCGCCATCGGTTACCGGAAGATTGATGCCAGCCAGGGAGAGCAGGTGCTGGGGAATATCCGGCTGGCAGACGGTAAGGCACCGCCGTTCGGGGCGCAGGTGATATCAGCCCGTACAGGGAAAACACCGGGTATGGTGGGTGACGATGGTCAGGTTTATCTGACGGGTATCACCGCAGAAGACCGCCAGGCGCTGACCGTGTCGTGGAATGGCCGGGTACAGTGCCGGCTGGACCTGCCGGAGAAGCTGTCGCTCAGCCAGGGGGCGCTTCTGCTGCCCTGCCGGTAACCACCCCACCGGGAACATGAGAGTTAAACGGAGAACAGACAGTGAAAAAGAACAACAGCAGATTAACCGCAACCGGTGCTGTCGTGCTCGTACTGGCGGCCGTGTGGAGCCAGGGCAGCCAGGCGGCCATCAGCGCTGACCGGACGCGTATCATTATGAACAGTAACGAGAAAAGTGTTTCTCTCATACTGAATAATGACGATAAACATTTACCTTTTCTGGCACAGTCATGGGTGACAAATGCCGACGGAACCCGGACGGATACGCTGATGGCCCTGCCGCCGCTGCAGCGTATTGACGCCGGACAGAAATCTCAGGTACGTATCACGCAGGTCAGAAGCATGACGGACAGACTGCCGAAGGACAGGGAGACCCTGTTCTGGTTTAACGTACGCAGCATCCCGCCAAAACCGGATGCGGCTAACGTTCTGCAACTGACCATACAGAGCCAGCTGAAACTGTTTTACCGCCCTGCGGCCATCGTCCGGGGAGATAATGACCGGCCTGAAAGAAAACTGGTGGTGGAGCGCAGCGGGGGACACGTGACATTAAAGAACCCGACGCCGTATTACATCACCGTAATCTGGCTGGGAACCGACCGCAGTCATCGCCTCAGCGGATTCGGGGACGGGGAAATGGTTGCGCCATTCGCAGACCTGCCACTGAAGGCCAGCCTGCCGGAGAGTGCCCGTCAGTTATGGGTGGGATATGTGGACGACTACGGCGGCCTGCAGATGAACCCCTACGCCTGTGACACCCTGAGCTGTGCGCTGAAGGGAGGCTCTTCATCATGAGGAAACGGCTGAATGGAATGCTGGCGATACTGCTTCTGGCTGTCTGTTTTCCGTCCATGGCTAAAGGACTTGCAGACTCAATATGTGAAACACAGGGGGGAACCGTCCCGCTGAAGAGCGTTAACCTGAAAATGTCGAAGGTCACTACCGGAAAGATACTGTATACCAGCCCGGCCTATGCCATAAGTTACACCTGTACAGTATACCCGTCATTGGACACTGATTATGTCCCCACTCTGGCGTTCCCTTCCAGCTTCATAGAAGGAGTAATAAAGCCGCTCGGCGAGCTCGGGCTGGGGATTAACCTTACCATACAGGAAGCGGGCCAGGGTCCCGTGACGATACCATGGAGTGACCTCAAAAACGGAAAGGCCACCACGTCGTTCCGGAAAAAATTTGGTGCCGCGATGGCTACTGGTGTTAAGCCGCTTGACAAATATGGAGGTTCAAAATATTCCCGCGATGCGACAGTCAGTGTGGAATTATTTGTCGAGGCTAAATTTGTGCAGAGACCGATACTGATTCTGGACATCCCGTCCATGGATGCACTTAATATTATTCCCGCTGATGGAACTGCTAAGTGGGGAAAACCGGTAAGAACAGGGGCCTTCTCCATAAGGTTCCTGCCTGAGAACCTGGGCAGGGTTTCCGTCAGGCCTTCACTGGTGAGGCTGGGGCGTTTTTATAAAACCGTTGATTCCACATTATCTAAAACAGCAGCGTTTACCGTAACAGCGCAGCAGGAGACCGGAACCTCCACGCCATTCACTGTTCCGCTGATGATTAATTTTATACCGACAGCCGCTCTGGCCATAACAGATGAACAGTATATACAACTCACCACTGGCGGACAGAATAACGGCCTGAGGCTCTCCGTGAGAGATAATGCCACCGGAAACAACGTAAAGTTTAATACTCCGGCGTCAATGGGGTCTTTAGAGATGACCGGCTCCCCGGGTAACAGTATACAAAAAACCTATACTGCCGTGGTGGACAGAATTCCGGGTACAGATTTAAAAACCGGTGATTTTTCAGCGTCGATGTCAGTGGTCGTGACATATAACTGACCGGCGATATGAACCGGGGATTTTATTACGACCTGCCGACAGATAAAAAAGAGATTATCCGGCAAAAAGGAAAACGTAAATAAAAGCAACAGATATAAATAAAAATACAGAAACAATATTCACCTCTGGCATTTATTTTCCCGTTAATGTTGATGACGAGGTTTTTATGCGCCCTGACAAATTACTCACAGCAATGAATAATACGACGCAGGATAATGATATTCATTATCCCTCCCAGACAAACCATGATGCCTGCTTTATTCCGGAAGGCGTCCGCCAGTATACCGGCGAGCCGCTGTATATCATCGTGGCGCACTGGTGCATGCAACAGCAGGACTGGGTTCAGCGTAATCAGATATCGGAGGCGTTTCATATCACTGCGAGGCGGGCCAGTTATCTGGTGGCCTATCTGAGAAAGAAATCTTCACGGGTGGTCTGCGTATGCCGCCACGAGGCTCTGACCAATAAAGCGCTGCGCTATGAAATTTATGTTATCCGGGTTCTGGATGCGCCCGCGACTGCCAGGCGGAAAAGCTCCGCCTCCCCGCCGGTGTCCCGTCGTCGGGTGGGGAATGCCGACACAGCTCAGGCCAACGAACTGTGGAACCGGCTGCGTACCCGGCGAAATGCCGGGAGGTTACTGAAAAACGGAGAGAAAGATGACAGCGACCAGAATTAACCAGAAAACAGAGGACCATCATGTCATCATCCATGGGGACTGCTGGCCGGTGGTGAGTGCCACTGAGCATCTGGTGAAAGCCATACTGCCCGGGAGCCGGTGTGAAGCCACTTTCAGCCTTACCACCCTGCTGCAGCGGCTGGCCCGGGAGCCGGACGCCTTACTCATTCTCTGCCTGCGTCCGCGCGAACATATTTTTCTGTTCTACGCCCTGAAAAGCGCACTTCTTTTTCATCCGGCGCTGGTTATCAGCGATGAGCTGTTGTTCAGTGACCGGGTGGTGCTTCACTACTGGGGAGATATTCCGGTCATGCTACACCAGGAGCTTGCCGGTACTGTGGTCAGGGTTTCGCTCGGAGAAAAGCTTTATCCGGTTAACGGAAAACTGACTGACTTTCTGTCAGCCCCGAAGCCTGCGACGGGGCATTTCGCAGTCCCGCTGATTTTTAACAACCCGGAACGTCTGATGAACTACATGTCCCTGCTGATGTACCGGGCGACCGTCAGATGTGGCGTCACTCCGGCCCAGCAAAAACTACTGCGGGAAGTTTACAGGGGACGACACACTCTGGCCGGAATGACGAATATTCTTAACAAAGACAGGAAGAAAATCTGGCAGGATAAGGATCGTCTGTTGGCAAAAATGGGCATGAAAAACCGGCTGTATGAACTGTTACATGGTACCCGGTTTCGTGAAAATTTACAGCGGACGACTTTTATGGCTCCCGCCGAATCTGACATTTTGTACAGCTCCGCAGCCACAGGAGTGGTAATGAGGCAGTCATGATTAAGCTGTTTAATCGGTGGGCTGGCAGGCTGAACCTGATATCTCCCTGCCTTACCAGTATTTGCTGATGGTCAGGCAGGGAGTGCCGGGAAAGTATTAGTGGCGGATCTGCGCCAGGTCGTCTTCATTCAGACACAGGGGGCCCCGGACGTGATCGTAGTGAAGATCTTCATGTCGGTGTGCGGCGTTTCCCTGTTGAGAGCCATATTATCTATTACCGCGAAGTTCCGGCTGGTATTGAAGTGTTGGCGGTATTACACCAGACACAGGATCCTCATAACCACCTGTAATGTGGAGAGCATAAAAAATCGTGGGGCAATCGTGATTGATACCGCCCATGAGGGATACCAGCCCGCAACTCTGCGTTATGGTTTAATGCCAGTTATTTTACTGTTGTCTGGAGATAGCTAGGCAAGATCAAACTGAAAATCTTAAATATTTTTTTGTGCCTTTCTTATCTTCATATTGTTTTATTATTTGATGTTTTTCAAGCATAAACAAAGCATGTCTTACTTTGTAAAAATTCATACCTGTAAATTCAGATATATCTTTTATAGTAAATATCTGTGTAGGGTTTCCTTTTAATAAATTGCTTATTATTTGCATATCCTTCTTTACTTTTCTTGATATTTTAACTATGTTATTTGGGAAAAATCATTTAATGGCCCGCAGTATGATAATAAAAACGAGTCGTGAATTGAGAATTTTAGAAGGAGTATTTCAACGTTACATTGGTAATGTCATCAGTACTGATATGGTTTGCAAAAGTAAACATGCTCCTGTTCAACAAATTGAGCTTGTATTCAACAATCAGTTCAATATTTTTATTAATGTTATACATTCCTGCTAAATCGAAAAATTTTATATAATCCATATCATGACTGTAATCATCATTGTGCAGATTTAAAGCAGTTCCCTGAGTATATAAAATAGAAGGAGTAAACCCGGAATCAAAGTGATATTGAGCAAGCACTTCAAACCCTCGGGCTTTATGGGAAAAGCCATCGGCACTACCAATATAATGCATATTATTAACAGCACCATAGTATGCAGCAAGGTATATCCTGTTTGCATCATATTTAAAACCTGCATTCCATCCCGTTGCCCGATCCCCTCTGTGATCAAGTTTTTGCTCAAGAGTGCGGTCAGAGTTTGCATATGATGCGCCAGCACTGAGGGCGTCGGTAATATGATAAATCAGAGACGACCCCAGACCATTTCCGTTTTGATGTGCAACTCCTCTTGGATTATTACTTCGAGGCCCCGTTTCATTCTCCGTATCATTCCAGCCGTCATTTTTCCCCTGAGCTTGTATTCCTAATTCCAGACCGGGAATAAAAGAGAATAGATTTTTATTTCTGTAGGTTAACAAGTTATTTGTACGGTAGGTCATAAAATTATCTATACCATCATAACTTTCACCCCCCCATTCCGGAACAGGAATCCCTGTCCAGCCACTTATGTCATCCATGATACCGTAGTTACGACCATAGTTAAGAGAATTATCATCGTCAATTTTTATACCAGCGTAAGCAATTCGTGTTGTGGCTTTCGAATTACTACCTTCGGTATTGTTGACGGGAATATTATATTCCCAGTAACTGTACCCGGTCAGTCGGCTATTAATTTTCGCATCACCACTGAACATCAGTTTTACCTGAGAGTTATCTCCATCAATAGCCTTGTCTCCGGAAAAGTAATGTCGACCTTTAACTTCACCGTTAAGCGATACATGTGTCCCGTCTTTGCTGTATAACTGTGCTGCTCCTGCTACCGTACTACACAGAAAACTTGAGCCCAGTACCAACAGCTTAATATGATTTATTCTCATTGTTATTCCTCGTAAACATCATTCAGCATACACATCAGTTGAATGAAATATGTAAAACTATATAAGTTGCCGGGATTCTTGTAATTTATTTCCCGTACTGATGAGAATGTAGGTAGAATGGTTATTCCGTGATTGAAATCACGTAACAATAAAATACAAATCATCTTGCATATCAATAATGAGAGATGCTTCACGTTAATGCAAGGAGGAGTAGATTTAACCTGAATTGGAAATGATGTTGGGCATACTGTCATCTGCTCAGTAAACTTCAAATTACCTGTATTATTATAAGCAAAATCCTTCAGGTTCCAGGTGGAATCTGCCTGGTCAGGCATTTTAAAATATCTGGAGTATAAATATGCGTTAAATAAATATTAATAGTTTGTATTATTTTTGATTTTAAGTTATGGAGATGCTAATGAATTTTCGTATATCAGCATTGTTAATAACAGGGGTTCTGTTCACGCTCAGTTTTCCCATTTTTTCTGAAGCCCGGGAGGGCGCAACACTGGAGCAACTGACACATCAGGCAGCAATTCACTGGGTATCGGTGCAACAACTGGAAACGGCTCTGGCTGATAAAAAGCCCGTCAACGTGGGATTTGATATAGATGATACCCTTCTGTATTCAAGTCCTGCCTTTTTTTATGGAAAGAGTAAATTCTCCCCCGACAGTATGAATTTTCTAAAAAATAAAATTTTCTGGAATGAGTTAAGTAGTAAAGGATGGGATAAATTTTCTATACCAAAACAGTCCGGACGAGAGTTGATTGAAATGTATCTCAGGCATGGAGACAATATTTATTTTATTACCGGACGTCCGGCACCGGAAGGCGCTAAAGAAGATCTGACAGAAATCATTCAGAGGGATTTTTCTATTCCTGTGGAGAAATTAAATAAGGTTATATATGCCGGAACGAGCCGGAATGCAAAAGTGGAATATATCAAGAAAAATCATATTACTGTTTTCTATGGTGATTCGGACAGTGACATACTGGATGCCCGTAAAGCCGGGGCAACAGGTATCAGGGTATTACGGCCCTTACTCTCAACAAATACACCCTTTCCTGTCAATGGCAGTCTCGGTGAAGAAGTTGTAGCGAACTCTCAATACTGAATAACAGGAAAATATTATGAAGCAAAAAATGAAATTAAGTATTATGGCTGGCGTTATTCTTCTGTCCGGGTGTGCACATTCTTATACTGAAGAGCAGGAACAAAACCGATTATCATCTCAGTCCACTCTGGCAGTGAACTGGATGCAACAGTCAGGAGAATACAGAGCTTTATCGTGGCAGGCATTTAACACAGCTAAAAATATATTCATGCATACCCCAGCTTCGTCTGAAGAGCGTAAAGCGGTCATTGTGGATATTGATGAAACTGTACTGAATAACATTCCCTATGAGGCATGGCTCATTGAGAAAAACAAAAATTACAGTGATAAAACATGGCACCAATGGGTAGCTGGCCGGCAGGCAGAGGCTATGCCAGGAGCCGTTTCCTTTGCTAATTTTGTGCTGACTCATAAAGGAAGAGTATTTTATATCTCTAACCGGGATGCAGTTGATTACCAGTCCACAGTGGATAATTTAATTCAGCAGGGTTTTCCTGATATAAACAGGGAAACGGTGATACTGAAAACGACAGGGAACACGGATAAGTCAGCGAGATTTAAAGATGTCATAGCTAAAGGTTATACTCCTGTTATTTTTATGGGAGATAATCTGAACGACTTTACCGGAGAAACCTGGCATAAAGATAACATACAGCGCAGGCGTTTTGTTGATGAAAACCATGAGAAATTTGGCATGAAATTCATCGTATTACCAAATCCATCTTATGGGGACTGGGAGGGGGGAATGAGTCAGCATTACTGGAAATTATCTCCTGAACAGAAAATGCAGATCCGAAAGAAAAACCTTATATCATGGAATGGTGAGTAAGCGTCGCTGGAATCACACCTGTTAAGTGTGTTCGGCCTGCGGTAAAGTTATATTCCAGGGGAGGAGTTGCGTGAGCTCGCTGTTGGCGGACAGCGTGAGACTGTAATTAAAATTGTGTAATTGCCTGTTTTTGATATGTTCACTCCAACAACGGAGACAGGCAAATTATGGACGAAAAGAAACTCAAAGCACTGGCGGCTTAACTGGCTAAGGGCCTTAAAACCGAAGCCGACCTCAATCAGTTTTCCCGTATGCTGACGAAATTAATCGTCGAAACAGCGCTCAATGCGGAGCTGACTGACCACCTCGGGCATGAGAAAAATGCGCCCAAAACAGGTTCAAACCCCCGCAATGGCTACTCGTCAAAAACGGTGTTATGCGATGATGGCGAGATCGAACTGAACACGCCGCGTGACCGTGAAAACACCTTCGAGCCGCAGCTGATTAAGAAGCACCAGACGCGCATTACTCAGATGGACAGCCAGATTTTATCCCTCTACGCCAAAGGCATGACTACCCGCGAAATCGTCGCCACCTTCAAAGAAATGTACGACGCCGATGTGTCACCCACGCTGATATCTAAGGTCACCGACGCGGTAAAAGAACAGGTTACTGAGTGGCAAAACTGAACCGCCCCGGTTTTCCGGGAGAGTGTTTTGTCTGTGAACTCAGGCTGCCAGATCTCCGTCTATGATGGAAGCGTACCAGGCCTGTTCTGCTTCTGCCGGCGGGATATAACCCAGTCGTTCCAGCAACCGTCGATTGTTGTACCAGTCCACCCATGTCAGCGTCGCCAGCTCCACTTCAGCGCGGTTTTTCCAGCTTTTACGATGTATCACCTCCGCTTTGTAAAGTCCGTTGATACTTTCCGCCATCGCGTTGTCATATGAGTCGCCTGTGCTGCCGGTTGACGCCAGCAAGTCTGCGTCCTTAAGCCGCTGTGTGTACGCCAGTGACACATACTGAGAGCCTTTATCTGAGTGATGGATGGTGCCGGACGGACCACGGGCCCACAGCGCCTGCTCCAGCGCATCCAGCACGAATGTCGTTTCCATCGACGATGAGACCCGCCAGCCCACGATGCGACCGGCGAACACATCGATGATGAACGCCACATACGCGAAGCCCTGCCAGGTGCTCAGTAGAGTAAGAGACAGGGCGTAGTCGGACTATTTCCCTGCCTCTCCTCTCCGAACCGGACGTGCACCTCTCAGCGCATCCGGCTCTCCATTTAAACACTGGCGAACGCCATTGCCACTTCAGTAAAACGCGATGTATATGTATTTCTGGCTTCTGTCCTCAGGTAAGGGTTACCTTCTGGCAGACGCCAGCGGAACAGCTTCTTGCCTTGCCCCACCAACCGGTACAGTATTTCGCCGCTGAGCTTGCCGTGATTGGTTTTACCAAATAAAACCCACGTTTTGCTCTGACCCGGTTTCGGTGATTTACACCACCACCTCATCAGGGAAGCGATACCTGTACGGTATTTGCGGGCCAGCCAGTGAGCCAGCTTCCAGAACACGACACGGTCGATATAACTGAAGACTTTGGCCTTAAAATCAACGAACTGATAGAACATGGCCCAGCCTTTCAGTTTTCGGTTGAGTTGTTCAGCCATATCGACTTTGCTTTCACTGTAGTTGCCTGATAACAGTGCTGTCAGCGATGCGGCGAAGTTTCTGGCTTTCTCCTGCGGGATCGTTGAGACCACTCGCATCTCGCCATAACGACTGCGTTTGCGAATGATCCTGTGCCCCAGAAAGATAAAGCCGTCATTAACATGGGTGATTTTAGTCTTATCCATGTTCAGCCTGAGTTTCAGACTGCCTTCGAGCACACCCCGACACTCCTCCCTGATGGCTTCCGCCTGTGCTTTGGTGCCTTTGACGATGAGGACAAAATCATCGGCATAGCGGCAGTACGCCACCGCGGGTTTCCACTGCCAGTTTTCTCTGACCGCCGTACTTCGGCCCCGCTGGATACTGTTATTCCAGTACCACCGATCTTTTCTGGCTTTCCCGCTCAGGTAGCGCTCATGCAGGTATTGATCGAACTCATTCAGCATGATGTTCGATAATAGCGGCGATATAACACCGCCCTGTGGCACACCTTCACTGGCCGCCCGAAAGAGACCGACATCGATATGTCCCGCCTTGATGGTTTTCCACAGCAGAGTCATGAAACGTGCGTCACTGATCCTGCGGCGTACAGCTTTCATCAGCAGTCGATGATGTACGGTGTCGAAGTAACTGGACAGGTCGCCTTCAATCACCCAGCGTCCCCGGGTTTCACCGCAGTCTGTGAGCTGTAATTTCACCGTGCGGATCGCGTGGTGGACACTGCGCTCAGGCCGGAAGCCATATGAGAGCGTATGAAAATCACTCTCCCATATCGGCTCCATCGCCATCAGCATGGCCCGCTGAACAATACGATCCCGCAACGCGGGGATACCCAGTGGTCGCAGTTTGCCGTTGCTTTTAGGGATGTAAACCCGTCTGGCGGGCAAGGGCTGGTAGTGGCCTGAGAGTAATTCATCCCTGAGGATTTGCAGCTCAACAGCCAGTCTGGCCTGTAGCATTGTTTTGTTCACGCCATCAATACCGGGGGTATGCGCCCCCTTTGATGAAAGCGTGATCCGCGCCGCTTCAGCCAGCCATTCTGGTTGTGTTATCAGACGCAGCAGCCGTTGAATCCGTAGGGACGGATCGGTGGCTGCCCATGTGGCAAGCTTGCGTTGCATTTCGCTGATTATCAAAGGTCTTCACCTCGTTAGGTCAGTTAATTCACGTCGCAAACACATTCAAACTGCTTCCCTTCGCCATGTAATGGGCTTTCCCCATCGCGGACTACTACGGAAGCTCCGCCAGCCAGCGCGTCATCGGAGCCATGCCCCCTTAACATCCGTCGCTGACCTTCCCCGGTTTACCTGCCTGGACTCAGACATACTGAGGAGGCTGCCCGTCGCACTCTTTATCCTTGCTTGCCGCAAGTTGGCAGAAGTCAGCAACGCGAGTGTGATAGACGCTGCTGCCCCGGAGTTTCGCATACATGTCAAAACACCTTCGACCGGCAGTGCTAACGTATCACTGCCAGCTCCTCCTGCACGGCCTGTCAGATCACGTAGGCCGTGGTGACGTTTTCAACCCACAGAGGCGGATTAACGGGTTCATGTTCTTCAGCCTTTCAGTACTTAACCTTGAGGATCATCTCGGCTTAGTTATCTCGCCTCAATCCCCGTTGTCAGCGGGTTACATCACCCTGCGGGCATGCCGCAGGTCACTGCCGCTCAGGTTCTCCACCGTCACACCCGGTGGGATTGTTGGGTTTCTCATCGTGAATTACCGGTTCAATATTCCAGACAGACTCGTGGTTCATTTGAGCGTCCATGCTCGCCCTGAACTCCGGGCACACCATACGTGAAGTCTGCCACCCACAACTGGTTGGGGCGCTCTGCCACGAACTGACGGTTTACCCGGTCACCTGCCGCAGCGTCTTTCCGGCTGACGGTGGTACGGACCTTTTTACCCCGGCGTACACCGACAAGCCCCATAACGGTCATCAGACGCGCCACCGTGCATCTGGCCACACTGATGCCTTCCCGCAGCAACTGTCGCCAGACCTTGCGCACACCGTACACGCTGTGGTTTTCATCATACACTCGCTGTATCTCCGGCTTCAGCAGGTCATCCCGCTGTACCCGCTGGCTGCGTCTTTCCGGATGCCGGCGGTGTTGCTGATGCCGGTAATACGTTGACGGGGCGATATCCAGCTCGTGGCATACCGGTCCGACCCCGTGCTCATCACGCAGGGTATTCACCAGGGGCATTATTTTTTCCACAGGCGGTCGAACTCCGCCTTCGCAAAATACGCAGAAGCCTGGCGCAGGATATCGTTGCTGCGCCGCAGTTCACGAACTTCGCGCTCCAGCTCTTTGTAAGCGTCCAGCGAAAGCCGTCTGGTCATAATCTGAAGCATCCGACAAAGTGGTGTCCACCAAATAAGTAGTGGGAACCAAAGTGTCAGATATGCAGAAAAATATGACTCCCGGCAGGCGTAAAGGCTGCCCTAATTATTCTCCTGAGTTTAAGCAGCAGCTCGTTGCTGCCTCCTGCGAACCCGGGATATCCATCTCAAAACTGGCGCTCGAAAATGGTATCAACGCCAATCTGTTGTTCAAATGGCGCCAACAATGGCGCGAGGGAAAGCTGCTATTACCTTCTTCAGAGAGCCCTCAGCTACTTCCTGTGACTCTCGATGCAGCTGTCGTACAGCCAGAACCGCCCGCAGAGGACCCGGAAACCCTCAGTATCAGCTGTGAGGTAACGTTCCGGCACGGGACGCTCCGCCTTAATGGCACTGTCAGCGAAAAGCTTCTGACTCTGCTGATACAGGAACTGAAGCGATGATCCCGTTACCTTCCGGGACAAAAATCTGGCTGGTTGCCGGTATTACCGATATGAGAAACGGCTTCAACGGGCTGGCTGCAAAAGTGCAGACGGCGCTGAAAGACGATCCGATGTCCGGCCATGTCTTCATCTTCCGCGGCCGCAGTGGCAGCCAGGTCAAACTGCTGTGGTCTACCGGCGACGGGTTGTGTCTGCTGACCAAACGGCTGGAACGCGGCCGCTTCGCCTGGCCCTCGGCCCGTGATGGCAAAGTGTTCCTGACGCCGGCGCAGCTGGCAATGCTGTTGGAAGGTATCGACTGGCGGCAGCCTAAGCGGTTGCTGACCTCCCTGACCATGCTGTAGGTCTCTTTATCCTGGTTGTCACAGAATAAGCCTGGTAAAATGCGGGCTTATGAACGACACCTCTCCTGACGACATCCTTATGCTGAAACAGCGCCTGGCCGAACAGGAAGCGCTGATCCACGCCCTGCAGGAAAAGCTGAACAACCGGGAGCGTGATATAGACCATCTGCAGGCGCAGCTGGATAAACTACGCCGGATGAACTTCGGCAGTCGTTCCGAAAAAGTCTCCCGCCGTATCGCACAGATGGAAGCCGATCTGAACGTAGCGCCCTTACAGGGCGAGCGTCACGGCTTCGCCGTTCCGATTGTCTTCATAACCTCTGCCCCAATTTATGCTCGCCTGCCACCTGCTGATTACGTTACGGTTAAACGCTGTACTCTTATTCACTGCAGGAGCAGGCCACCATGGCACGCAGCAAAGCGCCCAGGAAACGCAAACCCGGGAAACACAGTAAATACACTTCACCTGATATGACCCTGTATCAGTACCCTAAACGCTGGCTTATCTCCCTTCCCCCGGAATTTGATGATGAGGAGCCTGTTGAACTTTTTTACGACACGCCTGAAGAGGCCATACATTACTGTGTCCGTTTCGGCCCACAGTTTTTCCTCGATACCCAACCTGCTGTTCCGGAAGTCCATATTATCCGTGGTTTTGAACAGCACCCCGGTCAGGCTGCTGAAGAATATTACCGCTGTATTGATGGCGCCATGATTGAGTGCATGCCCGCTGATGAATTTGTTATTTCCTGTAATATCGGCCTCCTTTCCGTTTCCTTCGACCCGTGGGACAAACATACCGACAACTGGGCTGACCAGCCGGAGGAATATGAGGATGTCTTCCTGAGTCATGGGTTATTTTCCGGTCATGCTCCGGATAAATAATCCATGTATATTCCGCGCCCGGCAAAACTACTTTTCACCATTGATGATGGCTGGAATAAGTTTCTTGAAAAATTCGGCGACAGCGTCAGCCCCTGGACCCGTCTCAGCGTGGAGCGCATGCTCGCCTGCGGCACCACTGTCATGGGGGTACGTCGTTTTTGCTGTTCTTCTCCGGACTGCTCCCATTCACGCTTCTTCTACCAGAGCTGCAAGTCTAAGGCCTGCAGCTCCTGTGGATTTAAAGCCACTGAGCAGTGGGTATCGCAGCAGAGCCACATTCTTCCGGACTGCGACAGGCAGCACATTACCTTTACCATGCCCCATCTGCTGTGGCCCTTATTTAACAACAACTGGCCTCTTCTCAACGCACTCTTCCGCGCCGCCACACGCGCCATGCTGCGGTGGGCCCACAGGCAGGGCGTGGAGGTCGGCATCTTCTGCGCCCTGCACACGTACGGCCGCCAGCTCAACCAGCATCCCCATATTCATTTGTCCGTCACCCGCGGTGGACTCGATATAAAACACGGAGTCTGGCGCGACCTCTTCTTTAAGAAGCAGCCCGTGGAGGAAATCTGGCGCGGGGCGGTCATCCGGCTGCTGCGCCACAGCTATGACCTGATAAATCCCGGCAGTCTGCCCGGGCTGGGGCACATCCGCGATCAAAAACAGTGGCAGCGCTATCTGCAGGCGCAGTACGGACGCCGCTGGAAAGTCCACTTCGCGAAGAAGACCCGGGGTGCCTGGCGGAGCGTCAAATACCTGGGCCGGTATCTGAAGCGGCCGCCAGTGTCAGCGTCAAAACTGCGTCACTACAGCGGCGGTGCCGTGGTGCATCATTACTATGACCACCGGACGCAACAGCACAGGCAGCAGACACTGACGCAGGAAGAGATGATCGGTCGCTATATCAGCCATGTACCGGCGAAGCATTTTAAGATGGTGCGTTATTACGGTTTTTTATCCAACCGTAAACGGGGCGAGCTGCTGCCGAAGGTGTATGAAGCGCTGCAGATGGAGGCGCGGAAAAAACCGGAGCAGCCGGGCTTCGCCGCGCTGATGAAGGTTTTTCTCCGCACAGATCCGTACAAATGCATTTTATGCGGCAACAGGTTGCGTTTCAGTGGTGCGCAGGCAGGCAGACATGCGACGGAGTTAGTGGCGGAAAGGTTGCATAACATCGACAGGAAACGATGGCTTCAGGTACAGGCAGCAGGATAAGTTCGCCTGAAAAATGGGTTTCAGGTGCAAAATGGCATCTGAATCGATCAATGTTTGGCCCCCTATGTCAGGATAGTTGTCGCCTCAATTTTTTAGGAAACAACTATGCAAGGATATGAAACACCGATTGATGTTAAAGAAAAAGGATTGATATGGCTTTTACCTCCTTACTGTTGGTCACACAGACAAATTGCCAGTAAGCTCAACGTAAGTGCTTCCGTTGTATCAAAGTGGAGAAGTGAGTTGGTAGAAAAAGGGCTATTACCGGAAAATGAAAAGGTTTCTTCCGTCGATTGTGACGACTGGCCGCCTGAGCGTCGATTTTCAGTGGTCCTTGAAACCTCGACGTTATCGGAAATGGAACTGGCCGATTACTGTCGTCGTATGGGCTTATTTGTCGAGCAGGTCAAAGAGTGGCGGACTATCTCTATTCAGGCTCATGAAATTAAGCTTACGGAAAATCGACGTTCCGATAAGGAGTTACGTGAAGCACGAAGTCGATTACGCGAGCTTGAAAAAGAACTTCAACGCAAAGATAAAGCACTGGCAGAAGCTGCTGCACTTTTGATGCTGCGGGAAAAGTTCAATGCCCTCTGGGACAACAGCGAGGAAGACTGACGCCTCTTCCGGAGCGGCAAAAAATAATATCGCTTGTTACTGAAGCTGTCGGTAATGGGGCTCGTAAAAACCGGGCCTGTCAGTGTATTGGTGTTTCAATCAGGACTCTTCAGCGCTGGGTTGATGGTGAAGTGATCAACACAGATCAAAGACCCGACGCTGCGAACCGGACACCCCGAAACAAATTGTCAGAAGCCGAAAGACAGCAAATATTGGATCTCTGTAACTCACCAGAATTTGCCTCTTTACCACCTAATATCATCGTGCCATCTCTCGCCGATAAAGGTATTTATGTTGCTTCGGAGTCAACTTTTTACCGTGTATTAAAATCCGCTAACCAGTTGACCCGCAGAACTCGCACAAGTAAGTATAAGCGTCCGGATGCTCTAAAAGCCCTTGCGCCAAACCAGGTCTGGAGTTGGGACATCAGTTACGTTCCATCCGGGGTCAAAGGCCAACATTTTTATCTCTATATGATCGTTGATATTTTTAGCCGGAAAATTATCGCCGCGGAAGTGTTTGATTGCGAATCTGGCGAATATGCCGCAGATTTATTACAGCGAGCCGTCTGGAATGAAAAATGCTCATCCCGAAACCTTGTGCTCCATTCGGATAATGGCGGACCAATGCGCAGCTATACATTGCTGGCAAAAATGTATGCTCTCGGTGTATTAAGTTCTTACTCTCGCCCCCGGGTCAGCAATGATAATCCGTATTCAGAATCGTTGTTCCGCACACTCAAATATTGCCCCTGGTGGCCAGAGAACGGCTTTCACACAATAGATGACGCACGGGCATGGGTAAGTCGTTTCGTAAACTGGTACAACCTTGAGCATAAGCACAGCGGGATCAAATACGTTACGCCAGATGAACGCCATCGGGGTCTCGATATGAAAATACTGGCAGCCAGAAAGTCTGTTTACCGGCTAGCCCACCAACAACATCCAGAACGCTGGAGTAAGCAGCTACGCAACTGGGACTATATTCCGGAAGTTTACCTTAACCCGGAAAAAGAGGCGGCATAACGTAATTTTATTACATTAAGCGACAACTACCTTGAAAAACGCCGATCTCAACCAGTTCGATCGCCTGCTGAAAAAAATCAGTGTCGAGGCTGCGCTCAACGCCGAAATGACCCATCACCTTGGCTACGATAAAAATCAGCCCAAACTGGCAACCAACGCCCGTAACGGCTATACCCAAAAGACGGTTATCACTGGCGATGGCCCGCTGGAGCTGCGTACACCGCGCGATCGTGATGGTTCCTTTGACCCCCAGTTGGTGAAGAAGAACCAGACCCGGATCACCGGGATGGATAACCAGATTTTATCGTTGTATGCCAAAGGGATGACCACCCGCGAAATCGCCGCCGCGTTCAAAGAACTGTATGACGCCGATGTCTCGCCGGCGCTGATCTCAAAGGTAACAGATGCCGTCATGGAGCAGGTTACCGAATGGCAAAACCGGCCACTGGATGCTGTCTATCCCATTGTTTATCTTGACTGTATCGTCCTGAAGGTCCGGCAGGATAGTCGCGTCATCAATAAATCCGTGTTCCTGGCACTGGGTATCAACATCGAAGGCCAGAAAGAACTGCTGGGTATGTGGCTGGCCGAAAACGAGGGCGCGAAGTTCTGGCTCAATGTGCTGACAGAGCTGAAAAACCGTGGTCTGAACGATATCCTCATCGCCTGTGTCGACGGGCTGAAAGGCTTCCCGGATGCCATCAACGCAGTGTATCCGGAAGCCCGCATCCAGCTGTGTATCGTGCATATGGTGCGCAACAGCCTGCGGTTCGTCTCCTGGAAGGACTACAAAGCCGTCACCCGTGATCTGAAAGCCATCTATCAGGCCGCCACGGAAGAGGCTGGCTTGCAGGCACTGGAAGCGTTCTCCAGTGCCTGGGACAACCGTTACCCACAGATAAGCCGCAGCTGGCAGGCAAACTGGGCTAACCTGTCGACGTTCTTCGCTTACCCAACAGACATCCGCAAGGTGATCTACACGACGAACGCCATCGAGTCGCTGAACAGCGTGATCCGGCATGCAATCAAGAAACGGAAGGTGTTCCCGACAGACGACTCGGTGAAAAAGGTTGTGTGGCTGGCAATCCAGGCAGCATCACAGAAATGGACAATGCCGCTGAGGGACTGGCGTATGGCGATGAGCCGCTTTATTATCGAGTTCGGTGACCGCCTGGACGGTCACTTCTGAGAAAAGGCATTTACACAGAATCGTGTACAGGGTCAGCTACCTCCGTCATGTGCTTAACGTCATAGCAGACTGGCCGATCAATCGGGTGAATGAACTGCTCCCCTGGCGCGTAGCACTGCCAACTGAATAACACATCCCCGTCAATACGGTTCTCGCTGGACGCTTACAGCTCTTTCAGGCGCTGGCGTTCAGCAGTGGTGAGTCCGCCGTCACCAGTCCCGGCATCGCGCTTATACTGACGCAGCCAGGTACGAAGGGTCTCAGGCGTACAGCCTATTTTAGGGGCGATGGAGCTGATGGCCGCCCACTGCGAGCCATAGTCGTTCTGGCTTTCGATAACCATACGAATGGCCCGCTGACGGACCTCAGGGGAAAAGCGTGTATTTTTAGTCATCCTGTTTACCTCTCTCTCAGGGAGTTTAGTCTCCAGGATTACCGGGGCGGTTCAAGAAGATTAATAATTGTCGTCATCAGCATTTCATCATGGTATTCTGGACGATAAAATAACCGAAGTATGAAAAGCAGGTGACAGAAACAACGAACCCTGCTGATTAGTAACAGGATTCGTTGTCAGTAAAAATATCGACCTTAGTTCACTCCGGAAGTAATAGTCACACCACCGCCTCCTTTAAGATGGGTTCCGTGTTTTGTTGTGCGATTTTCATTGCTGTAATGAGTCTCAAGTTTATTGACCTCCACAGACGGTGATACCGCATTCACTCTTTCCGTTTCTGTCTTGGTATTTTCTGGCCTAACCTGTTCTGATGAATGACTTTTCTTCGCAGAAACGGTTGCTGAACGGGTACGTGCTGCAGGCTGTTTTTTAACAATCTCACCATTTTTACCTGTTTCAGTCGCAGCCTTTTCTGTCAACGGACCGGGGGCCTTCGGGGAAACTGTCGATGAACGCGAACGTCCGCCGGATTGTTTTTTAGCCGTTTTATTGTTTTTTACGTCCCCGGCCGGAGTGGATGCAGTTACAGACTGGTTTGCCTGTGGCTGTTTTGCCTCTGCTGTTCCTTTTTCCATGGGCTGACTGTGCTCTTTCTTATAGGTTGCCCCCAGTTCAACCCCCATGTCTCTTTTCGTTGATGTATCCATGACTTCTTTTTGCGTAACCTTTCCTCCAGCAACAACGTTAATTATGCCTGCTGCATTACCCTCAGTACCTTCCAGCGTGGTATTTTTGCCTGAATGCAGTTTAATATCCCCACCACTTTCCAGATTTACACCGCCGAAAGTTTCACTTTTGCTGGATTTGTTACTGGCATTTATATCGCCTCCCACTTTGTTATTTTTCTCCCCCACTGATACATCGAGCCCGGTGCCGAAAGCCGTGGAAGACTCACCGTTCCTGTCATGGGCAGCTTTCATGCTGAGGTCTCCTGCGGCATCAACAGATATGTCTTTTTTACTTTCAAGATGTGTCCCTGTCATACTCACATCTCCACCACTTTTTATTGTCAGGGGACCACTGCCGCTGCTTATCCCTCCCACCACATCTGTGTCCTGAATTTTTGCATTCTGTTCAATATTTACACTACCATTTACACCAATATTTTCAGACTCAGCACTCAGCCCTGCTTTTACAGACTCAGAATGACCACCGGAAATCTTGATATTTTTAGCGGCATCAAACTTCACATCACCACCACTGTTCAGGCTGGCTGCACCTTCTGATGATAAACGGGTGCCTTCCAGATGTGTGTCGCCGGAAGTATTTATTTTCAGGTCACCGCCGGAATGAATGTTTCCTACCACGGCGTTGCTCTTGGAGGTATTTTCACTGACGTTTTCATATTCTCCACTCAGGGAAAGACCTGTTTCTCCAGCCTTTAGTTTTCCACCTGTGTTATTGCTGTTTTCACGGTCTGATGATGTGCTGGCCGCAGCACGATAGTCCAGAGAACCGGCATTAATTTCAGCATCCTTACTCGCTGAGATATTCGTACCTTCCATCGACGTTTTCTGTTCTGAGTTACTTTTAAAGTTCCCCTTAACCTGAATATTTGATACCACCGCATCACTGCGTTCTGACTCTGATGAAGACTCATTATGTTCGTAGCTGGCCGTAATACCTGTTCCCACACCTTCTTCATGTTTAACGTGAGTTTTTCCATTTAATTCCGCCCCGGCAGAACCTTCGGCTGATGCCTCGCCATATACCCCCATTCTGGTAGTATCAGATGACTTACTGTGTGATTTATAACTGGTATTATGTGCAGCCTCACTGGTAATTTTACTGGCGGACTGCTCAAAATCACCGTCTGTACTTATCTGCGTTCCCACATCGGTAATGCTGTTTTCAGCTGTACGTTTCATATTGCCGCCGGAATGAATGGAGGACGTAACCGCTGTGGTGGAACCGACAACATCATTCTCACTTTCAACTCTTGTTTGTATGCCCGCTTCGCCTTCAGCCGAAGCCTTATAACCAGCAGATACTCCCGTTCCCTGTAAAGTCAGTCCTGCATTGGCCTCAGCGCCCACACCAGCACTGCCACTGGCACCGCCATCGGCATAAAAACCTGCAGCCGTATGACTACTGCTGCTGCGCTCTTCATGCTGGTCTTCGACAGCCTTAAATTTCATATCCCAGGCATGTAAGTCCATATCTCCGTCGGAATCCACTGAGGAACCTTCAAGATTCAACGTTTCACTGGCATTAACTTTCATTTTCCCCCCGGATTTAAGCGCAGACCCCTTATGGGACGTATCCACCGTTGAAGAACTGCTGGTGTCAGTCTGAACCAGATCCAGGCTGTTTTTTGATTCAACAGAACCGGACACCCCGGCCTCAGCACTGGCGGAGGCCTTCAGCGCTGACGCATCTGCTCCAGCCTTAGCCCCGGCCTCTGCTTTCCCTTTGACCTGATTATCAGAAGCAGCCATCAGCCCAACACGGGTGGTACTGGTGTCTTTATACGACGTTTTTTTATCTTCTGCAGTCAGCAGATTGATATTCTTCGCCTCAACATCCAGGTCACCGCCGGACGACACCTCCGAGCCTTTCAGGTTAACCGTATCCGCATTAATTTTTCCGTTACCGCCAATATTCAGACTGGAAGCCGTATGTTTCAGTTCACTGCTGCCTTCATGGGTGGTTGTGGTACTGGAAAAAGCCAGTCCTGCCTCTCCCTTCCCTTTGGCAGTGCCCTCAGCACTGGCAGAAGCATCAGCCGAGGTAGTGTATTTGTTAGCATCTGACTTAAGTGTTTTTTCTGCGGAACGGTCCCTGGAAGCACTCCCCTGTAAAATGGCGGTTTTTTCAGTAGTGATATCTGTTTTATCCGTATTTCTTCCAGCCAGTACACTGACTGTTTTCGCGTTAATATCTGCATCCTTCTGCACATCAACATCAGATCCCTGAATAGTAAAATCTTCACTGGCTTTCACTTTAGCATTCCCTCCCACCTTCAGATGACTGGCAACACTCTGCTCTGCCACATGCTGTTTAGTGGTTTTATTGCTCCCATACAGTGAATTATTCATGCCAATACCACTTTCTTCATCGACGGAAGAAGTATTCTCGGTATTCTGTCCGTCCAGAATTTTAATGCTGTTAGCCTGCAGACTGGCATCACCATTAATACTCACATCTGAACCACGCACGGTGATATCGTTTTTAGACTCCATCTCCGCATTTCCTCCCACCTCAAATTTGCTGCCATTACTGGTGGTTTTTGTTGAATCCAGAACATGTTTTTCATGGTGTAATAAACCACCTGATTCGCTCTCAGAATGCGTGGTTACACTGTCCTGGCGATCTATAATGTCCAGATTGTTACCAGAATTAAGATGCGCATTACCCGCGACCCCGACATCAGTACCGGCAAAAGTGATATCATTCCCGGCTGTGGTCTCCAGGTTTCTTCCTACTGTCAGCCCTGAACGCACCTGTTTTATTGTGGTTGTGGTGTCATTGCCTGTATGGGTGGTATTTTTATCTTCAATAGTATCAAACGTTACATCCCCGGTCGCTTTCAGGCTGGCATTCCCTCCAGCCACCACATCTGCCCCCAGATTCTTTATATCCTGTCCAGCATTCATTGTCAGATTGCCCGTGGAAGTGATAGTGGAGGCAGGTCCCATACTGGTGTGACCACCAAACTCACTGTGTTTTGTTTCATTAACTATACTACCTTCCGTTGACATAAGGCTGACATCGCCCCCCTGAACTGAACCAGAAAGGTTACTGATATCCTTTTTAGCCAGCATACCGAGTTTATTTCCGGCAGCTATATCACCCTCATTATTAGTAATATTGCCTTCCGTTGATGTAAGGCTGATATCGCCACCCTGAATAGCTCCGGCATTATTTTTAATATCACCTTCAGAGGTCACATTCAGCGATTTACTGCCGTTAATGGTACCGCCATTATTATCTAATGAGGTCAGTTGCAGATCAGCCTCATCAGCAGAAATAACCGAGCCGTTCATAATACTGTCCCTGGTGGCCTGCGACAGATACACAACGGGCGTCAGTACCGTTTTCCCGGCCACTTCGGTCTGTACCATCCAGACGATATCTTTATCAAGATGGCTCTGCTGCTCTTTGGTTAACGCCATCCCCAATTGCAGCCCCATGGATCTGCTTTCAGCCACGGAATTATCCAGGAACGCCTGCATCTGCTGGTTCGCGCTGTTGTATGATTTAAGCAACACATTACCGGTCTGTGCTATGACCTGCTGTTTAACCAGATAATTCTCGTAACTGGCATCCCCAAGCCGTAAACCAAGCTGATCGGGCGTATATCCAAGTTTTTCTGCCAGATAATCAGAACCATGAATGACGTTACCGCCCGCCAGGTAAATGTCTGATGGTGGTGTAACATTAATACCGGTAAATAACGGGTTACTCTCAACCAGATAATGTGCACCGGGCTCTTTTACCGGTACAAATAATCCATTGGGGTTGGTCGGCAGGGGGATATTGATACCGCCAAATGCAGTACCGTTTACGCCATTTTCCACGTTAACCGACAGAAACGACTGGCCGACGACCTCGCCCGCTCCAGTCACCTTATCGCCCCCGGTCATATTAATCAGTCCGGTCCCCGTCACCCGGATGCCGTCAGCCACGGTAACCAGACCAGTCCCCGTGACATTATCGCCATCGGTAAGATTCACCGCCGCATTTCCGGACTGATAGTGAGTATCAGGATGTTGAGGTGTATCAGGTGACGATGGCGCAGTATCGCCCCGTTTGAGGTCATTTTTACTGGCCGGAGCACCATTATTGGTTAATGCCATTCCGGTAACAGTTAATGATTTTGCATAAATACCGGAATTAGTCAGGTTTTTATAAGTTGAATATGTTATTTCATCAACTGGGTCCTGTCTTTTTTTCTTCATGTCTTTATCATGAGCGGATATTGAGTGAACTTTTGTGCTGTCATGAGCATGCTTCCAGTAATAATATATGCGAGTACGTTTAGTATTTTTTTGCAACAGAACTGCGTTCGAATTAGTAAACTCAGCCAAAGTATCAATCCCGCTGAAGTCAATCGCCTTACCAGAAATAACACTATTTTTATTAAGGCCATGTTCAAACTTCACAGTCAAATTATTAGCAGAAGTAATCTGTGGTATATAAAAGTCTGGAACACTACCAACTAATTCTTCATGATTATCCCATGATTCGTAGTGATTACGATAGTACTGATATCCAGGCCATGTATTACCGGTTTTATCTGAAGTTATTCTGCATTTATTCACGGGCGTAAGACAATTACCACCACTTTTGTCATAAATATCCCCTACCGTTTTTTCATCATTATAATCATCCAACCATTTTGTTTTAATCTGAAAATCCTTTGCCAGGTTTTCAACCTTATAAGCTGTGATATTAATATCAGCATCACTGGTGATATCATGCTTGTTGGTTATCGTGTTTGCATTCACCACCATTGAATTATCTGTATGAATGCTGCCGTCATTGGTTAAAATACCGTTAACATCAAGAGACATATCATGCCCGGCATAAATATTCCCTTCCGCCTCATTATGCAGGTTTCCGGTACTGTCGTCGTTATTCACGGCAGTTGACAAATCAGGTGTGCCGGCATTCGCCTTGACAGTCAGGTCATGACCAGTAATGATACCGCCCGTGTTGCTGTTCACAATATGCGGGGCGGTAAGCTGTAAGTCATTGCCGGAGTAGACCAGTCCGTTGTTGGTAAACGTGCTGTTCGTCGTTATGTTACCGCTCCCCTTACCGCTGGTTGCCGCCATAATCCTTGCAGTCGGTTCTGTTCCGCCAGGTGTGAGCCGGGTAATATCCAGCACGCCGGTATTTATATCCATTTTACCCGATGAAACCAGCAGCGAATTCACAGCCATAGATATTTTATTCAGTGCCAGCGTTAACTCATCCGCAATAACCGAGCCGCCATTTTTCAACGCTAATACCGTATTATTCTCACCGTTCACTGTAAGCGTTCCTCCCGACTGCATACTGCCGCTGATATTCAGCGACGTCACGCCGTGAGCCGCCGGAAGAATGGCTAAACCGGCCCCTGTCGAAGTCACTATACTGCCGGCGTTGTCAATCTCTGATACTCCCCGGTCATCGTTTAAACGGATATTAAAATTCCCCGCCGACTGTATTTTTCCGTTATTGGTGAGACGGGAAACAGCCATCTCTCCGGCTCCGCCGGTACCTGATATTGTGATTATCCCCGGGATGTCGTTAACAACCGTCTTTTGCACGCTGATGTAATTATTTTGACTTCCCCCGCCCTGAATTATACCGGCGTTACGGAGGTCTTCCGTAATAATATTAAGCTGGTCAGCCAGCATTTTTCCGCCATTGCTCAACATTACCGCACTGCCGCCGGTGTGGTTGCTGACCGTCAGTATATCGCCGGCGCTGATTTGCCCGTCATTACTGAGCATATTATCAATATGCAGACCAGCTGAGCCGGTATCTGCACTTATTTTCCCGTGGTTTGTAAGACTGGCGGCGTTAATATCCACCGTCGCCGCTTTAAACACGCTGTTGATGTCCCTGTTGTAAACATCCCCCGCAGTGGTTACGGTGAGACCTTCAGCCGACTGGAATACACCACCGTCGTTGTTGGTGATATCCCCCCTGGCGTCAAGCTGCATACTGCCGGCGGCCAGCAGAGAACCATCACTGGTTATTGAATCCGCACTGAGCGTGCTGTTCCACTTCGACTGCAGCGTGCCGCTGTTAACCAGCGCCCCGGTCAGGGTGACGCGGTCTTCAGCCCCTTTCTTGTTCGACAGCAGCCAGGTTCCCTGATTGTCCAGCGAGGCGGCCTCAATCACGGAGCCGGTGCCGGCCTGTATCCAGCCGCTGTCTGCATCACTGCCCGGCAGGCTGACGATGTCATCCGCCTTCACCTTCATCGTCCCGCCGGCCAGGATTTTCCCGCTGTTGTGCAGGTTTTCACTGCCGCCCGACTGCATGTCCGCGATGACCAGACTGCCGGCTGCCTGCAGGAGACCGCTGTTGTCCAGTAAGCCGGCGATTTGCAGCCCGATATCCCCCTTATCAGCCACAACCCGTCCGGCGTTACTGAAGCCAGTACCGGCGCTCAGAGCCAGGCTCCCGCCCAGCAGCGTCCCGGCCTGCAGGTCAGTTTTGCCCGTTGTCGTCAGGGCCAGCCGGTCTGCGGCCTGGGTTATGGCGTTCCCGGAGGTGGTGAAATTGCTGGTTCCGAGAGTCAGGTTACCGGCGGCCAGCAGCGTGCCGGAGCTGGTTATCGTGTCCGCGCTGAGCGTGCTGCTCCCCTTCGACTGCAGCGTGCCGCTGTTAACCAGCGCCCCGGTCAGGGTGACGCGGTCTTCAGCCCCTTTCTTGTTCGACAG
>NZ_JBGDVX010000017.1:78541-83003 GCF_046551535.1 Salmonella sp. SAL04162
CCTCAATCACGGAGCCGGTGCCGGCCTGTATCCAGCCGCTGTCTGCATCACTGCCCGGCAGGCTGACGATGTCATCCACCTTCACCTTCATCGTCCCGCCGGCCAGGATTTTTCCGCTGTTGTGCAGGCTTTCACTGCCGCCCGACTGCATGTCCGCGATGTCCAGACTGCCGGCGGCCTGCAGGAGACCGCTGTTGTCCAGTAAACCGGCGGTTTGCAGCCCGATATCCCCCTTATCAGCCACAACCCGCCCGGCGTTACTGAAGCCGGCCCCGGCGTTCAGGTCCAGGCTCCCGCCCAGCAGCGTCCCGGCCTGCAGGTCAGTTTTGCCCGAGGTCGTCAGGGCCAGCCGGTCTGCGGCCTGGGTTATGGCGTTCCCGGAGGTGGTGAAATTGCCGGTACCGAGGGTCAGGCTGCCGGCGGCCAGCAGCGTGCCGGAGCTGGTTATCGTGTCCGCACTGAGCGTGCTGCTCCCCTTCGACTGCAGCGTGCCGCTGTTGGCCAGCGCCCCGGTCAGGGTGATGCTGTCTTTGGCCCCGTCCTGATTCGACAGCAGCCAGGTTCCCTGGTTGTCCAGTGAGCGTGCGCGGATATCACTGTGGTTATCTGCCTGTATCAGGCCGGGGGCCGTGTTGGTCAGTGACGTGGCGCGTAAATTCAATGCGTCGCCGGTTAACAGGCGGCCACTGTTGTCCAGTGAATCAGCCGCTGAGTTATGCAGTCCTGCCACGGTAAACCGGCTGCCGGCATGGACGATACCACTGTTAGTGAAAGCCTGATCCGTTAACAGGCTGACACTGCCTTTATCGGCACTGATATCACCTTCGTTGTGCACACCGTGATTGCCGTGCAGGATGAGATCCCCCTGAATGCTTTGTATGTCCTGATGGCCTGTGCCCTTTTTGTTCGACAGGATCTGACCTGCAGAATCAAGCTGTAAATTACCGCGTGCCTGCAGTACCGCGTTGTTCATTGTCATATCATCGCGTACAGTGCTGGCGTTTAATGTCCCTGAAGATGTCAGCATTGTTCCCGGCGCCACCGTCAGGCCGGCAAATGTTCCCTGCCAGCGCCCGGATGAGCTCCAGCGTGTGCCACTGATACCGGCGTTATCTTTTGCTGTCAGCGTCAGTGTGCCGCCAGCGCTGCGCACATTGTTATTCTGCCGGCCGGCGTTCGTACTGTTATCCGTTAACGCCGCAGTACTGAGGGCAAGATCACCGGTCGCCACCACGGCCCCCCCGTTCAGCGTGGTATCACCTGACGTCTGCAGACGGGTATCGCGTCCTGAAGTGAGGCTGGCGTCAGTCAGCACCAGAGATTTTGTCCCCTGGCTGTTGCCGGCAATCCGGATGTCCCGCTTTGCCGATAAACGGTTCTGCAGTTCAATGTTACCGGCTGAAGACAGGACAAAATCCTCAGCTGATGCTGCGGCATCCCCCAGCATACGGACCCCCACACCGGCTTCGGTGGCCGTCAGGTGGATGCGGTCAGCATACATCCCGCCCAGGGCGGTGCTGTCAACAGCATAGACGGGGGTACTGTCAGTCCCCCGGAGGGTACCGGTGACCTTACGACCGGCATAGTCATAATTATTTGTTCCTGTGGTAATAGCCAGCTGCTGCGCGTTGATGTCACCGTCCAGCTTAACGCTGCGGGTCACCAGATCCAGCATCTGCTGGGCCGTGGCGTTCATCCCGTTCCCCTGAATGAGGATATCCCCCTGAGTGACGCGAAAACCTTCCAGGGCGCCGATGGAGCTCAGATAGGGTTTACCGGTAGTGAGGGTGACACGATCGGTATTGATGAATCCACAGCCGCTGCAGGTGATACCGTAAGGGTTGGCCACCACCACATCCGCTTTGCCGCCGGCGACTTCGGTAAAACCGGCGAGCCGGCTGCGGTTAGCGGAGACCACCTCATTAAGGATCACCTGCGCGCTCTTCTTCATATTAAAGTTGGCATTTATCTGCCCGGCGAGCTGTGTTGCCCAGGTGGCTTTGTCAGGCGTGGTGTTGTTCAGTACCAGCCCCTGCGGGTTCACATCGTAACGGTTATAAAGATTGTGTGACAGACCTGCGGCACTGGCGGCGTTAATGTTCACAACGGTGGTACCGTTACCGGTGACATAAGCGCTGGTGTTGCCGGAGGCCACGGAGACAGACGGTTCAGCCGCCCTGAGTGGTGGCATGGCTGAAATCATTATCGCCATCGCTGAAAGCGAGCCGCAGACGGCCCGGCATATACTTTTTGTTTTAGTGTGGCTGCGGGTATTTTCAGGCACGGCCTGCCAGCTGGCAGTTGCCGCATTCCAGATGACACGATAGATATGATTCATGGTAATTTTCTCACAAAGAAGCAGACATCAGCAGGCTGAACAGGGTACCTTCACGGTATTCGTGAGAAGGCACTGTAACCGCATGAGAAACGAAGGCATTGATGCTGACGGTTTTCCACGACAGGCCGAGACCTGCTGCCGTGCCGGACAGTGAACCGGAGGGAACGCCAGTGGCACGGTTGGTGACATCACCCCAGTCAAAAGCGGCGTAAAGCCGGCCGTTGATCCCCCCGGGAAGGTCGCGCGAAACAGAAAAATCATTGCGCATGTAGTAACCGCTGTCCCCGCTGAGAGACATATTCTGGAAACCACGCACCGAAGAGGGACCGCCAATCAGGATTTGCTGTGTGCCATAGAGGGTGTCGACGGCAAGCTGCCCGCTGAAACTGGTCGAAAAGCCCAGCCCGGTATTACCGGTGTAAAAAGTCCGGTTATATCCCATATCCAGGGTAAACTTTCTGGACTGGGCATGGGGATACTCATCAGGCAGATCGCCGGGATCGCGCGTGCCGTTGAACCACGGCACGCCCTGAACCACGGCAATATTGCCGTTAAAAATGCCCCCGGCGAAAATACTGAACATATCAGCGCCCGCATCCAGATACGTCAGCCTGCGGCTGCTGCTTGTCAGCAATTCCCCACCTAACCAGTTCTGGTTCAGCTGGGTGTTAAGATGTGCAGACAGCCCCACCCGGGATGACTGGTTACGGAACAGCACATGATTTGCCCCCAGATACCAGTTATCACTTTTTCCGTTAGTTTTAACTTTTATTCCGCCGGGAAGAGACAGCCCGTTAATATAGTGACTCTGGCTGTAGTTAACGGATAAGGTGTTGTAGCCCCAGGGAAACTGCATAAGTACGGCGGTGGAGTCAGATCGGTGCTCGCCTGAAAACGGAAACGCAGACTGACGCCGCGTGATGGCGATAAGCTCATTCAGTCCCAGCAGGCTGTCCGTGGTTACCGTGGCAGACAGGGCATTACGCCCGGTGGCATCAGAGCCCAGGTTATCAAAGGAGGTAAAAAGATGTACCGGCAGCGAACTGTCATTCTGTATCGCCACAATACTTTGTCCCGGCAGATCGCCGGGAAGTAAATCCAGACGGGCATTATTGGATGAGAGGCTGTTCATCTGATCAATACCCTGCTCCAGATCGCGGAGATTCAGTACATCCCCTTCGCGACCGGGCATGGCAGCGCGCAGCCAGACAGCGTGTTTACGCCCGCCGTCCAGTTTATAACGTTCAATTTTTCCGGCGACGACGGTCAGTTTAAGTGTCCCGGTCCGCAGGTCCTGTACGGGTAAATAGACCCGGGTGGTGATAAATCCGCGGTCAATAAAGTCTTTGGTCAACAGTCCCAGCAGACTTTCAATGTCGCTGACTGAAATACAGCGGTCAGTGTAATCATGGCGGACTTTCGCCAGCAGTTTATCCGGTATCATTTTTTCATCACCGGAGATCTCAATCCGGCGGATATTCCGGCACTGCACTCCAATATCAGGAGCGGCGACCTGAGGTTTAATGTTATTCAGGTCGGTGCCTCCCGGCGCGGGACGTTCACCCAGGGCGCGTTGCTGGTCTTCCCGTAATCGCTCCTGCTGCTGATTCTGGATAAGCTGATTCTGTCTCTCAATGGCGGCGAGTGGAGCAGACGGAGCGGCCTGAGCGCCGGCAGTCAGCAATAAAGAAGAAAGAACCAGCGGAGAAACAAGGAATACAGTCAGCCTGGCAGACCGTAATGGTGCTGTGAAAAATGTATATATCGTCATTCGGTACTCATCATTTTACGAATGTCGCCCTCAGAAACAATGCCTTCCCCGGTGCCGGAGTCAGATAGCATGCGACAGAAAGTGGGGAGTCTGGTGTAAACATCATGCAGTGGAACAGAAATTAACGGAGCGAAGAGAGATACCGGGGGTCCAGCGTTACCATAAAGGGATACAGTTTCAGTCACCGGAAGCGGTTTAACCGACCTGTAGTATAAAGAAACAGGGGAAAAAGAAATGAAACTTCGTGAAAATGCCAGACAGAAGGAATTATTGCCTTGCCTTGCCTTGCCTTGCCTTGCCTTGCCTTGCCTTGCCTTGCCTTGCCTTGCCTTGCCTTGCCTTGCCTTGCCTTT
>NZ_JBGDVX010000017.1:83101-83306 GCF_046551535.1 Salmonella sp. SAL04162
TGCAGGAAGCATTTCATTTTTCATGGAAAAGGTAAACATAAACAGTTTCTTTATCTTAAATTATGCATGACAAGAAACTAATGTTTGCAGATATAAAAATACAACCTGATTATGGATTCTGTCAGACAGAATGCTGGCAAAGTGGGCATGAAGGAGGAATGATGCCCTTTTTCACGTCCTTAACGGTGGAACAGCCGGCCAGGGA
>NZ_JBGDVX010000018.1:0-75702 GCF_046551535.1 Salmonella sp. SAL04162
GCCAGCCCGGTCAGCAGGCGCAGCAGGGTGGTTTTTCCGGCGCCGTTGCCGCCGGTGACCTGCACCCACTCCCCGGCGTCCACGGTGAACGACAGCCCGCGAAACAGCGTCCTCTCGTCCCGCTCGCAGTACAGATCTCTGGCTTCAAGCATCATTGTCATTGCGCATATTCAGGTTGATATGGCGTATAAACACCGGTCAGGCTTTCCAGGAAGGCGACGATATCGTCAATATCGTTTTGCGGCAGATCGGTGCCAACCTGGTAACGCAGCATCAGTTTTACCGCGCCATCCAGCGTCGGTACGTCGCCCCGATGGAAATAAGGCGCCGTTAACGCGACGTTGCGTAAGCCCGGGACTTTTTGCCGTAATTTATCGCGAACCTCTTTGGTGACGTTCATACGACCAATATCCGCTGCGGTAATTTCGCCAAAATTAAAGTCTCGCTTTAATCCCAATGGTTCAAAAGAGCGCCCGCCTAAAATGATACCGCCGTGACAGGTTGCACATTTATTCTCTTTAAATAATTGATAACCGTGTTTCTGTTGCGCGGTCAGCGCATTTTCATCTCCACGTAGCCATTTATCAAAGGCGGAATCCGGCGTTATCAACGTTTTTTCGAATTCGGCGATCGCATCAGTAATATTTTCCCCGGTAAATCCTTGCGGATAAACCGCCTGGAAATCTTTTTTCAGGACAGGATCTTTATCAAGCTTGCTAATAATTTCATCCCAGGATTTAGAAGCCATTTCAATAGGATTTAACGGCGGTCCGCCTGCTTGCTCCTGCAGAGTTGCAGCACGACCATCCCAAAATTGTTCGATATTAAATACGGAGTTGAATACCGTCGGCGCATTTATTGGTCCTACCGCACCGCCAACGCCAATTGAGGTTTTTCTGCCATCGACACCGCCCGCATTTAACGCGTGACAATGCGCACAGGATATTGTGCTGTCGCCGGATAAACGTTCATCATGATAAAGACGGAAACCTAAGTCGACTTTTTTCGCATCGACGGGAATATTGCGCGGAATAGGCTGAACGGGTTCATTCCGGTGCGCGGCGTCGGTATCGGCGCTGGCATAGTTGCGTTCACGTTGATCGGCTATCCAGTTCAGGATGTCAGTACGCTCTTTATCGCTGACGCCCCCCGCCCAGTGCAGCGCGACATAGCGGGTTGGCGGCATAGTCTGATGTTGCATAACCCATTCAATTTTATTCAGTTCGCTTTGCGGCACCGGCGTATCCGCAATCAGGGCGGCCCGTACCGCCTCCAGGTTAAACGATTTGTAGCCGAGCTGGATATCGTAATCCATTAGCTGCTTTGCCACCGGAAAAGAGGAATAAAAAGGTAATTCAGCGGAAGGCGTATGACAATAATCACATCCTTTCTCCCTGAAATAACCCAGTATTTTATTATTTTCACCCACAACCGAGGCCTGCACATCGCTTTTTTTACTGCGCTGTTTGTCGTAATACCATACATACCCGGACAAACCTAAATAACATAACAGCCCAACGGTGATAACCGTTGTCGCATAGAGGGTAATTTTTTTCATATCACTATCCTTATGGGGTATTGCGGCATGATTAATTAAATTTTATTTTTTTACTCATGAGGCCCGTCAATACTAAATACAAACCCATCATGGATATTGATTGGTATCAATAATTACAATTGGCTAAACCTATAGATATGATAACCCCCGACTATCGTAATATTTATTTTGCGATGCCCGTCACAGGGTTTATTCAGCCGCAACAATGGATAAATCCTCTTTTCCGTCATCAAAACGAACGATAGCCAACAATAATTGACTTAACGCAGCATAAAAACCATAGGGATCATGCTTAAGGCAATTATTTGTAAATTCCGGAAGCCATTCCAGTAATGACGACAATGTTTTCTGGCGTAATTTATTCATTCTCCGTTGTTGGAACGATTCACCCAATGAAAAATGTAAATGGCTGAGTAATTCCAGATAAATCGCCAGGTGGTCGGTCGGCTCTTTAAAATCGTCGTTGACTTCCATCCCGGCTTCAAGCAATAAATGTTTAATCATGCCGGGTTCCTGCTGCGGGTATTGCGAGGCGTAGGGCAACGCCGATTTTTTATCCGTCATCAGGAACAATCCGCAAAAATCTGCGGCCAGCTCCAGCTGCGCATCCTGGCGCAGGCTAAGCGCGGCAATTTTTTGTTCGAGTAACGCCACCGACGCCGCCAGCGCAGGCTGACGCTTTAACAGCGCCAGCCAGTCCGCGATCTCCGCGGACTGTAATTGTATTAACCCTTCATCATCCACTTCCCGGAAAAAGAGTAACGCCAGCCATGCATATACGCAGGCGTACTGTTCCTGAGCAAGCGCTGGCTGCTTAATCATGCGGATTCCCCTGCGATGCGGGTACATATTCACACTGCGCGACCATCTCGACCGGACCGTTAAACGCCGTGACGTTATTAATAGGGCCGGTATATTTTTCAATTTCCACCAGCGTCGTATGCGCGCTGGTCGCCTGCGCGAGCTGTGATGTACCGATATCCAGCGTTAATACGTTAGGGTTGCCGTACTTACACAACGCATTGATGTCGCCGCCTTTATCAGGATCGTACCAGGCGCCTTCATGAATTCGCGCCACGCCCGGCGCATAGCGATCGGAAACTACCGCCCCCGCCAGTACCTGCCCGCGTGCATTGAATACCCGCACGATGTCACCGTTGCGGATCCCGCGCGCGCTGGCATCCTGTGGGTTAATAAAGACCGGCTCCTTGCCGCCAACGGCATATTGCTGACGCAGCGCTTCCGACTCGCACAGTTGGGAATGCAGACGGAAATCAGGGTGGACGGATTGTAAGTGCAGCGGCCAGCGCTGCGATCCCGGCCCGCCATGCGAGCGTTCGATTTTTTCGAACCACATGGGATGGCCCTGACAATCGTCGTATTGCATGTCGGCGATCGTTTTGGAGTAAATCTCGATCAAACCGCTTGGCGTGCCCAACGGCTCCAGGTCCGGATCTTCACGGAAAGCCTGATGGCGCACAAACATCTGCGGATGATCAAACTCGATGTACTCCTGTTGATTCCAGAACACCTCGAAAGTCGGTAAGTGGATACCGCGACCTTTTCCCTGCTGGCTCCCTTCCTGCCAGATGCGTTTCAGCCAGCCCATTTCATCGAGACCTTCCGTGAATGCCGCTTCACGGTTAAAGCGTCGGCAGAGATCGCGGAAAATATCAAAGTCGTTACGCGCTTCAAACTGCGGCGACACCACCTGTTTCATGGCGATAATGCCGCGGTTAGAGTGGTTGCCGAACTGATCGAGGTCGTTACGCTCAAATTGGGTGGTAGCCGGCAAAACGATATCCGCAAAACGGCAGGTCGACGTCCACTGGTTATCAATAGCGATGACCGTTTCCAGCTTGCGCCAGCCTTCAATTATGCGGTTAATTTGTTGGTGTCGGTGGAACGGGTTGGTCCCGGCGAACACGCACATCTTCAGCGGCGGTAATTTAACCGATTTGCCGTTCCAGTTAATGACCTTGCCCGGTTCAAGAATGGCATCCATAAAACGTGCAATAGGAATGGTGCTGCTGTAGCCTTTGTAATCCGTGCTGTCGTGTACTGGCGGAACGGTCGTCGAACCGGAAAAGCCGCTTAAAATGATCCCTTTACGGCCAGGCGTCCCGGCGCCGTTGTAGTGCCAGCCAAAACCAAAGCCGCCGCCCGGTAAACCAATCTGTCCCAGCATTGCCGCCAGCACGACGACCATCCATGACCACTGTTCGCCATGCTGCATACGTTGTACGCACCAGCCAGCGATGATTTGCGTTCTGTCGCCCGCCATCTGCCGCGCCAACGCGCGGATGGTGTCGGCGTCAATACCGCACAGTTTTTCCGCCCAGGCGGCATCTTTGGGCTGTCCATCTTTTTCGCCCAGCAAATAGGGGAGGAACTGGTCAAAACCGACGCAGTAGTTATCGAGGAAATTTTTATCGTACAGTTTCTCGCTGTACAGCGTATGTGCCAGCGCCAGTTGTAACGGGACATCCGTCTGCGGGTTAATGGCGATATGTTTGACCTTATCGCGCCCCAGATAATCGTGCGTGGAGGTGACGACCGGGTCGATGCTGATGACCGAGATAGCGCCGCTGGCAACCTTCTCTTTTAATTGTTCATAGTACTGATAGACATCGTGATCCGGGCACCACCAGTTTGCCTGCTGGTTTTTCACCATATCAGAACCCCATAGCACAATCGTTTTACTGTTCTGTAAAACCAGAGGCCATGACGTTTGCTGCTCGTACACTTCCATTGAACCCACCACGCGCGGCAGAATCACCTGCGCCGCGCCGGTCGAATAGTCCCCTCCCGTGCTGACGCTATTGCCATGTAGCGCAATCGCGCGCGCCAGCATCCCGGAGGCGTTATGGAACATGCCGGTAGATTGCCAGCCGCTCGCCGTCAGTAGCGCGCTCGGCCCGTAGGTTTTTTGCACCCGCTCCAGTTCCTGATAGAACAGATCCAGCGCTTCATCCCAGGAGACGCGCACAAAACGATTATCGCCGCGCTGCGAGGTGTCGCTTTGATGACCTTTGCGCATCCAGTCGACGCGCACCATCGGATAGCGAATACGCGCCGCGTTGTGGACGTGATCGGGCAGACCAGCGATCATTTTGGACGGGTATTTATCCTGTTCAAACGGTTTTGCCGCCACAAATCGACCGTCAACCACCGTGGCGCGAATAGCCCCCCAGTGAGAACCGGTAAGGATACCCTCTTTCGTCGCGGCGCCTGGCGCAGCGGCATCCGCCGCGCGGGCGCTACGGGGCGTCAGCAGTGACGGCCCCAGCATTCCTGCCACCGTCAAACCGCCAAGCTGCGCCAGAAAACGTCGACGAGAGACGTGTAGCGTGTCCTTATTTTTCATTGTGTTCTCCCTTATCGCTGTGCGGCGTGTTGGTGGTATCAGACGCATTCATCTGGAGATATTTCAACAAGGTACGTTCTTCACGCTTATCCAGACTGGTGAAACCGATCATACCGTTGAGCGTGCCGATCCAGCCGTTAGCGTCAAAGTGCGCTTTGTCCGGCGCGCCGTGACACTGATTACAGGTGCCGTTATAGAGGGAGTCGGCATAGGCCCAAATCGGTTTAATGTCATTTACCATGTCGCCTTTTTGCATCCACGCGGTTGCCTGTAATTTGCTCCACTGAGTATTGGTCGCCGCGACGGTGGTCTCTTCCAGCGTTTTCACATGCTGTTGCACATCGCCGCGAATCGAGGCGACAAAAATACGTTTACCGGGCAACTGCGTCAGCACGCGCTGGCGACCGTCCGTCTCCGTCCAGCCTTCGATTTGCACTTGCAGCCAGTCACCGTCCCGTTTAAGGACTTTCACTTCAGAAGCAGGTAACAGCGAACCTGCCGGTTCTTTATCGCCTTTAGCGGCGTAAATCGGCTTGATATCCAGCGAATAGAGCGTATCGCCGTCATTATGCGTGCTGGCGCTGGCGCGCAGTTCATCAAACTGTTTACGGAAACCGCTGCTCATATCCGGTAGCTGGTGGGCAATCCCTTTATGGCAGTCGATGCAGGACTGATTTTCTTTCGCGGCGATTTTCATTTGCCGCGCCGCTTCCGGGTTCTGTTTCGCGTGATCCATCGCATCGTAGTTATGGCAGGAACGACAGGTCGCGGAGTTATTCTCTTTCATGCGCGCCCATTCACGCTCGGCAAGCTCGGCACGTTTGGCTTCAAATTTTTCCGGGGTATCAATCGAGTGGGCGATAAATGTCTGGTAAAGATCGTTGCTGGCTTCCAGCTTACGTTTCACCATGCCTGGAATATCAGGGGGGATATGGCAATCGTGGCATTCCGCGCGTACGCCGGAAGCATTCTGGAAATGTACGGACTGTTTATATTCCTGATACACCGGCTGCATACTATGGCAGCTGACGCAAAACTCTGTCGTACTGGTCAGTTTGATACCGACGTGAGGTAACACGATCAGCGCAACGCCGATCACAATCCCGACAATGACCAGCGCCAGTATCGACCAACGGGCGCTTGGCCTGAGTAGCGCTCTCCAGAGTTTTCGCATAATAGCCCCTGTAATTATATGGTTTAATGCGCAGATCTTATTCCGCAAATATGAACAGCGTCACTGGTCAGGATGAACGGGATACGGCAATATATGAACAGATATGAACAGAAAGAGACCGCGCGCAGGATGTCACATCACATTGTTATTGTTGAGGATGAACCTGTTACTCAGGCCAGATTACAGGCCTATTTTGAGCAGGAGGGATATCGCGTTTCGGTGACCGACAGCGGCGCGGGCCTGCGCGACATTATGGAGCATGAGCACGTTTCGCTGATCCTGCTGGATATCAACCTCCCCGATGAAAACGGGTTGATGCTGACCAGGGCGCTACGCGAACGTTCCACGGTGGGCATTATTCTGGTGACGGGGCGTTGCGACCAAATCGACCGCATCGTCGGGCTGGAGATGGGCGCGGACGACTACGTCACCAAGCCGCTGGAACTGCGCGAGCTGGTAGTGCGGGTGAAAAATCTTTTGTGGCGCATCGATCTGGCCCGCCCCTCGCCGCAAAATGCCAGTGAAAACTGCTATATGTTTTCCGGTTACTGCCTGAACGTGATGAATCATACGCTGGAGCACAATGGTGAAGCCATTAAGCTTACGCGCGCGGAGTACGAGCTACTGCTGGCCTTTGTGACCAACCCAGGCAAAGTGCTGCATCGCGAACGCCTGCTGCGAATGCTTTCCGCCCGCCGCGTAGAGACTCCGGATCTCCGCACGATTGATGTCCTGGTTCGCCGCTTACGCCATAAAATTACGCCGGAGCTGCTGGTCACACAGCATGGCGAAGGCTACTTTTTAGCCTCGGAGGTGTATTGATACAGATAGACGGGCCGAAATCCCGGAGGCGATAGCGAACGGCGAACGCGCGCGCTGTCGGCGTTGTTATGCGTCAAAATAAGCACCGGCGGGCTGATATTTTCAGGCACCGGTTGCCCCTGTAAGACCTTAATCGACTGCGTTATCGCTAATTCTCCCTGCCAGGCCATCTGATCGCTGAGCGCCATCAGGATATGGCCGCGTTTTAAACCGCGATAAACCTGATGCGTCAGATAAAATGAGACGATCGTGAGCGGAGTCGTCAAATTTCGCCCTTCGCCCATCGCCGCCTCCGCCGCTATCGCCGACCCGGCGACCACATTGGCGTCCGGATGACGCTCCAGCATTTCCTGGAGTAAGTTTCGCTGCACTTCAATGTCGTTATCGCCCCAGGCGATATCCACAATGTTGATGGCGCTGCCTTTAATTGCCTGACGAAAACCCGCCACCATCTCCTGACTGCCGCCAGCTTCTTCCGGCCCCGGGAAGAGTAAAACGTTAAGCGCTTTTCCTTTGTTCCACTGCACCAGGAAACGTCCCGGCAGATACCCCATCTGAAACCACGGCAGACCAACGCGGGTTGCGACGCTGGCATCGTGAATCATGTTCACCAGTTCAATAACCGGCACATTACCGGCATACCGTTCCAGTTCCGGGAAACAATCGGTACTGCTGCCAAGCAGAATAGCGTCGGCGCCCCACTCCCGGCACTGCATCATTTGCTGTTGTTGCGTCGCCAGTTGCCGATAGCCATTCGCTTCCAGCACTTTTAAATCAACGCCATACAATTTGGCCGCTTTTTGCATCCCGTAGTTGACGGACAACCAGTAAGAATCTTTCAGGCTGGGGTATAATGCGCACAGTTTCCAGGGTTTACTCGCATTGACTGACGTTTGCCGCCAGGGAATCGCCCGATCGGCGCGCGTCCAGTGTAGCAGCCCGGTTTCGGCTAACGCCGTTTCTACATTCGAGACGATGATTATCAAAAAAAAGAACGAAATAAGCGCACGCATGATAGCCCCACCAGCAACAAGGTTTTATCCTAATGGTTTTTCCGGCGGCAACTCAACCCATTTCACCCGCGGCGCATAAATGTCAACGCCTTCACTGACCCGCAGATTATGGCTGGCCTTCGCCCTGATGGCGGCACTCACCCTGCTCAGCACCGTGATCGGCTGGATAAGCCTGCGCGTCATTAGTCAGGTGGAACAAACCAATACGCAAGCGCTGCTTCCTACGATGAATATGGCCAGGCAGTTAAGCGAAGCCAGCGCTTACGAGCTCTTTTCCGCGCAAAATCTGACCAATGCCGACAGTGAGGGCGTTTGGCTGGCGCAGGGGAAGATGCTGAAAGCGCAAAGCCTTAAAATTAACCATCTTTTGCAGGCATTAAGCGAGCAGGGATTTAATACCTCGGCCATCGCCCGGCAAGAAAAAGAGATTGCGCAAACGCTTGGGCAGCAGGGAACGCTGGTCGGTGAAATTCTCACGCTGCGCGCACAGCAACAGCAGTTAAGCCGCCAGATTGCGGAGGCGGCGGAAAGCATTGCCGCCCAGGCTCACGGTCAGGCCAATAATGCCGCGACATCTGCGGGCGCCACCCAGGCCGGTATTTACGATCTTATCGAAAGCGGTAAAGGGGACCAGGCTGAACGCGCGCTTGACCGACTAATTGATATCGACCTTGAGTATGTGAATCAGATGAATGAGTTGCGGGTCAATGCCCTGCGGTTTAAGCAGCTCATTGTGACCTTAAAAGACGCGCAAGGGCTGAGCGATGCCGAGGACACCGATGAAAAACTTAATCAGTTGGTTAAAATTTTATCCCGCCGCCAGCAGCGTATAGAAGATCCTACCGTTCGCGCCCAAATCGCCGACGCGCTGGAGAAAATAAACCAGTACACCACACTAGTTACCCTGTTTCGTAAGGAAAATGCCATCCGCGACCAGCTTCAAACGCTTATGGCCAATAACCTCTTTCAGTTTACCCGCTTCAGTACGGAAGTGTCGCAGTTGGTGAACGCCATCGAAAAACGAAACGAGGCTGGGTTAGCGCGCCTTACACACGCCAGTCAGCGTGGGCAAATAGGGTTAGTGATCTTAGGTATCCTGGCGCTGTGCTCATTAAGTTTTATCCTTTGGCGAGTGGTTTACCGTTCCGTATCCCGCCCGCTGGCGCAACAAACGCAGGCCTTACAGCGGCTACTGGAGGGCGATATTGACTCACCGTTTCCGGAGGCGGCTGGCGTCAGCGAACTGGATACCATCAGCCGTCTGATGGAAGCGTTTCGCGCCAACGTGCGCAAATTAAACCGCCATCGTGAGGATTTGGCGGAACAGGTGCGATCGCAAACGGCGGAGCTTCATGCGCTGGTGCTGGAACACCGGCAGGCGCGCGCCGAAGCGGAAAAGGCCAACGAGGCGAAATCGACGTTCCTTGCCGCCATGAGCCATGAAATTCGCACGCCGCTTTACGGCATTCTCGGTACGGTACAATTGCTGGCCGATAAACCGCTCATGGCAAACTACCACGACGATTTACAGGCCATTAATGATTCAGGCGAATCGCTACTGGCGATTCTTAACGATATTCTTGATTACTCGGCGATTGAAGTAGGCGGCACCAACGTTTCTATTAGCGAGGAACCGTTTGAACCGCGACAATTGTTGAATAGCGCGCTGCATTTAATGCACAGCCGCGTGCAGGTTGCGCTCATCGCCGACTTTAGCGAGCAACTCCCCTCCACGCTACAAGGCGATCCGCGCCGGATACGTCAAATTGTGATTAATCTTTTAAGTAATGCGGCGAAATTTACCGATCGCGGCAGCATAGTGCTGCGCACGTTTTGCGACGATCAGAGCTGGTTTATTGAGGTTGAAGATACCGGATGCGGTATTCCTGAAGCGAAGCTGACGGCTATTTTCAAACCGTTTGTGCAGGCGACAGGACGCCGGGGCGGGACGGGCCTGGGGCTGGCTATCAGCGCCAGCCTGGCAGAGGCGATGGGCGGGACGCTAACCGTCACCAGTACGCTTCATGTTGGCAGTTGTTTTCGCTTACAACTGCCGGTTCGCCACCCCAAACCCGCAAGCAAAAATGCGTTCAGGGAACCGATAAATCTTAACGGACTACGCCTGTTGCTGATTGAAGATAATATGCTGACGCAGCGTATTACCGCTGAAATGCTCACGGGTAAAGGGGTGAAGGTCTCAGTAGCTGAAAGCGCGAATGACGCGCTACGCTCTTTAGCTGAAGGCGAGTCCTTTGATGTGGCGCTGGTGGATTTTGATTTACCGGATTATGACGGCTTAACCCTGGCGCAGCAGTTGATGAGTCAGTATCCCGCCATGAAACGCATTGGTTTTAGCGCGCATGTGATAGACGATAATCTTCGTCAGCGTACCGCCGGTCTTTTCTGCGGGATTATTCAAAAGCCCGTTCCCCGCGAGGAGCTTTACCGCATGATAGCGCACTATTTACAGGGCAAATCTCACAATGCGCGGGCGATGCTGAATGAACATCAGCTTGCCGGCGATATGGCGTCTGTCGGCCCGGAAAAGCTCCGGCAATGGGTCGCGTTATTCAAAGACAGCGCGCTGCCTTTAGTCGAGGAGATCGAGGCGGCGCGCGCCATGAATGACGACGTTAACATTAAGCGGCTGGCGCATAAATTAAAAAGCGGCTGCGCCAGCCTGGGGATGACGCAGGCAACCGAAGCCTGTCGGGAGCTGGAATTGCAACCGCTTAGCGATATAGATATTAAAACTATCGTGACGCAGGGAGTGACGGCGCTCGACGCATGGATAGCCGGTCATCCTTCGCCATAATAGCTTCCGGCTCGCCAAACGACGCGTTTCACATCGCCAGTTATCAGGACATAAAACAGTACGCCGAGGGTATAAGAGGGAAATAGCCTACGGCTACTGCCTGTTTAATGATTCTGTGTTTTTTCGTCCTGTAGCCGTGCCTGCTCCGCCAGGGCGGCAAAATCTTTTTCGCTGTAATAGTGCGCGGGAGGCGGTAGCTGCGCCATATCCTCGCTGGGCCACAATTGTAGTTGCGCCAGCGTGCTAAGCTGGATACCGCGCCAGCAATGGGGCAAGCTCAGCGGCAATAGCGGCATTATCTCGCCAGGAATGGCGGTCGGCAGGCGGTCATCGCCCATCTGATAATTACGATGCAGCACCAGATATTTTTCCGGTACCCGCCGCTGGCTGTTCCACCAACGGCCATCAAGCATATCAAACTGAAAACGGGTGATCTGCGCCGGCTGCGCTGCCAGCTGCGTCAGCGCTTGCCGCAGCGCGGTTTCCATCGCCGTGTTGTACATCTCTTGCGTTTTCGTCTGGCCGCCGACAATTAAAGACGCCGCCAGACGGGCACCCGCGAGGTTAGAATAGAGATCTTCCGGCGAAAAGGCCGATACTCCCTCAGAAAATCCGCGAACAGACTCGAAACCGTACCATTGGGCGATTTCGTGCCACTCCGCCACCTGGAACGCCAGATGCGCCGACAGCCAGGCGGCCAGCGTGTAACGCTCGCGTGCATCGACCGGAGGGGTAAAAGCAGTAAAAACCAGACGCCGTTCGGCCAGCTCCTCGCCCAGATTCAGCGTAAAAGCCTGCCCCAGCTTTGGTAGTAGTTGGCTGAAGATATACACTGTCATATCAGCGGTATCCCGCACATGTGCGGTGTCGATGAATCCGCCACGCAAGGTATACACAATACCGTTATTCTCACCGCTAAGGCCAATCAGGTTTGCCACGCCCGAGTACAGATGGTCGTTGTACTGATGATGCCCCAGCGAGTCCACCGTCACGACGTTATTTAACTGATAGAACGGAACCGGCAGTCCCAGCAGCTCGGCATGCAGGTCGTAACCAAAAGCACAACACGGCCGCAACCCCTTTGGCAGCGGCTGCGGCGGCATCGTCGGCCAGGCTTCACTGGCAGCAGGCGTTGGGTGAGTGGACAGATAGAGCGTCAGTGGTAAGGCGGCGCGGGCGCTCCCCGCCAGAAACAGCAGCGCCAGAAAGATAACCCGAACGACGGACCTCAAAATGCTTCTCCTACCTGAAAATAAAAACCGCTGCTAGCTTTGCCCACGCCGTAATCCAGCCGCACGTTGACGCGCGGCTTGAACTCAAAGCGATAGCCCACGCCCGCAGAAGGCAGCCATCGCCCGTCATCCAGATGGTGCAAAGACGATCCCATGGTGCCCGCGCCCACCCAACCGACAACGCCATGCCGCCAGCTCAGCTTATGGCGATATTCCAGCTGACCGCTGATAGCATTTTTATCGCGATAGCGCCCTTCATAATAGCCGCGCATACGATGGTTACTGCCCAGCAGCGGCAGCATATTCCACGGCACGTCGCCTTGGGTAAAGGCGCCGTCAGCTTCCCAGGCCAGCACGTCTTTATCATTGACGGCATGGTAACGACTATAGTGCAGTTGGTATTCATCAAACCGCGTATCGCTACCGACGTCCGGTGCGAAGTGGGTATAGCGAAGGGTGGCATACTGCCCTTTGCGTGGGTTAGGTATAAAATCACGATCATCCCAGCTAATCTCAACGCTACCGCCGTTACTCAGTGAAGAACAGCCCTGCGCTGTACTTTGAATTTTGGGCGGATCGGTCTCATCAATTTGCGCGGCGTGCTGTACATCCAGCGTCCAGCCAACGCCAAGATAGATATTGTTAACAAGCCGACGATACAGCATGGGTTGCAGATCCAGCACCTGCGCAGTATAGGCCTGCTTATGGCTGTCTTTATCACCAGCGGCAAAACCCTGTCCCCAATAGTAAGTGGGCGTGTCGCTCAATGCGCCAGTGAGGAAGAAACGCCAGCGATCTTGCGCGAAAAAAGCGTAATTTTGCAGGCTTACGCCAAAAGCGCCTGTGGAGCTGAAATAGCTGCTCAGCGACAGCGTGGATACCTGGCTAACCTTATCGGCAGGATCGGGGCGATACATACCGACGATAGCGGTGCCGATGCCCAGCCCCAGTTCAGGGGTATAAAATGGCCCGGGCATTACTCCCCAGTTGACGCCTTTGGCGGCATCGTAAGTATCGCTATCCCCCATTTGTTGTAGCCAGCCGTCCACCTGACTGCGGCTGGGCAGCGACGCCTGCGCCACGCCGGACAGCACACCGGCGACGCAAAGCAACAGTCGGTAATGGCAGCGATTCAAAAGCGGTACTCACCGGCCACAAAGAAGCTATTGCGCTCGGCAAAGCCAAACTCGGTGGTAACGTTGAAATGGCGGGTTATTTCATACTGAGCGCCCAGCAGCATGTTCCACGGTGATTGTAGATGCTGTTTGACGTCAAAGCGGCCGTTATTGTTATAGTTAGCCATACTCACCAGCCTTTGTAGCGTCGCTGACGGCATGGTCAGGTCGTCGAGGCTGCCTTTAAACTCCTGCTGCACATCCTGATACATGCTGCCGACCCAGACGTTTAGCTTGCCCGACGGCAGATGCATCTTATCTATACCCGGGGTGGTAAAACGGTAACCAACGCGAGGTGAGACGGTAAAGGCGTCGATGCTGCCATCAAGAATATCGAACTGTGTCTGGGTGTAGTTAGCATCAACAGCGGTAAACCAGTTACCTACGCCGCCGACCAGCGTGGTGCCGATGCCATAGGTAGTGCCTTTAAAGTCGAGTTTAAATTTGAGGTTTTGCAGATCGGCGGGATGAAAAACGTGGCCATTTTTCGTCATCAACCCAACACCAATTTGCGAAACGGAATGACCATCGGTATAGCCCACCAGGCCGTACACATTCATAAATGGCAGCAGCCAGGCATCCAGCTTGACCGTTTCGGTCTTGCTCTTTTCACGGGTATGACCGACGTTAATTTTAAATGCGTTATCTAATGGAATTCCCCCGTTGGGACCTAAAGCCAGGCCATTAAAGTTGATGCTATCAACGTTAATATTCTGCCCAATATTCATGTAGTTAATATTGAGGCCAAATGGCTCGGGAAGCTCATAGCCACGCTTTCGGGCGTCATCACCCAGAAAAGGCAACACTGATGTACTGGCAGGCTTTGCCACCGGCGTTGTCGCGACTGGCGGTGTGGCAGCAGATGGGACGTCATCCTGATAGCTATAAACAGGCGACAGGTTCGCCGGGGGGCTGGTAGCCGCCCAGGTAGAAAAAGCCATAGCGGGCAGCGCCAACAGCAAAAGGGAGCGTTTTTTCATAATGATGAAGCGTTTATTCTGGCGAGAAGCGCCGCCGGATCGAAAGGAGGAGGGAGAATATAGTAATCGTCGCCTGGTGGGCGGGATTTCTGTGCGAATTAATCTTTTGAAATAAAAAACTATTTTCTACAACGTCTTTGTTGCAACACATTAGCTTCATGGGTGGAACTATCGGCCCGACGGCGATCGGGCCGGAGTGAATCAGGACAGAACATGTTGTTCAATCGCCCAGGCAACACCATCTTCAAGGTTCGATTTAGTCACAAAGTTAGCCACCTCTTTGACCGACGGAATGGCGTTGTCCATTGCCACGCCCATACCGGCGTATTCGATCATCGCAATGTCGTTTTCCTGATCGCCAATCGCCATCACCTCCTCTGGCTTAATACCCAGCGCCTCGGCCAGTGATTTTACGCCGGTGCCTTTATTAACCCGTTTATCGAGGATTTCAAGGAAGTACGGCGCACTTTTCAGCACGGTATACTTTTCCTTCACCTCTGCCGGTATACGCGCAATCGCCCGGTCGAGAACGGCAGGCTCATCGATCATCATAACTTTCAGGAACTGGGTGTTCGGGTCCATCTTCTCCGCTTCACAAAATACCAGCGGAATGGTCGCCACATACGACTCATGCACCGTGTAGTAGCTGATATCGCGGTTAGCGGTATAAAGCGTATTTCGGTCTAATGCGTGGAAGTGAGAACCCACCTCACGGGACAGTTTTTCCAGGTAACGGTAGTCATCATAGCTGAGCGCCGTTTGCGCAACCGTACTGCCGTCCCCTGCTTTCTGCACCAGCGCCCCGTTATAGGTGATGCAATAATCGCCGGGCTGTTCCATGTGAAGTTCTTTCAGGTAACTGTGCACACCCGCATACGGACGGCCTGTGGTCAGCACCACATTTACCCCTTTTTCACGCGCAGCGGCAATCGCGTTTTTAACCGCCGGAGAAATGGTGTGATCGGGCAGCAGAAGGGTGCCATCCATGTCGATAGCAATGAGTTTAATAGCCATGAAATCCCCGCATTAAATGAGTCCTGACTCATGCTAACGCGATTCCGCTCAAAAAACAGTAAAGAATCCGAGAGAAAGGGGGATAAGATTCACAAACGGGATTCCCCTTTTCAGGCCGTATTCTCCCTCCTGATGTATTAGATAACCTCATTAATCAAACAGAAAATACCGTTTTTCTAAAAGAATGTGTATTGCTACTTTGGACATCATCACTTAGAGCCTAATGGGATTGGTTCTTAATCAGTAAAAATCAACAAAAACTTATATTTTAAAATAACCTTATCCGATGAGAAGGAGATCGCTAATGTCGATGGCCCTTACCGCCCCCCCAACCAGGAAAAGATTTTTAATCGTTGCCTGTCTGTTTATTGGAATATTTATTGCTTATCTCGATCGCGTTAATGTTTCGGTATTAGCCGCGAATGAACCCTTCTTAGCCTATATGGGTATTGAAGGTATGCCATTGCAAATCGGCATGATGATGACCGTCTTTCTGGCCGCTTATGGTATCGCTAACGTTGTATTATCACCGCTTGGCGATTATCTCGGCCCCAGAAAAGCAATGATGCTTTGTATTCTGATCTGGACTATCGCTTTAATGGTTGGCGGCGTAGCAACATCATTCGCTCTAATTATTATTTGCCGTATATTACTGGGCATCGGAGAGGGATTTTATTATCCACTGCAAAGCGTATTTATTAAAAACTGGTTCCCGAAGCAGGAGCGCGGCAGAGCAAACGCGGCGTGGATCGTCGGCCAGTCGGTGGCACCCGCCATTGCGATGCCTTTTTTCACCTGGTGGATAGGCACCCACGGCTGGCGTTCCAACTTCTTTTTATGCGCCGCTCTCGGGTTAATCCCACTCTGGCTACTCTGGCGATATGTTGCTGATAAACCAGAACAACATAAAAGTATCAGCGAACAGGAACTGGCTTATATCAAAGCCGGACAGGAAACGGAAAGCGCAGGCAACAGCGAAAGTTTTATGTTGCGGGTCAAACCGGTGATCACCAACTATTGCTACTGGTTGCTGGTGCTGTGGTACCTGTGCCTGCAATGCCTGTACTGGGGGATGATTACCTGGCTGCCGACCTATCTTAAATCAGCCAGAGGATTTAGCTGGGCGGAAATGGGCTGGCTGGCGTCGCTTCCCTTTGTCCTGTCAATATTTTCTAAAGCCGCTGCGGGGATCTTCGTCGATAAAATAGGACGCAGCGCCCCCATATTAATGGTATTAATGTTTTTCGCTGGCGTCAGTATCTATTTCGGTACCATAACCGAACATAAATATATGTCAGCGGTACTCCTCTCCTTTGCTGTTGCTTTCTGTACGATGGGTACGCCCGTTGCCTGGACGTTATTACAGGGAATGATACCCGGAAAATCTATTTCCGCCGCCAGCGGCGTAATGAACGGCGTCGCCAATGGACTCTCTTCATTATCTCCCGTATTTATCGGCTTATTTATTTCTATCACTGGAACTTATACCGGCGGCTTACTATGCCTGGTTTTTATCAGCGCTATCGCCGTGGTATCGGCATTAATCTTAACGATTAAAAAATATTAATTACGAGGAGTAAATGATGAAAATTACCAGCGTTGATATTATTGATGTGGCGAACGATTTTGCGTCCGCCACCAGCAAATGGCGTCCGGTGGTGGTAAAAATTAATACCGACGAGGGCATTACCGGTTTTGGCGAAGTCGGGCTGGCTTACGGCGTCGGTGCCTCCGCGGGCATCGGCATGGCGAAAGATTTAGCCGCCATTATCATCGGCATGGACCCGATGAATAACGAAGCTATCTGGGAAAAGATGCTCAAAAAAACCTTCTGGGGGCAGGGCGGCGGCGGCATCTTTTCCGCTGCGATGAGCGGTATTGATATCGCGCTGTGGGATATCAAAGGTAAAGCGTGGGGCGTACCGCTGTATAAGATGCTCGGTGGTAAAAGCCGCGAGAAAATCAGAACCTATGCCAGCCAGCTACAGTTTGGCTGGGGGGACGGCAGCGATAAAGATATGCTGACCGAGCCGGAACAGTATGCGCAGGCGGCACTGACCGCCGTCAGCGAAGGCTATGACGCGATAAAAGTGGATACCGTCGCAATGGATCGCCACGGCAACTGGAACCAGCAAAACCTCAACGGGCCGCTCACCGACAAAATCCTGCGCCTGGGCTACGACCGTATGGCCGCCATTCGTGATGCGGTCGGCCCGGACGTGGATATCATCGCCGAAATGCATGCCTTTACGGATACTACATCGGCAATTCAGTTTGGCCGCATGATAGAAGAACTGGGTATTTTCTACTACGAAGAGCCGGTCATGCCGTTAAACCCCGGACAAATGAAACAAGTGGCTGATAAAGTTAATATTCCGCTGGCGGCTGGCGAACGTATTTACTGGCGCTGGGGATACCGTCCTTTCCTGGAAAACGGCAGCCTGAGCGTGATCCAGCCTGATATCTGCACCTGCGGCGGCATCACCGAAGTGAAGAAAATCTGCGATATGGCGCACGTTTACGACAAAACGGTGCAAATCCACGTTTGCGGCGGGCCGATTTCCACGGCGGTGGCGCTGCATATGGAAACCGCAATCCCTAACTTCGTCATCCACGAACTGCACCGGTATGCGCTGCTGGAGCCGAATACACAGACCTGTAAATACAACTACCTGCCGAAGAACGGCATGTACGAAGTCCCGGAGCTTCCCGGCATCGGCCAGGAACTGACCGAAGAAACCATGAAAAAATCACCAACCATCACCGTAAAATAAGCCAACTGTCTGCCTGCGCCGCAGGCAGACACCCTGTATTTGCGAGTCGTATCAACGCGACCTTATCCAAACTGAGATAAAATCCTCTCAGTAAAGGGGTAACACAGGTGGCAAATGAATTTAACTATCCGGCAATTTCGCGCGTTTCTGGCCGTCGCGGATTTGCGTAGTTTTACCGCCGCCAGCAAATATCTGTGCATCACGCAGGGCGCCGTTAGCGGTTTAATCAACGAAATGGAAAGCCAGATGGAGGTTTCCCTTTTCGACCGCACTTCGCGCGTGGTGAAGCTATCGCCCGACGGCGAAAAGTTTTTACCCGCCGCTATGCGGGTGGTTGAAGAGTTTCAACGGGCCGAAAATTATGCCCGCGACCTGAAAGAGATCAAAAAATCCCTGGTGCGGGTTGTTGGCGCGCCGCTGATCGCCTGTGCTTTTCTGCCGCAAATCATCCATGCCTTTAAGCGGCAGCATCCGCATACCCACGTACAGCTTATTGATAAGCCCATGTCGCAATTACAAAAAAGCATTATGTTGGGAGAAGCCGATTTTGGTATCGGCCCGGAGCGGCCGCTGGAACCGGAAATCGACAAACAAACGCTGTTCACAACGGAAATCGCCCTGTACTGCCATCCGGACTATCGGCTGCATAAAAAAACGGTTCGCTGGGAAGAGATTCAAAGCGAAGAGCTGATTGCCGTCGGCAACGAATCCATTCCGATGATCTCCGCGACCGCTGGCGTGCGCATTAAGCCCAAAATGACGGTGGAGCATATGGCGACCGCCATGTCGCTGGCGGCGCAGTGTGAAGGCGTGGTGATCGCCGGAACCTTTTCCCGCCATTACGCCAAAAGCTACCAATTAGCGACCTGTTCGCTCACGCCGCCGCTGCGGCGCAATATGAACCTTTATTTTCATGCGTAGCGCGCACAAACGCCCGCCACGCAGCGCTTTAGAGATTTTTTATTCAGCTATGTCGATGAACATCATGATGCCCCGGCCAACCAGCGGTAGGCCGGGGATTAAGGTAGGTTAAATATCGATATTCGCCGCTTTCAGGGCGTTCTCTTCGATAAAGGCACGACGCGGCTCAACGGCATCACCCATCAGCGTGGTGAACAGCTGGTCGGCAGCAATCGCATCTTTGACGGTCACACGCAGCATACGGCGGCTTTCCGGGTCCATGGTGGTTTCCCACAGCTGATCCGGGTTCATTTCACCCAGACCTTTATAACGCTGGATAGCCAGACCGCGACGTGATTCTTTCACCAGCCACTCCAGCGCCTGCTCGAAGCTGGTTACCGGCTGGCGACGCTCGCCGCGTTCAATAAACGCATCCTCTTCAATCAGACCGCGCAGCTTCTCGCCCAGCGTGCAGATACGACGATATTCCGCGCCGGTCACAAACTCGTGATCCAACGGATAGTCGGTATCCACGCCATGCGTACGCACGCGAACGATCGGCTCGAACAGATTCTGTTCCGTATTAGTATGAACATCGAACTTCCACTGGCTGCCGTGCTGCTCTTTCTCGTTCAGCTCGGTAATCAGCGCATTCACCCAGCGCGTTACAGTCTGCTCATCAGAAAGATCGGCTTCGGTCAGAGTTGGCTGATACACCAGCTCTTTGAGCAGCGCTTTCGGGAAGCGACGCTCCATACGACCAATCATTTTCTGCGTGGCGTTATATTCAGAGACCAGTTTTTCTAACGCTTCGCCGGATAGCGCCGGCGCATGAGCGTTCGCGTGCAGAGTCGCACCGTCAAGCGCGATGGAAATCTGGTACTGATCCATCGCTTCGTCGTCTTTAATGTACTGTTCCTGCTTGCCTTTCTTCACTTTGTACAGCGGCGGCTGCGCAATGTAGACGTGGCCGCGTTCAACGATTTCCGGCATCTGACGATAGAAGAAGGTCAACAGCAGCGTACGGATGTGCGAGCCGTCGACGTCCGCATCGGTCATGATGATGATGCTGTGATAGCGCAGCTTGTCCGGGTTGTACTCGTCACGACCGATACCGCAGCCCAGCGCGGTAATCAGCGTCGCCACTTCCTGAGAGGAGAGCATCTTGTCGAAGCGCGCTTTCTCGACGTTAAGGATTTTACCCTTCAGCGGCAGAATCGCCTGGTTCTTGCGGTTACGCCCCTGCTTCGCAGAGCCGCCCGCGGAGTCCCCTTCCACCAGGTACAGTTCGGACAGCGCCGGGTCGCGTTCCTGGCAGTCCGCCAGTTTGCCCGGCAGACCGGCTAAATCGAGCGCGCCTTTACGACGGGTCATTTCACGGGCGCGACGCGCCGCTTCACGCGCACGCGCGGCATCGATAATTTTGCCGACGACAATTTTCGCGTCAGATGGGTTTTCCAGCAGGTATTCGCTCAGCAATTCGTTCATCTGCTGTTCTACCGCCGATTTCACCTCGGAAGAGACCAGCTTATCTTTGGTCTGTGAGGAGAATTTCGGGTCCGGCACTTTTACGGAAACCACCGCAATCAGACCTTCACGGGCATCATCGCCGGTGGCGCTGACTTTAGCTTTTTTGCTGTAGCCTTCTTTGTCCATGTAGGCGTTCAGCGTGCGGGTCATCGCCGCACGGAAGCCTGCCAGGTGAGTACCGCCGTCGCGCTGCGGAATGTTGTTGGTAAAGCAGTAGATATTTTCCTGGAAACCATCGTTCCACTGCAGCGCTACTTCCACGCCGATACCGTCTTTTTCGGTGGAGAAGTAGAAGATATTCGGGTGGATCGGCGTTTTATTCTTGTTCAGATATTCAACAAACGCCTTGATGCCGCCTTCGTAGTGGAAATGATCTTCTTTGCCATCGCGCTTGTCGCGCAGGCGGATGGAGACGCCTGAGTTCAGGAATGACAGTTCACGCAGGCGTTTCGCCAGGATCTCATATTCAAATTCAGTGACGTTGGTGAAGGTTTCGTGGCTCGGCCAGAAACGTACCATCGTGCCGGTTTTATCGGTATCGCCAGTGACGGCCAGGGGTGCCTGCGGCACGCCGTGCTCGTAGATCTGACGGTGAATTTTGCCATCTCGCTGGATAACCAGTTCCAGTTTTTGCGACAGAGCGTTGACTACCGAGACGCCCACGCCGTGCAGACCGCCGGAGACTTTATAGGAGTTATCGTCAAATTTACCGCCCGCGTGCAGAACGGTCATGATCACTTCCGCCGCCGAGACGCCTTCTTCCGGGTGAATCCCGGTCGGAATGCCACGGCCATCATCCGTTACGGACACGGAGTTATCGGCGTGAATAGTCACGACGATATCTTTACAGTGACCTGCGAGCGCTTCGTCGATAGCGTTATCTACCACCTCGAATACCATGTGGTGCAGACCGGTGCCGTCATCCGTGTCGCCGATATACATACCCGGGCGCTTACGCACCGCATCCAGCCCTTTCAGGACTTTGATACTGGAGGAGTCATAAGAATTCGACATCAACGTTTCTCGCTCATTTAATCTTGGGTTAATCCGTTATTTTACCCTTTTCCACGGTAAACATCTTCGAATTTTCATCCGACATGTCTATAACGTGTTCAGCGCTAATTGCGCTGACAAAGACCTGCGATTGCGTGGCTTTTAAGCGGCTGGCCAGCAGTCCGCGACGCGCATCGTCAAGTTCAGAGGCAAAATCATCTATCAGGTACAGGCAGCGCCGCCCGCTTTCGCGGGTGAGGAACTCGCCCTGCGCCAGACGTAAGGCGCACATCAATAACTTTAGCTGCCCGCGCGACAGGGTATCTTCCACCGGCGCGCCGTCAGCGCGAATGCGAAAGTCCGCTTTATGCGGCCCGTGCGCGGTGTAGGTCAACATACGGTCACGCTCAAAGCTTCGCTCCAGCACGTCCGCATAGTCTGTCTCTTTCTCCCAGCCGCGCTGGAAAGAGAACGTCAGGGAAAATTCAGGTAAAAACTGCTGACAGGTATCCGCCATGTCCTGTGCGATAGCGCTACTGTACTCCGCCCGCCAGGTACTAATTTGTTCCGCCAGCGGAATCAGCTCCTTATCCCACGGGCGCAATTGCTCATAACGACTCACCTGGCGCAGCGCAGCATTACGCTGTTTCAGCAATCGTTTCAGGTTGCTCCAGGCGGTGAAGAATCCGGCTTCGTTGTGAAAGCATCCCCAGTCAAGGAACGCTCTTCTGTATTTGGGGCCGCCGTTGAGTAAAGTAAACCCCTCCGGCGTAATCAACTGCATCGGCATTAAATGCGCCAGCTCCGCGATCTTGTGACCGTCGGTACCATCGATACGGACTTTGCTGTCGCCCTGCTTATCTTTAGTTAAGCCAATCGACGTCTCACGCTCTTCGCCCTGTAATCGCCCGTGGAGAACAAACGCTTCCTGCTCATGACGAATCACGCGGCCAGGCTGCAAACTGCGAAACGCCCGACCGTGGCCAAGCGTATAGATAGCTTCCAGCACGCTGGTTTTGCCGCTGCCGTTGGCGCCAACCAGGAAGTTAAAGCCGGGGGATAAAGCGAGATCCGCATTTTCTATGTTGCGGAAGTCTTTGATTAGCAGTCTGGATAGCGACATATCAACTCATAACCAGGGCGTTATCGGCGCAGTTAGTCTGGTTACGGCCAGCGCACAGCAACCGGAGCGTACTGGAGTACGTGAGGATTGCTCGCTGCGCTCGCCCTTCGGGCCGTCCATAAGACGTCCAAAATACTTCGTATTTTGTGCGAGCACTGCCCGGAGCCAGAATAACAAGTAAGATAGCCCGATATTCTTTACAAGCGCATTGGCATAACAACATAGGCAGCCGACTGTGACGCCGCATCCTCAATCTGTACGCTGGATACGGAATCCGTCAGCATAATGCGCACGGTTTCGCACTTCAGCGCATTGAGCACGTCCAGCACGTAACTGACGTTAAAGCCGATTTCCATCTCCGTCCCGCCGTAGCTCACGTCCAGAATCTCTTCCGCTTCTTCCTGCTCCGGGTTATTGGCGGTGATTTTGAGCTGATTCTCACTGACGTACAGACGCACGCCGCGGAATTTCTCATTCGAGAGGATTGCCGCGCGGGCAAACGCCTGCTTGAGGATATCGCAGCCCGCTTCCAGATGTTTATCCGGATTCTTCGGCAGAACGCGACGGTAATCCGGGAAGCGACCATCCACCAGCTTCGAGGTAAAGATAAAGTCGCCGACGTGCGCGCGGATATTATTACTGCCAATCTGCACGCGCAGCGGGTTTTCGCCGCCGTCGAGCATACGCATCAGTTCAATCACGCCTTTACGCGGCACAATCACCGAGTGGCTGGGTAAAGACGCTTCCAGCGGCATTGAGCACACCGCCAGACGGTGGCCGTCGGTCGCGACAGTGCGCAGTTCGCTACCTTCCGTTTCAAACAGCATACCGTTTAAGTAGTAGCGCACATCCTGATGGGCCATCGAAAACTGGGTCGCTTCAATCAGGCGCTTCATCGTGGCCTGCGGCAGCGTAAATTCAACTTCGCTTTGCCAGTCGTCAAGATTCGGGAAATCGGCGGCAGGCAGTGTAGACAGCGAGAAGCGGCTACGGCCAGAACGCACCAGCATCCGATCGCCTTCCAACTGAACGGCAATCTCCGCGCCCTCCGGCAGGCCGCGGCAGATATCAAAGAATTTCCGCGCCGGCACGGTAGTGGCGCCTGGCTCATGCGGCTGAGAAAGCGTAACGCGCGCGACCATCTCCATTTCAAGATCGGTGCCGGTCAGAGAAAGCGTACCGTCCGCTACCTGGAGGAGCAGGTTACCGAGAATCGGCAGCGTAGGACGACCGCCCAGCGGGCCGCTGACCTGCTGAAGCGGTTTTAATAAATGTTCACGTTCAACGGTAAATTTCATAGGATCACGACGATAGTGTTCTGATTAAATTCGAAAAATCTTCTTTGATATCGTGGCTTTCTTCACGCAGTTGCTCAATTTTACGACAGGCATGAAGTACGGTAGTGTGGTCGCGCCCGCCAAACGCATCGCCGATTTCCGGCAGACTGTGGTTGGTGAGCTCTTTTGCCAGCGCCATAGCCATCTGGCGCGGACGTGCTACCGAGCGAGATCGACGCTTAGAAAGCAGATCCGCAATTTTGATTTTGTAATACTCCGCCACCGTCTTCTGAATATTGTCGATGGTGACCAGTTTTTCCTGCAACGCCAGTAAATCGCGCAGCGCTTCGCGCACAAAGTCGATAGTAATCGCCCGGCCGGTAAAGTTGGCATTGGCGATTACCCGGTTCAGCGCGCCTTCCAGTTCACGTACGTTAGAGCGTAGACGCTTGGCGATAAAGAACGCTACCTCGCCTGGCAGACGAATATCATTTTCGTCCGCTTTTTTCATCAGGATCGCCACGCGGGTTTCCAGTTCTGGCGGTTCGATCGCCACTGTTAGCCCCCAACCAAAGCGGGACTTGAGACGATCCTCAACGCCGTTGATCTCTTTCGGATAGCGATCCGACGTCAAAATGATCTGCTGATTGCCTTCCAGCAGAGCGTTAAAGGTATGGAAAAACTCTTCCTGGGATCGTTCTTTATTGGCGAAGAATTGAATATCGTCGATCAGCAATGCGTCAACGGAGCGGTAGTAGCGTTTAAACTCTTCGATGGCGTTATTTTGCAGGGCTTTTACCATGTCCTGCACAAAGCGCTCGGAGTGCATATACACGACTTTCGCATTGGGTTTGCGCGCCATAATGCCGTTACCCACCGCGTGCAGCAGGTGAGTTTTACCCAGACCGGTGCCGCCATAGAGGAATAACGGGTTATAGGCGCCGCCAGGATTATCCGCCACCTGACGTGCCGCCGCGCGCGCCAGTTGGTTGGATTTACCTTCGACGAAGTTATCAAATGTATGTTTAACATTGACGTTGGAGCGGTAGGTCGGCTCCGCCGGCGCTGGTACGTTGTCCCAGCCCGAACGGGCCGCAGGCGCTACGCGCTGCGGCTGCGCCGTCGTTGTCTGCGCAGGCGCGACAACGTTATGCACAGGCGTTTTTAGCGTTTGCGTAACGGGCTTTGTTCCCACTTCAAAACGCAGTTGTGGGGCATCCGCGCCGCAGAATGTGTTGAGTAATCCATTGATATTGTTGAGGTACTTATCTCTTACCCAATCGAGCACAAAACGGTTTGGCGCATACAAAGCCAGCGTGTTATCGCTCAGTTCCGCCTGCAACGGGCGTATCCACATACTGAATTCTGTGGCTGGTAACTCATCCTGCAATCGGGCAAGACACTGCTGCCAAAGCGAAAGTGACACGGCGGACTCCACTCGAACAAAAGTCGATAAATGACAAAGGCTGATACATTAATGATTGTTGGCGCACGTCGATAAGACCCTGCATGAAGGGTGACGCACGAACCGCTGTCTGCGGTTTTCACGGATCTTTCAAACGATCGCGACTTCACGCAGTCTGAAAGATTTCGTGTTCATGCCTGACCAGGATCGTTTGAAACGATCAGGACCGCGGATCATAGCCTAAACTGAGCAAGAGATCTTCTGTTTCTCACAGATTCTTCCCGATTTATCCACAGGACTTTCCAGGAAAAGATAAGTGTAATCGATCCTGGGGAACTCCTGTACGCTTTCGCGCGCATATTGAAAAAATTAATAGGTAAAGGTGAGCAGACGCCTAAAAGATCGCATAAAGATCCAGGGCGATCCTTGCGCTTTACCTGGCAGTCCGTATAATTCTCCACCCGTCGCGCAATGCCCGTCATATGGCGTCAACGCTGCTTATTTTCCGCACAAAAAGGCGTGGAAAATCGCGGGAAAATAAGGAAAGAGAATTGACTCCGGAGTGTACAATTATTACAATCCGGCCTCTTTAATCACCCACACTGTGGCGTAAGTCGTTCAAAGTTTGTTCGGGTATACGCAAAAGTCAGTGAATTTATTCAAGTTTAGGTAGAAATCGCCATGAAACGCACTTTTCAACCGTCTGTACTGAAGCGCAACCGTTCTCACGGCTTCCGTGCTCGTATGGCTACTAAAAATGGTCGTCAGGTTCTGGCACGTCGTCGTGCTAAAGGCCGCGCTCGTCTGACCGTTTCCAAGTAATAAAGCTAACCCCTGAGTGGTTAAGCTCGCATTTCCCAGGGAGTTACGTTTGTTAACTCCCGCTCATTTCACATTCGTCTTCCAGCAACCTCAACGGGCTGGCACGCCGCAAATCACCATCCTCGGCCGCCTGAATTCGCTGGGGCATCCCCGTATCGGTCTTACCGTCGCCAAGAAAAACGTTCGACGTGCGCATGAACGCAACCGGATTAAACGTCTGACGCGTGAAAGCTTCCGTCTGCGCCAGCATGAACTTCCTGCAATGGATTTCGTGGTGGTGGCGAAAAAAGGGGTTGCCGACCTCGATAACCGTGCTCTCTCGGAAGCGTTGGAAAAATTATGGCGCCGCCACTGTCGCCTGGCTCGCGGGTCCTGATAGCCCTTATTCGGGTCTATCAACGCCTGATCAGTCCGCTGCTTGGGCCGCATTGTCGTTTCACGCCAACGTGCTCAAGCTACGGAATTGAGGCATTGCGCAGGTTTGGAGTGATAAAAGGCAGTTGGTTGACGGTGAAACGCGTATTAAAATGCCACCCTTTACACCCTGGTGGTGACGATCCCGTCCCGCCCGGACCATTTGATACCAGAGAACACTAACGATGGATTCGCAACGCAATCTTTTAGTCATCGCTTTGCTGTTCGTGTCTTTCATGATCTGGCAAGCCTGGGAGCAGGATAAAAATCCGCAACCTCAGACTCAACAGACCACGCAGACAACGACCACCGCAGCGGGTAGCGCCGCCGACCAGGGCGTACCAGCCAGTGGCCAGGGGAAAATGATTACGGTGAAAACCGATGTGCTTGATTTGACTATCAACACCCGTGGTGGTGATGTCGAGCAGGCCTTGCTCCCGGCTTACCCGAAAGAACTGGGTTCCAACGAACCGTTCCAGCTGCTGGAAACCACCCCGCAGTTTATCTATCAGGCGCAAAGCGGCCTGACAGGCCGCGACGGCCCGGATAACCCGGCGAACGGCCCGCGTCCGCTGTACAACGTCGAGAAAGAGGCGTTTGTACTGGCCGACGGTCAGAACGAACTGCAGGTTCCGATGACTTATACTGACGCCGCAGGCAACACGTTTACCAAAACGTTTGTCTTTAAGCGTGGCGATTATGCGGTTAACGTGAACTATAGCGTGCAGAACATCGGCGAAAAACCGCTGGAAGTTTCCACCTTTGGTCAGTTAAAACAATCCGTCAACCTGCCTCCTCATCGCGACACCGGCAGCAGCAACTTTGCGCTGCATACGTTCCGCGGCGCAGCGTACTCCACGCCGGATGAGAAGTATGAGAAATACAAATTCGACACTATTGCCGATAACGAAAACCTCAACGTCAGCTCCAAAGGCGGTTGGGTGGCAATGTTGCAGCAGTATTTCGCTACCGCATGGATTCCGCGTAACGACGGCACCAACAATTTCTACACCGCCAATCTGGGTAACGGCATTGTCGCTATCGGCTATAAAGCGCAGCCGGTACTGGTACAGCCAGGCCAGACTGGCGCGATGACCAGCACCCTGTGGGTCGGCCCGGAAATTCAGGATAAAATGGCGGCTGTTGCACCGCACCTGGATTTGACCGTGGACTACGGCTGGTTGTGGTTCATCTCTCAGCCACTGTTCAAGTTGCTGAAGTGGATCCACAGCTTTGTGGGCAACTGGGGCTTCTCCATTATCATCATTACCTTTATCGTTCGCGGTATCATGTACCCGCTGACCAAAGCGCAGTACACATCAATGGCGAAGATGCGTATGCTGCAGCCGAAAATTCAGGCGATGCGCGAACGTCTTGGCGATGATAAACAGCGCCAAAGCCAGGAGATGATGGCCCTGTACAAAGCGGAGAAGGTTAACCCACTGGGCGGCTGCTTCCCGCTGATCATCCAGATGCCTATCTTCCTGGCGTTGTACTACATGCTGATGGGTTCCATTGAACTGCGTCATGCGCCGTTCGCGCTGTGGATTCATGACCTGTCCGCACAGGACCCGTACTACATTCTGCCGATCCTGATGGGCGTAACGATGTTCTTCATTCAGAAGATGTCGCCGACCACCGTGACCGACCCGATGCAGCAGAAGATCATGACCTTTATGCCGGTCATCTTTACGGTGTTCTTCCTGTGGTTCCCGTCAGGTCTGGTGCTGTACTATATCGTCAGCAACCTGGTCACCATCATTCAGCAGCAGCTGATTTACCGTGGTCTGGAGAAGCGTGGCCTGCATAGCCGCGAGAAGAAAAAATCCTGATTCGGTGTAGGCCGGATAAGGCGAAGCCGCCATCCGGCAAGGCGCGCCGGTCAGCCTGATGGCGCTAACGCTTATCAGGCCTACAATCAAAAGGCGGTCATATGACCGCCTTTTTTTATTGCAACAAAGTTGAGACTAACCATGAGCCATAACGACACTATCGTCGCCCAGGCAACCCCACCGGGACGCGGTGGCGTGGGTATCCTGCGTATCTCTGGTCTGAAGGCGCGCGACGTTGCGCAAGAGGTGCTGGGCAAGCTGCCGAAGCCGCGCTATGCCGACTACCTGCCGTTTAAAGACGTTGACGGCAGCGCGCTGGATCAGGGTATTGCGCTGTGGTTCCCCGGCCCAAACTCCTTCACCGGTGAAGATGTGCTGGAGCTACAAGGGCACGGCGGTCCGGTGATCCTGGACCTGCTGTTAAAACGTATCCTGACGCTTCCAGGCGTGCGCATTGCCCGACCGGGCGAGTTCTCCGAGCGAGCGTTCCTCAACGATAAGCTCGATTTAGCCCAGGCAGAAGCCATTGCCGACCTGATCGATGCCAGTTCCGAACAGGCGGCGCGTTCGGCGCTAAACTCGTTACAGGGGGCATTTTCCGCCCGCGTTAACCACCTTGTGGAAGCACTTACTCACCTGCGAATCTACGTCGAAGCGGCTATTGATTTTCCGGATGAGGAGATCGACTTTCTCTCTGACGGCAAAATCGAAGCGCAGCTCAATGGCGTCATCGCCGATCTTGACGCCGTGCGCACCGAAGCGCGCCAGGGCAGCCTGCTGCGCGAAGGGATGAAGGTAGTGATTGCCGGACGCCCGAATGCCGGGAAATCCAGCCTGCTGAATGCGCTGGCAGGCCGTGAAGCGGCCATTGTCACCGATATCGCCGGTACCACGCGCGACGTGTTGCGCGAGCATATTCACATCGACGGGATGCCGCTGCATATCATCGATACCGCCGGACTGCGCGACGCCAGCGACGAAGTTGAGCGTATCGGCATCGAACGTGCCTGGCAGGAGATTGAACAGGCCGATCGCGTGCTGTTTATGGTGGATGGCACCACGACGGACGCCGTTGACCCTGCCGACATCTGGCCGGACTTTATCGCCCGTCTGCCCAAAAATCTACCGATTACCGTGGTACGTAACAAGGCGGATATCACCGGCGAAACGCTGGGTATTAGTGAAGTAAATGGTCACTCACTGGTTCGCCTCTCGGCGCGTACCGGCGAAGGCGTCGACGTGCTGCGTAACCACCTCAAGCAGAGCATGGGTTTTGATACCAATATGGAAGGCGGCTTCCTGGCCCGCCGCCGTCACCTGCAGGCGCTGGCGGAAGCCGCTGAACATCTTGAGCAGGGCAAAGCACAGCTATTAGGCGCGTGGGCGGGGGAACTGCTGGCGGAAGAATTGCGCCTGGCGCAGCAAAGCTTAAGCGAGATTACCGGCGAGTTTACCTCCGACGACCTGCTGGGACGGATTTTCTCCAGCTTCTGTATCGGCAAATAACGTTGTGTTGCCCGGTGGCACGATGCTTACCGGGCCTACAGAACCCGTAGGCCGGATAAGGCGTTTACGCCGCTATCCGGCAACAATAATTTCCCATGAGGAAATCACTGTTGTCCAAATGGCAACTCGTCTCGCGCAACGTCGCCCCGTATTCTTAGCGCCACACTTTTCGTGAGGCCGCTATGAAACGTTTTCTACTGTGTAGTTTTGCCCTGGTTTTACTCTATCCTGCCGGTATTGATATGTATCTGGTCGGTTTACCGCGTATAGCCGCCGATCTGAACGCCAGCGAGGCGCAGTTGCATATCGCCTTCTCCGTTTACCTGGCCGGAATGGCGACGGCCATGCTGTTTGCCGGGAAGATAGCCGACCAGTCAGGCCGCAAGCCGGTCGCGATCGTCGGCGCGCTCGTCTTTATGATAGCCTCACTGCTTTGTTCACGGGCGTCGGAAGGCTCGCTATTTCTGAGTGGGCGTTTTCTTCAGGGGGTAGGAGCAGGCGGCTGCTATGTGGTGGCGTTCGCCATTCTGCGCGACACGCTCGACGAGCATCGTCGGGCGAAAGTGCTGTCATTATTGAATGGGATTACCTGTATTGTGCCGGTACTCGCCCCGGTGATGGGGCATTTGATTATGCTTCGTTTCCCCTGGCAAAGTCTGTTCTATACGATGTCCGCGATGGGCATTATTGTGGGCCTGTTATCACTGTTTATCCTGCGCGAGACGCGCCCGGCAAGGCTGGCTCCACGCGATTTATCACGATCGTCGCCCGCCGCCGAGTCGCTGGTTAACCGTTTTTTCGTCAGTCGACTGGCGATCACCACCCTTAGCGTGTCGGTGATCCTGACCTTCGTCAATGCCTCTCCAGTGCTGCTGATGGAGGTGATGGGATTTAGCCGTGGCGACTATGCCATTACCATGGCGCTCACCGCAGGCGTCAGCATGGTCGTCTCTTTTTCTACCCCTTTTGCGCTTGGGTTATTTAAGCCGCGAACCTTAATGCTCGTCTCACAGGGGCTGTTTTTGACGGCTGGCGTGACGTTAAGCCTTGCTCATACCAATACCGTCACGCTCTTTGGCCTGACGCTTATCTGCGCCGGATTCTCGGTTGGTTTTGGCGTCGCGATGAGCCAGGCGCTGGGGCCGTTTTCGCTGCGCGCCGGAGTGGCCAGTTCCACGCTGGGTATCGCGCAGGTTTGCGGTTCATCACTGTGGATTTGGCTGGCGGCAATACTCGGTATCAGCGCGATGAATATGCTGATCGGGATTCTGATTGGTTGTAGCATAGTGAGTATTCTGCTGATCTTCTCCGTCACGCCCAACAGGTCCGTAGCCGAGCATGAAGAAATCCCTTACCAATCTCGATCTTAATCTGCTGTTATGCCTACAGTTACTCATGCAGGAGCGCAGCGTCACTAAAGCTGCAAAACGGATGAACGTAACGCCCTCTGCGGTCAGCAAATCGCTGGCGAAACTCCGGGCATGGTTTGACGATCCGCTGTTCGTCAATACGCCGCTGGGCCTGGCGCCGACGCCGCTGATGGTCAGTATGGAGCAAAGTCTGGCGGACTGGATGCAGATGGGGAACCAACTGCTTGATAAGCCGCATCATCAAACGCCGCGCGGTTTAAAATTTGAGTTGGCGGCAGAGTCGCCGCTGATGATGATTATGTTTAATTCACTGTCGCAGCAGATTTATCAGCGCTATCCGCAGGCTACCATTAAGGTTCGCAACTGGGATTATGACTCGCTGGAGGCGATTACGCGTGGGGAAGTCGATATCGGATTTACCGGACGCGAAAGCCATCCCCGCTCGCGAGAATTGCTCAGCCTGTTGCCGCTCGCGATTGATTTTGAGGTGTTGTTTAGCGATTTGCCGTGGGTCTGGCTGCGGGAAGATCATCCGGCGCTGCGCGAAGCGTGGGATCTGGACACATTTCTGCGCTACCCGCATATCAGTATTTGCTGGGAGCAAAGCGATACCTGGGCGCTGGATGATGTCCTGCAAGAAATGGGACGCAAACGTCATATCGCGTTGAGCCTGCCGGGGTTCGAGCAGTCGCTCTTTATGGCCGCCCAGCCGGATCACACCCTGATAGCAACCGCGCCGCGCTATTGCCAGCACTACAATCAGCTCCACCAGCTACCGTTAGTGGCGCGCCCCCTGCCTTTTGATGCGCAACAGCGGGAAAAGCTGATGGTGCCGTTTACCCTATTATGGCACAAACGTAATAGTCATAATCCCAAGATTGTGTGGCTACGACAGGCTATCAACACGCTCTGCCGTCGCCTTATCTGACCACCTGCGTTGATAAATTAACCTTCCTCTTACCAGAAATGTCACCGTCTGATTAAAGAACGTTCTGAAATTGAATTTTTAGCGCGTAAAACCTGTCCATAATTTACGTTAATGTTACTCTCGTCATTATCACGGCCCATTAATCACGGAGCGAAAAATGGCGACTCACTTTGCCAGAGGGATACTTACGGAGGGACAGTTGGTTTCAATTCGTCTCTCTTCGTCTTGCCATATTGAAGCCAGAAACCTGCCTGCTCACCGACGAACGCGTTTTCTCGCCTCCAGAGGCCTTCTTGCCGAACTGATGTTTATGCTGTACGGAATTAGCGAGCTGCCGGAAATCATTATTCAGGCGAAAGGTAAACCCGCGTTTCGTGACAAAAATCTGCCAGGTTTTTCTATCTCCTACGCCGGAAATATGGTTGGCGTGGCGTTGACCACCGAAGGAGAGTGCGGGCTGGATATGGAATTACAGCGCACCTCCCGCGGCTTTCACCATCCGCATTCGCTCGAACGCCACCCTTTCTCCCGTAATGAAAACTTATGGGTAGCCAATCAAAACGATCCCAACGAAGCGCGAGCGCAACTCATCACATTGCGCCAGAGCGTGTTAAAACTCACCGGCGATGTCATGAATGACGATCCGCGGGAGCTGCAACTTTTACCCGTTGCCGGACGCCTGAAGTGCGCGCATGTCACACAGCTTGAAGCCGTATGCGATGCGGAAGATGTGCTGGTATGGTCCGTAACCGTTACGCCAGCGATAGAAAAATTAAAAGTGTGGGAGTTCGATGGTAAACTGGGCTGGAAAAGCCTGCCCGATATCCAGACGCGCGCCAATGAGCCAACCGGTCGTCTGATGCGCTTCGCCCAACTCCCCGCCGCCAAATCGTATACGCTTAATCGTTCATAATGAAAAAAGGGGCACGTATGTCTGAAACGCTGAATGTGGTTACATTGCTGGGAAGTTTACGCAAAGGTTCCTTTAACGGGATGGTGGCGCGTACGCTGCCTAAAGTCGCGCCGGCAGGAATGACGGTATCGCCGCTGCCTTCAATCGGGGATATTCCGCTGTATGACGCCGATATCCAGCAGGAAGAGGGATTTCCAGCCAGCGTAGAGGCGCTGGCGGAGCAGATTCGCAACGCTGACGGCGTCGTCATTGTGACGCCGGAATATAACTATTCCGTTCCCGGCGGCCTGAAGAATGCCATCGACTGGCTATCCCGTCTGCCTGAGCAGCCGCTGGCGGGTAAGCCCGTTCTTATCCAGACCAGTTCAATGGGGGCGATTGGCGGCGCGCGCTGCCAGTATCATCTGCGCCAGATTCTGGTGTTCCTTGATGCGATGGTGATGAATAAACCGGAATTTATGGGCGGCGTGATTCAGAATAAAGTCGACCCGCAACTGGGCGAAGTGATTGAGCAGGGAACGTTAGATCATTTGACCGGTCAGTTGACCGCATTTGGCGAGTATATTCAGCGCGTTAAAGCGTAAGTTATTTAAAAACCCTCCCCCCGATGGGGCGAGGGTTCATTTCATTAGTGTGCGTCAATAAACACAATCTTCAGCACGAATAACAGCGCGACAATCACTACGCACGGGCTAAGGTCGCGCAGGCGACCGGTACCGATTTTCATCACGCAGTAAGAGATAAAGCCCAGCGCGATACCTTCGGTGATCGAGAAGCTAAACGGCATCATTACCGCCGTAATAAACGCCGGGACCGATTCGGTTAAATCCTGCCAGTTTACCCGCGCCAGGCTGGAGGTCATCAGCACGCCGACGTAAATCAGCGCGCCCGCCGCCGCGTAAGGCGGCACCATGCCCGCCAGCGGCGACAGGAAGATAACCAGCAGGAACAAAATACCGACCACTACTGCCGTCAAACCGGTGCGACCGCCCACCGAAACGCCGGAAGAGGACTCAATATAAGCGGTCACAGAAGAGGTTCCGACAAATGCGCCAGTGACGGAAGAGATACTATCAACAAACAGCGCCTGCTTCATGCGCGGGAATTTGCCTTTCTCATCCGCCAGGCCGGCTTTATCGGTCACGCCAATCAGCGTACCGGAGGAGTCAAACAGGTTTACCAGCATGAAGGAGAAAATAACCCCCGCCAGGCCAAGATTGAACGAGCCTGCCAAATCGACATGCCCTACCACGCTGGTGACGCTTGGCGGCGCGGAGACAATGCCGTTGTAGTGTACATCGCCCATCATCCAGCCAAGCAGCGTCGTGACGATGATGGACACCAGCACCGCCGCATGAATGTTGCGCGAAGCGAGAATCGCAATAATAAAGAATCCGAGAACCCCCAGCAGCACGCTGTGCGAGGTCAGGTTGCCGATGCTGACCAGCGTTTCCGGGTTAGCGACGATCACGCCGGCGTTTTTTAGCCCCATCATGCCGATAAACAGGCCGATGCCGCTGGTGATGCCCACGCGCAGGCTGACCGGAATGTTGGCGATCATCCAGTAACGCACGCGGAAGATAGTCAGCAATAAAAGACCAACAGCGCCCCAGAAAATGGCGCCCATGCCTACCTGCCACGGCAGTCCCATTGCCTGCACAACCACGAAGGCAAAGAACGCATTCAGCCCCATCGCGGGCGCCAGCGCCACCGGCAGGTTAGCGAACAGGCCCATCAGAATACTGCCAAAGGCCGCAATCAGACAGGTGGTCACAAAGACGGCGCTAGTGTCCATGCCAGCTACGCCCAGAATTTGCGGGTTAACAAAAACGATATAAACCATCGTCAGGAAAGTGGTAAAACCGGCGATCACTTCGGTTCGTGCCGTCGTGCCATGTTCGCGCAGTTTAAACACGCGTTCCAGCATACCCTGACCAGAAGCCTGGGTGGTGTGTTGTTGACTCATTATCAATTTCCGGAGAAAGGAGGGAAAATTCGCCGTTATCCTATACCAAAATGCGACACCTGGCGCAGTTGTGTGGTAATTTTTTTCACTCAATTTGTTAGTACGGCAACGATTGCGTCCCCTCATTCAGCATTACGTAAACGTTAAACTTGTTAAAATGGAAATGACATGTCCCAAATCGAAGCGGTGTTTTTTGACTGTGACGGCACGCTGGTCGACAGTGAAGTGATTTGCTCGCGCGCCTATGTCACTATGTTCCGGCAGTTCGGCATTACGCTTAAGCTCACGGAAGTATTCAGACGCTTTAAAGGCGTAAAGCTCTACGAAATTATCGATACCATCAGTAAAGAGCATGGCGTTGCGCTGGCAAAGGCGGAGCTGGAGCCCGTGTATCGCGCCGAGGTTGCGCGCCTGTTCGATACCGAACTGGAAGCGATCGCGGGCGCAAATACCCTGCTGGAGAGCATTAAGACGCCGATGTGCGTGGTATCCAACGGGCCGGTCAGTAAGATGCAGCATTCGCTGGGTAAACTGGGCATGTTGCATCATTTTCCCGATTTGCTGTTTAGCGGTTACGATATTCAACGCTGGAAGCCCGATCCGGCGCTGATGCTCCATGCGGCGAACGCCATGAAGGTCAATGTTGAGAAGTGTATTCTGGTGGATGATTCCAGCGCAGGCGCGCAGTCAGGAATTGCAGCGGGAATGGAAGTGTTTTATTTCTGCGCCGATCCGCATAACAAGCCGATCGATCACCCTAACGTGACGACGTTTACCGATTTGGCGCAGTTGCCGGGATTGTGGAAAGCGCGCGGGTGGGAGATTACGCGTTAACTGAAATGCCGGATGGCGCTGACGCTTATCCGGCCTACAGCATCTGTACCTGTAGGCCCGGTAAGCGCAGCGCCACCGGGCAAAAGAATGAGATTTACTCTTTCGGATCTTTCCCCGCCAGCAGCTTATCCAGCTCATCTCCGCCCACGTGACGGAAATCCTGCCCCTTCACGAAGTAGAAGATGTATTCGCAAATATTCTGGCAACGGTCACCGATACGCTCGATAGAGCGCGCGCAGAATAACGCGGTCAGCACGCTGGGAATCGTGCGCGAGTCTTCCATCATGTAGGTCATCAGCTGACGCACGATGCCTTCGTACTCCTGGTCAACCTTCTTATCTTCACGATAAATGCGCACCGCTTCATCGAGATCCATCCGCGCGAACGCATCCAGAACGTCGTGTAGCATCTGCACGGTGTGGCGACCCAGCGACTCCAGGCTGACCAGCAGCGGCTGGTGCTGCTGGGAGAATTTCTCCAGCGCGGTACGGCAGATTTTATCCGCCACGTCGCCAATGCGCTCCAGTTCGGCGATGGTTTTGATAATCGCCATTACCAGACGCAGGTCACTCGCCGTCGGCTGGCGCTTGGCGATAATACGCACGCAGGCTTCATCGATGGCGACTTCCATCATATTAACCTGATGATCGCCTTCTACCACGCGCTTCGCCAGCTCGCTGTCCTGGTTGTGCATGGCGGTGATAGCGTCAGAAAGCTGCTGCTCCACCATGCCGCCCATGGTCATTACCTGAGTGCGGATGCTTTCCAGTTCTGCGTTGAACTGGCCGGAAATATGTTTATTAAGGTTCAGACTGTCCATTACGCACTCCTGAATTAACCGTAACGACCGGTGATATAGTCTTCTGTTTGTTTCTTCGCGGGCTTGGTGAACAGATCGTCCGTGTTGCTGAACTCAATCAACTCGCCCAGGTACATAAACGCCGTATGATCGGAGCAACGTGCCGCCTGCTGCATGTTGTGGGTCACGATCACCACGGTGTAATCCTGTTTCAGCTCGGTGATCAGCTCTTCAATACGCCCGGTGGATATCGGGTCCAGAGCTGAACATGGCTCATCCAGCAGCAACACTTCCGGGCGAATAGCGATACCACGCGCAATGCACAGGCGCTGCTGCTGACCACCGGAGAGAGAGTACCCGCTCTGGTGCAATTTATCTTTGGTTTCGTTCCATAATGCGGCTTTGGTCAACGCCCACTGCACGCGCTCGTCCATATCGGCGCGAGACAGCTTCTCAAACAGACGCACGCCAAAGGCGATATTGTCATAGATGGACATCGGGAACGGCGTCGGCTTCTGGAATACCATCCCCACTTTTGCGCGCAGCAGCGCGATATCCTGGGTGTTGGTGAGAATATTGTCGCCATCCAGCAGAATTTCACCTTCCGCGCGCTGCTCCGGATAAAGCGAATACATTTTATTGAAGGTACGCAGTAGCGTTGATTTACCGCAGCCGGATGGCCCGATAAATGCCGTTACCTGATTCTTCGCGATATCCAGATTAATGTTCTTCAGGGCATGGAATTTGCCGTAGTAGAAGTTCAAATCACGAACCTGAATCTTACTCGGGGCAGTTTCAACCATACTCATTTCACTCTTTTCCTCATCCAGCGCCGCATCCGCCACGCCGTAAAATAATGCCTGATGGCGCTACGCTTATCAGGCCTACAATGTCTTTAACCGTGTTTTTTCTTCGCGAAAACAACACGCGCCAGAATATTCAGCAGCAGTACGCACAGGGTAATAATCAGCACGCCCGCCCAGGCTAATTGTTGCCATTCGGCAAACGGGCTCATCGCGAATTTAAAGATGGTCACCGGCAGGTTGGCGATCGGCTGCATCATGTCGGTGCTCCAGAACTGGTTCGAGAGCGCGGTAAACAACAATGGCGCCGTTTCCCCGGCGATACGGGCAATGGCCAGCAGAATACCGGTCATAATGCCGGAGATAGAGGCTTTCAGCGTAATCGCGGAGATCATCTTCCACTTCGGCGTACCCAGCGCATAAGCGGCTTCACGCAGGCTATCCGGCACCAGCTTGAGCATGTTTTCAGTGGTACGGATAACGATCGGTACCTGCAACAGCGCCAGCGCAATCACCCCTGCCCAACCGGAGAAGTGCTGCATCTGCGCCACCACGATGGTGTAAACAAACAGCCCCACAACAATTGACGGCGCGGAAAGCAGAATGTCGTTAATAAAACGAATGATTTCCGCCAGCCAGGATTTACGGCCATATTCCGCCAGATAGATCCCGGCCATAATCCCCAGCGGGGTACCCAATACGGTAGCCCAGAGAATCAATAATCCACTCCCTGCCAGGGCGTTCGCCAGCCCGCCGCCCGCGGTGTTCGGCGGCGGTGTCATTTCGGTAAACAGCGCCAGCGACATACCATCAATGCCGCGCGTGATGGTGGACATCAAAATCCAGATCAGCCAGAACAGGCCAAATGCCATCGTCGCCATTGAGAGCGTTAGTGCGATACGGTTCTTCATGCGGCGACGCGCCTGCATCTTGCGACGGGATTCCGCGAGCTGCGCGGTGTTCTGCATATCAAGCGTAGCCATTAACGTGCTCCCTCGTTCTTCGCCAGACGCATAATCATGAACTTAGACGCCGCCAGGACGATAAAGGTGATCACAAACAGAATCAGCCCCAGTTCCATCAACGCTGCCACGTGCAGACCCGATTCCGCCTCAGCGAATTCGTTCGCCAGTGCGGAAGTGATGCTGTTGCCCGGCATATACAGCGACGCGCTGTCGAGCTGGTAGGTGTTGCCGATGATAAAAGTGACCGCCATCGTTTCACCCAGAGCACGGCCCAGTCCCAGCATAATGCCGCCGATCACGCCATTTTTGGTGAACGGTAGCACGATGCGCCAGATAACTTCCCAGGTAGTGCAGCCGATACCGTAAGCGGACTCTTTCATCATTACCGGCGTTTGCTCGAAGACGTCGCGCATAACCGCCGCAATGTAGGGGATGATCATGATGGCGAGGATGACGCCCGCCGCCAGAATGCCGATACCAAACGCCGGGCCGGAGAACAGCGCGCCGACAAAAGGAATGTTGGAAAGAATATTGCCGACCGGCTCCTGGAAGTACGTCGCAAACAGCGGCGCGAAGATAAACAGCCCCCACATGCCGTACACGATACTGGGAATTGCCGCCAGCAGTTCAATGGCGATGCCGAGCGGACGCTTTAGCCAGCCTGGCGCCAGCTCGGTTAAAAACAGGGCAATGCCGAAACTGACCGGAACGGCGATCAGCAGTGCGATAAAGGAGGTCACCAGCGTGCCGTAAATGGGCACCAGTGCGCCGTAGATATCGTTTGGCGCGTCCCATTCCTTAGTCCAAAGAAATGAGAAACCAAATTTCTGAATACTTGGCCAGGAGGAGATGATCAATGAGACGATAATACCGCCCAACATCAATAGCACAATCAGCGCAGCCAGTTTTACCAGCGCGCTGAAAATCATGTCGCCTTTTTTACCCGGCGGGTTAAAAGCAGGCTTGGTTGCAGCCATAAATTACTCTTTCCATTAAACGCGTTTTACGACGTTGCCCCTGCCGGATGGCGCTACGCTTATCCGGCCTACAACGTGGGCCTGCGGTCGAAACCGTAGGGCGGATAAGCGTAGCGCCATCCGCCAATTCGTTAATTAATACAGCGCCTTACCGTTGCTGTCTTTTATACTGGTCTTCCAGGCGGTACGAACCTGCTCAACAACGTTATCCGGCAGGCTGGCGTAGTCCAGATCATTCGCCTGCTTAGCGCCATTTTTGTAGGCCCAGTCGAAGAACTTCAACACTTCAGCACCCTGCTCAGGTTTCTTCTGCGCTTTGTGGACCAGGATAAAGGTGGTGGAGGTGATTGGCCACACATCGTCACCTTTCTGGTTGGTCAGATCCTGCGCGAAGGTTTTGCTCCAGTCTGCGCCTTTCGCCGCATTAGAGAAGCTCTCTTCCGTCGGGCTTACCGGTTTGCCGTCGGCAGAAACCAGTTTGGTGTAGGCCAGGTTGTTCTGCTTGGCATACGCATACTCAACGTAGCCAATAGCGCCTGGCAGACGCTGTACAAATGCCGCGATACCGTCGTTACCTTTACCGCCCAGACCAGTCGGCCAGTTTACGGTAGAGCCCGCACCAATTTTGGATTTCCACTCTTCGTTGACTTTCGCCAGGTAACTGGTGAACACGAAGGAGGTACCGGAACCGTCAGCGCGACGCACCACAGCGATATTCTGAGAAGGCAGCTTCACGCCTGGGTTCAATTTGGTGATGGCTTCATCATCCCACTTCTTGATTTTACCGAGGTAGATGTCACCCAGCGTTTTACCATCCAGCACCAGTTCGCCGGATTTGAGGCCTGGAATATTCACCGCCAGCACCACGCCGCCGATCACAGTCGGAAACTGGAACAGGCCTTCCTGATTCAGTTTTTCGTCAGACAGCGGCGCATCGGAAGCGCCAAAATCAACGGTATTCGCGGTGATTTGTTTCACGCCGCCGGAAGAGCCTATCCCCTGGTAATTGACTTTGTTACCGGTTTCTTTCTGGTAGGTATCCGCCCATTTGGCATACACCGGTGCAGGAAACGTTGCACCGGCACCTGTCAGGCTTGCTGCTGCAAAGGCAGAGAACGCGCTCATCGATAAGGTCGCGGCGACAACAGTTGCGACAGTGGTACGCATAACTTTCATAATGTCTCCTGCACGGTTTCGGTAAATCATTGTTTGAGTTGCTACGATGAGCAAAATAGGACAAATTGATGACAGTTATATGTCTTGATTATGACGGTTTGATGACAATGGAAATAAAAAAGCTGGCCCGGGGAGACACCAGACCAGCCTGCAGGGGGAGATGAATTAAACTGTTTGCGCAACCACAGACGGTTTCAATAGCGCGTACATCAGGCCGCAGACAATCGTGCCCAGGGCAATCGAGAGCAGGTACTGCATCACATGTTCCACCGCATGCGGGATCGCCAGGACAAAGAGGCCGCCGTGTGGCGCCATCAGTGTACAACCGAAATACATGGACAGACCCCCGGCGATTGCGCCACCGACCATCGTGGAAGGGATGACGCGCATCGGGTCTCGCGCGGCGAAGGGAATCGCCCCTTCAGAGATAAAGCACAGCCCCAGGATAAAAGATGCATTACCCGCTTCATGCTCAGCGGCATTGAATTTCGCTCTGGCCGCCCAGGTTGCGACGCCCATTCCTAATGCCGGTACCATCCCTGCCGCCATAATAGCCGCCATTGGCATATAAGAATGAGAAGCCAGTAAACCAACGCCGAAGGTATACGCAGCTTTATTCACCGGCCCGCCAAGGTCAAAACCTTGCATTGCGCCCAGCAACATTCCCAGCAAGATAGCATTCGTAGAGGTCATACTCCCCAGGAACGTCGTCAGCCCTTCCATCACCGCAGAAACGGGGCCACCCACCACGTAAATCATGATAAGGCCGGTAACCAGCGTAGACAGTAGCGGCAAAACCAGCACAGGCTTAAGCGCTTCCATTGACGCCGGCAGCTTAATATTTTGCGCAAGAAACCGTACGCTGTAACCGGCCAGAAAACCGGCCACAATCCCACCCAGGAAACCAGCGCCGCACAGGCTGGCCAACATCCCGCCAATAAGCCCCGGGGCCAGACCCGGACGATCGGCAATTGAGAAGGCAATAAACCCAGCCAGTACCGGCACCATCAGCGCAAAGGCCGCCTTACCGCCGATTTGAAATAACGCAGCCGCCAGCGTGCCCGGCTCATTGAAAGCCTGGATACCGAAGACAAAAGAGAGCGCGATACACAACCCTCCCGCCACCACCAAAGGAAGCATATGGGATACGCCGGTCATTAAATGCTTATAAACGCCGGGTAGCTCTGTTTTACCAGCTGAAGAAGAGCGCCCGGCACTCCCCTGATAGACCTCGGCGCTATTGAAAGCATTATCCATTTCCTGCGCACTCTTTTTTAACGCCGCGCCGGTACTGGTGCGATAGAGTCTTTTGCCAACAAAGCCTGACAGATCCAGTTCAATATCCGCCGCGATAATCACCACATCCGCCTGCGCTATCTCTTCCGCGGTCAGCGTGTTCTTCGCCCCGACGGAACCGCGGGTTTCAACCTTGATCCAGTCACCACGCTTGCGGGCTTCAATTTCCAACGCTTCTGCCGCCATAAAGGTATGGGCGACGCCCGTCGGACAGGCCGTCACAGCAACAATTTTTTTAGTCATAGTAGGGTACCCTGTTCTTTTAATTTAAAGAAAAAGCGGGAAAAAATGTTACAGACGTGACCAGGCCGCGGCTTTCTGGAACAGCGCGTCATCCGGGCGAATCCCGGTATAAAGGACAAATTGCTCCACGGCCTGAATAGCAAACACTTCGGAACCGGTAATCACGGTTTTACCGCGTTCACGGGCGTAGCGGATTAGCGGCGTGACGGGCGGTAGCGCCACCACATCAAAGATAACGCTCGCCTTATCCACTTCCTGTTCGGAATAAGAGAGTTTGTCGGCATCATTACCGCCAGCCATTCCGATAGGCGTGGCGTTAATTAACAAATCGGCTTCAATACCGTCGGTATCCGGGCGCCATTCATAGCCATAGAGTTCGGCCAGTTGTTTACCTGACGCTTCATCAATCGCGACAATATAACCACGGGTAAACCCCGCATCCTTCAGCGCGCAGGCCACCGCCTTTGCCATACCACCGCTGCCACGCAAAGCAAATACCAGGTCGGGAGAGACCTTGTAATTCGCCAGCAAGCGAGCTATTGCAATGTAATCGGTGTTGTACGCCTTCAGATGGCCATTGGTATTCACAATGGTATTAACTGAGTGAATGGCCTGAGCAGAAGCATCCAGTTCATCCACCAGCGGAATGCAGGCTTCTTTAAACGGCATAGAGATCGCGCACCCACGGATCCCCAGACCGCGCACGCCGCTAATGGCCTGCGTAAGATTGGTCGGCGAAAAGGCTTTGTAGAGATAATTGAGATCCAGCGCTTCGTACAGATAGTTGTGAAAGCGTGTACCGAAGTTACTTGGGCGTGCCGCCAGGGACATGCAGACCTGAGTGTCTTTATTAATGCGCTTTGTCATGATGAATCCTCATAGAAGTTGCGATAGAGAAAATCATCGGCTAAAAAGGGGATATTAAAAATTGCTCATTCCCGTTCGGGAAATTTCACCTTTTATGGCAACCCGGCACACTGAACAAAAATACTTAAAGCTACTCCAGCACTATGGCGACAAGCCCGTTAGCGTGACGCTACAGGAGCTGGCGGATGTGTTGTTCTGCACCCGGCGGCATATGCGTAATCTGTTGCTTCAGATGCAGGAGGCAAAGTGGCTCATCTGGCAATCACAGGCCGGACGTGGGCATCGCGCCCGGCTTCACCTGCGCTATAAACCAGAACAGCTGTTAAGCGAAAAGGCGGAGCAGTTACTGGAGTCTGGTCATGTTGATCAGGCCATTCAACTGCTGGGTAAAAATAAGCACCAGGTGGCGCAACTGCTGCGCTCAAAACTGGGCTATAGCGTGCGGGCAGACTATCAGCGGCTGTGCATCCCCTATTACCGGACAATGCCGTCGCTGTGCCCCGGCACGCCGCTGCGTCGCTCTGAACAGCATCTGGTCAGGCAGATTTTTAGCGGCCTGACGCGCATAAATGAGGAAAAAGGTGAAGTCGAAGCCGATCTTGCCCACCACTGGCGGCAGATTGATCCACTGCGCTGGCGTTTTTATCTGCGCCCCGCCGTCCTCTGGCATGATGGTCAGGAGCTGACGATCGACGCGGTTATCGCTTCACTGACCCGCAGCGCTAAGCTGCCGTTGTTCTCGCACTTGCAGACCATTCAGGCCACCGGGCCGCTGAGCCTTGAAATTACGCTGGCGCACCCGGATAACCGACTGCCGCTGCTGCTCAGCCATATTGATGCCATGATCCTACCGCCTAACCATACACAACGCGCTGATTTCCCGGCACATCCTGTGGGGACTGGCCCTTATGAGGTGGTGGAAAACAATGGCTTTCATCTGCAAATGAAGGCCTTTGACCACTATTTCGGTCTGCGCGGGCTGCTGGATGAAGTGGAGGTCTTTATCTGGCCGAATTTAACGGAGACAGACAACCTGGCGGAATCGCTGTCGGATAACGACACGGCAGCCTGGCTCAGCTCCAGCCTGAGCGATGAGGATTACGTTTCCGGACGGCTTAGCCAGGTAGCGGGCAAACCTTCTGACAACCTGCGCGAGATGTTTCTTGAGCGTGGAGGCTATTTTTTATTATGCGACAGCCGCTCCCCGCACTGGCATACCGCCGAACATCGCCGCTGGCTGCGGGAAACACTCAGCCCTTACGCCATACTCCAGCATCTGAGTGAGGCAATTCGCCCCTTCTGGGTACCGGGCGGCAGCCTGCTGTCCTCCTGGTTTCATACTATTGAGGCGGGCCCGGCCTGTTCACCTTTTATCTCGTCGTCGCCCTACGCGAAACTGCGTCTGGCCTATCACGATCAGCACCCTGAATTTCCAATGCTTCTGGATATCATGCAAAAGATCATGCGCCAGCAGGGCATTTTACTTGAGGGCGTTGCACTGAATTATGATGACTGGGCAAGCGGCAAGGCCGAGGTTGATCTCTGGCTGGGGACAGTTAATTTCCCCATTCCCGAAGAGTGGAACGTCGGTACATGGCTGCTGGGCTCCCCTTTACTGCGCCACGCCATCAGCGGTGGGGATGATGCGCTGCTGGCCCAATGGGAAACCCAGTGGCATGCCGAAACAATCAGCGCGGAACAACTGGTCAGGGAAACCACCCGTTCAGGCTGGCTACAACCGCTTTTTCACCACTGGATGCGACTCAAAGGCCCCGACCGGGCCAGGGGGATCCACCTGAATAACCTGGGGTGGTTTGATTTCCGATCCACCTGGATTGAGCCAGGGCCTTAAAGAAGAGAATGTGACCGGGTGCCCGTAGCGCAGGCCGGCGTAGCACCTCTTAGTCGCTCTTCAGCCACCATAGAGAAAGAACAGCGCCTGTCACGGTGCACAAAAAAAGGCCGTCTATCGACGGCCTTCTGCCTGGTACTACATTTGACTTACTCTACGGTAACCGATTTCGCCAGGTTACGCGGCTGGTCAACGTCGGTGCCTTTAATCAGCGCCACGTGATACGCCAGCAGTTGCAGCGGAACGGTGTAGAAGATAGGCGCGATCACTTCTTCTACATGCGGCATCTCAATGATGTGCATGTTGTCGCTGCTGACGAAACCCGCATCCTGGTCGGCGAAGACGTACAACTGACCGCCACGCGCGCGAACTTCTTCGATGTTGGATTTCAGTTTCTCCAGCAGTTCGTTGTTCGGCGCCACCACAATCACCGGCATATCGGCGTCAATCAGCGCCAACGGCCCGTGTTTCAGCTCGCCTGCAGCATAGGCTTCCGCGTGAATGTAAGAGATCTCTTTCAGCTTCAGCGCGCCTTCCAGCGCAATCGGATATTGATCGCCACGACCGAGGAATAACGCGTGATGCTTGTCGGAGAAATCTTCTGCAAGCAGCTCGATGCGTTTGTCCTGCGACAGCATCTGCTCAATACGGCTCGGCAGCGCCTGTAGGCCATGCACGATATCATGCTCAATGGACGCATCCAGACCTTTCAGGCGAGACAGTTTCGCCACCAGCATCAACAGCACGGTTAACTGGGTGGTGAAGGCTTTGGTAGATGCTACGCCAATTTCCGTACCCGCGTTGGTCATCAGCGCCAGATCGGATTCACGTACCAGCGAAGAGCCGGGCACGTTACAAATGGCGAGCGATCCGAGGTAGCCCAATTCTTTGGATAAACGCAGGCCCGCTAAGGTATCTGCCGTTTCGCCAGACTGGGAGAGTGTGATCATCAGGCTATTACGGCGCACGGCAGATTTGCGATAGCGGAATTCAGAGGCGATTTCAACGTCGCACGGAATACCTGCCAGCGATTCAAACCAGTAACGGGAAACCATACCGGAGTTGTAAGACGTACCGCAGGCGAGGATCTGAATATGCTCAACCTTCGACAGCAGTTCGTCGGCGTTCGGCCCCAGCTCGCTTAAATCCACCTGACCGTGGCTGATGCGCCCGGTAAGGGTGTTTTTAATCGCGTTCGGCTGTTCGTAGATCTCTTTCTGCATGTAGTGGCGGTAAATACCTTTATCGCCCGCGTCATATTGCAGATTGGATTCGATATCCTGACGTTTTACTTCCGCGCCGGTGTTATCGAAGATATTTACCGAACGGCGAGTGATTTCAGCGATATCGCCCTCTTCAAGGAAGATAAAGCGACGAGTCACTGGCAACAGCGCCAGCTGGTCAGAAGCGATAAAGTTTTCGCCCATACCCAAGCCAATCACCAACGGGCTACCAGAACGTGCCGCCAGTAGGGTATCCGGGTGACGGGTATCCATGATCACTGTACCGTACGCACCACGCAGCTGCGGGATAGCACGCAGAACAGCCTCACGCAGAGTACCGCCCTGTTTCAGTTCCCAGTTTACCAGGTGTGCAATCACTTCGGTGTCGGTTTCAGAAACGAAGGTATAGCCACGCGCTTTTAACGCTTCACGCAGCGGTTCATGGTTTTCGATGATGCCGTTATGCACCACCACAATGTGTTCAGAAACATGCGGATGCGCGTTAGCTTCTGAAGGTTCACCGTGCGTCGCCCAGCGAGTGTGAGCAATACCGGTACCGCCATGCAGAGGATGTTCTTCCGCTGCCTGAGCCAGCATCTGGACTTTACCGAGGCGACGCAGGCGGGTCATATGACCTTCTGCATCCACCACGGCCAGACCGGCAGAGTCATATCCGCGGTATTCCAGACGACGTAAACCTTCAAGAAGGATTTCAGCTACATCACGCTGCGCGATAGCGCCAACAATTCCACACATAGTTTTATTTCCTGATTATGGCATTACGCCATGCGTTGTCGCTGACCTGTATGCCCGTTGTTGCGGGCGCCCCGAGCCTTGTAGAGAGTGGGGTTATTTTTATAAGTACTGCTCATGGAGCGGAGGATTATTTTATCCTCTCATCTCCGGTCTGCCGGATGGCGCTGACGCTTATCCGGCTTACAAAATCACTTTTTCTTCACCGGACGCTGCCAGCCTTGCTTATGTACCTGCGGCACGCGGCTTAATACCAGTTCATTGTCGGCTACATTACGGGTGACGGTAGTCCCTGCGGCGATGGTGGCACCTTTACCAACAGTAACCGGCGCCACCAGTTGGGTATCGGAGCCGACAAACACATCGTCGCCAATAACCGTTTTGAATTTGTTCGCGCCATCATAGTTACAGGTGATGGTCCCCGCGCCGATATTCACGTTGTCGCCAATTTCCGCATCGCCCAGGTAGGTCAGATGACCGGCTTTAGAACCTTTACCCAGACGCGCTTTTTTCATCTCAACAAAATTGCCGACGTGAGCGCCCGCTAACAGCTCCGCGCCTGGACGCAGGCGAGCAAACGGGCCGATGGTGCAGGCCGCTTCCAGATGCGCATCTTCCACCACGCTGTATGGGCTAATTTCACAGTCATCGCCAATGACGCTGTTTTTAATAATGCAGCCCGCGCCGATCTTCACACGATGACCGAACGTCACGTTACCTTCGATGATAACGTTAGCGTCAATTTCCACATCACGTCCGTGAGCCAGATTACCGCGCAGATCAAAACGAGCCGGATCGCGCAACATAACGCCGGATAACAGCAGTTTCTCCGCCTGTTCGGCCTGGTAAATACGCTCCAGACGAGAAAGCTGTAGACGGTTATTCACGCCGTCCGTTTCGCTGATGCGAGCCGGATGCACCGCGGCGATTTCCCGTCCTTCCTGATAAGCCAGCGCAATGATATCTGTGATGTAATATTCACCCTGCGCATTATTGTTAGTCAGCTTAGACAACCAGCGTTTCAGGTCCGCGCCGTTGGCGATCAGAATACCGGTATTAATTTCCTGGATCTGACGCTGTTCATCAGTGGCGTCTTTATGTTCAACGATGCCGGTCACTTTACCGTTTTCACGCGTAATACGGCCATAGCCGCTCGGATCGTCCAGCTTCACGGTTAATAACCCAATACCACCCTGCGGTTTGGCATCGCACAGGCGCTGTAAGGTTTCAACCGAAATCAGCGGCACGTCGCCGTAAAGCATTAAAATATCTTCATCGTCGCTAAAGAAGGGCGCGGCCTGCTGCATTGCGTGACCTGTTCCCAACTGTTCCGCCTGAAGCACCCAGTTCAGCTTGTCATCTTTCAGGGTCTTTTTTAACAACTCGCCACCGTGGCCATAGACCAGATGAACCTGTGCGGCCCCTAATTTAGTTGCTGCATCAATGACATGCTGCACCATGGGTTTACCCGCCAGCGTGTGCAGCACTTTAGGAATATCGGAATACATGCGCGTGCCTTTACCTGCGGCAAGGATCACTACGCTCATAGCACTATTTAACATACGCGTCCTGACTGTAATTTGAGAACGAATTTATACTGTTTCACGTTGAAAATACTACATTTTTTTCATCGTAAAATGGAAGAAGGATAAAACGCTCACCGGGATAACATCCCCGCCTGCTAATGAATCATTTTCGTTCATTACCGCGCCTCTTGTCTCCTGAAAAGTAAAAACACCCGCGTATTGGCAACGTAGTCCGATGTTTTTGCTGTTTTTTTACTCCATAAATAAAGAAGATAACGTAATAAAGCGTAGGGGAGTCAGAAAAGCAAAAACCAGCGACAGAGGCCGCTGGTTTTCCGTTGCGCGTATTTTTTTACTTAATTACGCGACATAAAAATCCGCAAAATATACCAGAACATGGTCGCGATAGAAGCGAACAGATGTAATGCCGCGCCAGCAGGGCGATCGGTAGGGTAATGGTGAATAATGTTAGAAGTGTCGTAAAGTATAAACCCGGCGCACAGCAGTACCATTAGCGCAGAAAACCAGACGCCCAGCGAGAAGCCGCAGATGACGCTGGCAATAATCGCGCCAAAAGCAATGAACCCAGCCATAGTCAGAAACGAGCGCAGAAAAGAAAAGTCTTTTTTTATGGAAAAAGCGGTAAACGTCAGACCGCCAACCAGCAACAGGGTCGTTATTGCCGCCGCGCCAATGCTCGACGGGTTAATATACGCCGCCACCGTTAACAGGGGGGCAAAAATCAGGGATTCTGCTAACACATAAATCCCCAGCCCGATAAGTTGCGTTTGATTAGTCCCCGCATTATCCGCCAGACGGGTCGCCAGCATTCCCACCAGCATAAAAGCGCCGAGAACAACCAACCAGCTATATCTTCCACCAGCCAGCAGCACATCAAGCGCATACTCCCCGACCCCTATAAAACTCCACGCCGCGCTCAACACGATAAAACCGACGATGGCGACGGCGAGATGAAGATAAGCGCGACGAATAAAGGTAGTACGATCAATCCTTGAGTCGGGTTGTGGACCCGCAAAGGATGGCTGAAATGACATAGTAATAATCCCTCATTTTATGCAATAAAAACGCATCCATTCCTTCCTTCTTCGCACAATGTGCAGATGCCAATGCCAGAAAGAAGGATTTAATGAAAACAGCGCTGTCGCTGAAAACGCGTCGCCTTCAGCCGCTTGTTTTTGTCGTTGCTAGTTTATCGAATAAAAATTGAGAGGATAAAAAAAAACCAGTCCGCAATCAGACTGGTTTTATGCTTTCAAGCCGGTGTTACATCGCTTTTTTGGTCAACTCGATAACGCGCAGTTTAGCGATCGCTTTGGCCAGTTCCGCAGACGCCTGAGCGTAATCCACGTCACCGTGCGAGCTCTTAATGTGCTCTTCGGCTTTACGCTTCGCTTCCAGGGCTCGCGCTTCGTCGAGATCCTGACCGCGAATCGCGGTATCCGCCAGAACGGTCACGCTGCCAGGCTGCACTTCCAGAATGCCGCCGGACAGATAGATAAACTCTTCATGACCGTGCTGCTTAACGATGCGAATCATACCAGGCTTAATGGCGGTGAGCAGCGGCGCGTGCCCCGGGTAAATCCCCAGTTCGCCTTCGCTACCCGTAACCTGGATTTTCTCGACCAGACCGGAGAACATTTGTTGCTCCGCGCTGACGACATCCAGGTGGTAAGTCATTGCCATATCACCCTCCGATTAAGGCGTTAAAGTTTTTTGGCTTTTTCCACGGCTTCGTCGATGGAACCGACCATGTAGAACGCCTGCTCCGGCAGGTGATCGTATTCGCCTTCCATAATGCCTTTAAAGCCACGGATGGTGTCTTTCAGGGAAACGTATTTGCCCGGAGAACCGGTAAATACTTCCGCCACGAAGAACGGCTGGGACAGGAAGCGCTGAATTTTACGCGCGCGAGCTACCACCAGTTTATCTTCTTCAGACAGTTCATCCATACCGAGGATGGCGATGATGTCTTTCAGTTCCTGATAACGCTGCAGGATGGACTGAACGCCACGCGCGGTGTCGTAGTGTTCCTGACCAACAACCAGCGGATCCAGCTGACGGCTGGTGGAGTCCAGCGGGTCAACGGCCGGGTAGATACCCAGGGATGCGATCTGACGGCTCAGTACCACGGTTGCATCTAAGTGCGCAAAGGTGGTGGCTGGAGACGGGTCAGTCAAGTCATCCGCCGGTACGTATACCGCCTGTACGGAGGTGATAGAACCGGTTTTGGTGGAGGTGATACGTTCCTGCAGAACGCCCATCTCTTCCGCCAGAGTCGGCTGATAACCTACTGCGGAAGGCATACGGCCCAGCAGTGCGGATACTTCCGTACCGGCCAGGGTGTAACGATAGATGTTATCGACGAACAGCAGTACGTCACGACCTTCGTCACGGAATTTCTCCGCCATGGTCAGGCCGGTCAGTGCAACGCGCAGACGGTTTCCCGGCGGTTCGTTCATCTGGCCATACACCAGGGATACTTTATCGATAACGTTGGAGTCGGTCATTTCGTGGTAGAAGTCGTTACCCTCACGAGTACGTTCACCTACGCCCGCAAACACAGAGTAACCGGAGTGCTCGATCGCGATGTTACGGATAAGCTCCATCATGTTTACGGTTTTACCTACACCCGCACCACCGAACAGACCGACTTTACCGCCCTTCGCGAACGGACACATCAGGTCGATAACTTTGATACCGGTTTCCAGCAGTTCCTGAGAGTTTGACAACTCTTCGTAAGAAGGCGCTGCGCGGTGAATCGCCCAACGCTCTTCTTCGCCGATCTCGCCTTTCATGTCGACCGGTTCGCCCAGGACGTTCATGATACGACCCAGCGTGGCTTTACCTACCGGGACTTCGATCGGGTGTTCGAGATCTTTTACATCCAGACCGCGACGCAGACCGTCAGAAGACCCCATCGCGATGGTACGCACAATACCGCCGCCAAGCTGCTGCTGAACTTCCAGCACCAGCTTCTCATTACCATTCTGCACCTCAAGGGCATCGTACACGCGTGGTACGGCATCCTGAGGGAACTCGACGTCGACCACGGCGCCGATTACCTGGACAATCTTTCCAGTAGCCATCTTAAATCCTCTACGAAATAACCTGGTTAAACCGCGGCGGCCCCCGAGACGATCTCGGTGAGTTCCTGAGTAATGCTGGCCTGACGAGCTTTGTTGTATACCAACTGCAGCTCTTTAATCAGGCTGCCGCCATTATCGGTTGCGGCTTTCATCGCCACCATTCGCGCGGCCTGCTCGCTGGCCAGGTTTTCTACCACGCCCTGATAAACCTGAGACTCCACATAACGACGCAGGAGAGTATCCAGCAGCGCTTTCGGGTCTGGTTCATACAGGTAATCCCAGGCTTTACGCTTCAGATCATCATCTTCTGACGCCGGCAGCGGCAGCAGTTGAGTGATCGTCGGCACCTGAGACATGGTGTTAATAAATTTGTTGCTGACAATGTAAAGCTTGTCCAGACGGCCTTCGTCGTAGGCCTGCAACATCACTTTAACCGGACCGATCAGTTCGGACAGAGAAGGGTTATCCCCCATACCTGTCACCTGAGCGACAACGTTGCCGCCTACGGAATTAAAGAATGACACGCCCTTAGAGCCGATCATTGCGAGTTCGCACTGAACGCCTTTATCGGACCATGCCTTCATATCCGCCAGCAGCTTTTTGAACAGGTTAATGTTCAAGCCACCGCACAAACCACGGTCGGTCGACACTACCAGGTAGCCCACGCGTTTAACGTCGCGCTCTTCCAGGTAGGGGTGCTTATATTCCAGATTACCGTTCGCAAGGTGACCAATCACTTTGCGCATGGTCTCTGCATAAGGACGGCTGGCCGCCATGCGATCCTGCGATTTACGCATTTTGGAAGCGGCGACCATCTCCATCGCTTTAGTGATCTTCTGCGTGTTCTGGACGCTTGCGATCTTACTACGTATCTCTTTTGCGCCGGCCATGAGCTTCTCCTCAATGCCTTACGGCCTGCCCTAAGGCAAGCCGCCAGACGTTACCAGGACTGGGTTGCTTTGAAGGAATCGAGGATGCCTTTCAGCTTGCCTTCGATTTCGTCGTTATAGCCACCGGACTGGTTGATCTCTTGCATCAGCGGAGCGTGATCACGGTCGACGTAAGCCAGCAGTGCGGCTTCGAAGCTACCGATTTTCGCCAGTTCGACATCCGCCAGATAACCACGTTCTGCTGCGAACAGAACCAGAGACTGCTGCGCGACGGACATCGGCGCATACTGTTTCTGTTTCAGCAGTTCGGTCACTTTCTGACCGTGGTCAAGCTGTTTACGGGTGGCATCGTCAAGGTCGGATGCAAACTGAGAGAACGCCGCCAGTTCACGATACTGCGCCAGCGCGGTACGAATACCACCGGACAGTTTTTTCATGATCTTGGTCTGGGCTGCGCCACCTACACGGGATACCGAGATACCCGGGTTAACCGCAGGACGAATACCGGCGTTAAACAGGTTAGATTCCAGGAAGATCTGACCATCGGTAATGGAAATTACGTTGGTCGGAACGAACGCGGAAACGTCACCTGCCTGCGTTTCGATAATCGGCAGCGCGGTCAGAGAGCCGGTTTTCCCTTTCACTTCACCTTTGGTGAAGGCTTCGACGTAGTCGGCGTTAACACGCGCAGCACGCTCCAGCAGACGAGAGTGGAGGTAGAATACGTCGCCCGGGAATGCTTCACGTCCTGGCGGACGACGGAGCAGCAGGGAGATCTGACGGTAAGCAACAGCCTGTTTAGACAGGTCATCGTAAATGATCAGCGCATCTTCGCCGCGGTCGCGGAAGTATTCGCCCATTGCGCAACCGGCATACGGCGCCAGATATTGCAGCGCAGCGGATTCGGACGCGGTTGCCACCACAACAATGGTGTTAGCCAGCGCGCCGTGCTCTTCCAGTTTACGTACCACGTTAGAGATGGTAGACGCTTTCTGGCCGATAGCGACATAGATACATTTGATGCCGGAGTCGCGCTGGTTGATGATGGCGTCGATAGCCAGCGCGGTTTTACCGGTCTGACGGTCACCGATGATCAGTTCACGCTGACCACGACCGATTGGGATCATGGAGTCAACGGCTTTATAACCGGTCTGCACCGGCTGATCGACAGACTGACGATCGATAACGCCCGGCGCAATCGCTTCAACGGCAGAGAAGCCGTCATTATCAACCGGACCTTTACCGTCGATTGGCGCACCCAGGGTGTTTACCACACGTCCCAGCAGGCCGCGGCCAACCGGAACTTCCAGGATACGGCCCGTACATTTAACCTTCATGCCTTCGGCAAGGTCAGCGTATGGACCCATGACTACCGCACCCACGGAGTCGCGCTCCAGGTTCAGTGCGATAGCGTAACGGTTACCCGGCAGGGAGATCATTTCACCCTGCATACAATCGGCCAGGCCGTGAATGCGGATAACACCGTCACTGACAGAAACAATAGTACCTTCGTTGTGAGCTTCGCTCACCACATTGAACTGAGCAATGCGCTGCTTGATCAGTTCGCTGATTTCGGTGGAATTCAGTTGCATGCTCCAGTCCCCTTAAGACTGCAAGACGTCTGCAAGGCGCTCAAGACGGCCGCGTACGCTGCCATCAATGACCATATCACCCGCCCGGATGATAACGCCTGCCATTACAGACTTATCGATTTTGCAATTCAGCTTCACTTTGCGTGACAGACGTTTTTCCATCGCGGCGCTGATTTTCGAAAGCTGCTCTTCACTCAATGCGGTTGCCGACGTAACTTCTACCTCGGAGGTAGCTTCACTGGCGGCACGCAGATGAATAAACTGCTCCAGAACATCCGGGAGCGCGTTCAGACGATTATTTTCAGCCATCACCCGAATCAGGTTCTGACCGTTTTCGTCTAACTGCTCACCGCAGACTGCGATAAACGACTCAGCGAGCGTTTCCGGCGCCAGCGCGCCAGAGAGAAGCTCTGCCATTTGTTCGTTCTTGGTTACCTCGGCGGCAAACGCCAGCATATCCTGCCAGCGCTCTACACTTTGGTGTTCAACGGCAAAGTCAAAAGCTGCTTTGGCGTAGGGGCGAGCTACCGTAACAAATTCAGACATCAGCCCCTCCCTCCTTACAGTTCAGCGACAAGTTTATCCACGATGTCGCTGTTAGCAGCTTCATCCACGGAACGTTCGATGATCTTCTCGGCGCCAGCAACAGCCAGGATAGCAACTTGCTTACGCAGCTCTTCACGGGCGCGTTTACGCTCGGCTTCAATTTCCGCCTGCGCCTGCGCCACGATTTTAGTACGTTCCTGCTCTGCTTCAGTTTTGGCTTCGTCCAGGATCTGAGCGCGGCGTTTGTTTGCCTGCTCGATGATTACCTGAGCTTCCGCTTTCGCTTTTTTCAGCTGGTCGGTCGCGCTGGCCTTTGCAAGGTCAAGATCCTTATGTGCTCGTTCAGCAGAAGCGAGACCGTCAGCAATTTCTTTCTGACGTTTCTCGATGGCTGCCATTAACGGCGGCCATACGTACTTCATGCAAAACCAGACAAAGAGAATAAACGCGATGGCCTGGCCGAGGATTGTTGCGTTAAGATTCACAGCACAATGCCTCTATCTAGTTAACCTTCTGATATTGCTCTTAATTCAAGCAACGCTTACTACGCGACAGCGAACATCACGTACAGACCCAGACCTACAGCGATCATCGGGATAGCATCCACCAGACCCATAACGATAAAGAACTGAGTACGCAGCAGAGGAATCAGATCAGGTTGACGCGCCGCGCCTTCCAGGAATTTACCCCCGAGGATGCCGATACCGATCGCAGCACCGATTGCCGCCAGACCCATCATCACAGCGGCAGCCATGTACAGCAGATCCATATTCAGGTTTTCCATGACAGTCTCCAGTTTGTTTCAGTTAAAACGTAGTAGTGTTGGTAAATTAATGCTCTTCGGACGCCATCGACAGATAGACAATCGTCAGAACCATGAAAATGAAGGCTTGCAGCGTAATAATCAGGATGTGGAAAATGGCCCACGGCACATTCAGAATCCACTGTGACCACCACGGCAACAGACCAGCAATCAGAATGAAAATCAGCTCACCGGCATACATGTTGCCGAACAGTCGCAGACCGAGAGAAACCGGTTTGGACAGCAGACTTACCCCTTCAAGGATTAAGTTGACAGGAATGAACGCCCAGTGATTGAACGGCTGCAGCGTCAACTCTTTAGCGAAGCCGCCGATGCCTTTCATTTTGATGCTGTAGAACAGAATAAGGATGAATACGCCCAGCGCCATCGACAGGGTGATGTTGACGTCAGCAGACGGCACCACGCGCGTTGCCGGCAGACCCAGCCAATGCTCAGCGATATACGGCAGCAGGTCGATAGGCAGTAAGTCCATCAGGTTCATAAGGAATACCCAGACGAAAATCGTCAGGGCCAGCGGCGCAATCAGCTTGCTTTTGCCATGGTACATGTCTTTGACGCTGCCATGCACAAAGCCGACTATCAGCTCAATCGCGGTCTGAAACTTGCCTGGCACGCCGCTGGTCGCTTTTTTAGCAACGCTACGGAACATCACCAGAAACAACAGACCCAGCACCACCGAGAAGAACATGGAGTCAATATTGAGCGTCCAGAAGGTGGCTGGGGGGTTCTGCGGATCCACCAGCGAGAAAGTACGCAGGTCCAGCTGAAGGTTATTCAGATGGTGTCCTATGTATTCCTGCGGCGTCATATTTTCTGAAGCCATGATGCCTTTTACCCTTTGTTGTTAATTACAGCCGGCGCCAGTATCTGAACCACCAGCACCAAAACCCACGTAACGATCAGCGGCAAAAACACCGCCTTTAAAACCGCCAACGCCACCACCAGTAAAACCAGCATCGCTAACACCTTGAAGGCTTCACCGAAGGCGAAAGTCCAGGACACGCGGCCCTTAGCAGGTGTATGCGCCTGGTGACGCCAGGCAAATATCATAAACAACATATTAGGCAGTGCCACTGCCAATCCCCCACATACTGCGGAGATGCCCCAGAAGGGGTCTTTGAGGCAAAACAGCAATCCACTTGCTATTACCGCCAGAAACTGAATGAACAGAAGCTTACGAGCAACGTTTCGACTCACGAGCGACACAGACATCACGTTTTTACTCCTGCTCACTTCGAGGTATGCCGCGTGTCGTATAAAACGTTCTTTAAGACTTAGAGTCAAGCATCAAAAAGCGGTCAAATTATACGGTGCGCCCCCGTGATTTCAAACAATAAGTAGCCAAAAGGTGAATAAATGTTTAAATATTTTTCTCTGGCCCGCATTTTTAACTTTTAACCAAAGTGTGAACGATCGTACAAAACTGCAAATAGCGCGAAAACACTGGCGATAAAGCGTGCACCAGATCACACATTAAACATATTCATGCTTACGCAATTCATTTACGTGTCAATTCATGCCTTTTCATCTTTTTGATATTTAAGCGTAAAACCAGGTACTGTTTTAAAAATACCAGCTTACACCTTAAAAACGCCCCATTGACATTTATAATAAAAATTTAACAAGCAAAAGTGATTTTTCGATTCGATTTTTAGCAGACTGATATTTACAAAGTTGATTACTCTCTGTTTTAACAAAAGAAGCGACGTTGTCATGTTGAAACGAAACCGTAAATCCAGAGTTAAATGTAACAACGCTGAAATGCGTTATACCTGTCGATTTTTAACACAAGCCGCGTCGTTTTTTTTCTATTTTTTTTGATAAAAATTAAACTTTGTTTGACTTAATAATCACCAGATGCCGCTCGCCTTCCAGTTGCGGAACGCGTAATTTTTCAACAGATTCGACGCTAAAATTGTCAGGTAGTGAGGCAATTTCATCTCCTGGCAATTGCCCTTTTAAGGCATAAAAACGCCCTTTCTCTCCCGGCAGATGGTGACACCAGCTCACCATATCATTCAACGATGCGAAAGCGCGGCTGATAACGCCATCAAACGGCGGTTCGGAAGGATAGGCTTCAACGCGGCTTTGAACCGGCGTGAGGTTTTCCAGTTTCAGTTCGTGCTGGACCTGACGCAGAAAACGTACCCGCTTGCCCAGGCTGTCGAGTAAGGTGAAATGCGCGTCAGGGAGAACAATAGCCAGCGGGATGCCCGGCAGCCCCGGTCCTGTTCCTACATCGATAAAACGCTGTCCCTGAAGATACGGCGCAACGACTATGCTGTCGAGAATATGGCGTACCAACATTTCGTTGGGATCCCGCACTGACGTCAGGTTGTATGCTTTGTTCCATTTATGCAGCATATCAACGTAGGCGACCAGCAGCGTTTTCTGGTGATCGGTAAGAGAAATACCGGCATCAGCCAGCAGACGAGAGAGTTTGTTGAGCACGGTCATTACCTGTTAATAATCAAATGCCCGATGCGCTTTCGCTTATCGGGCCTACAAATTTGTAGGGCGGGCAAGCGAAGCGCCCCCGCCAAATTAGTGTTATCAAGCGCTACGACGCAGCATACCTTGTTTTTTCAGCCATACCAGCAGAATGGAGATTGCCGCTGGCGTAACGCCGGAGATACGCGATGCCTGACCGATAGACGCCGGTTTATGATCGTTCAGCTTGGCGATAACTTCGTTCGACAGACCGGAAACCTGACGATAATCCAGCGTGGCAGGCAGCAACGTATTCTCGTTACGTAGTTGTTTTTCAATCTCATCCTGCTGGCGAGCGATATACCCTTCGTATTTGACCTGGATTTCCACCTGCTCAGCGGCTTGCTCATCTTCAAGCGCAGGCGCGAATGCGGCAAGCGAAGTGAGCTGCGCGTAGGTCATTTCCGGACGACGCAACAGATCTTCGCCGCTGGCCTCACGGGAGAGAGGCGTGGTCAAATGCGCATTCACTTCATCGGCGGATTCCGCAGACGGCGTTACCCATGTCGATTTCAGCCGCTGACGTTCGCGTTCGATATTTTCCAGCTTCTCGTTGAATCGCGCCCAGCGTTCATCATCCACCAGACCCAGCTCGCGGCCCATTTCGGTCAGACGCAGATCGGCGTTGTCCTCACGCAGCATCAGGCGATATTCGGCGCGGGAGGTAAACATGCGATACGGCTCTTTGGTGCCCAGCGTACAGAGATCGTCCACCAGCACGCCGAGATAAGCCTGAGAACGCGCAGGCGCCCAGCCCTCTTTGTCGGCGGAAAGACGCGCGGCATTCAGACCAGCGAGCAAGCCCTGCGCCGCAGCCTCTTCATAGCCGGTAGTACCGTTGATTTGACCAGCAAAGAACAGGCCGTGAATAAATTTACTTTCCAGAGTCGGTTTCAGATCGCGCGGGTCGAAGAAATCATACTCAATCGCGTAACCAGGGCGAACGATCTTCGCGTTCTCCATGCCCTGCATGGAACGGACAATCTGCATCTGCACGTCAAACGGCAGGCTGGTGGAGATACCGTTAGGGTAAATCTCGTTAGAGGTCAGTCCTTCCGGCTCAAGGAAGATCTGATGCTGGTTACGATCGGCAAAACGCATCACTTTGTCTTCGATCGAAGGACAGTAGCGTGGGCCGATCCCTTCGATCACGCCAGCGTACATTGGGCTACGATCGAGGTTATTACGAATCACATCATGGGTTTTCTCATTGGTATGCGTGATGTAACACGGCACCTGTTGCGGATGCTGAGAAGCATTCCCCATAAACGAGAAAACCGGCATCGGGTTATCGCCATGCTGTTGAGCCAACACGCTGAAATCGATAGTACGCGCATCAATACGCGGCGGTGTGCCGGTTTTCAGGCGACTGACGCGTAGCGGAAGCTCACGCAGACGGCGAGATAGCGGGATGGATGGCGGATCGCCAGCACGACCGCCGCTGTAGTTATCCAGACCAATATGAATTTTGCCGTCCAGGAAGGTTCCGACGGTCAGCACCACCGCTTTCGCGCGGAATTTGAGCCCCATTTGGGTCACGGCGCCGACAACGCGATCGTTTTCGACAATCAGATCTTCAACCGCTTGCTGGAAGATCATCAGGTTCGGCTGGTTCTCCAGCGCGGTACGCACCGCCTGGCGATATAAGACTCGATCCGCCTGAGCCCGGGTAGCGCGAACGGCCGGACCTTTGCTGGCGTTTAGTATCCTAAACTGAATACCTGCCTGATCGATCGCTTTCGCCATCAGACCGCCGAGCGCATCCACCTCTTTTACCAGATGTCCCTTTCCAATACCGCCGATCGCCGGGTTGCAGCTCATCTGCCCCAACGTGTCAATATTGTGTGTCAAAAGCAGAGTCTGTTGACCCATACGCGCTGCGGCCATCGCGGCCTCAGTGCCTGCATGACCCCCGCCAATAATAATGACGTCAAAAGGATCCTGATAAAACATGGTAATTGCCTCGCATAACGCGGTGTGAAAATGGATTGAAGCCCGGGCGGTGGATTCTACTCAACTTTAGCCGATGGAGAAAGCCCCGGGATCCGGGCTATTAAAAAGAAGATCTTTTTATTTAGAGATCTGTTCTATTGTGATCTCTTATTAGGATCGCTCCAGGCTGTGGATAACCCGGATCCTGTAATAAAGATCAATGCGTTGGAAAGGATCACTAGCTGTGAATGATCGGTGATCGTGGCCCGTATAAGCTGGGATCAAAACGGGTACTTATACACAACTCAAAAAGTGAACAACGGTTATTCTTTGGATAACTACCGGTTGATCCAAGCTTTCCACCAGATTTATCCACAATGGATCGCACGATCTTTACACTTATTTGAGTAAATTAATCCAGGATCCGAGCCAAATCTCCGCTGGATCTTCCGGAATCTCATGTTCAAGGATGTTGATCTTCAGTGTTTCCCCAACCTGTTTTGCGCCAGCGTCTTTCAGTTCCGCTTCTATTTTCTCAATCGCGCCGCAAAACGTGTCGTATTCTCGACTACCAATGCCAATTGCGCCGAAACGTACCGCGGAAAGATCGGGTTTCTGCGTCTGAAGGTCTTCATAGAAAGGGGTCAGGTTGTCGGGAATGTCTCCGGCACCGTGCGTTGAGCTGATTATCAGCCAGATCCCGGAAGTTGACAGATCCTCTAATAACGGACCGTGCACCGTTTCGGTTGAAAAACCGGCAGCTTCCAGCTTTTCCGCCAGATGTTCCGCGACGTATTCGGCGCCGCCCAGGGTGCTGCCGCTGATAAGAGTAATGTCTGCCATTGATCGCTCGCTCAGGTAAAGAGGCTGCATTGTACTCTGTGAACGAGCTGGGATCTACCTGTGGAAAAATGTGGGATTAAAAAAGCCGATCATGGCTTGATGGTGCGCATGATCGGGTTCTGCAAGACGATCAGTGTCTCAGTGGACTGAATTTCATCAATTGTTTGGATCTTGTTGATAAGTACGTGCTGAAGCGCGTCGATTGATTTGCACATCACTTTTATAAAGATGCTGTAGTGACCGGTGGTGTAATACGCTTCCGTCACCTCATCCAGGCTTTCCAGCCGGGCCAGTGCGGAGGGATAGTCTTTGGCGCTTTTGAGGATGATGCCAATAAAGCAGCCCACATCGTAGCCCAGTTGTTTAGGGCTGACGTCAATCCGTGCGCCCGTAATGATCCCGGCCTGCTTCATTTTCTCGACGCGAACGTGAATGGTTCCAGGGCTAACGCCAAATTGTTTGGCCAGTTCGGCGTAGGCGGTGCGGGCATTTTCCATTAAGGCGTCAAGTATGCCGCGGTCCAGATTGTCGATCTGATAATTTTCCATCGCTTTTTCTTATGCAGATTAATGATTATCTCTATTTTAGCCATTATTTTTAACGAATCAAAACCGAAGTTAGCTTTTTATCTGTTGATTATTGAATAGTGCTCTCGTTTTGTTGCTTAATCATAGGCAACAGGACGCAGGAGTAAAAAAATGAAAACCGCTTACATTGCCAAACAACGTCAAATTAGCTTCGTGAAATCACATTTCTCTCGCCAGCTGGAGGAGCGTCTGGGTCTGATTGAGGTCCAGGCGCCGATCCTGAGTCGCGTAGGGGATGGTACGCAGGATAATTTGTCCGGCTGTGAAAAAGCGGTGCAGGTAAAAGTGAAAGCGTTGCCTGACGCCCAGTTCGAAGTGGTGCATTCACTGGCGAAGTGGAAACGTCAAACCCTGGGGCAACATGACTTCAGCGCGGGCGAAGGGCTGTACACGCACATGAAAGCCCTTCGCCCCGATGAAGACCGACTCTCTCCGCTCCACTCGGTCTATGTGGATCAGTGGGACTGGGAGCGTGTCATGGGCGATGGCGAGCGCCAATTTTCCACCCTGAAAAGCACAGTAGAGGCTATATGGGCAGGAATTAAAGCTACCGAAGCCGCGGTCAGTAAAGAGTTTGGTCTGGCGCCGTTCCTGCCGGATCAGATCCATTTTGTTCACAGTCAGGAACTGCTGGCGCGTTTCCCGGATCTGGATGCGAAAGGGCGCGAACGCGCGATCGCCAAAGAACTTGGCGCCGTTTTCCTGGTGGGGATCGGCGGTAAACTGAGCGATGGCCACCGCCATGATGTACGTGCGCCGGATTATGATGACTGGAGCTCCGCATCTGAGCTGGGCTACGCCGGTCTGAACGGCGATATCCTGGTGTGGAACCCGGTGCTGGAAGATGCGTTTGAGCTTTCCTCTATGGGTATCCGCGTAGATGCCGATACGCTGATGCGCCAGCTGGCGTTGACCGGTGATGAAGATCGCCTGCAACTGGAGTGGCATCAGGCGCTGCTGCGCGGCGAAATGCCGCAGACCATCGGCGGCGGGATTGGGCAGTCGCGTCTGACGATGTTGCTGCTGCAATTGCCGCATATTGGTCAGGTACAGTGCGGCGTATGGCCCGCTCAGGTTCGCGAAAGCATTCCTGCTATTTTATAAGCCTTTAGCGCCGCCAGCGTCTCAGCAGGCGGCTTCGCATCCCGGTGTCAAAGCGCCAGATATGATCGAAAATGCGCATGATGCCGGGTTTGCCGTGTGCCGACATCGCCACCGCATGGAATCGATGCTGGTGAAGACGCTGCAACTCTCCCACTTTGCTCACCACGTCATCCGGCAAGCGCTGGGCGATAAAATCCGAAATGACCACCGCATCGGCATCAAACCATTCCCGTCCCTGCATTCTTTCAATAATGGCGCGAAAACAGCTGGCGATATCCGTGCCGCCGCGAAAACGTTGACTTAAAAAGCGGATGGCCTGCTCGATACCTTCCGGGCCGGAGAGTTCATAGCGCACAACGTCAGTGGAAAACAGCATAATAAAGCAGCGGCGGTTATCCGCCAGCGCAACGCGCATCAACGCCAGGCAGAACGCTTTTGCGCACTGCTCGTTAAATCCCCCCATCGAGCCTGAAGTATCGACGCAGACAATAAACGGTCCGCGCGGCTGCTCGTCGACATCCTGGTGTACTACCGGCCGTTCGGTCACTTTCTCACGCCACGCTTCGCCATGCAGGCGATAGGTGAGGAGCTGTTTTTCCACTAACCGGCGGTAAAATTCATATTCCAGCTCGGTGATGCCGAGCGTCGCCAGCTCTGGCGGCAACAGGCGCAGAATATCATCGCCTTGCTGAATACCGTCAACCTGCTCCGGCACCGTAGCGGGTTCGCGTACCAGTGTACGAAAGGTTTCCATCGGCGCGTCTTTTTTCGGTACCGATTTGGCTTCCCGCGAACGTCCCAGTTGTTCCGCCAGTTGCATTAGCTCCGGCTGGGCGGCGAGAAATTCGCCGTATTTTACAATCAGTTGATAATCACCACGTTTAAGCTGGCCCGCGCTCATATCCCACAGGCGGCCTGCGGCATTATCATTTTCCGCCAGCGTCGGTTCCAGTTGCCCGCTCAGCGTCATCCGTTCCTGGACGTCACTCAGCAACTGCTCGCGCTCTTCTTCCAGTAGTTGTTGGTTTAACGTGGTGGCCTGCACGACCAGACTTAACCGCCAGCGTTGCAAAAAAAGCGTGTGTAGCGCAGGGGTAAAGGTACTGTTGCTCTCCGTCAACTGCTTCGCCTGCGCGGCATACGGTGAATGCAGGCGGTGAAGCAACGCCAGTATTTGCGGCAGTTGCACGATGAACTGTGGGGTAGAGAGAAGTTGGCTTTGCTGATAACACATGACCTCTTCCATGAGTTCCGGCGGAACGCGTGCGTCTTTAAGACGGCTGCGTAGCGCTTCCCGCCAGCGCGGGAGATCGGCGGTCACGGCGTTTTTTAAACGCGGAAACTTTTCAAAGAAAATGACCAGCTGTGGGGAAGCCAGTAGCGCAAGGATCATCTCTTCGACCATTCCCTCTTCGCTGACGGCCAGCATGGTATTTAGCGTATCCAGCGTCAGCATTGTTGCGCCTGACGGATCTGTTCTCCTACATCCTGCAGGCTGGCCTCAATGCGCCCTAACCAGTCGCTGTGAATAAACAGGCAATGTTGCTGCTCGCTGAAGCGGGTATGTTGCTGGCGCCATTCGTTTTCTAACGTTTCCAGCTGCTGTTTGATCTCCGCAGGCATACTGTCTTCAGCCGCTCCCGGTAACGCCAGACGGGTACCTTGTAGACTGATGTCGCGCACCACCAAATGTTGAGCGTTATCGACTTCCATATTCAGCGTTTGGGCAAAGCCGATCCCGTTCAGTTTGCCGCGGATCTCGCCGCCTTTGGTCAGCCAAAGTTCCAGCGCGCTGCGGTCAAAGGTAATATGGATCACTTCCATATCATGCAGTTTTAGCGGTTTTTGTAGCAATAACGTCAACGTTGACGCGCTGGCTTCCGGCGGTAAAGTGTAATGCGGGCGGCGGCTGAACATACCGCCTTCTTTAATGACGGTGAAAGCGGTTTTATCGCTTTGCTGTTGCTGCAACTGGAGGCGACGCTGGACGATACCGCCGAGGCGAGTCAGCATGGCCTGCTGCTGCCAGGCGTGTCCGGTCATCAATATTTCCAGTTGCTGTTGCATGAGATTCAGACTCTGCGCGTCATACCACAAGCAATCTTTTAGCAGGATAAGGTCAATCGGCGCAACCGCGTCGCGTCCGCTAAAGAAGGCGCTCGCCTGTAACAGGCGGATGGCTTTCTTCCAGCGACGGTCGGAGACATAAGGCGCATTCGGCAAATTATCCAGCTGTTGGCGCAGAGTAAATATCAGCTCAAAGACCGGATCTGGCAGTGAAATCGCGCCGATATCTTTTTGCCACTGTTGATATTCTTCGTCGCTAACCTGTAACGAGGCGGGGACCGGGTTATCGCTCTCATCCTGCTGACTAACCAGCATGGAGCGGAAATTGGCTTTATCCTGAACTTTATCCAGCCACAGGCGAATCAACATTCGGTCGTACAAGGCTTCCAGGCTGCTGTCCGCTTCGGGCAGTTCGTTAGAGGCCGCCACCAGCAGCCGCATCGGAATTTTTTCCTCAAACGCGCCGTTGCGGAAATGGCGTTCGTTAATGGCGGTCAGCAATGTGTTCAGGATAGCGGGCCCGGCTTTCCAGATTTCATCCAGAAAAACGATTTCGGCTTCGGGAAGGTAGCCGGTCGTTAAGCGTTCATAGCGACCTTCATCTTTCAGCGCCTGAATAGAGAGCGGTCCAAAAACCTCTTCCGGCGTGGAAAAGCGTGTCATCAGATATTCAAAAGCGCGGGCGCGCTGGAAAGCAAACTTCAGGCGGCGGGCAATCAGACTCTTGGCGATACCGGGCGGGCCCAACAAAAAGACGCTTTCACCGCTTAACGCCGCCAGTAGGCACAGGCGTATGGCGTGACTACGTTCATACAGCCCCTTCTCAAGGGCGCTGCTCAGACGGGAAATTCTTTCCGCTAATAAATGTGGGTGAGCCATAATAAAGAGGCGTCCTTTCGACAAATGGATCATGCTAATTGCGAGTATAGACGTTTCACCACCGGGGCTATAATCGTCTGATGCGCTGTTTATTTTTCTTTGAGCCAGGTTAATCTGGCTTCATTTAGGGGTACGATTTTATGATTAATCGTGCATACTGTGCGCTTTTTTGTGGGCCAAGGGACTAAGCACACATTTCATATCTATACACTCATTCATTCAAACTACATCAAGGCGGCAAAGGAGTGAATCCCCTGGCACTGACTTAAACGTGTGACTGGGGTAAGCGAATGCAGCCGACAAGGAGGTAGCGTGAAGGGTGACGTGTATAAACGAAAGATGAGTCTATGAGCACTGATAATAAGCAATCGTTGCCTGCGATTACCCTCGCAGCTATTGGGGTTGTCTACGGTGATATTGGTACCAGCCCGCTTTATACGCTTCGTGAATGTTTGTCCGGTCAGTTTGGTTTTGGCGTTGAACGAGATGCCGTGTTTGGTTTTCTGTCGCTGATCTTCTGGCTACTCATCTTTGTGGTTTCCATCAAATATCTCACCTTCGTGATGCGCGCCGATAACGCGGGTGAAGGTGGAATTTTGACGCTGATGTCGCTTGCCGGGCGTAATACCTCGGCGCGCACTACATCCATGTTAGTTATCATGGGACTGATAGGCGGCAGCTTTTTCTATGGCGAAGTGGTCATTACGCCGGCGATTTCGGTGATGTCGGCGATTGAAGGCCTGGAGATTGTCGCGCCGCAGCTGGATACCTGGATTGTCCCGCTCTCCATTATTGTGCTGACTCTGTTGTTTATGATTCAGAAGCACGGTACGGGAATGGTAGGGAAACTCTTTGCGCCGATTATGCTGACCTGGTTTTTAATCCTGGCGGTACTTGGCCTGCGCAGTATTATCGCCAATCCCGAAGTGTTACATGCGCTGAATCCTGTCTGGGCGGTACGTTTTTTCCTTGAATATAAAACCGTATCATTTATTGCGTTGGGCGCGGTGGTGCTGTCGATTACCGGCGTAGAGGCGTTGTACGCCGATATGGGACACTTCGGTAAGTTCCCGATTCGCCTGGCGTGGTTTACCGTGGTACTGCCGTCGTTAGTACTGAACTACTTTGGTCAGGGCGCATTGCTACTAAAGCATCCGGAAGCGATTAAAAATCCCTTCTTCCTGTTGGCGCCGGACTGGGCGTTAATTCCGCTGCTGATTCTGGCCGCGCTGGCGACGGTGATCGCCTCCCAGGCGGTCATTTCCGGCGTCTTTTCGCTGACGCGTCAGGCCGTGCGTCTTGGCTATTTGTCGCCAATGCGCATTATCCATACCTCCGAGATGGAGTCCGGTCAGATCTATATCCCTTTCGTTAACTGGCTGCTTTATTTCGCGGTCGTGGTTGTTATTGTTAGCTTTGAGCACTCCAGCAACCTGGCGGCGGCCTATGGTATCGCCGTGACCGGCACGATGGTGCTGACGTCTATTCTTTCTACGACCGTGGCGCGTAAGAACTGGCACTGGAACAAATATTTTGTCGCGCTGATCCTCATCGCGTTCCTGTGCGTGGATATCCCGCTGTTCTCGGCTAACCTCGACAAATTGTTGTCCGGTGGTTGGCTGCCGCTGAGCCTGGGCCTGATCATGTTCACGATCATGACCACCTGGAAGAGCGAGCGTTTCCGCCTGTTGCGTCGTATGCATGAACACGGTAATTCGCTGGAAGCGATGATTGCTTCACTGGAGAAGTCACCGCCGGTTCGGGTACCGGGTACTGCCGTATACATGTCGCGCGCGCTCAGTGTGATCCCTTTTGCTTTATTGCATAACCTGAAGCACAACAAAGTGTTGCATGAGCGCGTAATCTTACTGACGTTGCGTACGGAAGATGCGCCTTATGTGCATAACGTTCGCCGGGTGCAGATTGAGCAGTTGTCTCCGACATTCTGGCGCGTGGTGGCCAGCTACGGCTGGCGCGAAACGCCAAACGTTGAAGAGGTGTTCCACCGCTGCGGTCTGGAAGGGCTTAGCTGTCGGATGATGGAAACGTCGTTCTTTATGTCGCACGAGTCGTTGATTGTCGGCAAACGCCCGTGGTATTTGCGTCTGCGCGGCAAGCTGTATTTGTTGCTGCAACGTAACGCTCTGCGCGCGCCGGATCAGTTCGAGATCCCGCCTAACCGCGTGATTGAGTTAGGAACGCAGGTCGAGATTTAACCTCCCGTCACCATGCCGGGGGCCGCGTTGGCTTACCCGGCCTGGCCAATCCGTAGATTCCCACAAGATAATCGCCATCGGGCGATTATCTTCACCTGATTTCCGCTAGCGAAACGTTTCGACGGCGATCACAATTCTGTTACGTCATGATGGTTTTATGAACACATCCAGGGTTACACTGCGGCCAGCGAAACGTTTCGCTAGTGGAGCAGAAAAATGAAGAAAGGCACCGTACTCAACTCTGAAATCTCGTCGGTCATTTCCCGTCTGGGGCATACTGATACTCTGGTGGTCTGTGATGCGGGTTTACCTATCCCGAATAGCACCGCGCGTATCGATATGGCACTAACCCAGGGCGTACCTTCTTTTATGCAGGTGGTGGATGTTGTGACCCGGGAAATGCAGGTTGAGGCGGCGATTCTTGCAACGGAAATCAAACAACAGAATCCGCAGCTCCACGAAACGTTGCTCACTCACCTTGAGCAACTGCAGCAACACCAGGGAAACACCATAAAAATTAGTTATACGACACACGAACAATTCAAAAAATTGACTGCAGACAGTCAGGCGGTGATTCGCAGCGGGGAGTGTTCCCCGTATGCGAACGTCATTCTTTGCGCTGGCGTCACTTTCTGAGGCCGCTATGGACGCATTACTGCAACTCAAAGGGATCGATAAAGCGTTCCCCGGCGTGAAGGCTCTCTCCGGCGCTGCGTTAAACGTTTATCCTGGCCGCGTTATGGCGCTGGTGGGGGAAAACGGCGCCGGAAAATCCACCATGATGAAAGTATTAACCGGCATCTATACGCGAGATGCGGGATCGTTGTTATGGCTGGGTAAAGAGACCACCTTTAACGGGCCTAAATCGTCTCAGGAAGCCGGGATCGGCATTATTCATCAGGAACTGAACCTGATCCCGCAGTTGACCATTGCGGAAAATATCTTCCTGGGCCGTGAATTTGTGAATCGCTTTGGCAAAATCGACTGGAAAAAGATGTATGCCGAAGCCGACCAGCTCTTAGCCAAACTCAATCTGCGCTTTAAGAGCGATAAGCTGGTGGGCGAACTCTCTATCGGCGATCAGCAAATGGTGGAAATCGCCAAAGTGCTGAGCTTCGAATCCAAAGTCATCATTATGGATGAACCGACCGATGCGCTGACCGACACTGAAACCGACTCTCTGTTCCGCGTTATCCGCGAATTAAAATCGCAGGGGCGCGGCATTGTCTATATCTCTCACCGTATGAAAGAGATTTTCGAAATTTGCGATGACGTGACGGTCTTCCGCGATGGGCAATTTATCGCCGAGCGTGAAGTGGCCACGTTGACCGAAGATTCTCTTATCGAAATGATGGTGGGACGTAAGCTGGAAGATCAGTACCCGCATCTGGATAACGCGCCGGGTGAGATTCGCCTCAAGGTCGATAATCTGTGCGGACCGGGCGTGAATGATGTCTCTTTTGTGCTGCGAAAAGGCGAGATTCTTGGCATTTCCGGCCTGATGGGCGCCGGTCGCACCGAGCTGATGAAAGTATTGTACGGCGCGATGCCGCGAACCAGCGGTTACGTGACGCTTGATGGACACGAAGTGGTGACGCGTTCTCCGCAGGACGGGCTGGCCAATGGCATCGTTTATATCTCTGAAGACCGTAAGCGCGATGGACTGGTGCTCGGCATGTCAGTTAAAGAGAATATGTCGCTGACGGCGCTGGACTATTTCAGCCGCGCTGGCGGAAGCCTGAAACACAAAGATGAGCAACAGGCGGTGGGGGATTTTATCCGTCTGTTCAACGTCAAGACACCGTCAATGGAACAGGCGATAGGCCTGCTTTCTGGCGGTAATCAGCAAAAAGTGGCGATTGCCCGCGGGTTGATGACGCGCCCGAAAGTGCTCATTCTCGACGAGCCGACCCGCGGCGTGGACGTCGGCGCCAAGAAAGAGATTTACCAGCTTATCAACCAGTTTAAGGCCGACGGCCTGAGCATCATTCTGGTCTCATCTGAGATGCCAGAAGTATTAGGCATGAGCGATCGCATCATCGTCATGCATGAAGGGCATCTCAGCGGTGAATTTACTCGCGAGCAGGCCACCCAGGAAGTGTTAATGGCTGCCGCAGTGGGCAAGCTTAATCGCGTGAATCAGGAGTAAAAAAGATGACAACCCAGGCTGTTTCTGGTCGCCGTTATTTCACTAAAGCGTGGCTTCTTGAGCAGAAGTCGCTCATTGCCCTGCTGGTGTTGATCGCGATTGTTTCGACGTTGAGCCCCAACTTTTTTACCGTTAATAATCTGTTCAATATTCTTCAACAGACCTCCGTCAACGCCATTATGGCGGTAGGGATGACGTTGGTGATTCTGACATCGGGGATCGATCTGTCCGTCGGTTCCCTGCTGGCGCTCACCGGCGCGGTTGCCGCTTCAATCGTCGGCGTTGAAGTGAATGCGCTGGTCGCGGTTGCCGCCGCGCTGGCACTGGGCGCTGCGATTGGCGCCGTTACTGGCGTTATCGTCGCGAAAGGCCGCGTACAGGCGTTTATCGCTACGCTGGTGATGATGCTGCTACTGCGCGGCGTGACGATGGTTTACACCGACGGTAGCCCGGTCAACACCGGCTTTACCGATAACGCCGATCTGTTTGGCTGGTTCGGTATCGGCCGTCCGCTGGGCGTTCCTACGCCGGTCTGGATCATGGCTATCGTCTTTATCGCCGCCTGGTATATGCTGCATCACACCCGTCTGGGACGCTATATCTACGCGCTGGGCGGTAACGAAGCGGCGACGCGTCTGTCTGGCATTAGCGTGAGCAAAGTGAAAATTATCGTCTATTCACTTTGCGGCCTGACAGCATCGCTGGCGGGCATCATTGAAGTGGCGCGCCTCTCTTCCGCGCAGCCGACGGCGGGTACCGGCTATGAGCTGGATGCTATTGCCGCCGTGGTGCTGGGCGGCACCAGCCTTGCTGGCGGTAAAGGACGCATTGTTGGGACATTGATCGGCGCATTGATTCTCGGCTTCCTTAATAATGGTTTGAATTTGTTAGGTGTTTCCTCCTATTACCAGATGATCGTCAAAGCGGTGGTGATTTTGCTGGCGGTACTGGTAGACAACAAAAAGCAGTAACAACGACTACAGGACATCTGAAATATGAACATGAAAAAACTGGCTACCCTGGTATCTGCTGTTGCGCTGAGCGCCACCGTGAGCGCGAATGCAATGGCGAAAGACACCATTGCGCTGGTGATCTCTACCCTCAATAACCCCTTCTTCGTGTCGTTAAAAGACGGGGCGCAAAAAGAGGCGGATAAACTGGGTTATAACCTGGTGGTGCTGGACTCCCAGAACAACCCTGCCAAAGAGCTGGCGAACGTGCAGGATTTAACCGTTCGCGGGACCAAAATTCTGCTGATCAACCCGACTGACTCCGATGCGGTGGGTAACGCGGTGAAGATGGCGAACCAGGCGAAGATTCCGGTTATCACGCTTGACCGCCAGGCAACCAAAGGCGATGTCGTCAGCCATATCGCGTCTGATAACGTGCTGGGCGGTAAGATCGCTGGCGACTATATCGCGAAAAAAGCTGGCGAAGGCGCTAAAGTGATTGAGTTGCAAGGCATTGCCGGAACATCTGCGGCGCGTGAGCGTGGCGAAGGTTTCCAGCAGGCGGTAGCCGCTCACAAATTTAATGTCCTGGCCAGCCAGCCTGCCGATTTCGACCGTACTAAGGGTCTGAACGTCATGCAGAACCTGCTGACCGCGCATCCGGATGTTCAGGCTGTCTTCGCCCAGAACGATGAAATGGCGCTGGGCGCACTGCGCGCGCTGCAAACTGCCGGTAAAGCAGATGTGATGGTGGTTGGATTTGACGGTACGCCGGATGGCGAAAAGGCCGTAAAAGATGGCAAACTGGCAGCGACTATCGCTCAGTTACCGGATCAAATCGGCGCCAAAGGCGTTGAGGTGGCGGATAAGGTGCTGAAAGGCGAAAAAGTTCAGGCCAAATATCCGGTTGACCTGAAACTGGTCATCAAGCAGTAATAAACGACACGGGTCAACTATGGCCTGATGGCGACAGAAATACGCGAGCCTCCGCTGAGGTGAACGTAAAAAAAGAAAAGCAGGGCACGCGCCACCCTAACCGGTGGCGCACTTTGACGTGGAACCCCGAATATGAAAACCGCAGGTAATCTCATCGTCCTTGGCAGCATTAATGCCGATCATATCCTTAATCTTGAGTCCTTCCCTACCCCGGGTGAAACGGTAACCGGTAGCCATTATCAGGTCGCGTTTGGCGGGAAAGGCGCGAATCAGGCGGTTGCTGCGGGACGTAGCGGGGCAAATATTGCGTTTATCGCCTGCACGGGCGATGACGATATTGGCGACAGTATTCGTAAACAATTAGTCAGCGATCGTATTGATATCGCGCCAGTTAGCGTCATTAAAGGCGAGTCTACCGGGGTGGCGCTGATTTTCGTTAATGGCGAAGGCGAGAACGTCATCGGTATTCATGCCGGAGCGAATGCCGCGTTATCGCCGGCGTTGGTTGATGCGCAACGTGAACGTATCGCGCAGGCGGATGCGTTACTGATGCAGCTGGAATCGCCGCTGGACAGCGTACTGGCGGCGGCGAAAATCGCCCATCAACATCATACTACTGTTGCGCTTAACCCGGCGCCTGCCCGTGAGCTACCGGATGAACTGCTGGCGCTGGTGGACATCATCACGCCAAATGAAACGGAAGCTGAAAAGCTGACGGGCGTGCGTGTGGAAAATGACGACGATGCCGCGAAAGCTGCGCAGGTTTTGCATGATAAAGGCATTCGAACCGTATTAATTACCTTAGGAAGCCGTGGCGTCTGGGCCAGCGTAAACGGCGAGGGCCGCCGCGTTCCTGGATTTAGCGTTGAGGCTGTCGATACCATTGCCGCCGGAGATACGTTTAACGGCGCCTTTATCACCGCGATACTGGAGGAGACGCCGTTGCCGGAAGCGATTCGCTTTGCCCATGCCGCCGCCGCGATTGCCGTAACGCGTAAAGGCGCTCAACCTTCCGTTCCGTGGCGCGAAGAGATAGAAGCGTTTTTACATCAGCAGGGGTAACGCTTGGCTACTATGAAAGATGTTGCCCGCCTGGCGGGAGTCTCTACATCGACGGTCTCTCACGTTATTAACAAAGATCGCTTTGTGAGTGAGACGATAACCGAAAAAGTTGAAGCGGCGATTAAATCACTTAACTATGCGCCTTCCGCGCTGGCGCGAAGCCTCAAGTTAAACCAGACCCGCACGATTGGTATGCTAATTACCGCCAGTACCAACCCTTTTTATTCCGAACTGGTGCGCGGCGTTGAGCGAAGCTGTTTTGAGCGCGGTTATAGTCTGGTGCTGTGCAATACCGAAGGCGACGAGCAACGGATGAACCGTAACCTGGAGACGCTGATGCAAAAACGGGTAGACGGTTTACTGCTGCTGTGTACCGAAACGCATCAGCCTTCTCGTGAAATCATGGAGCGTTATCCGTCTATTCCTACCGTCATGATGGACTGGTCGCCGTTTGATGGTGAGGGCGATAGCGATCTCATTCAGGATAATTCGTTGTTAGGCGGCGATCTTGCCACCCAACACCTTATCGATAAAGGATTTACCCGAATAGCCTGTATTACCGGCCCGCTGGACAAAACGCCAGCGCGTTTGCGGCTGGAAGGGTATCGGGCGGCGATGAAACGCGCAGGGCTGGCTATTCCGCAAGGCTATGAGATCACCGGCGATTTTGAATTTGGCGGCGGCTTTGACGCCATGCAGGCGTTACTCGCCCATCAACAGCGACCGCAAGCGGTTTTTACCGGAAACGATGCGATGGCTGTCGGCGCCTATCAGGCGCTATATCAGGCGGGGCTTCGTATCCCGCAAGATATGGCAGTCATTGGCTATGATGATATTGAGCTGGCGCGCTATATGACGCCGCCGCTGACGACTATCCATCAGCCGAAAGATGAATTGGGCGAGCTGGCTATTGATGTGTTGATTCATCGGATGGCGCAGCCCGCCTTGCAACAACAGCGACTTCAGCTTACTCCGGTTTTGACGGTGCGTGGGTCGGTTTAGATTTATGCCGTTCTTTAATCAGATTGTTGCCGTCTTTGGCTCTTAGCAGCATAAACATCAGCGCGGACACGATAGTGATCGCCCCCATCGTGATAAAGGTATAGTGGAACTGTTCCACGGTACTGGTGCCCGCAAAACCTTCATAAATACGTAACACCGCCGCGCTGATCGCCACGCCTAAACTGATAGACAATTGCTGCGTAACCGCCAGAACGCTGTTGCCGCTGCTGGCGTTATCGTCCGTCAGATCCGCAAGAGTAATTGTATTCATTGCCGTAAATTGAGTGGACATCGCCATTCCAAGAATGAATAGCGGCAGTACGAGCATCCAGATCGGCATGGCGGGAGATTGAAACGAAAACTGGGCAATCATCAGACCGATAAATACCGTAATGCCGACCAGAGTCTTCCGGTATCCCAAACGTCGCAAAACCTGCGTTACGGTCGATTTCGCGATAATAGAACCCAAAGCTGTCGGCGCCATCATGCAGCCGGCGATCAGAGCCGGGTAGCCAAAACCAACCTGTAGCATTAACGGCATCAAAAAAGGTACGCAGCCTGTCCCCAGACGCGTGGCGAGGTTGCCGGCAATACCGACGGAAAATGTGCGTGTCTTAAACAGCGATAGTGATATTAACGGTGTCGGATGACGGCGGGCGTGGCGGATATAGGCCAATAGTAGAACGATACTGCAAAAAATAATGGCGGATGCGATCCATGTCGCCACAATCTTTTCGCCAAACAGTTCCATTCCGCTGGAAAATAAAACCAGACTTAACCCAAAAAGAAAGAAGCCGGTCATGTCAAACTTGCGACGCGGCGTGGTGAAGTTGGGCATATATTTGCGGGCATACAGAATGCCTGCAACACCAATGGGAATATTAATCAGGAAGATCCAGTGCCAGCTTGCCCAGGTCACCAGTACGCCGCCTAATACCGGCCCCAGAATCGGACCTACCAGCCCCGGCATAGTGACAAAGTTAAGAACAGGCAGCAGCTCACTACGCGGATAGGCTCGCAATAACGCCAGCCGCGCCACTGGCATCATCATCGCTCCGCCGACGCCTTGTACGACGCGAAAAATAACCAATTCAGATAGTGAACTGGAGAGCGCGCAGGCCAGCGAGCCTAACGTAAACAGACTTACGGCAACCATAAAGACGCGACGCGTACCGAAGCGGTCAGCCAGCCAGCCGCTTACCGGAATTAACATAGCTACTGTTAGGGTATAACTGATAATAGCGGACTGCATGGCGAGTGGTGAACGGTTAAGACTATGCGCAATAGCCGGTAAAGCGGTATTCAAAATGGTGGCGTCTAGCGCCTGCATAAAGAAGGCCATCGCCGCGATCCACGGCAGGCCAGCCATACTGCGCGCTTTTTTGCTGGTCATTCAATATCCTGTTAATTATCTGGTCTTTCATTGGGCGCTATTAACAACGCCTGGCAGGCCTGGAAAGCGCGTTCGCCGTCGCCATCAGCGATGGCATCAACAATGGCCTGGTGCAAATCCAGCTTTACCACCTCGTTATAGGTGATTGAGGTAAAGTAAGTGTGATAAACCGAATGAAATAGCGTCGCAAAAGAGATTAGAAAGGGATTGGCGCTCATTTCGTAGATATGCTCGTGCCATGCCATATCCACTTCAATCCATCGTTCACGCTTAAAATGCTTTTTCAGCGCGACCATCTCTTCCATTAAGGCATTAAGCCGCGCTTTCTGCTCCGGTGTGCCAAGAGTCGCCGCCAGCAGGCAGGCTTGCGGCTCCAGGCTAATACGCATCACCAGAAAATGATCTACCACCTGATGAAAATTTTCTTCCGTCATCCACCAGGTCAGCAGCTCTTGATCCAGAAAGTTCCAGTTTCCCTGCGGCATCACCCGCGTACCAATGCGCGGACGGGGTAGCACCATACCTTTAGCCGTCAACGTTTTCACCGCTTCGCGAACTGCCGTTCGACTTACGCCGTACTGCTCGCCCAGTTCTATTTCGCCGGGAAGAATCGTACCGGGGGCGTAGTCACCCTTTAATATCCGCTGCGCCAGCTTTTCAGCCAGAACATAGGATAGATTTTTCTGTGCGGCTAATTGTTGTGCGCTTAAAGGCATGAATGTTCTTCCTTTCTCTTTCGTTTGGTTATTAGTATGCCACCTGGAAGTGTGATTGCAGTTGCAATAACGGCAATTTGCTTATTTTATGGCACGTTAAGCACGCCGTTGATGAAAAAAGAGACACTCAGAAAATTATTTTAAATTTCCTCTTGTCAGGCAGAAATAACTCCCTATAATGCGCCACCACTGACACGGAAC
>NZ_JBGDVX010000019.1:0-15597 GCF_046551535.1 Salmonella sp. SAL04162
ACTCATCAAGCTCACTGATTTGCGGGTGAAGACCGGCCAGTTCGCTCATGGTGAGTCCCTCAGAAGTAAATGTTCCGTCCGTAACGGGACCCGGTCAGACGCATACCGCAGTAATGACAGAACATCTCAGTCATTTTTCTCACTACAGTCCCCGGAAGCGGCGTTCTGTTGTGCTTTTTCAGCCTTTTGTTGCTGAAAACGGAGAATGCGTTCACAGGCCTGCTGAGCGCTGAGGATATCAGCGTCAGAGACGGTGCCGGCGGGTTGTCCGCAGAGGTCGTAACGAATGGCGCCGGGAGTGAAGAGCCTGAGGTAAGACAGTCGCTGAGAAACCCATGTAAAAACGCAGCGGCAGTCATGAACGGAGAGACCGCAGTCAGGGTCAGCGTTAACAAATTTTTCAGCGTCGCGGAAGATACCGACTTTCATGAGTCGGAAAGCGTCGTCTTCAGGCCAGAGGAGAGGAAAAACCTGACGGAAAAGCGGGAGCTTCTGCCGTCCGTTGCGGAGATTGTCACGGCGGAGCTCACGCTGCCTTTGTTTGTAGCGGAGTAACTTACGCTGTTTTTTTGTCAGTCCGGAGGGGTGAGTCTGTGGCTGCTGACTGACAGCAGGGGACTCACTGACGGATGAGGGAATTTTTCCCCTGTCCGGTGCAGCGGGTATGTTTTCCGTGACAGGAGAGAGAGTAAACTGCCGTTTTTTCTTCACCACAATGACCGGTGATTTTTTAACCGTACCTGCCGTCATACCGCCCCCGCAAAATCAACTTAACACTATGAAATTATAACATAATTTCTTTTTCTCCGGTATAAAAACGAAGAAAAAACACAGAATATTTACTTACATTCGTCACAGGGGCCGGATTTGTCAACTGCTGAATCGCGGGGTCCCGCGCCTGCGGCGTGGGTTCCGATTCAGTGGTTGACAACTGCACATAAAATACCCTTCTGGCGGGGTGATGGTTCACGCAGTGGGCCATCGCCCTGCAAAGCCAGAGGGGACTGAAAGCCACTGAGAAGTTTAGTTACATCATTCATCATTAAAAGCGACTCCATTCCGGCCCTTAGGGCCGGGGCGGGGGCGCTTTTCAGTGGTGGGTGGGAGCCGTATGGTCGGGTTTGTGTTGGTTCCGGTGGTTTTTATTTTGGATGTTGTAACTAATCAGTGTTCTTCTGTAGGTGCCCGCCGCCTTTGGCGGTGGGAGGTACTTATGTTGTTTCCGTACCGGCGCGGACGAGAGTCCGCTGCAAGGGCGGGCATTTTTAGCCTGTCCACAGGGCAGGCGGCGAACAGGTTATATTTTTAAAAGAGATAAATACTGTTGTTTAACTGAGAGATCGTACAGGGGTTTAAAAGGATCGTTGCAGTCTGTAGCGGAATCGTAATGCACTTATTGTCGGTTTCGGATGTCGGTTAACAGACGTAATCCCTTGCAGTTTAGTGTGGATAACTCATAAACGGATGAAAATTGTGCGATATCTCACGTTTTCCGGTCAGCGCTCGCGTTCCGGATTATTGCCGTTCAGGGATGAATCCGGGCCGGAATGGCCACATCTGGTCATTACTTGCGCAGTTATTTTCTGCGGACGTGCGGAACCCTCCGGCGACGGCCGGAGAACTGAAATGTGAATCAGGCGGGAACAAGACGGGTGTAATTACCCCTGGACATTATCGTACGCTCGGCGGTACGACGCTCAACCTCCCTGAAGACAGCGTCCCTGTCGGCAGGGAACAGTCCGTTTGCAATTTCCCGGGTCAGCTCACGCTTCACCAGGGCTTCGATTTCCTTACGGCTGCGGACCGCATCACGCTTCGCCCGGGCACGCTTCAGCCCGTGCAGACGCCGTTCCCGGTGATACGCCCGGAATCCGTCCCGCACATAGCTGAATGCCTGGCTGGCCAGCTCGATGAGGTCGAGACGCGGCTGGCCATGTTTTTCACGCTGTCTGTTTTTCCACTCAGCACGGCTCTCACGCACAGCCGCCAGCGCTTCCGGAGAGATTTCCAGCGCCTCAAACAGGGCCGGCGTGAACTGGATATTCGACGGCACGTTACAGCCAATCTCCGGGTCGAACTCGGTATCATAGATAACCAGACCGAATTCCCTGTCCAGGGACTCCAGCGTCCGGGTAACACGCGTGATTGACAGGTTGCCCTTCTCTGATTCCGTCGCCAGTCCGCTCTCTATTGCCAGGTTAGTGACCGAACGCTGGACGCGTCCCGTTTCCCCGGCCAGCGGGTCGTAATGGAAACACATCGCCTGCAGCAGGGCGTCTATTGCACGACAGCGCAGTTCAGGGGGCCGGCGCTTACGCCGTCCCGTGGAGCGGGAAAATGCCACACACAGTTCAAAGTGAAAACGCGTCGTGAAACCGGCCGCTTTTTCCATCAGTTTACGACAGAAGGGAAGCGTCTTTTTGTCTGCAGGTTCAACAAACTGAGGGTACGGGTTGATGACCTGCACGTATCCGGAGGAGATATTGTGAGTGCTGCTAGCCACTCCACCCTGCGCTTATGTTGCGCCGGTGGAGTAATGAGCACAGAAGGTATTGCAGTTTTCTGAGCATAAAACTATACTCCCTGCATAGAGCAACAGCTTTCTATGCAGTTTTAGATTTGCCCCCGTTAATCTTCTGTCCCGCCAAGAATAGAAAGATTATCGGGGTTTTTGTTTTTCTGGCCCCGGGTAGACACCTCATCAGAACCAGTTTCCTGCCACCTTATGGCGTGACCGACCATGAATTCGTTAAAACGATCAGTAATCTAGCACGCTTCAGGTCAAAGTAAAGTCTTTACTTAAGCAATCCACGAGCCTTTAACTCATTTTCAAGCAATTTTTCAACAAACTGAGCCTGTGTAACCCCGTCACTGTTGCATAACTCAATCATGATATCTTTCAGTGGATTACGGACAAATACTTTTATTTCTTTATGCGTGATGCGCTTTCTTGCGACTGCGGCCATTTGTTTTTCAGAGGCCGACATTGGGCTTCCTTTACGATGGGAACGCATATCTTTCGATGAGGAAGTTACTGCATTTCCAACCTGCTGCGACATCTCCGCCTCCTCAGGGATCAAACCTGGATCGTCTGGCAGAGAATACTACACTTTTTCCAAATCAGCGACTTGAGAATTGCAACCGTGGTTTATGTTGGCGCACAAACCACGTAACGATCGTTTTTTGAGTGCGGGGATCAGTATGTTGACCGCCAGTCTTTACCCATATCCCAGCGGGACTGCCAGTGCTTAAGGTACGTTCTGGCCAGTTCCGGTACATCCTTGATAACCAGCGCGTTTTCTGAATTCGATCGCGCCGCAGATTGACTGAAATTATAAGAACCTGTTTCCACAGTGTTTTTATCCGAAACGATAATTTTATCGTGCAAAATTTTAAATTTACTGACGGTACGCATAGGAATGCCCGCGTTTACCAGCAGGTTCATCGCGGCCACACTGGCCTTTCCCCGGTTCCCCTTCTCATCGAGGACCACTTTCACATCCACGCCACGACGTTTTGCACTGATCAAGGCCCTGACCACCTCCGGAGAGGTGAAGGAATACCCCATCAGCCGGATATTATGCTGCGCAGTCTCAATGGTCTTAAGAACCAGTTGCTCCGCGCTGCCCTCCGGTGAAAAACCGGCCTGAACGGACGGTGCTGCAATGGCTGGCAGGGAGCCCAGCAGGGATAAACACGTCAGTGTGACCAGCGTCAGCCGGTGACCTTTCCTGAGTCGGTAGAGTCTCATCATGTACCTCATATTAACTGACTGGATTAGTGGTGTTATTACTTCAGAAACGCCGGAATCGGGGGAAACTCGATTTTCCCCGATTGCCGGGGTTGGACAACGACGCCAGCGGCGGAGGCGTCAGGATAAATTGTTATTAGCTTTCCTGGCGGTGGCGCGATCGTGACGCTCCATCTCAGCCAGAATCAGCGCGGCCGCTTTCTCCAGGTCACGACGCGGGCTGAATGGTTTCCAGTATTCACGCGCCCACGGCCAGCTGTCCGGCACAACAGCATCCCGGTAATAAACCGACCAGTCTGTACCCCACATCCCGGCCTGACGGGCATAACAGGCTGCTGCCAAAGCCAGGAAACCATTTTCGTATTGATCATCATGTTCCGGAGTCCGGCCGATATTTATCTGGCGCTGTCGTTCTGCTATAACATCCCGCCACGCTTCCGGTATATCCTGTTGTTCATACAGAGGACTCTCAGGCTGAGTACGCTCACCGGTAATATTCAGGTATTCATTCTCCGGACAGGAATTATTCCCTGCCCGGTCAGCATGTTCTAAAATAAAATCATCCCATTCTGAGCGGCTGTACGGGTCAAAAAGCAGCGTTAAAAAATCCGGCATCGTCAGTCTGCCAATACGAATATCCTGCTGGCTGAGGTCATCACGGTACAGCTCCGCTTCTGCGAGGGTAATTGACGGCCAGGAGCCCAGGAGACTGAATACTTTCTTTATTTCCTCTCCCCGTCGTGTTAAAAGAATACTGTCCGTGTGCAGTCCATAATCAGGAATAACAGCTTTAATCAGCCGCTTACTGATATTATTATAATCCGGTAAAAACATATCCTTTATTCTCTTTCTCTGATGCGGAGGATATAAAATATAATTAAGTTATTAATTAATATGTTCCGTGGAGCGCAAACTCACGTTAAGCGAAAAAAATTGTCTGAAAAAATCAATTAACAGACCGTAGTATCCGATAAGTGGCATTTATCCATTAAAAACACACAGTTTAAGGCGCGTTTTTCGCTGTCCATATTATTTTGATTTATTGGACAAACGAAACCCTCATCAATCAAGGACTGCAAGGTTCAAATCTTCTTGTTCCTGGATGATTTTAAGATTCATTCTGATGCTGTTATTCAAATCTGCGCAGTTGGCATGAGTTAGTTCCATTTCCTTTGTGACGTCTCCTGCTGCATGCGTTTGCCCGTGTATCTTCTGCAGGATAGCGCACGCAGTCAATATACCTTTTTCATAATTTGTTAACTTTTTCATGCTGTTACTATTCCTCTTGCCACTAACGTGAGGGTGGCGGGTGTATCACCGGATGCCGGCCCGCGTCTGCGCGGTTTACACGCCGGAGGCTGAGTTGCCCCGGTCATCTGGTGACCGGGGATTTTCTGTTCCGGGGCTGCACCGATAAAAACGACATCATTCCTGTGGCTTTCCGGCGGCTTTATCAATGGCCTTCAGCAGGGTCTCCTGCCCCGCTCCGCCCGGTATCACCGTCACGTTCTTCTCCGTGGCCCCCTTAACCGGCATCACTATCAGCGCCGGAGTCCCCTGCAATTTCAGTTGCTGCGCCAGCCGGTTATTGTTGTCGAGAATGGTCTTCGTGTTCACGTCTCCGCCCCCGATTTTATGCCCTTTCAGGGCAGCGGCGGCCACGCTGCTGATATCTTCACTGGTGAGCGCGCCTTCATCATGGCCTGTGGCAAAAATACCGTTGTGATACGCAAGCCAGGCATCCGCACCCGCGGATTTCCAGATTTCCAGCCCCTTCTGTGCGGCTTTCAGCGAGTTCTCCCACCGCTGCGCAAATATGGGCCAGGACTTAAACACATAGCGGACCTGCGGGTTAGCTTTCATCACGGCCTGCAGCTCAGGGGCTTCCTGTGAACAGACGACGCACTGATAATCAAACAGCTCCACAAGCACCACCTTCGCATCTGCCGGCCCGTATGACGGATTGTCCCTGTCATTCACCAGTGCGTCCTGGTTCGCCAGGACCGCCGCCGTCATGGCCTTAATCTGTTTGTCCTGCTGCTGAGCCTGCAGCTTCTGGCTTACCTGTATCAGAATATCCGGATGCGCCAGCAGATAATCTGCCGCCACCTGCCCGATACGGGCTTCCTGCTCCGGGGTGAAGACCCCGCCGGTGTGCCCGTCTGTGGACAGGGGAGCCTCTGCGGCCATCACCTGGCCGGATAAAAGCGCCAGCCCCGCCAGGGCTGACAGTGTGATTCGGGGGTATGTCATGGGGTTTTCTCCCGTTAAGATTGCCGGTTCCGTCCGTCTGAGGGGAAAAAACCGTACTGAGGAATGCCGGTGAGCGTAACGGAGGCAGCCATGCCGAATCAACCGTGTTCAGGCACGGATACGCCGGTTGCCGTCAGCAGGTCATTCTGTGGTGATTTTCTGTTTAACACGCTCCGTGCTGACCAGCCGGAAAACCCCGGGAATATCCTGGCTGAATGCCGTGCTGCGACGGCTGTTGCTGACTTTTCCTTTTATACCCAGGCGTTGTTTCATTTTTCTGTTACTGACCATAATGTCACCTCATTTTTCCGCGTCATACGATTTTAATATCCGGTACAGCTCATCCTTAATATACAGTTTCTTTTTTTTCAGCATCTCCGTTCCGGCATCCGCGAAGCCGGATATCATTTCCCGCTGTTTTATTTCAGCATCCAGCGCATTGTGTTTATGAAAAAGCCCTGCAAAATGTGCATCCTCATTTTTCAGGCGTGATATCAGCGTTCTGTATTCCGGAAACATAGCCCCTCCACAGTGGTAACATTATCTCCTCTTTAATACAGGCACAGGGAAAATGTAAAGCGTCCGGGCAGGATATTATGTACCGGAATATTACCGTGGCACGCTCACTACCTGACGAACTGCCACACACTGGCAGGTACTTTGTCATACAGACGGTTCATCGTCAGCTCAGCCAGACGATGGTCTGCCGCAGAGTTGAACATTTCCAGCTCATCATCTGACAGTTTATAACGGTTAGATTCAGCCACTCTCTCCAGGGTTTCTTTATTACTGCATTTCCTCAGCTGAAACAGCCAGTCATATTTACTTTTCATTGTTGTCCTTTTATCCGTATATGCTTATTTATATCAATAACAACCAGGTTAATTTATACCCTGTCACAGGGTGGAATAACAGCCCGGTTAAAATAAATTCCGGTTTATTTAAACTGTTTTACACTTCTGTGGTCACACACCGCCAGGATAATTACTTTCCTGCCCTGCGGATTGTTCGCATGGGGCCACATGGCTGCCAGTGAAACGTCCTGTCATCACTCCCCGGTTTTTTATGCTTCCGGTAAGGACGTGTCTGCGGGATGTCTTTCCCCAGTGAGGCAATATATTCATCCCTGATACGTTTACGTTCCGGCGCATCCGGCGGATGCCCGTTCTCTTCCGTCGCCTGCCGGTACAGTGACGTCAGAACGAAACGTTCATATTCACTCAGTAATGATAATTTTTTGGTCTGACTCATACCGTTTCCTCCTTTGCGTGGTCCCGTTCAACAGGTTACATGATAGTTTTTGTATAAAACACGTCGCCTGACAGGGACATAATAAACATCAGCATACCGGAAAGGGAGCAAAACCATCAGTACCGGACGACTGACTCCGAAAGAAAAAGCCCGTCTGGAAGACCGGATTGCCCTGTGGGTTTTCAGGAAAAAACGGCCGGTGACTGCCGCCGAAATTGCCAGGTATTTTGACCTGCATATCCATACCGCACGGCTGCTTGTCCACGCCATTATGCGTCGTGCTGACGGCACCCTCTGCAGGCTGGAAGGTCGTTATGTCCGTAACCCTGTGAGCAAACAGACGCGACAGGTGAAATATTTCAGCGTACTCAGACTGCCGGATACCGTTCGTCGTTCAGGGGCTGAACATAAAGATACAGGCTGACACCTCAGTTTCCCTGCCGGTGGATGATGGTCTTTTTCCCCCGGCACTGGCGCGCCCTTTCCCGGGCAAACAGCCTCCACTGCGGACGGGGAGCCCGGTTCGCGGTCTGCTGCCAGGCACGGGCGGCGGCAGCATAATCCCCCGCCATTTCCAGCCGGAGTGCCTCACGTCCCCGGCTCTGGTGCTACCGGAGGGCGGCAGACGTCACGCCCTGCAGGAGGCCTTCCTGTTTCATCCGCTCACTCATCATACCCTGTTCCTCCGGCTCAGACCGTCTGCGCCAGCACCGCGCGGAGTTCCGCTTTTCTGGCGTTCTGCGCCCGGACCTTTGCCAGCCGCGCCAGCGCGTACTGTTCTTCCTCCACCGTAATATGCTCCGTCACGTACCCTTCCGTGTCATACCGGCAGGCCCCGGCTTTCATCGCGCCGAGATACGCTTCAGAACGGGCAATCGCTTTCAGCGCACGGATTATTTTTTTGTGTGACAGCGGGATACCGCGCCTGGCGGCATCCTCAAACAGCGCCTCACGCACGCCACAGGCGAAAAGACGGGGGGTGTTGCCGTCAAACAGACCCGGCCACCAGGGCTTCAGGGTACTGACGGCCTCATTCAGCGGCGTCAGCTTCAGGTAAACTGCCAGTTCCTGTCCGGCCTGCGCTTTCTTCGCCGCCAGCTCCGCCTCCCGGGCCGCTTTCTCCGACAGTTTCTGCTTCTTCACCTTCCACTTCGGCGGCGTGGTGACGTTAATTATGGTCTTCCGGCTGCGGACGGGCGCGTCGCCCTCCGTCCTGCGCTTCAGCGTCAGTACCGGTCGTTTCTGGTCTGTCATAGTCATTCCTGCCTTACCACATCATCCTGTCCGGATAAAAGATATCACACCCGGCTACAGTGCCAGAATGCCCAGGGCAGCCAGATGACAGGTGTAGAATACCGGGAAAAAATCAGCCGGCCAGAACCGGGGCAGTGATTTGCCTGTCAGCGATACCAGCCATACCGTCAGTCCGGTCACCAGGAGTCCTGCCACCGCCGCAGCATCACTGGTGACCAGATTCAGGGCGGGGACTGCCACCACCAGGCAGGCCGCAAGCGCCAGATACTCTTCAGTATCTGTGGTCCGGTACAGCCGGTAACAGATGACCAGCACCAGCACGCCGGCAACGCCGTAACTGGTTCCGGACAGGGGTATCCACGCCGTCAGCAGCAACAGCGCGGCCGCAGAGTGAAACAGGCAGCGCTGCTCACACCACTTCAGCGCCTGCGCGGCCACCGCAAAGGCAAACAGAATATTCCCTTCATACCACGGAAATCCCGCCAGAAAATACCCGCCCTGGGCGATAACCGCCCATCCCCACAGCCGGTTAACCGCAGACTGGCGGATATGCGTATGGCGGGACAGGTTCAGCCCCCACACCAGGGCAAACAACGGAAACGCCCCGCGCCCGGCCAGGAACATCCACGTCTGGTCCAGGTTCAGGATACGGTTAATATGGTCAGCCACCATCAGCAGCAGCGCCACGGTTTTGATGATATCCCGCTGTCCCGGCGACCAGACCAGCAGTCGCTGCAGCCGGGTATCCAGCCGGACACCCTGTGAATCATTACGTGTGGTGTTATCCATCGTCATCGTGATTTATCTTCCTGTGTCAGTCCCCGCCCGGGGTTCTCTCTTTCTGCAGGTCACGCACCATCTCCTGCTCCATCTGCTGCAGTCGCTCCTGCACCCGGTTTTCCCGCACCACCTCCCGGATGGCTTCCCGCTCCCGTACCGGTTCGCGCAGCACACTCTCCGGCAGCGGGATTTCCCGTTCAGACAGGGGCGTTCTGTCCTGCTCCTGGCCGGCAATCTCCCTGACCGCCTGCGCGGTTTTCTCCTCCGGCAGGTCAGGTTTGTCCTCAGCCATTTTACGGACAATCTCTGCGGCACGCTGCTCTGTTTCACGGCGGACTGCCTCTTCTGCCTGCCGCTGCGCCAGAATCTCTGCCGTGACCGGCTCCCCGTTCCCCGCGCCGGGCTGCACGCTGCTGTCAGGAATATCGCCCCACACCCGGCCGCCGGTCATGGCGCCGGGATTCCATGGACGCCCGTCACCGGCAATTCGCACCACGACGCCGCTGTCAGGGTTCTCCCGGGCAATCCGGACGCCCTCCCGGATATCTGCTGCCAGCAGGCTTTCGCCGTTACGACTGCCCTGCAGGGCCACAAACTGCGCATCCTCACTGCCTTTCACCCGTCCTTCACCGCTGAATCCCCGCAGCCCGGCACCGTCATCCGTTGTCAGCGGGTTCAGCCAGATACCGGCGGATTTACCGTTACGGTCAAACGCCGGCAGCGCCACATACGGCTGCGGATATTTGCGCCCCGGTGCAATAAAACGCGCCCGGCTGTCTCCCTGCGCCAGTCCGGCGTTGCGCAGCACGGCACGGCCGGCGGCCACGTCCCGCAACGCCCGGGCGGTGCTGAACAGGCGCTCTGCGTTCATAATCTCACGTTCTGATTTCGGCTCCAGCACGTCATGGGCCGTGCCCTTTTGCTCCGCACTGTTGATGGCCTTAACCCAGCCCTGACGGTCGTCGGTGTACACCTGCACATGCTGCTTCATACGCGACAGCGCCACATATGCCGACTCAAAACCGGCCATCTGTTTCCGGCCCCCTTCGGTTCCCTCCAGCGCAATGGCAAACGTCTCACTGGCCCCCTGCGCACCGTGTGCCGTGATGGCATACGCCAGGTCAATATGCTGCTCTGCCCTGTCCTGCCCGGGACGGACCACGCGGGTCTGTTTCCCGTCTGACAGCGTGACGCTGTCACCGGAAACCGCCGTCACCGTCCAGACGCTGTTGGCCACATACCCGCGCTCCGGGTCGCTTTTCGTGAAGCGCATCCGGTCGCCGGTGCCCACCCGGATGGTCTCCGGCTTATACAGGGTGACGCCCTCCGCAGAAGCTTCCCGGGGAGAAATCAGCCGGGTGTTACCCTCCTTATCCTCCAGGGTAATCATCCCGTCGTCCTTACTGATACCGGCAATCCGGTGATACACCCTGTCCACCAGGGCCAGCGCCCCCGGATGCGCCTCCCAGGTGGAAAGGCGTCGCAGTTCGCCGTCGCGGATGTTCGCCGTTGTCAGCACCGGGATATCTGCCTGCTGTTTGCCCAGCTCTCCGGCTTTCTCCCGCACATCATGGATCATACTGTTCAGTGTCCGGCGGTCCGCATTCAGATGGGTGACAATCAGCGTCTGCTCCCGGGCTTCCGGCGTTCTGCCGGTATAGTCCCGGACAATGGCCTCATACAGCGTCACGGGTACATCCGGAAAGGCCTCGCCCTTTTTCTCCGCCTCCTGTGCGGCTTTCGCCAGCTCCCGCTCCTGCAGACGGCTGAACTCCGTCACCGAGTTTTCCGGCGCCCATGCCCCCTCCAGGCGGGGAACCTGAACCGGCTTCACGTTTTCAAGCCCGGACAGTGCCTTATTCACATCCCGGTTAATCAGGCTGTACACGGCGTCCCGCAGTTCCGGTGTCTGGCGTACAATCTCCTTCATGATGGCCACATCAGCCGCGCTGCGCGTCTGCTGCAGGCGGAAAGGCTGGCCGGGTGCGATGGCCTGCAGCTGGTCCGTGTCACCGCTCGCCACGGCACGACCACCACCGGCCGCAATCAGGGCGTATGCCCGCGCCATATCGGTGTTGCCCACCATCGAACTCTCATCAAGGAGGAACAGCGTGTTGCTGAAATCCGGCGTTTCACCGCTGCGCTGCTGCAGTTGCGTGTCGTGCAGAAAGGACGCCAGCGTCTGTGCTTCCACGCCGGCACTGCGCATCTCCCCGACCGCCCTGTGGGTCGGTCCCAGCCCCACGACGCGGGGACGCTCACTCTCCGGCAGCAGGTTCACCGCTGACATCACCGCCCGGAACTGGGTGGTCTTGCCCACCCCGGCATAACCCTGTACCACGGTGAAACGGTCTTTCGTTTCGAGTATCATACGGGTGGCGGCACGCTGTCCGGATGTCAGAGTCTCCATGAGTTCGCCGGGTACCCTCTCCATCAGTGGCGTGACCGCCTCCTTGCCCTCAAGGATATGATGCAGAATACTCTTTTCAGCGTCATACGACGCACGGGAAATCAGCAGGTCTGTGCCATAACCTTTTGCCACATCCACATACAGTAAATCGCCCCGTTTTATCTGCGCATCAATTTCCCGTCCCAGGTCAGCAAAACCGGTTCCCTCTGCAGCAAACGACTTCGCCTCCGTCAGCAGGTCCACCTGACTGAATGCCAGGTTTTTACTTTCCACCACCGGAAGGGCAAGGTGAATGGCCTGCTGTGCCGGCGTGTGCAGCCCGGCTTTCTGGCGGCTGATGGCGGTTTCCAGCGATACCTCACCGGCACGCGCCTTTATCTGCTCAGAAACGACCGTAAAAGACGGGTGACGGGAGAGTTTTTCAGCAGTGCGGGTCTCATCCAGTGAGGAATACAGCCGGACATCCCGGCCGCTGCGGGCCAGACCGTTCAGGGTGGCGTTGTCCATCGCCATCTGTGTGACGGAAGCAAAAACTTTCGCACTGTCACTGACGGAATGTCCGGGTGTTTCCACCCAGCCGTTTTCCAGCTTCAGCGCCGTGAACGGGGAATCCCCCACCTGCAGGGAAGCCGGCTCAGCCCGTCCCGGAACGATGACCGTCATCATGCCATCGTTCACCGCTGATACCTGCAGCCGGTCGCCGCCGGAGACGCGAAGCCCGGGAATTTTTCCCGTCACCATAAGACGCTCGCCGTCTGCCACCGGCATCTTCTCCGGCCGGAAGAGTGACCAGCTGCTGTCCAGGGCTGAAATCCGCACCATCTGCGTCTCTCCCTGCGCATCCCGCAGGGTCAGACTGTGACTTTGTGCGGTCACCCGGTCAATCACATACCGGTCATGGGACCGTTTCTCCGGGTTCCACTGCTCCATCACCATCCCTTCACGGTACATATCGCGCAGGTAACGGTTCCGGCTGTCCAGCCAGACCGGCGACAGGGCGGTCATCATGGTGTCCTGCTGCCCGAGTATCCCCTGCGTCTTCAGCTCACTGCGTATCATCCCCGCCAGTATGTCCTGCTCACGCACGCCGCTGACCTGCGCCACGCTCTCTTCCCCGGCTTTCACCGCGGCCACAAAATCCCCGGCCAGCCGGGCATAGCGGACATTCCGGTCCGGCTCGCTGATAACGGTCGCCGGGGTCTGCTGCCCGCCCTGCCAGCGGTAACTGTTCACGCCGGCCTCCTTCATGGCCATCAGCGCGCTGCCGGTACCGGTGCGCTGACCGCTGTCGGTAATGAGCACCTGGACGTTATGACGCGCCGCGCCATCCAGCAGGGTCAGCGTCTCCTTCAGGGACAGCTTTTCGCCCTGGTCGACAATAACGGTACTGCCCGGGGAAAATGTCATGCCCTCCTGCAACTGACTACGCCCGGTTATCAGCTCACCGGACAGACGTTCATCCTGCTTCAGGTTTGTCTGCGAACGGCGGTCGGCGGCAATAATCTGCACCTCACGCCCCTGCTCCCGGGCCATCATCGTCAGCTCCGCCACCCGCTCCCGCTGACCGGCAGCACCGCCCTGACCACTGATAATGGCCAGTGACGGGCGATCCTGAGCCAGGACACTCACCGCGTCGCTGTAACTTTCCGTGCGGGGCACGCTCTTCTCCGGATGGACGGTCACCCGGTTCTGCTTCATGATATCGCTGCTGAGTGCCCGGACAGACAGCTCATCGAGCACATGAATACCGGAGGTGAACAGTCCTTTCTCCCGGTCGAGGGGGATAAGCTGTTCGCGGCTGATGGCCTCATCAATCCCGGCCCGGGCCTTCTCAATCACGCCGGCTTCCGGCGGCAGCATCCCGACCGTTCTGGCCAGCACGTCGGTATACGTAAACTGAACCTTCCGGTCGCTTAACCCGGCAATGGCCTGCGTCATCGCCTGCTGAATATCCGGCTGCTCCTGTGACGGAACAGGCTGTGCTGCCTGTATTTCCGCCCGCCTGTCCGCAGCCTCACGGTATGCGCTGATATCAAACCCGGTATCTTTCAGGGTCTGCATCCACTCAGCCATTTTCACTTCCGGATCGACATGCTGTTTGGATTTACGCGTATCCAGCGCCGCCACATCCCGGGATTTCAGCGACGCGTCATCACCTACCGCTTCCCGTATAGTCTGCGAACGGCTGGAAAAGGCCTCCACCGGGACACCGGGCATCTCCCACATACCGTGCTTACCGACCACTTCCGTTTCATAGCCCAGTGCTTCAACCTTCTCTTTCAGCACCGCGCGGTAAATCTTCCCGAAGGCAATCTGATTGGCATAGACATTCTCGATAAATCCCGTTTTTCCCACCTTATCGCTGCTCAGGGTCTTCCATTCCCCGTCATGCAGCGTGACGTTGGCCACCACGGCATGGGTATGCAGCTGCGGCTCCTGATCACGACTGGTATCATGGTTGAACAGCGCCATCACCAGATTACCGGTGAGCACCGTTTCTGACTGCCCGTCCGTCATCACCCTGGTGGAGGCCAGCGCTTCCACCTGACGGACAGCGATATCCACCGCCTGGTTGTGTGCCTCAGTCAGGCGTTTATCGCCTGCCAGCATGGCCATCAGGGAAACACTTTTGGGTGCAGAGAAGGTCAGATCATAGCCGGGGCGGTGTTTGTTGCCGCCGTCCTGCTGCCGGCTCAGATCAGCCCCGTCGGGCAGTCTGCCTTCCAGTACCCGGGTGAACACCTCCTTATCGACGGCGCCCTGCAGCCCCAGCTGCTCCACGCCTTTTCCGGCCCAGCGTTCCTCCAGACTGCCCAGCACGTAATAGTTATCCCTGTCGCTGTAATAACCGGCGGCACTCCCCGCTGAACGAACCTGCGCAATACTCATCATAAATGTATATCCCTTTGACATATCCCATCACAAAAACCATAATGGATATACGTAAGACATATCCCTGTAAGGAGGCACATGATGGAAACCAGCGTATTTCTCAGTAACCGTAGCCAGGCGGTCAGGCTGCCAAAAGCAGTGGCATTGCCGGAGCATGTAAAACGTGTGGAAGTTATCGCTGTCGGGCGAACCCGGATCATCACACCGACCGGAGAATCGTGGGATGAATGGTTCGACGGAAACAACGTCAGCGCCGATTTTATGGATAACCGGGAACAACCCTCCGCCCAGGAACGGGAGTCTTTCTGATGCTGAAGTTCATGCTGGATACCAATATCTGTATCTTTACGGTAAAAAACAAACCCGCCAGCGTCAGGGAACGTTTTAACCTGAACCAGGGGAGAATGTGTATCAGCTCGGTCACCCTGATGGAGCTGATTTACGGTGCCGAAAAAAGCCAGATGCCCGAACGAAATCTCGCTGTGATTGAGGGTTTTGTTTCCCGACTTGATGTCCTGGATTATGACGCGCCGGCCGCCACCCATACGGGGCAGATCAGAGCAGAGCTTGCCCGTATGGGACGCCCTGTCGGGCCATTCGATCAGATGATTGCCGGTCACGCACGCAGCCGGGGACTGATTGTTGTCACGAACAACACCCGGGAGTTTGAACGAGTGGGTGGACTGAGAACTGATGACTGGAGCTGATACCGCCATCAGAAATCATCTCCCGGCTCCGGTTCATCCTCTCCGCGATCACTGTGAACGTTGATATTCACTTCCTCCCGCCGTTGCATCTGCTGCTGAGTATTCACCTCCTGCTCCTGCCGCCAGCGCTCATACGCCGCCGTGTCCACCACCTCACCGGACGCATTAATGCCGGGGGGCAGCGGCTGCTCTTCGTCTTCCTGCTTCATTTTCAGTTCCTGTCCGACACCGCCTGCAGGCGTATTCACGGCGGTACCCGCCGCTGCTGATTTTTTATCGCTGACAACCGTGGGCTGTGG
>NZ_JBGDVX010000019.1:15696-67356 GCF_046551535.1 Salmonella sp. SAL04162
GCTGTTGCGGCTGTTGCGGCTGTTGCGGCTGTTGCGGCTGTTGCGGCTGTTGCGGCTGTTGCGGCTGTTGCGGCTGTTGCGGCTGTTCAGCCTGCGCTTCTGCTGCTGTCGGCGCAACCGCTTCTGTATCCGGTTCAAACAGGCTGGACATCTGACGTCCCTCGGCTTCCCTTGCAGCCAGAACGGCGCTCAGACGGGCTTCCGCCTCCGGATTCATTTCCCGGGGAATAAACTCCGGCGCCACTTTGGGACGTTCCTGGTATTTCAGGGACAGCTTCACTGCCGGATAGGGTCCGGGCAGCGTGACATAACAGGTCAGGTCGGGCAGTGACTGAATATCGGAGTAGCTGACCAGTGTGACACGCTCCATCTCCTTACCGGTCGACACCCCGTCACGAACGGGATCGGCACCATAGGAATACTGCTCACTGGCTTTCAGGATCTCTTTTTCACCAATCTCATGGGCGACATAGTCGGCAATCTTATAACTGGGTGAGCGGAAAAAGGCCCTTGTGTTCATCACATCCAGCAGGGTTGCCGCCGCTTTCTCGCCATAGATATCCTCCATCTGTGTACTGGACTGAATACCAAAGACATAGCAGCCCCCGAATTTACGGGCTTCCGGGACAATTTCTACGAGGTCGGGCAGCTTGTGCAGCGTGGGCAACTCATCACAGAAGAACCACACCCGACGGTTACGGTTCTCTCCCATCGCCAGCAGGCCCCGGATGGCAATGGACAGCCACATGGAAATAACCGGCTTCAGGGAAGAATGTGTGTCAGCGTTTGAAGAAATAAACAGCCAGCCGTTTTTTTGATCCTCCCGGACGCCACGCATCCAGTCACGGATGGTGAACGGTTCACCGTTACGCTCGATCCCCTGAAGATAGCGGACGGCTTTTACATAGTTGGTCAGCACAGCCCGGATGGAAATGGCCGTCTTCTCGATTTTTTCTTCCACCAGGTTGGCCGCCGGGGAATCACGCAGGTAGGTTCGCAGTTTTTCAATCTTGATTGAGAGCAGAGTGTCAACCAGCTTGCTGTAGCTGCGATCGCTGTCATTACGCATCAGGTATGCCGCTTCAGCAAAAATGGTCCGTCCGGAACCCTGCCAGAACGGATCTTCCTTCGTGCCCATCGGGATCAGGGTATTCGCCGCATTATCAAAATCCGGCAGGGTGAGGCATTCCCGCCATAAATCCCATGCGGCACACCGCGCGTCACAGGGGTTGAGAATTTTATCGATGGACGGGTCGTAGTAGCTTTTGACAAACTCACAGGAACGATCGTACATCACCACCATGTCGCCGCGCTGACGGGCATAGTTAGCCAGCCGACGAATTATTTCAGACTTACCGGTACTGACTGTCCCGTGGAGCAAAAAGTTCTGAATCTCTGAATCCTTAATGATTGGCAAATCGCCAATCAGGATATCGGACGCTTTTCCGTCTTTTTTCAGCATCCGGGCAACGTCTTTCGGGTTGTCGGTAAGCTGGCGTCCTCCGGTAACATCATCCTCACTCTGCTGTTTTCCCTGACGTCCCAGAATCCATGTGGCCATAAAAAATGTAATCAGGCAGATAACCAGCGCCACACAGGCGGCCAGAACAAAGGCCGACCACAGTTGCTCCCCACACCAGACCGTGTATTTGTCCTGCAGAACCTGGGCGGCGTTCATCCGGAATGTCTGGCCGTAATACCGGATCTCATAGACAGGCTGGGATTTAATTAAATCCCGCATCCCTTCAAGCGTGGTACACCACCAGTAAATACAGCCATTCACAAACGTCTGCCAGCTGAGTTTTACCCATAACACCAGGCCGACGAGTATCCAGAAGAAAATAAACAGACAGTAGAAAATAATATTGGCGATCTGGCTGAACATGCGAATACGCATGCTGGCAATCTGACCACCCTGGGTCATATCCTTCGCACTAAAGCTCATAGATGTTATTCCAAAGAAAGATTATCAGTCCGGACGGGGGATTATTTTGAACAAATGACTAACCGTTACTTTCGCTTTTGCAGAAAATAAAGAACAGCAGCACAGACTGCCACCACAGCAAACAGCCAGAAAAACGGATTGCCGTTAGTCATGTGACAAAGAAGTTCTGATAATGGCATTCCGTACCCTTATTATTCCCGCTTCGCGGCAACACTTCACGGTCGCACAAAGAATTTGCACAACCGCTCAGTGTTTTCATATTTATTTCGGAAACGCCGGAGAGAAATGAAATTTATTTCATTACTTTCCGGGCCTGGACAACGAGCAAAGCGAGGCGTCAGTCAGGAGGCCAGTCAGACCGGCCTCCTGAAGATGATTAAAGAATATTTGCAATTGATTTGGCCAGTTGTTCTTCCAGAACTGGTTTTGCCTCTTCAAACTTCAGGTTAACCTTGTTGGCATTCGATACCACACGGGTCTGGTATTTATGCTGATTACCGGTTTCGGTGCTGGTCTGGATTTTGGCACCCGAGGTTCCCTGGCGAAGTGCGGCCACGTTATCGGTTGTGACCGTCGCTTTTGTCCGTTCGGCAATCTGCACATCCGTAATCATGGTGTAGTTGACATCCTCAACCAGTGCATCGGCAGCCATACCCGCCAGCCCGGCAGCAAGCCCTACCCCCAGAGTGGCACCTGCTGAGTTAGAGTTATACGCTGTGATACCGGCCCCGAGCGCTGCCCCGGAGAGCGCACCTTCATAACCACGGTTCAGCCATCCCTGGGACTCACGCAAATCCATCTTGTCGGCTTTCAGCACGTTGGCCTGAATCCAGTAGTATGCCTTATCCGGCGAGTTCACTACGGTATAGCCTTTCGCCTGAATATCTTTTGCAATCAGGCTCTGCAGGTCACTCATATCCTTATCGGAGGTGTTTTTCACCTGCAGATACACCGTCCGTTCACTGGACGGGTCAAGCCAGATGGTCTGGCTCATCTGGGTTTTCACTTCAAGATTACGCTTTTTGATTGCTGTGCTCATCGCACCACACCCTGACAGGGCCAGAGTGGAACTGACCAGTGTAACCATCATTATTTTTTTCATTTTCATCAAGATTTCCTTTTCATTTCATCAGTTACCTTTCTTATTTTTAAATGACTCAATCAATGAAGTCAGGGCTGACAGTTGATATCGACCGAAGTCAACATTCATTATAATGGCCATTATCACCATAAGAATCATTGAGAGGGCTATAAACCATATAACCGAAAAGTAAATAGAGCTAATATATACGGCCAGCATGGCATATAACGCAGCATAACTAATCAGATATATCCACACTTTCCTCCCCCAGAAAGCATATAGTTTTGAGTTACGCCTGAATTTTCTAGGAACAGAGAGAAACAAAGCTCTTGCATTACCGATTGATGCAAAAAAAACAACACTCAAAAAACAACCAAAAACATTTACTGCAATTAAGTCAATGTCATCCGTATAAATATCATGAGAAAACAGAAAAAAAGGAACACCAGTAAAAATTAGAGCAAAAAATATAGCAGGCCATATACAACTAAAAAAAGATGGTATTTCCAATTCATTTAATATCAAATTTTTCCTTAAATCTTCAATTTCTTTTTTTATGACTTCATTTGTTATCATGAATCCCCCTTACCACCCCTATGTTTTTTCTGCATATCCTCCGCCATCCTGGTTAATTCCTCTTTAGAATAACCTCCTGGTATATGTCCTTGGCTCTCCATTTTCTCATTATACATTTTTTCATGTTTATTTTTTTCTAAATTATACTGTTTTTCCAGCTCAGAGTTCTGATTTTTAATGTCACTTGACTGATTGGTGATCTGAGTTTTATCAGCATCATGGCGCTGTTGGTTTTGGTCGATAATATTATCTACCTCACCACTGATATCACTCCTTATACCTGATGTCCGAGTATGGTGATCTATCACACCTGAATTGGTAGTATAATCGTTTACGACATCGCTACGGGTACCACCATTCGAGCTTGTAGGCATTCCCATACCAATATTCTCATTAGCGCCACTATACGCACTATCTACTCCAGGTTGAACTTGTTCCTGAACAAATGCCCAGGCCATTGCCCGACGTCTTTCCGCCACGTCAGGGGAATTTGTGTTCGTCAGTATGGATTCTGCGTCATTAGGCGCATGTTTCTGTACATAATTCACAAACTGCTGTGACAAATCTTCACTCATCTGTCCACTCATGCTTTCAGTCCGGGACGCCATTTCAGCATATTCATGACTGCGGGTGAGGTTTGTCGTGTACTGATCATAACTCTGCTTAGCATTATTAAGTGATGCTGAAAGCTGATCCACACGAGACTCTGCATTATTATCTGTATGGCTGGCTGACTGGCTGGTTTTACGACTACTAAAATAGTCCAAGCTCTCTTTGAAATCCCGAGCTGTCTGAGCGCTGGTATTATGTTGATTGTCATGAGTTTCACGCCCTGATTCACTCGTCGAGTCAGTCGAACCAGAACTACCACTCAGGCTACCCGAAAATTTTGCACCGCCACTAATACTGGCTCCCGTTGCCCATTTACCCAATTTTCCAGCCAGTTGATCCCCGGAATCCCATTTTCCTCCAACATATACTTCCCCTGAAGCTGATCCGCGACGAGTTTTATCCATAAGGTTCTGATAGGATTCATCGTTTGAAATATTGTTAGCTTTAGCATTACTGACTACAGCATTCCACATTTTGTTTATCATGGTAGAGTCTTGTGACGATTGAGTATTATCAGCACCACTGATCTTGGATGAACTGTGTCCTATATTAGCTCCGTACTGACTCAGGGTATTCCAGGCACTGGCAATACTGCTGCTATACCCGTGCAGGGCATTTTCTGCCTGCGTGCTGGCCTCCCGCGCCATCTCCTGCTGTGCCGCCGCTATTTGCCGGGTCGCGTTGATATTCACCGGCAGTCTGGACTGCGCACCGCTGGCATCCATGACCATATTGCCGTCCCGGGTCTGCGTGGCGGTTGCTCCGCTACCGGTCTGGTAAGTCATCTGGCCAAATGACGTCGTACTGTTGGTACTCCAGCTGAAGCCATTGACGTTCTCTGTCTGCATGTTGCCGTAGGAGTAATTGCCGTCCACCACGCCGGCAGCCGCACTGGCTGTCGGGCTGATCGCCGAAGAGGCAAAATGGCTGTACACCCCGGAGAATCCCGCTCCGAGTCCTTTCACCATCGCCCACGACAACGGTGGGATCATCATCGAGATATACCCTGCTGTCGTGGCCAGATCGGAGTATTTCAGCTGTATCTGTGACATTTCAGACAATACCACCGGTACACCGTTCTGCCTGGCATAAAAGGTCATGGCGCTGTTCAGAATGGCATACAGCAACGGCCAGCTCTGCAGCCACATCAGGGCAAACACATACCCTTTCAGCACTGACAGCGTCAGTTTATTAAAGACAGCGGCCAGAACCAGCAACGGGAAAATCCCGATGGCTATCCCCAGCAGAATGGTCTGTGTCATTGGCAGGGTACGCATCGCCACCTGCCCGATGCTGGCATGCGCCAGACGCTGTTTTTCCATTGAAGATGTGGTGGCCAGGTTCATCAGGCTGGCCGTATCACCACTCCGGGCGGCATAACTGGTTATTCCATCCCTTAAGGCGTTAATCGTGACGTTCTGGCGGATAATCTGGCTGGCTGACTGGCTGGAGCCGTAGAAATAGCTGTAACTGTCCCCGAGCATCGTACTGAACAGCAGGTTCGGGTCCGGACGTCCACCAAATAACTGTTGTACATAATAATGCCAGGTCCTGCCTCCTGTATTTGTATCAAGATTCAGTTTGTCTTTCAGCGTGACCGACGCATCCTTACAGGTGAGAAAATGATTATTTTTGTCAAAGACACCCCGTAATGGACTGGGATTTGAAAAAATCAGCGTATAGGGATCACCGGATTCCATCAGTTCTTCCAGGGAATATTTGTGATTGAGGTAAATATCGCCCATCACACAGTTCTGGACATAGTCCTGAAAAAGGCCGGTAATTTCCGGATTGCGTGACAGAAAGTCGGTACTTTTCGTCACCAGCCCCGCGCCGAACAGCATACCTGTCTTGCTGTAGGTGACGCTGTCAGGCTGGGCAAAAATCATCTCATAGCTGGCCACCATCGCATGCCCGATCCGGGTTGTCAGCGAAAGGGGAAGGGCCAGACCGACCGGCACATTATCCACCCGGTAAACCCTCACCAGATCGCTGTTATCAATTATCTGTACCGATGTCCGTATGGTCACCAGAAGTGATATCAGCACAAACACCGCCACCCAGCCCAGCAGATCCATCACGTTATGTCGCTGTACCCACATAACGGCCACCGCGAGAACGGACAGGGTCAGCGCAATTTTCTCAATGGAGTCCCACGTCCGGCTGCTCATGAAGGCCGCAATGGCGTTCAGGTTATTACTCAGCCATTCTCCGCCGGCAATGACATAGACCTCGTTCACTGCGCACCTCCGCCAAAATGATAGTTGTTCTGGTAACGGCTGAGCATGCGGGCTGACAGCTCCTGGCGCATGTAGCTCATCTGACGGTCGACAACCAGCAGCGCATCCTGCTGCACCTGGACCTGCGCCTGGAAGGACGCTATCTGCCGGGTCGCGTCATTCATGTTGTCGGTGATGTGTTCAATAACCGCCTCGTCATAATTCCCTGTGGCCACCATCGCCCGGGCCTGCTGGATCAGTTCCTGGATATACTGCAGCAGGATGTCGTACCCGATATAATCCGTCAGCTGATAAATCATGCTGGTTGACACGCCGAGCATCTGCGGGTCAACCAGGTATTTGAAGACCGGGATGGTGGTGCTGGAGATAAACCCTTTTTCCTTATTATCCAGGGGAGTGTCGCTGACAGCTTTGTTCTGAATACTGGTCAGCAGCTTCGTAATCTGTGATTTGAGCGCGTTGTCGCGGCTGATGGTTACCGGCGTGTCGGCCACCACCTTCAGGCATTTATCCGAATCATTGCAGTGGTATATCTTCGCCGTTCCGCCTTCCATTAATGCCCGGACAATAGCCCGGTCGGTGGTTCTGGCAGGCAGGGGCGTGATTTCGCCGTTGGGTCCAAAAACCAGTGAACCGGTCAGCGTCATCACGAACTCTTTCAGCTCTTTGTTGCCGTCAAACATCCTGTTTTTGGACAAAGCATTCCACATGATGTTGATATTTTTGGTCACCCGCTCCTTATCCCTGTCACTGGCTTTATCCCTGACGCTGTCGGATTGCCCGCCCACAGTACATCCCTGCCGGGACGCCGCCCAGTCGGCAAAGATGTTGCTCTCACCGGCAATGTCCTGGCAGACCTTCTGTTGGGAAACCTGAGTCCGGGGAAAAAGCCCCCCGACAATTCCCTGTGCCGCCTGGCAGGAGCTGAGGTTCATGCTGTTAATGTCGGAGGCCATTTTCTGCAGAAAATCCTTTGCCGTTTTGATTTCCGGTACTGTCGTCTGCAGCGCAAGGTCAAAAAAGTACCCTGCGGCGTTACTCATAATCTGCTTCACAAAACGCTGCAGCTGCTCGCCGTTAATGAAACTGAATGAGCCGAGATAGGCATCGATGCCCCCGCAACCGGCATTGATATCCGGCAGGGTCATGGAGACCAGCTGGACATTTTTTACCTGTGTTCTGGCGTATAAAGAACCGCCGGAGGCATATCCTGCCGCCTGTCCCTGCCAGACGGAGGGCTGTGTGGTATTGGCAGCAAAGCCCAGCTTATTGAAGAACTGGTTCATGTCGCTGTTCACATCGGCAGAGACGGCGGGGGCGACGGTCAGCAACGCCGCACATAATATGAAAAGCGGTTTAATTCGCGTTTTACCCTGCATGTTTTTCTCCGTACATCTGCAGAACGGTATCCACCCGGGCCATAAAACCGGCGGCGTCGGTGGCCCCCTGCAAAAGAGGTAATGCTTCAAGTGTGTTCACGTTAACCAGAAATGTTGTCGGGGTGGCGACGGGAATGTTGGGGAAGAAGGTCTGCATCACTTCCGGCGGTGCCGGCAGCGCCTCCGGAAACGCGGCATCCCCCTGACCGTCCAGGGTGTAAGGGAATACCGAAAATCCATACTGCTGCGCCACCTGCTTCAGTACCGGGTCAAACTGGTGGCACCAGGGGCAGCTTCTTTGCATGAACAACACCACTTTCCAGTTGGCGAGGTTAACCGTTTTACCATTGCTGAGACGAAACCAGCGGGGTGCCGGCGTTACCTTCTGCAAGCCCTGTTTATCTGCAGGCAGTACCTGCTCAGGCTGTACGGACTGTGTGGCCATCCCGTGCGGGTTATACAGTCGTTCAATCTCTTCCCGCGTGGAAGCATCAGCACCCGCTCCCACCAGGAGCAACATAAACAGCAGAGTTTTACTGAGAGACATGTGGTTCATCCCCGTCATCCTCTTTTTCTGCGGCCAGAATGGCAGCCTGGCGGGCTTCCAGCGCTTCCCGCTCTTCCCGGCTGACGCGGGCTATCCAGGCATCGAGTACCTGATAAGCGCCGGCCAGCACCAGAATGACGGCAATCAGCTCTGCGAGGAAAAACGCCATCCGGGGACTGCGGTAAACCAGCCGCCCGACAATGTGAAACCAGACGCCCAGGGAGAAAACCCATACTCCCGTAATATCCAGCCCGGGTAAAAAGAATCTGTGTTTACTTATCATGTTAAACTCCGGTTATGATTTACATGAAAGTATTCATGTCTGTAATATTCGTGTTCCTGTAAAATTAATCAGAAGTACAAATGGGAAAACTTTCTTTTAAAGAAAAACGGGGAATAATCAGGAATATAATAAGAAAGTCGTCACCGGGAAATGCGGCAATTATTGCTCTGATATATGCAGCATCACATTCATTACCGGTTGATAACACCCCTGACTATCCTGTAATGATTTTATTAAGTATCGCGGCAGGCATTGTTGTATTATGGTTGTTTTTAATCACCTGTATTTATTTTTGTGAACTGTTCAGAAGTCACTGGGTTGCGGCATGGTTTATTATCTGGCCTTCAGTAATTAACCTCATTATTGTGTACGGTTTTTATGAGAACTTTACAGCACCTGCCCTTTCACAAGTGTTTTTATAAAAAACCACATCACTCCGGACCATACTGGATACCTGTAAACACATTCAAATAATACGCACTCATAAATATAATCCCGATTAGAAATTCGGTTTAAAATCTTCTGAAACATTCAGGAACTGTTTTGCCAGGTCGTCCTGCGTAATAAACCCGTATGATAACGGACGGACACTGCCCTGTTTCGGGTCTACCAGCATCATGGCCGGGAAATATTTCACGCCAAGACGCTGCGCCTGCCCCTGGTCAGGACGCGTATCCGGCAGCATCGGGTTAATCACCCCGTCCACGGTCACCGGGATAACGCTCAGACCGTAAGTGGCACGGAAGCCATTAATCACCTGCGCCAGCTGGCCGTCAATGGGGTCCTGCCCCCGGTAAAAGAACATGATACCGTAGTGTTCAGCCAGCTTTGATATGGCCTGCCGTTGCTGAGCCTGGTCTGCGGCCAGCTGGTTACGTACTGTGCCGTTGTAGTGGCTGTACTGCAGGTTATAGTCCAGCTCCGGATGCGCCAGCATGGCTTTTTTGGCGCTCATGCTGAAAAGACCCGCCTGCTGCGTCCAGTAATTCTGCAGCCGGAAATATTTCACAAAATTATCCACGCCGGGATACAGAATGGCTTCATAAAGCGCCCGCTTTGTTGCGGTCTGCAGCGCAGATAATTTCTGCATAATATCCGGCTCCTGATGTGGTACAGCAGCAGGTTTTTCCGTCATTCCGGGTTCGGGTAATTTTACCGGGTCGTTATACCACTGCCATCCGGCATCTTTCCCGTATGCGGTCAGGTGGCCACAGAGTAACGCTGCCACCCATACGGTCTGTATTTTTCGCATCATGCGCCCCCTTCAACTGGATTCATTATCATGCTGCAGTAGTTTCGCCAGTGCATTCACGAAACAGAACAGCAGCGTGAACATCAGACCGTAAGCGGAAATAATGAGTACCGCCAGCATGATATCGTCCGCTGTGGTTGTGCTTACCGCATCCCACGACCAGTACACCACCGGGGATATCACAATAAGCGTCACCACCACCCGAACCAGAAAAGACATTATATTCATCTGACTGTCCTTATTTCCCGGCCTGCCTGAGTTGGTCTGCAGTTTGTTCTTTCACTTTCTCCGTCAGCGCGCCACTGTCCGGGATTTTCTGGTTATTCATCAGGTCTTCGTAGAAGTTCGTGAAGTCCAGCTGGTCGAATTTAATCTGCTGCAGTTCGTCCACGGTGATACCCCGGCAGTCAGGATGTTTTGAACTGCCGAAACTGATATGCAGCTGGCCGTTACGCCCCTGCTGCTGCACTATCTGCGCCAGTTTCGAATCAAACTGGCAGTAGCTGCGTTTCTTCTCCAGACAGACACCCAGAACCTTTTTCGAACAGAATTCCCCGACACTGACCGTCAGCTTATTCGTTTTTGCTTTGGCCAGAGCTTTTTCGTCACTACTGCATTTAGCCAGACCGATATCCTGCCCCCAGCCGCTGTCCTTACAGCAGTTGCTGTACCCGGCTGCGGCCTTCTTACAGAATTTCGCCTGGCCGGTGAATGCACGGACGTCAATGCCGTTCAGGGCCGCGACATCTTTACCTGCCGCCGCCAGCGCCGCCAGTTGTGATACCGCCTCGCCAAAATCATTGCTCTTTCCGCTCTGCGCCTTATCGCATTCCCCATCGAGACAGAACACATCACCGCCGCAAACCATGACCTTCCCGGCGGTTTTAGACTCACAGGAGTACGTGGCGTATTCATGCAGGCAGGTGCCCTCACCGGAATAAAACGCGCACTGTCGGGCGGCAAGAGTACAGGCCGGATTATCGACATACGCCTGACAGGTGCCGTTGTCCGCAGACTGGGTGACATATTTATCGCGGTATGCCCAGCAGGCTTCCGTCAGGCTCCAGGGTTTTCCTTCCATCACCCCGGTTTTCGTTCCCCCGGGTTCGGTACATTCGGTATTTTTCAGAACACCATCCACCTTATTGAACGGGCAGCTTTCCATCCACTCCACCCGCGGTATCCACTCCCGGTCCTTAACCTGCATCACCAGTGTCAGCGTGAACTTCGCCCTCCCGCTGGTCAGCTCGTTAAAAATGCGGTCATCCAGCGACCCGGTACAGCTACCGTTCCCGCTGCAGCTTGTCCCGCTCAGAATCTGGCCTTTGCTCAGCATCATTCCTGTCGCGCCACCCAATGTAATGGTACTGCCCCACGTCATGTTGAAGGTGGTATTCATAAAGCCGGCGCGGGAGTTCCACAGATAATTCTGTGTGGTCACATTCAGGCTGGCGCTGCTTATCGTACCCGCTTCCGGCACGGTCACGCTGAAAACGATCTGCTTACCGGAACGGCTGAAACTAAAGGCGGTCAGGGTGTACGTTTTTATCTCCGTTGTCTCTCTCCAGTCGCCGGTGATGTTGGCCGTCCGGGTACAGTATTCCTCCACCGTGGTGTCACGCTCACAGGTGTGGTTTGTGAACTCACTGCGGTTGATCTCCTGCGCACTGCACTGCTGACCGGTGTTGCCGACAATACTGTCTGCCCGGTTCACCACATCCCTGCCGGTCTGAATAAACGGCGCATCCGGTGACAGAATATCTTTGGGCTTGTTCATGAACGATTCTGTAATGGTTTTACCGGTTTCGCCTGTGGCCCACTGCATCGTGCCGTCATTCTTCAGACCACTGTCGCCGCCGGCGGTCACGCCACCGTAATACTTCGTTTCATCCGGATTCGCGTTATAGCCGGGAATACTTTCCTGCGGATTAAAACTCTGGATACTGCCGGTGCCCTGGCCTTTAATCTGATGGGAAAAATCTGAACCCGCACGATAATCACTGTTACTGTCAGCCTGTGCCTGGCCGGCTGCCAGAAGCAGAAACAGAGGTAACACACGTTTCATTCATTCTCCCCCTCGTATTGCTCAAACCAGAAAACAACCGGTTTATTCACCACACTAATCAGCCCAAAACGCTCTGCCGTCCGGAAGTTAACGCTGCTCCGGCGCCCCCGCTCAACCTGCAGGGACACCTGTTTTCTGAACATCTCCAGCGAATATGTCGTTTTCAGCCTGAAAATGCCCTTTTCAGCCGCCTTCATGCACTGCTCTGATTTGCGGAGTACTGCCTGAATGTGGTCGGCATGCCAGCCCTTCTCCGGCAGTTCACAGCCACAGTAAGCACAGCGACCGCCGAATTTCATACGCAGTTTTTCCCGCTGTTTTCTGGTCAGCGCCATAACATCTCCCCCCTGCTGTTTATTCCCGCAGGGAATGTCATTCTGGTTTATCTCCGGCACCATCAAGTAATCCTGCCGCCACCTGCCTGCAGTCTCCGTCAGTGGCCACTTTCTCCAGCGCCTGTTTCACCCGCAGATTGCCCCGGATAACGTCATATCCCTGGCGGCAGTACACCACCAGAGCCGGTACGCTGCGGATGCCATATGTCGTGAACAGCGTCGGGTCAATCTGCACACCGTCGGTCACGCCGTCCTTCACCAGGGACAGAACGGCATCTGCCGTGGCCTTCAGGTCGTTATCCCGCATCCCCCGCAGCGTGGCCGGAATACCGTAGCGACGGGTTTCGCCCAGCATGCGCTTCAGTCCCTCTTCCGGAATGGAAAACGAGATAAAGTACACCGCGCCCTGCTCCGGTTTATCCGCCTGAGAAGTCTGCTGCTTTCGGGCAAGGTCATCCAGGAAATGCCGGTCTGACTGTACCAGGGGGTTCGCCTGTACCTGCTGCTCTGTCCAGGCTTTCAGTTGATGGTCCGGTTTTTCACGCAACTGCCTGCTTAAATTTTCCTGCTGCTTCAGGAACTGGCGGTTTTCAGGGGTATTAGCGACTCCGCCGGCTGATACCGTCCCGCTTATGACCATAATCAGAATGGTCAGGTATTTTATTTTCCTGCGCATCGCTTTCCCCGGTACATAAATAAAAGAGAAGAAGACGCGAGGGACAGCATAAATGTTGCTTCCAGGTAAAGTTTAATGAGCGATATTTTTCCGGACGTGTCTGTTTCCATCCACGAATTAACAACATCAGAGATGATACGCTCCGGAAGAAAATAAAACGCCATCAGTGCAAACATCATCAGCGCAAACGGAAACAGCTTTACGCTGTTATTCAGTATCTGCACTGCCGTCACTGAAACACTCCATATCACGGGTGAGTAATTCTGCCCCTTATAAATAAAGCGCATAAACAGTCCCTCCTCGTATATCGTTTTATAAAAATACACAGTTGCGTTTACGCCACATCAGGTAACCGAAATTTTTCTTTGTGTTGGGCGGATTTTTTCCGGTTTCCCAGCGCATCACACTGCGTCCGAACGGGTGGCACTGCCCGCTGTCCGGGTACATATTCACCATCTGATAACGCCAGCGCTCTTTAGGGAGAATGGGCGACGGATATTCATTACAGACAGCGTTATTTTTCCCGATGGTTTCCATAATCATGCCCTGACGGTGAAGCTTGAAGGCCATCCGCTCACTGACCAGCAGGGAGGACTGCAGCGGACTGGATTCGTTACTCACCCAGCCGTTAAACGGATACATGGAGCCCTGGGAGCCTGCACACCAGAACAGGACATCCAGCGGTTTATTGAAGGCGCTGGCAATGGCATCTGCCGCGCACGCCCCCTGAGCTATAGGATTGGCAAAAATTACCGCTTCCGGATTGAGAATGGTGGTCAGGCTGCTGTCCGTCCACGTGGGGTCGATTTCGGAGAGGTACGCAATGTCCAGGTCACCGCCCTCCAGACACCCCAGCGAGGTGATGATATTCAGCCAGTACGTCAGTGGGTATTTGTACCAGTGAACATGGTAGAACGCCCCGTTCACCTGTTTATCCTCCTTCTTCGCCGTACCCTGTGCCGTTTTCCCGAAGGCCGGCAGGCTGAACCCCAGATTCACCATGCAGCCCGGAGAGCGGGTGACGTCCGTCAGCGCCATTGGCTCCCAGTAGCCAATCGCCAGTCCGGGACGCTTAAAAATGGGCGGCGGCGCCGGACAGAACTGGAGCGGCATTGAGGGATTGGCCGTATCCGGCAGCTTTCCCTGGCTCACTTTTGTACTGCCCAGCGACAGCGGAAAAAGACAGCTCCAGCAGATATCCGTGATCGGGTTTACAAAACGACTTTCACAGGCCGCATCAGCCGATACCGTGGGGACATGACCAGCCAGCAGAATCAATAAACACAGCCACAGACACCGTTTCATTTTCTGCCGTTCTCCGCCGGAATAAACTCCACTTTCAGGAAACGCCCGTCTGTTGCGGCCGTCACCCTTACCGGAACCTGGTCGATCCCGAGGCGCTGACACAGCACCCCGTTCTGGTCAAAGTAAATCCGGCTGTCCAGCGCCTTCTCCATCTCAGGGATACTGCCCTGCACCAGAATAATTTTGCTCTCCAGCGTCGGCGGCGTCTGGCGTTTCATCCACGACACCTGTTCCGGATCATCGCCGTTAATGAAATACAGCGTCTGGTTAAAGGGCACATACTGCAGCGGATTCATCACCTCCCCCTGACGGGCAAACACCCGCCCTTCGTTATCCCGGATATCGGCCGCCAGTCTGACCGACGGATCAAACAGCCGGCTGCGGTATTTCTCCGCGCGCACGATACCCGGCACCGCCGGTGGCCGCAGACTGTTGTGGATCACCCGTTCCTTAAAGGCCTCCATCCGGCGCCCCATCTCACCGGACTGCTGCAGGGCTTCCAGCCGGTGCATAATCACCGCCAGCATGTCCGGTTCCTGTACCGGCCACAGATCGCCCCAGGTACCCAGGTCTGCGGCCGCCACGCTCTGCCCCCATATCAGCAGGGCTGTCAGCCCCCGCCATTTCACGGCTCTGCCCTCATCCGCCGGGCAATATCCTGCTGGATCTCCCGGGTGATATCCGGCGCGCCCTGTACCACCGCCGGTGAAACCAGAATGACGGCATGGTGATCCCGCTGCCACGCCTGCAGGCTGGCTTCCAGGGCCGCATTAAAGCGCCCGGACAACGCTTTCGACTGCGCTTCCGTCAGTTTTTTTTGACCGGCGCTGTCAAAAAACGCATCCACGGTCTGTTTCATGTTGAATGCCACCGTCACCGGCGTGTTCAGCCGGGCTATCCCGTAACTGATGGCGGCGTTAAGTACCACCATCCCCAGGCATCCCGGTATCATCCACAGCCCGTCACGCTTACGCACTCCCGTGCCGTCAGTCTGTTTCTGCTCTGTACTCATACGCCCCCCCTGAATGTCTCATGCTCCTGCAGCCAGGCCTCCAGCGAGGCCATCTCCGGTCCTGACTTTTTCCACGCCAGTTGCCAGACCGCCTCGTGAATACTCAGCCCCTCTTTCCGCTTCTGCTGTACAAACTCAAAGTCCGGACCGTCTGAGCTGTACATGGCGCGGCTGAGCGGGTCGACAAACAGACGGTGCCAGGAGGAATGGTTTTCCACCTGCAGCAGGAACGAGCTGAACCACTGGTCTTTCGCGGCGCCGAATTTCTCAATCATCTCCCGGTGTAGCTGCGGGAACTGATCCGGATACAGCTGGTTGTATTTCGCGAATTCTTTGGCGCTCTGTTTGAGGATAATTTTGTAGGAAGAGTTACCCCATGCCGCGCGGGCGGCGCTGGACGCCTTGTCGGAGTCAAAGTCGACGATATTCTGCGTGATGGTGATATACGCGCCGGTGTGACGGCGGGCAGTACGGTAGCCCTTCTCGATGAAGTCCCCGACCTTGCGGTTTTTGAAGTCCAGCAGACGCCAGCCTTCGTCGATCACGTTCAGCTTTTTGAGGTTACGCGGCGTGCGGTACATCCGGTTTTCGATGTAGATAATCAGGCTGAACATCACCGCAACCAGCAGGGACGGGCGGTCTTCCAGGCCACCCAGCTCCAGCACCACCATCCTGGCATCATCGCGCAGGGAGGGTTCATCGGAGTTGAAGTATCTGCCGTAAGTGCCTGCTGCCGTGTACTGGTTCAGCAGGACAATCATTTCATCCAGGCGGCTGCGGATAGTGGGTGACTCCGCATACTGTTCGCTCGTGCGGGCGTTTTCCAGAAAATCCACCACGTCATCAATACGCGCCCGGTTCTTTTTTGTCAGCCAGGCTGCCCTGACCGCCTGCAGCAACAGGCCCTCATGGACTTCGTCAAGGTTGCCGTTGGGGCTGGCCATCACCGACAACTGGTCGCGGATACGTTCGGCCGACTGGTCAATATTGGTGATATTGGCGAAGGGGTTAAAACGCAGGGTCTCCCCGTCCAGGTACACCCCGCCCATATTTTCGCACAGGGACTTGTACCCGTCCCCCATGTCAAACACCACCGCAAAGCCGCCGGAATCCAGCACGCTGCGGATAAGCGGCTGTATCAGCCCGGTCTTGCCCGCCCCGGAAGTTCCGCAGACCGCCATGTTGTAGTTGGTGTTGTTCATTCCCCGGAAGAAAATATCAATAAAGGCCAGCTGGTTACGGTAGGTCGGAGCCAGCAGCCCGGCAGGCGTCAGCGGGTTATCCGCCACCAGGGGCATCAGGTTGGCCACATTGAAACTCTCCGCCCGCTGCACCACACCGGCTTCCTTCAACTGCTTAAACAGCCCCTTCCCGGCCATAAACGGCAGGCAGGCCAGGAAATTACGCATATGGTTAAAACGCGGCGAAATCAGCTCAAAACCGTTCTTGCGGAAACTGTTCAGGATATCCTGCTCCGTTTCCAGCGCCGTTTCCTTGTTGTCGCGGCAGAACGCCGTGATATTGAAAAAGTAAGACACCACCGAGGACTGGTTCGACGCCAGGCGCTGGCGCAGGTCTCCCCACTCCTTCGCTTCCTTCTCCACGGACGGGAACCATTTGGCGTAGGAGGTCTTCGACTTCTTCTCCAGGTCCATGTATTTCAGGTTGGCTTCGCTGTGGGTCTTCACCTGATCTTCCACCACCAGGGTCAGCGTCAGAATGAACGGGCAGGAGATGGACAACTCCGGGTTCAGCAGATTGCTGTAATTATCTGCTGTATTCCACAGGAAGGCGATTTCCGGGTTACGGGCCAGATGAAAATTCATGATGCGCGCGGTACTGTTTTTCCCGTGATCGCGCAGTCCCAGCGTCAGGTAATCCTGCCTGACCTTCAGGTCAAAGGAGTCGTCCACGCACTGGTAGTTCAGGTCGGAATACGGGTCCAGCCGGCGCCGGGTCGGATGGAGGGATTCCGGATTGTGATTAATCATCTCCCCGACAATATTAATAAACGCCGGCGCATCCACGGTCTGTGTGCTGATGTATGCCCCCTGCAGGGAGGCCCGGATAATCTTCACCAGGTTTTCCATCTCCAGGATATCAGCCCGGCTTTTTTTTCTGGACGGCGCGCAGTATGAGATGAACACCCGGTAATGGCGCAGGGTCAGCGGCAGGTTCATTCCTTCCGGCAACGGAAAGTGAGTCTCTGCAGCTTTCATGTAGTAGGCGCGGGTGATGGCGTTGAACCGCTCCGCCTGCTCACCGGACCAGGAGAACTCCCGCAGCCCGTACTCAATACGCTCCCCAACCAGCTGGCTGGACATCAGGTGGATACACAGGGGTATCCCGCGGGGCAGTTTGGTACGCAGCAGATGGTCAAGGGAGAGCGCAATGGTTTCGTTAGCGCCGTTGACTGGCGTGGCTTCCAGCATAAAGCCCATCGTGGCGTCATTCATGAACAGGCCGGACTCCTGGTTATAGTCCCGGTACGGCAGCAGACGGCTGAACTGCGGGAAACTCATCTCGCCGAGGATCTGATTGGCCTGTGCCGATTCATCCGGCAGCTTCAGCGCGGTCAGCAGCGAGTTGGCCGCCTGAGTGACAATATCAAACAGGTTTTTCACGTGGTCACCATGACGAATAGATAAATACAACGGCAGGAAGAACGACAAGCGAGAACGAGAAGGCCCCACCCTGCCACTGCAGAAGGCACTGGCCGTCCCATTGCCACTGATAAAACAGCCAGACGGAAGGGAGTAACAGGGCCAGAACATGCAGTATCAGCATGACCAGCAGCATCACCTGTGCGGTCTCCTGTCTGACACTGGCATCAAGAACAAACAACCGGCCAGCCGTTATTACCAGCGAAGCAGTCACCAGCAGAGCCAGAAGCCTTATCCCCTGCCATGCGTCAGCGGACAGTGGATGTTTGTTCAGTAAATACTCAGTCGTAAACGACAGGCTCCAGTACAGGAATAACTGACTGACAATGCCAGCGTTGTACCGCAGAAAAGGCATCTTCATCCTCACTTTTCTTCCTCCACAAATTTCCGGATGGCATCCTGTTCACGCTGACGGGTTGCAGGCGCCTCCACTTCATTACTGCTCTCCCACCAGAGACGCAGGATGTCGTTTTCATCCCGTACGGTCAGCGTTTTCCCGGACAGCAGGCGGCGGAGCAGTTCCCGGCGAACGTCTGCGGTGTCTTCCACCCGGCGCATCAGCCACAGCAGTGTCTGGCGACTGAGCACGATATACCTGTCCAGGCAGAAGAACATGAAAACCAGATACATCAGACAAACACATATCACGACACACAGCGTGTATTTAAGGAGCAGGGAGGTACTGAATAACGCAGTGATCACACTCAGCACACCGGTAACGAATGAAAGAACACCCAGTCTGTTAAACAGACTGAACTGTCGCCGGTATATCCGGTCATGCTTATCAATAATGGATTCAATTTTTTCTGCGTCTGATTTATGCATAATGTCTGCCCTGTTTTTCCAGAAAAGACTGGCATTCGACACACAACGTCACGCCAGGAAATATTTTTCGCCGCGCTTCCGGAATGGGATTACCGCATGCCTCACACCGGTAAACCGGAATACCTTTACGGTTTACTTTCTGCCGTATCCGGTTAATTCCCGTCACGGTCAGTTGTTCTGTCACTGAATATGCCTCATCGGCTTCATCGCTCATGGAATATGTCTCCCGACACGTTCTGACACGCTACCGCCCGTCCCTTTTCACGCACAGGGCACTCGTTTTACAGGCAGGTTTTGAATACAGAAAGCCGGCCGGCATTGCCGGCTGATATCCGACTGACGCATCAGTTAATTAATCCGTGGCTTTCCCCACGCAGACGGTTTAATGACAAAAAATACGCCGGACGGCTGATGGTAAATATCCTGGCTGTCAATATAAGGAGCTATCCATAACGCCGCCGTCTGCTCCCCGGTTCTCAGTGGACGGGGCGGTACCACAGGAGAGACCGTACTGACAGGCACCACCGGTTTCACCTTCCGGGCAGCCGTAAACAACGGGCGTGGAGCCGGCAGCGTCTGAGCCGGGGGGCGCATCACGGGTTTAGCGACCACAGGCAAAACAGGACTTTCCGCCCGTGCTGAAACCGTGCGGAAGTTACCGTCAGCCAGGCGCGGCAGTGATGCCGCAACCGGCTTTACCGCCTCCGTCTGCTCCAGTCTTTTCGCTTTTTCATTGGCCTGCTCCATCGTCATACAGGTGTCTGACGTGGTGGCGGTACATTCAAAGTCGGAGTTCGTTCCGGCGCATCCGGACAGCAGAAGCACGCCGCAGAAAGGGATCAGGTATGAAACCCGGTTCATGATTTTGCCCCTTTCTTATTCTCACGCAGCAGCTTTTTGATTAATTCAGACAGAACAAATGTTTTCCCTGCGCCAGGCATTCCGGTAACTGAAAAATTATATTCCTGTCGTGAGAAGTTATATTCACGGTGACCGGAGAGTATTATTTTTGTAGTGCAGTTACTGATAACAGATTTCACAAAATCATCCTGCACGGGTTCATCAGGAACTGAAATAACATTACGTATGTTCATTTTTATCACCCTCTTTTTCAGCCTCTTTATTTCCGGAATAAATAACCTGCCCGTTTGTATTTTCTTTTAAAGTCCGGATTTCGTTTTCTTTATCAATATGCTTCAGGTTGTTTGTCGCCGTGTCATACGCATATGTCCGTGGATTGTGACGGTACGGCCGGTTTCCGGTCATGACAGCCACCGCGGTATACAACAGCGCCAGCATCCCCCATAACAGCCATCCCGTTTGTGACAGGGACTGGTCTATATTTGCCGCGTATTCTTCCGCGCTGATTATTTTCAGCGGACAGTTTTCCGTCAGATTTGGCGGTACAGGCGATGACTCCGTGAAAAACGGTTCGGGGCAGTCCCGGACCGGAAACATCCCGGACGGGGCCATTGCCCTCACCCGTTCGATTTCCTGCGCCATCTGTTGTCCCGGCGTGGTATCACCCGTCCGGAAGAGCAGAATGACAACGATGGCTGTAGTGGCCAGCGGCCAGATAACGGCATATTTCACGCCCCATATCAGCCAGCGCAGAAGACCGGCAAGACGATATAAAACGGCACGTCCTTTCAGGCTGTTCAGCCGGTTATTTCCCATTTGTATGCTCTCCCTGGCTGCCGGACATAAACTGCTGTGGATTCAGATCACCCAGTTGTTTCAGCATCTGGTCGGTGTTAAAGCCGTTCATATGGCTGTCGACTGGAGGTACGGGCACCGGGCCTTCCGCATTCTCATCCTCCTTCCGTTGGCGGACCTGCTCCAGAGCCATTTCGTCCACAGTTTTCAGCTGAAAACCGTCCTGAAACACTACGGTCACTTCATTACCGGCGCCAATCGGGATCACCGGGTGATACTGCTCGGCACGTTTGATGTAATAATCACTGAGTGTCTGTGCCGCTTTCGATGCACCACCACCAATCCCCATTCTGAACACATCGCCCGCGCCATAAGCCGCCGTTGCCCCCAGCCCCACCGCCGGCTGGGATGCCCGCTCCATCCCCTGGCCGATACCGTCCACAAAACCGGCACCCCACGCCCAGCCGAGAATTTTGCCGTTACGCATCACCACTTCACCTTTGATGCCGTTCTTTCCACGGAAGCTGACATGTCCTTTAACCGGCATGTCGATGGTTTTGCCGTCCTTAATGCAGCTGATATTACGGGTACGTACTATCGCGCGTTCACTGGACACATCCCCCCAGGCTTCCAGGCCCACAAAGCAGCCTGTCATGTCATATGTTTTACTGTTTGGCATCTCCACCGGGCCGGTAATGCGCAGCTGCATGGGGACCGTCGATTCATTACCGGTGACGGAGGCATTAGCGTCCGCCCCTTCGATCAGCATGGTTTTTGCAAAACTCCCGGACGGGATATACGGCAGCGAGGGACCTTTTTTCACGGCGGCGTCATAGCTGAACGTTTTACGCTCTATACGGTTCGGCACCGGCACGGACTGGTATGTCACCTGTGGCGGAGGCGTGACGCCATTCCCCGGATAAAAAGCGGTTGGCGGAGGAACGGTCCCCTGTGGCGGGAAGGTCACCGGCGTATTACCCGGCTGTGGTTCACCTTCCGGACCGGGAGGTGAACCAGGCGTATGCGGCACGGGCTCTCCTGTGGTCGTCACCGGGTTCGCTCCCAGGGCCTTCACCTGTTCGGCCAGCGCGGCGTTGTCCTGCCCCAGCTTCTCAATACGACGCTGGTCGTCACCGCGCTGCTTATTCAGAACATCCAGCTCATGGCGGATTTCGTCGTACTGTTTCTGCATCTGCGCCGCCGTCACCTGCATTTCCGTGGTGGCATGCTGACGAACTTTGTCATCAAAGGTCGTGTCCACCACCCCGGTCATATCCGGTACCGGCTCCTGCTCTGCAGCCGTCCCGTTGCCACTCATGTCGACGTCAGACAGGTAAAGGCCTCCGCCAATGGCAGCGGCAGCACCCACCGCAACAATCCCCAGCCAGATGTACTGTTTACGCTTTACAACCGTATTGATGCTCGCCATCAACTGCCCTCCCCGTCACGGATGACGTACACGTCCATTCGTGCGCCGGCCAGTATCTGACTGACGGGCTGGCTGAACATCACGGCGCGGGTTCCGGGCTGCCAGAAATCACTTTCCCTGATGTTCAGGGCAGACAGCGTTTTATTTTCCACAGCAAACCGTACCAGTTTCAGATGATTGCCGGTCCACACGGCGTCAGCCCGGGCAGACAGACCGGCCGGGGCCTGTAGCGCTTCTTTCGTGACGGGGATCTGATACCAGCCGGCAGGCAGCGTACCTCCACGTACAGCCTGGCTGACGGCAACCAGCAGGGATTCATAGGGCGTGGCCGTTTCCCATGCGCCAGCCTCCTCCCCGGTTCCGCGCAGGTCGCTGACCAGTTGTACGGTGCGCCCGGCACCGACCCGGGGGACGGCCCGGACGGAGAAGTTCAGGCCGCGTTCTGTCTCCAGAATGAAGGTGAACGGTTTTTTACTGACCGTGGCCACCACCACGCCGCCTGTGCCTGTCTGCTCACTGTTCGTCAGCATGCCGTCCAGACCGCTGACCGCAGTGATACGGTCACCCGGCACAGTAAACAGGTTCGGGTCGGTGTTGCTGACAGCAATGTTCGCCTGACCGCCGTTAGCCAGGGACACCACCACCGGGGCCAGCGTACCGGAGCCCGATGCCATCACCAGACCGGAAAATAACCATCCGGCCGCCAGTAAAAATGGCTTATACGGCTTATTTTTTCGCATCGTCTGTTTCCCCGAAATTATCCAGCCAGGTCACGCCGTTTTCCCGTTTCAGAATAAGAATGTAATGTTTGATGTCGGTAAACGGTTTTGAATCTCCAATCCAGGTTTTCAGCACACCGCGAATTTCCACGCGGCCATACTGTGGCCAGACCCTGACACTGGTCTGGAAAAAAGCGGAGTTAACGTTGTCGGCCTTAATTCGTCTCGCTTCTTCTGCCAGAATGACTTTCATTTCATTCTGTGCGCCCGGACGAATATATTGCAGAAGTGCCTGGTGTGACGCGTCGACGGTTTCTGACGACACATTCAGACGCAGGGCAATAAACGACAGCGCCATCTGCTGTAAATAAGAGGCATCGGCACTGTTCTGTGACACCGCAAAGGGCGCGTTAAATCCCATAGGAGTGACCGCCGTGCGTTGCTCATTCTGCAGCCGGTAGTTATTAATACCCTGAATGACATTCACGGCCAGACTGAGCACAATCAGCAGGGCCATAAAAATAAAACTTATCGCCAGTACGCGGCTGGTACTTAAACGGGCGCCGTGTTCCATATACTCATCCCGGAATAATGATTACTTAATCCACTGCCGGAAACACGAATCGGGAACGTTATGAAAAATACCGCGAAGAAGGGCTGTCGGCATATACCAGTAAATCAGGTCACGCAGCCAGGAGCTTCCCCGCCCTTTTTTCAGTTTTCTTATCCCGAAATAAACCAGAACCGCGGCGCTGATGCCGAAAATTTGTTTTGATGTCATTAATCCCCAGCCAATACAGACAGCAGCAGGAATTAATTCATCCACCGGCAGGCCGAACCAGCGGCTCTGGTTGGTCAGTGTTTCCGGGAAACGATATTTCCTGAGTTTATTCTCGTCTCCCGACATGGTCTTATTTCCTGTCAGAGGCCGACAACAGCCATACCCACGGCAATAAAGACCGAGATGATGGCAAACCCCGCCAGAAACTTGATGTTTTTGGTCGTCATGTACATCACGGCACCGACCAGCACTTCCGCCAGGATAACCCACTTGACGGCGCTGGAATCCTTACCGAATGTTGCTTTTACCGTACCGTTACCGGTTGCCATCAGATCCTGCGAGCCGCCGGAAGCCATTGCCAGTTGCGGGAAAAAGAACATCAGCACTGCCGCCGGGATCACTGCGCGGGCAAGTTTCAGCAGGTTCAGACGTGTGAACGTAGAAAAAAACGATTTCTTTTTAACGGGCGCAGAAGCACCCTGAACACTTACAACAGCGCTCATTAAGTATCTCCTTTAAAAATAAGAATCAGATCACAATTTAAACTGATGAATTATCCTTATCCGTCACCCCCTTGCAGTATTCAGAATTATAAAAATCTGGATATCTTAAAAGATGATCTCTCAACCGCATAACCATCTCTATAGTCTTACTTCTTCCACTCCTGTTTTTTGCATTAATAAGAAGCCTGTTCGTTTCATCATCCAGCCTTGCATAGACAACATTTCCGGCAGCACTCCTTGAATTTTTCTGTCTCACGCCCCCTCCTTCTGAAATTACATATTAAAATATATTCAAACAAATAATTAAAAATCAACCCCAGACCGAAAATAATTATATAATGACAAAATGTCATCGTGATTTTCACACAGATATAACATATATAAATTAGACTCTGCTTATCCTGTAAACACTTTCACTAATAATATATTCAACCTCTCTGGCTACAGAAAAAAACAAACCACTTGCGATAAATATAATTACCAGTTCATCACGATTTTTAACCTGAAAAAATGAATGTATTTTAGTTATTACATTTCTGGAAGATCCATTTTTAATACCTAAAACATCAGATATAACACGATGACTAAAACCCAAAGTATGAAGAATCAAAACTCTCCAGTGAAGTTCATTTTCATTTATTCTGAACTGATTAATTAATTTTTCTTTTCCTTTACATATAAAACCAACTATTTCAATTTTTTTGACGTGTTTTACTAATTCAATAAATTGCCATAATATGTATTTTTCATTTTCACAGTCAAATAGCTGAATAAAAATATTATATGTAATTTTATTTATAACCACACATTCAATAATACAAATCGTTTCTTCACAATTAAGGACTGTCAATTCTGCTGATGCTATCTGCTCTTTTAAAGTAAAGGGTAATTCAGAAAACCATAATTCAATGGAACGAAAAGGCTCCTGAATGTCAATAGAAAAATGTGAATTATAAAATTCAAAGGTTCCTGAATCATTTCTGACACAAACAGAGTGAGGTATAAATCTAATTAGTGTATCAATACACTGGTAGAATTTTGTTTGACGATTGTATATCTTTTGACTACGATCACGCGGATACATAGGAACCTCCTTAAAGGATTCTATGGGTAGTCGATGCAGGGAGTGTCCGCTCTCTGCATCGGCGATTTAACTTAATTTTTTAACGTAGCGTTAACTACAAAGACACTATATTGTTTTCAGCCTTAATTTGTCACTATATTTTTATAGATCAATATACTTTTATTTAAACTAAATCAGGATTTAATCTCGCTATTATTCGTCATTTTCATGAAAAAATCTTTCCATTTCTAAAGATACTTTTTCTTTGATATCTTCAACCATATTTGCATATTCAAACTTTGGATTTCCGGCCACATGAGGGCTGAGAGATCCTATACCTAAAATTTTGGCTACGGATGACTGTGTTTTAAGTATATTTTCAAGTAATACTTTATTGAACTCTGTCTGATTGAATGCCGACTCTTTACGCTCCATTTGTGCTTCATAGACACGAAGCCCTAATTCCAGCAACATCGACGATGTACCAGAAAAACTGATATCTTTATCTCTCGCTCCTTCCTGGCGTCGTTTTTCCACAATGGCAGTTATTTTATTGTGTACCTCATTACTTATATATACATTGACTTTAGCCATTCACTATTACCTTTTTTCCGCAACGAATAAAAACATTATAAAATCCGGATTCAGGAGCACTCTGTAAAGGATTACACCCCTGGCAGCGCCCCCAGGGGTGTCACTTAAAAACAGGCACAGCGACGCTAGCAGCGCCCCTGATATAATGCAATGTTTTTTATAAAAATAGTCAGTACCACCCCTGTATAGCGTCGTCATAGCGGTGCCAGCGATGCGTTTGCACCGCTATTTTCACTTGCAAAATGCAATAAAATGCAATTTTCAAAGAGTAATTTATTGATATAAAAACAAAATCAGCAAAATTTTAATTTTGCGTGGGGTGTGGTGCTTTTGGTGGTGAGGACGGCAAATTTGTTGAGTCTGGAGCTGGAGTGGGTTAAGTTATTACCGGATGACAACGCAAGAGGCAAATTAATGTATAAATGGCTCCTGTCTGTCCTACTGGTATTAATGAGCACGGTAGTCCATGCTGCTGATTGTTTTGATCTGGCCGGGAGAGACTATAAAATAGATCCGGATCTACTGCGGGCGATTTCATGGAAGGAATCCCGTAACCGGGTTAATGCCATCGGTATTAATCCGGTTACGGGATATGGCTCGGGGTTAATGCAGGTTGACTCTCAACACTTTAACGAACTGGCTCGTTATGGAATAAAACCGGAACAACTTGTCTCCGATCCCTGCCTGAATATTTACACCGGAGCTTATTATCTGGCAATCGCATTCAGAAAGTGGGGGGTATCCTGGACAGCAGTCGGAGCGTACAACGCCGGATTTAAAAAGACTCCCCTTCAGGATGCGCGTCGTCTGGACTATGCGAATGATGTACATCGGATCTGGATCGCGATCAAACAAAGTAAAACCAGGCAGACTCCCGCCCGATGATCCCCTTTTTGTATCCGGCAAGCAGAAGAAGGGATAATATTATCAACCGGAACCCATATATTTTTTATGCCGCATAGCAGAATGGAATAAACACAGAAATGTAATACTGACTGCCTGGAATCCCGCGAAACGGGAACCCGTTATCATACTCCTGGAAAACTTCTTCCACTCTGCCAGATCCGTTTTTATCGCTGGCACATAAATGACAGAAAACGATGAGGTCTGTTGATTAAAATGGGATATGACAGACAACCTGACAATGCCCGGGAATAATAACATAAGTAAAGCCCCGAAAAATTTTTCGGGGCTTTACTTATGTTATTATGACTTACACTCACGAAACTGTTCAGCAATCATCCACAGCGCTTTGTTTAACCGGATATCACCATCAATACCGGTAACTGCCTTGGTTAGGGTATTTTTTCCGGAGGCACTCCTGCCGGGTAAACCACCCTTCATCATATTCTCCTGTACACGCTGATATGTTGTTCACAGGTCATTTTGTTTATCCTCCCGACGACGTGGAGTAATTATTTGTTCAGGCGAAACAGGTATTTTATTTTCGTCCTCATATCTGACAGTCAGTGCCGCTTTACCAAACAGATACTGCTCATCCTGATTAAGGATCACTGATTTCATGGACTCCATATTTTCGGTTACTTTATCGAAAATCCCCATAACCTCATAAGCCCCCTCAATCACCTGCCCGACAATATCTCCCTTTTGTGGCACACGTATTTCACCAAAATGATTTCCGCATACCAGTCCATTTGTACAGACAAATCTGAACAGCCCGGGAACCATCTGATAACTTGACGAACCGTCATGAGAATTGAGCAAAATAATTTCCGGAACCTCTTTCCCATCAATCTGTCCTTCACGACGAAGACGCAGCATATGTTTACTGTATTCCCGGCGACTTAAATCACGTACACGACTCTGGCAGGCAAAGAACGGCTGAAATCCTTCCTCACGTAACCTGTTGATGATATTAATGGTTGGAATATAAGTATAACGTTCGCTCCGGGATTCATGTTTGTCTCCGGAAAAAACTGAAGGCACAGTCTGCATTAATTCAGCGTCAGTCAAAGGACGCTCACGACGAATGGAATTATGTCTGCCAAAACGGGAAGCGAGTCTCATAACGCACTCCTTATATAATTAATGAAAAAAAATTCTGAAGAAAAAGCAGTGACCGGAGACACCGCCTTTTCCGTTAACATTCAAGTAACAAAAGCGGATATTATTCAGCAACGCTCCCCTTTAATCCCCTCGGTAAAGCCGGTGATCCAGTCAAGTACAGACCGGATAAAACTATACTGAATACCGTAATGATCTGCGGCTTCCTGACCATATGCGACACTCATGGCCGCACGATCAGCAGCGGCTACCAGCTGGCTTTTTATTTTTTTCCACCATCTTTCAGTAGATTCAAAGTTACGCATGATATCTCCTTGCGATAACGGGGCGGGGATATTCCCCGCCATCCGAGTCACTTCCTTAGTTCAGTTCCGGCAAACTGCGCCATCAGGTGAAGCATCTGTGCTATTTCATCCACTTTTTGCTGCAATGCCGGCGTGGCCACTGGGATGAGCCGGATTTGTACCTCCAGCTGGTCCATCAGCCGGGCGGTCTGCGTTTCCAGACGGGCTTTATCAGGGGAGCGCTGATAATCCAGCAATGCATTACTGACGCTCATCTGCAGCGAGTTAAGGGAATCCAGGGCTTTTTCATCCCATCTTTCAGTAGATTCAGAAGCGGCGGTTTTGACGTTGACGTTCTGTGTGTTCATTCTGGTTATCTCCTCTTCAGGTTAGTTTCCATCTTGTATCTCGAAAATTAGTTACTATCTGGATGGTTGAATTTGGCAAAGTTCATGCAGCCTGTATCCATCTGGGGCTACATCTGTAAGCCCGCCTGAGAGCTTTCGGCGCATGGGCTGAGCCACTCACCGGAAACCCGAACAGTTGTCGGAGTGTCATCTCGTATATGCAAGAAGGGGTAATGATGGGTCTGCCAAATTCACTTTGTGTCGGAATTGATGTTTCAAAAATGTCGCTGGATATTGCGTCTAATCAAACGATTAGACCATTTTCTGCCAGTAATGATGTCGATGGTTTTGATGCCATCATTGCTGAGCTGAAACAGCATTCGATTGCACTTGTGTTAATGGAAGCGACAGGAGGTTTGGAAGCAGCAGTAGCCTGTTCTCTTCAGGCTCAAGGATTTGATGTTGCTGTAATTAATCCGAGGCAGGCTCGTGACTTTGCGCGCTCAATGGGATACCTGGCGAAAACGGATCGCGTAGATGCAGCCATGTTGGCCCAGTTGGCCGAAGTTATTAACCGCCATCCTGAACGAGCGCGGTTTATTCGAAACTTACCTGATGCTGAGCGAGAGGTGCTGAATGCTATGGTTGTTCGTCGGCGTCAATTGATCACCATGCTAACTGCTGAGCGAAATCGACTTTATCCCTCTCACCCTCAAAGCCGAAAAAGTATCTCAACGATCATTGGTGTATTGCAGGACGAACTTAAGCGCATCAACAAAAGTATGGAAGTCCACATCAGCACACATTTCAAAACACTGGCTGAGCTCCTTGGTGGAGTAAAAGGTATTGGCGCAGCAACTATAGCGACATTGTTGGCTGAGGTTCCGGAACTAGGTCACCTTTCACGCAGGGAAATTAGCGCACTTATCGGTCTTGCTCCATTTAATCGGGACTCAGGCAACATGCGCGGCCGCCGAACAATTTTTGGCGGAAGAGCCAATGTTCGCTCGGCGCTATATATGGCCACCATCGTTGCTACTGGCCACAATCCAGTAATCAAGCAATTCTACAATCGCCTTGTCGAATCAGGAAAGGCTAAAAAAGTCGCACTGGTAGCTTGTATGCGCAAACTCCTGACAATCCTGAATGCGATGATAAAGAAAAATGAACCGTGGGATCCATCTCACCATTATCTGTCGCAATAAAAAGCATCGATTGGCTATTTGGTTCATGAGTTTCAGCGCTGGTGAAATCGCTGCAATCATTGTACAATAACAAGTACATTGAAGGAGGTTTTTATGCGCACTATTAGTTATAGCGAAGCCCGGCAGAATTTATCAGCAACCATGGTGAAAACTGTAGAGGATCATGCCCCGATTTTGATCACCCGGCAGAACGGTGAATCATGCGTTCTTATGTCACTTGAAGAATATAACTCACTGGAAGAAACAGCTTATCTTCTACGTTCACCTTCAAATGCCAGAAGGCTCGCGGATTCAATCGAAAGTCTGAAATCCGGGCGAGGTATTGAAAAGGATATCATCGAGTGAAACTCACCTGGTCTGAAGAAGCCTGGGATGACTATCTTTATTGGCAGGAAACTGATAAGCGTATGGTCAAAAGAATCAACGAGCTAATCAAAGATGTTCGCAGAACGCCCTTTGATGGCAAGGGGAAACCTGAGCCATTAAAATACAACCTGTCCGGTTTTTGGTCCAGGCGCATAACTGAGGAACATCGACTGGTATATGCAATTACCGCCGACACTATCCAGATAGCGGCGTGTCGTTATCACTATTAGTCTTTGAAAAAATTATCGATCAAAACAGTTGCTCTCAGTGAGTTCGTCGCGGCGAAGGGCAATGGAGCAACGGCGAAGGCGGAGCGCAGGGGGCGGAGACGAAAAGTTTTTGCGGTCCCTGGCAAAAAGTTTTTGTCGGAGTTCATACACCCCTTACGTGACGACAAGCCGGTGCTACAGACAGCCCTCCGCGAAGAATCACTGAGAGAGGGAAACCCCTGCTGCGGACAGAATGAACACACCCGACACGACGGAACGGCGTGGCGCCATCAGAATGCCGGCGGTCTTATCGCCGGCATGGTGAAAGCCGCGTGACCGGAACGGTCACTGCCGGCGTGTCGTTGGCTTCTGCGCAAGGGATGGAAGCCCATCAGGGCGGAGACAACCCCGCTGGCTCCGTTCACGACAGTCCGGTCACCGCCAGGGGATGCGCCCGCGTTTGGCCGGGACGCAGCAGCAGGATGAAGAACGGCAGGAAAAATCAGAACTGCCATTACAGGGAACCGGGTATCCGTCACAGCAGTCCCGGTCAGCAGAAAAAGTGAATGAGAATGCGGAGCAGTGCGTCAGCACTGCCCTGCATTCTGTTTTCGGGGTTTATCGGCGTGTCATCCCGCACAGGCGTCCGGGATGATAAAATCAGTGGCGAAGGTTTCTCAGGTCATCGTCAGACAGGCCGGTCAGTTTCATGACGGTATGGCGATCCATACCGCTGGCCAGCATCTGTTGCGCCACTTCCAGCTTACCTTCCAGTTTACCTTCCAGTTTACCTTCCAGCTTACCTTCTTCACGGCCTTCCATCCTGCCCTCGAGCCGCCCTTCCTCACGGAGTCGTTGTGCCACGGTCATAATAGTTTCCCTCTGTTGCGGTAATCGCTGTGCCAGCGTATTGATAAAACGGTGATAATCGTCAGTATCACCATCACGGACGGCGTAATTAATCGCCGCCAGCAGGGTCTTTTCCGTAGTGTAGCCTGACTCCAGCTGGCTGACCAGCAGGTCGGTGAGCGTGTCCGTCAGCTCCATCAGGTCACGGCGGATAATATTTTTAAGCAGAAACTCCATCAGCGCCACGCGGCGGTGCCGGAGGATCTCATCATCCGGCACGCGGGTGATATCAACCAGCGGAAAATCCCGGCAGTACAGCGCGGCAGCCATCTCAGGATCATCAAACGCGTCCAGCCAGTTCATGGAGAACGGATACGGGCTGCGTTTCCCGGCATAGAACAGCACCGGGATCACCAGCGGCAGGGTTTTATGCACATCCAGATGACGCTGCATGGCGGCCACAGAGTACCTTAACATTCTGAAAGTAATATATTTTTCAGGTTTGCTTTGATGCTCGATAAGTGCGTATACGTACCCGCTCCCCCGGGTGGTCTCCACTGACCAGAGGATATCACTGATATACGGTTTCAGGTCGGCGTCAACAAACGAGGTGGACTCCAGTTGCAGGGTGTCCAGATCGCAAATCGCCAGCAGGGCCGGAGGCAGGTGCAGGTTAAGGAAGTCGCGGGCGGCCTCCGGCTGAGACATAACGATTTTGAAAAAAGCGTCGTGCGCGTGTGACGTACCTGAATTATCCATAACGGTCTGTGACGGGTGAATAATGCGTAATCCTACCATAAAAGAGCGCGGGCGGGCCGCTTCACAACGAACAAACCATCCCGTGAATGAAACGATGATGACAACGACCCGCTCACGCCAGCCGGATTATATATCATCGTTTTCGCGGATAAGATCTTTTTCCTCCAGAACATAACGCAACTGTTTATCCGCCTCATCAATACTGTCGCAGATACGGTTGAGCGCCTCCATCACGCTGTAATCAATATCGCCCCATTCGGCGGCCAGACCGGTGATTTTTCTTTTCAGGGCAGACAGTGAACGTCGCTGCCCTGCTGCCAGACGTTTTTCACTCACCGGACACCTCCCGCAGCTTGTTCGGCACCATCCAGCGTTCAAGCTCACGGACATGCGCAGACGCCTCCCGTCCCGACAATCCGGCTTCGTGCACTACCCGCCAAAGTGGAACGTCCTGCCACAGTCCCCGCTCAAATCCGGCCAGTGACGGAAAACGTTCGCTCCAGCGCCAGAACTGACTCTCCAGCTCGTAATCCGGTACGTCACTGCCCGACCAGCGCGACAGCCAGCTGCCTACTGTTGCCGGGGTATGAAAGGCCAGTTCGATTTCAGCCTGCCCGACACGCGCCTGGTACGCCCTTGCCCGGCTCACCGCCTCGCGGTACAACTGGCGGGAGTATTTCTGCTCCTTCAGCAACATTTTCTGGCGATCTCTTTCACCGGCACGGAACCGCACGGAAGGAAAAAGCCGGTCTCCCGCATCAGACGGCAGCGGCAGGCAACAGATTTCGCCCCGGCTTTCAATCAGCATATCAACAGCATTCAGCCACTGCGACCGGCTGCCGCGCAGCGCGTCCGCCGTCAGCGTAGGGGAGAACAGGCGAAGTTCATCCAGGCTCACACGGCGGCGACCGCTGAGAAAGCGGAAAAAGGCCGTCGCATACGGGTACGTGGCCAGCCTTCTCCCGCGCTGGCGGCGGTTTTCCGTCTCCGTGGCGGCTTTCAGGGCAGCCTGACACACCGGACTGAGCGGCACCAGGGCGCGACATTCACTCGTCATTCGCCGTCCTCCTCTGCCAGAATGCTGATAATATCGGCAAACGAATACCCGTCATCATCCAGGCGGGCGACCAGCCGCAACGTATGATTAATCTGTACGGGACAGAATGATGCCAGGGTGCAGATGACGGAAAAGGGACAACCCCGGCCTGTCATGAAAATAACCAGCCACTCCGGACTGACATCACCGGGGCTGCATACGGCGATATGGAAGTTGCCGTGTGATGGCGTGAAGCGAACCTGTACCGGAAAAAAGCCACCGAACTCACTCCGGTATTCACCATTCATGTCCCAGTCAGCCGGGCAGGTCAGATCGCGCATGACGGCATGGGTCAGTTCGCGGCGCAAATCTTCACCCGCCTCGCGCCAGTCTTCAAATTCCTGGGGGATCATAGTTTTCAGTACGTCGGGAGTAATAATGTTTCGCATAATGGTCTCCTTATCGCCGCCCCGGGGGGCGGCCTCCGTTATCAGGCTGCATCGGGCAGGGTGTGGTGGCTGTCTGCATCAGCACTGCCGTTTTCGGTATCAGATACGTCGTTTTCTGCATCAGACGGGGATTTTTCTGCATCAGGGGCGCGCATCCAGACAGGCACCCAACGGTTGTCACGCATTTTGTCCTCTGCCAGTTCAGCCGCATCACCCTTCTTCATCTTCTCCGCGTCCCGCGCCGCGCCTGTCAGTCCGGCCTCATTCAGCGCGGCGATGATTTGCGGCTTTTTAAGGCTGCCGAAGAAATTCTCCTTCGTCGGTTGCCACCAGTCGCGCATATGGAATCCGAGGGCGGTTTCCAGCCTGTCCAGCGGGCTGCGGGTGGTGCCTCCTGTGCCGCGCGTCTGCATACCGTCCAGACTGCATGCGGTGCAGAAACTGAGCAGGGCGGTAAGGTCTGTGGCGCTGAGGGTGAAGAAGGTGGTGAAGTCCTGTGTCCAGCCCTCCGGCAGCAGTTTTTCAAGGAGTTTCCCTTCCTGCATCAGGGTCAGAAATGCCATGCCCTCTTTACCGGACGGGGCGGTATTCGTCAGGGAGTAGTGCTTACAGTCCAGGGAAATTTGCGCGGGTCGGTTATACGCGCCGCTACCGAACACGTTCAGGCAGAGAGTCCATGCCAGAAGCGCCAGGGATTTTTCCGGCTGCTGCATCAGTGCCGCCTGGACTGCCAGCGTCCGCTCCGCACACATTCTGGTCAGCAGGGGTACACTGATTTCGTCCACAGGCTCCGGCTGCCGCTCATATACCGGAACCTGAGCGGGTTTATCTTCCGTTTCAGACGGTTCACGCAGCATCACCCCGCGCTGGACATAGATGTCACCGTGACGCCAGGACACCACCACGCCACTTTCCGCGCGCATCTCCGGCGTCCATGCCCGGAGTTGTGCCGCGCATTCGATGGCCTCCATCTCTGACTCCATCGCGTCGGTTTCATCGCTGGCGGTCTGGTTTTCGTCGTACCGTTCCTGCAACTCGTCCAGGCGCTGCTGTTCCTGCTCCGTGTAAACCTCATCAGGCTCGTCCTGAATGCGGTACACTGCGGCATCCTCACCACAGCGGCTGACAGGCTCCATCCGTCCCGCGCACCACGCCCAGCCCTCGGCCTCTTTCAGGCACTCCGCCACCCACTGAATCTTTTCCAGCAGGGCGGTATCCAGCGCCAGCCTGTCCACAAAACCGCCCTGCTCGTCGCTGAACAAATCTGCACGAACTTCATCCGCTGAAAATGCCGCTTCCCCGACAAACCGGAACTTACTGTTATTGTGGATGGGGACTTCGCTTTCGGTGATCAGATTGCGGATCACCCGTACCTCCGGCTTATTGTTCCAGCTCTCACGACAGGCGGCCTCGTACACCTGCACCTGACGGTCAGGATTGTCTTCCAGCGCCAGCGCCTGACAGTGCTCCGTGGTGATTTTGTCCGCAGCCAGCGCTTCCAGGATAACCGGAGCCAGCCCCGCGAGTTTCAGCATCCGCTGTACGTGGCGGGGCGAATAGCCCAGCAGATCGCCTGTCTGCGCGGGGGTTTTACCTTCCGCTGCCATCGCGCGGAATCCCGAAATCTGTTCGGCAGGGTGCATTTCCAGATGCTGCCCGTTCTCGGTCAGTGAAGCGGCGGTCGCCAGATCATCCGGCACCACCTTCACGCGGACAGGCCAGTCCGGGGTGATCGTGTTCTCAGTGACCAGCAGATTCATCGCCGCCAGACGGCGACCGCCAGCGGCAACGCCGTACAGGTTGTCAGGGAGGGCGTGAACAACCAGATTCTGGAGAAGCCCGATACCTTTAATGGAATCCGCCAGTTCGCGGACGCTCTCTGCGGAATACGGCACGATACGCACGTTCTGCGGGGATTTGACCAGGGCAGACAGCGGTACGTGCTGCTCTTCGGTCTGCGCCAGCACCGCAGACAATACGGTGTCACTGGCGCTGACGGCGTTTTTCACCTTACGGCTGGTTTTTCCTGCGGGTTTTGCTTTAGAATTGGTAACTGACATTATTGATACTCCTTCATGATATTAATGATTGTCTGCCGGATGCTCGTACATCCGGCACCTCTTACGGCTTACTGCGTTTTACGGATACCGTAGCTTTCGATACAGCGGTTGAGCCAGTACTCGCCTCCCGGTTCAAAATTCCATGTACGCCAGACCATTTCGCCGTCCTTACGCACAACCAGGCGAAAGTGCGTCCCCTGATCGTCTTCAATGGCGACATTCTGATACTGTGCTGCCACCGCTTCGGCCTGTTCGCGGGTGAACGTGCCGTCTGGCAGTGACTGAAGGGGCGGTATAACGTTGCTGGTCATGTCTTTCTCCTTTTCCTGCCCCGCAGGTTGCGGGGCGTTTTCATCATGCTGGTCAAAACGGGGCATCATCATCCATCGGCGGATAATCGTCCGGTAACGGCTGCGGTGCCTGCTGAGACGGCGCGGTACTCTGACGGGGTTTTCTGCCGCCTTTCGCTTTCGGGGATTTTTCAGGGGAGCCAGCAGGTTGTGCCGGAGCGGCAGGACTCTGCGGTTGTGCGGGTTGCTGCGGAGCAGTGTTCTGTGGCTGACCGCCGTCACGACGCCCGCCCAGCATCTGCATAGTGCCGTTCTGTCCGACAACGATTTCAGTGACATAGCGCGTTACGCCGCTGTCGTCCTGCCAGTTGCGGGTACGTAACTGCCCTTCGACGTACACCTGAGCGCCCTTGCGCAGATACTCGCTGGCCACTTCCGCGAGCTTGCCAAACAGCACCACGCGATGCCATTCAGTGTTTTCGCGCATCTCTCCGGTCTGTTTATCGCGCCAGGACTCCGAGGTGGCGAGGCTGAGATTAGCGACCGCGCCGCCATTGGGCATATAACGGATTTCCGGGTCCTGGCCCAGATTACCCACGATGATGACTTTGTTGATGCCGCGTACTGTCATGATGAATCTCCTTCCGTTTTTTTGCTTTTAAAAACCATCACCCGTTGAGTTGCCGGGGCCGCGGTTTTGACGTTTTGCGGGGACCTGCTGAACGCGCCCGCTGGTTGTTACCTTCACCCGTTTGAGAGCCGTTCGCCGCAAGGGCATAGACGCCACGGCCTGACGCATCTGTCCGGGGCAGAACGCAAAAGTTTTTGCGGCCCCATGCAAAAAGTTTTGTGGGCTGTTCATTACACCCTGGACAGCCAATGCGACAGGTTGTGGCTCTATAAGCCCCGGCGAAAGGACTCAAAAGGGTGAAAAAACCAGGCAAGGAATGAGCAGGAACCCGCCGCAACGACGGAAAGCGCGGGCGCGAAACGGCGTTGCGCCTTACAGCCCGGCAGCCTTACCGCCGGGGTGCGAAAAGCGCAGGAAACGGCGCGTAAAAAGGGCGGCGTGACCGGAACGGTCGCAGCAAGCCTGCCTTTGACTTTCGCCATCAGACCCTAGCCGTATGGCCCGAAACCCGCAGGGGTTCGGCGGAGACTGGCAGGTGCGCAGCAGCTGCCCTGGCGAAGTGGGGCTCGACGACTGGACAGCGCCAGCTGGTCAGGAGCCGAAGGGGGCCGTGCGACAGGAAGTCGTTTAACATATTGTTTTACATTGATAAAACCAGCTATTCCATTAGCTGTAGCCTACCGGAACAGGCGTTGCTGGCAACGGCGGGGTCTGAAGCTTCCGGGACAACGAGATCGGGCGTCAGCCCGGAGAGGGTCCCGTGAGGGAGCCTCTCCTGCTGCAAGCATCATGCGGCTGGATTGCAAGGCTGGTCAGAAGGGTTAACACATGTGAACTGTTGATAAACACCGTTATCGGCAACAGGCCAAAGATGCTGAAAGGCCTGAACCAAAAGGGTATGAGATCGGGTTGCTCCAAGGGCCCCCCGGAGCACATGGACACAGAGATCTCCGGTGAATAGACAGAACCCGTCCTGACCTTTTGTATGTTAAGCGGAACCTGGTAAACCCGTATCGCTGCCTGATGGCAGGTGAACCGTGAGGAACACTGTTGGCGGTGCGGGCAGAGGAGGACGGAAAAAGCGAATGCCTGATGGTAATCATCAGGATACGGAGCAGGTCATACTCCGGCGCGAAAGCGGGCAGACTTCCGTCTGGTCTTTAACTGCATGAGATACTGTAAAACTTTCAACAGGATATCAGCGAGATGAATACACACGACAGTGTGTCCACGATACCCCGCCCGGCAGGCTGGCACGCCATTGACTGGCGAGCCTGCCATGCACGGGTGCGAAAGCTACAGCTGAGGATTGCAGAGGCAACCCGGCAGCAACAATGGCGGCGAGTCAGGGAACTGCAGCGCATTCTCACGCGCTCGTTCTCCGGCAAAGCCGTTGCTGTCAAACGTGTGACTGAAAACACCGGGAAAAGGACGCCCGGCGTGGATGGCAAAACATGGGGCACCCCGGATGAAAAATGGAAAGGGATGGTCAGTCTGAGCCCACGGGGCTACAAACCACTGCCGCTCAGGCGCATACACATCCCAAAACCGAATGGCAAAAAGCGCCCGCTGGGCATTCCTGTTATGCGTGACAGAGCCATGCAGGCACTGTGGCTGCTGGCACTGGAGCCTGTGGCAGAAACCACGGCTGACAATAACAGCTATGGTTTCAGACCCATGCGCAGTACGCATGATGCCATCGAGTCCATATTTCACCGCATGAGCCAGAAAGTATCCCCGAAATGGGTACTTGAAGGTGACATAAAAGGATGCTTCGACAATATCAGCCATGACTGGTTGCTGTCCCATATTCCCATGGACAGAAAACTGCTCAGAAAATGGCTGAAAGCCGGATATATGGAAAAAGGCGTCTTCTATCACACTGAAAGCGGCACTCCGCAGGGAGGCATTATCTCCCCTCTCCTCGCCAATATGGCTCTCGACGGGCTGGAGGGAGAACTAATGCGTACATTCAGGAAGAGCAGGCATTACGGGGCAAAACATCAGGTGAACTATGTGCGCTATGCCGACGACTTCATCTGCTCCGGGAGCTCCCGCGAGCTGCTGGAGAATGAGGTCAAACCCCTGATAGCAGAGTTTATGCAAAAACGGGGGCTCGCGCTGTCTGAGGAAAAAACAGCGATAACGCACATCGAAGAAGGCTTCGACTTTCTGGGGCAGAACGTCAGAAAATATGGCGGCAAGATGCTGATCAAGCCTGCCAAAAAGAATCTGAAAAACTTCCTGAGCAAAGTCAGAAGATTAATTAAGGGTAATCCGACGCTTCCGGCATGGAAACTGATAAACCTGCTCAATCCCGTGATCCGTGGATGGGCGACTTATCATCGGCATGTCGTGGCCAAAGATATCTTCAATTACGTCGATACCCAAATCTGGCGGGCAATATGGCAGTGGTGCAAACGGCGGCATACACGTAAAAGCCGACGCTGGGTTGCAGAAAAGTATTTCACGTTCGGGGAGAAACGCTGGCTGTTCAGCGCAGCGACCCCGGAAGGTAAAATACTGCACCTCACCCGCGCGATGGATACCCCCATCAAACGCCATATCAAGATCAGGGGCGACGCAACACCTTACTCGCCCGGCATGGAAATCTACTTCGAGCGTCGTCTGGATCTGATCTGGATCGGAAAGCTGAAGAAGATGAAAACCGTGGCGGCATTGTGGAAGCGCCAGGGTAAGTGCTGCCCGCGCTGCAGACAACTCATCACCAACCAGACAGGCTGGAATATACACCACCGGGTCAGGAAGGTCATGGGCGGCAGCGACGACATGTCCAATCTTGAACTGCTACATCCCAACTGCCACCGTCAGTTACACAACAGGGAGGCCGGTGCCCACAAAGGGTATTTATAGAGGCTTGAGCGGTATGCGGGGAAACCTGCACGTACCGTTCTCAGGGGGCGGCGGCGCAGTAATGCGCTGCTGCTACCCGACAGCACCCTGACATTTTAGATTTTAAAAACACAGGGAAGCAGGAACAGGAACAGGAACAGGAACAGGAACAGGCAGCGTATTATCACCGGCAGGAAGAAAACCTCACACACAGGCCAGAAAAAACCATCACCCGATATGAGAAAAATCCGGCCAGCGACAGGCAGAATGCATCAGTAATGGCGTTATTTTTTAACCTCATCCTCTTTTCTGGCATATTCCGGGGCATTTTTGTCCGGGAGCTGCGCACTGACCTGACGATAGTGCTCCAGCCGCGTCCGGAAATACTCTCTCAAATGTTCAGGCTGTTCCCTGATAACAAGTTCGGCGACCACCGGCATCGCCAGCCTTTCTTTATACGCCACACCGGAAGCGAGCAGGTCAATGGCCACCTTATCCTGCTCTTCTTTCGATTTTGCCGCGAGATTCAGTCCGGACATTATATCCTCCGACAGAAAGGGAAACCTGCCATGATTGTACGCCATCAGAGGCAGAGGGGGAAAAGGGCGGGGAGCGGCGCGAAGCGCGGCCCCTGTCCTTCCCCCCGCAGGCGCCAGCCTGCGGGGTTTTTCGCGCGGGCTGACAGGCGCCCTCCCCGCCTGCCATCATGCCTGGCTGCTTTTTCCGCCCTGTAAGAGGAAGTGACCACCGGTGTACACGGCTAATATCTGTCAGTAGTTTCCTTCGGTCAGGTTATGCGCCGGGATATTTGTGGAAAGCAGGTATCGCAACGTATCCAGCGCGGTTTCTTCTTCAGCGGCCCTGTCCTGCGTCTGGTAACGAGGAAGGTTCATTCCGGCTTCCATCAGGGGTAAAAGTGTGTGCAGCACATCTTCAGGTACAGCAATCTGGCGCGGTGGGCGCAGTGCGACTAACTCGCGTAATACGCCCTCAACAAAATTCTGGCCAATACCATCACGCCAGAGCGCATCACTGTCCGACTCGCCAATGGCGCGCAGTACGGACTGTATGTCATCAGCAGTCGGATTAAACTCCGCCCCCATTTCCCGCACATCGACTTCACACCAGATGATGACAGCGATTTTTTCGTGATTCTCATACGCTTTCAGTAAGTCGCAGCAGATGGTGCTGACGGTTCCGTACATAACAGACTCCTCTTAAATCAATGAATGACGGTTACAGCGGGGCGGCATCGCCGCCCCGTCGGTTAATCAGTCGAGCGCGGCGTAAATAGCGTTGCATTCAGGGTGAAACGTAATGTGATTCCAGAGCTGGGTATCACGCAGCATATACAGGTGAGTGAGCGCAGCGTTGCCGCAGTCGTGATGCGTCCAGCAACGGCGGTTAATGGCGAGCGAAGTCAGAATAATTCCGGCAGCGTCGGCGCTGACGGTACGATCAAACCAGTTTTCACCGTTGATCATGTGTACCCGATCGCAGTCGGGCATCATGTATCCGCCGCCTTCCGGCAGACGGATGAAATGCCAGAAACCACCGTTGTATTCAGGCATCCATTTTTTCGCCAGGGCATATACCTGTAATTCAGCCAGCATAAAATCGTTGCCGAACATGTACGGCAGGAAAGACAGGCGGTCGGATTCTTCAACGTTAATAACACGCGCACGTTGCTGATTTGAATACTGCATAAAACCTCCGTAATCACATATTCTGCGACACCGGGCGGTGCCGTGCATCCATACCAGTCGGGCGATCAGTCGTGGATGCAAGGGCGCAAGGGAAGCCGCAGCCTGACGCGCACGGAAGACGGGAGCTGAAGGGTGAGACCGTGAAACCTGAGCGGTCGAACGACCGGAAGATCGCGGCAGACGTGAAGGAAGGACCGGGTGACCGCCGCGTGCATTTTACCCTTGTATCCACGACAGCCCGACTACGATGGATGCACGGCACAGCCCGCACACGACACAGGACTGTCAGAGTGGAAAACCACAAGGCGACGGCCGGCAGGCCTGAGCCGGGTGAATGCGGAGCCGGAAAGGCGACATCCTTTTTGCCTGTTGTCCCCGGCATCGTCGCAGTCGCCGGCTGAAAAACTGAAAAAAGAGAAGGAGACCTCCCCTTCTCTTTTCTTTCTCGTTACCGTTTACAGCTTATCGTTCACCGCACACAGCTTATTTAACGGATGCAGCCTGGCTGATACTCCGGGCTTCGTTCACCACATCCCGGAGTACGCGGCGGTCAAGCCAGCGGCGGACCGGTTCCCCCGGGAAGCGCAGAATATCAGTCATCACGCCGCAACCTTCGATATCTTCCTCCGGCTCATTAATCAGAGTCAGCAGCACCGGGCAGAAACGGGCGTTATGGATCATAATGGCATCCAGCACCTTATCCAGTCCGGCCCCGTCCTCTTCGTCAAGCCAGTTATCATGGTCGTATTCGTCCGCTACCAGCCGCCAGTTCCCGATGCGTTTTTCCATCAGGCGGGGCTCGCCGGACGGTGCCAGCGCCGCCGCGATGCACTTCGTATCCTGGCGGACAATGTCACATACCCGGTCAGCGGACGCTTTCAGGAACGCCAGCAGGTCGGCGTATTCGTCCGCGGTCAGCCATTCCTGAGCATACGGCAGGCGGATTTCAGTGCATTCGCGTACCGTGGCAGGGTGCGGGTATGCCTGTACCGGGTACAGATGTAACCGGACTGGCGTCCCCGCCAGCCGCTGCGCGCTGGCCGTCAGCAGTTGCGCCCGTCCATAATTAAGGGACTGACAAAGATGCGTCGTCAGGGCCAGGATTTCATCTGCACTGAGCATACCGCAGACGGCCAGCCAGCCGGGCACCACACCGGGGGCCACCTGCGTCACGCCGACGGTTTCGGGCCAGCCGGACCGGCGTAACAGATTATCTCCGTGGCGCACTATCAGCGTACTGAGCGTGTTATTTCTCATTGTGTTGTTCCTCTTCGTGTTCATACAGTTGTGATTGATACCCCGCCCGTCACCCGGTGCGGGGTGGTACGTTACGCCGCCAGCGCCAGTTGCCTGAGCCGCGCAATATCGGCCTGGGCATCGGCAACGCCGGGGTACTGCCGGCATACAAGAGGCCAGGCCTGAGCGTCCTCCGTATCCAGCGCCCGCCCGGCAATGTCCGTCACCCTTGCCAGCAGGTCAGCGGGAACACTGACGGTCGGGATTTCAGTCCGTAATCCGGCGTACAGCGCCTGTACCGTGCTGTCTGAAATACCGTCTCCGGTATGTTCGCCCGTACCTTTCCGGCCAATCTCACGCAAAATCGCATCGGCCTCCACTTCGGTCATCCCCTGAGCCAGTGACATAACGTCCTGTTTCGTCCAGACCAGCAGGGCAAAACGCTCGTCGCTGCCAAACATGCGTTTCAACTTTTTGTTCAATTCCTTACGTGTGCCATACATCATGATTTTCTCCGTTGGTTCAGTGGGGCGGCACCGCCGCCCGTGGTCTCGTCATCTGTCAGTCTTTAAAACACTCATTGAGCATCAGGCTTTCGTTGTACGCTTCATCCAGCAGGGTGTTGATACGCCGCAGACTCTGCCCGGCCAGTCGTTCAGTAAGTCCGTGACGCTGCCAGTGATAACGTTCTTCCAGCACTTTCAGGGTGGCGCGCAGGTCGCACATGCTGTTGGCCAGCGCCGCCACTTCTGCGCGGAGTTTTTCGTGTCCGGAATAGTTCATTACGCGGCCTCCGGATAAAAGACGTCGTTGGCGGCCGGGCGTTGCATGGCGCGCTGAACGGTGGCCAGTCGTTGCTGCCCTGCCCTGTGGTACTGCTCCATCAGTTCGATACCGATATATCTGCGTCCCGCCTGTAACGCGGCAACGCAGGTGGAGGCGGAGCCACAGAAGGGGTCCAGCACAATCGCGCCGGGATGTGTGAAGCTTTCAATCAGCGGTTGCAGGCTGGTAACGGGCTTTTCGGTCGGGTGGTGGCGGTTGCCGGAATACTTCCAGCCGAGCACATCCGGCAGCGGGTTCTGTGGCAGAGCCGGACGGCCTTTCGCCAGCACGTAAGCGCATTCATGGCGATAGCCGACATACGCGGACTTGGACGAGTAGGTTTTGGTGAAGACCAGATGTCCGACGACGCTGAACCCGGCACTTTTCCAGGCCGCCATGAAGCGGTCCACGCGGTTCCAGCCGTAGAAACTGACCAGCAGCGCATCTTTTTTGAGTACGCGGTACATCTGGTTACAGGCGGGTTGCAGCCACTCGTCGGTTCTGTCACCGGCAATACTGCGGCCGGAACGGTCACGGAATCCGACAAGGTAAGGCGGGTCGGTCAGAATGAAATCGACGGCGCGGTCCGGAAAGCCGGACATAATATCGACACAGTTCCCCAGGATTAAACGGGACATAGAGATTCCTCGCGGTTACAGGAGGCACCGGGAGGGCGTCCCTGTGACGCACGTTCCCCGCTGCCTGTGGGCTGTTCACCGCGTCCGGTAACGGGTCAGGCCGACCGTGGAATAACGAGCCGACAGTCCTCATCGTCGGTGAGTTTATGCCGCGAAAGCGGCTTGAAGGGCGTTCATCAGAAGGCGAGTGCCGGGCGCATAATAGCGAAAGCGCCCGGCAGGAGCAGAAAAATCGCCCGTCCCGTGCCCGGCCGGACGCGGGATACTGACCACAGGCAGCGTGACTCCCGCGCCGCCGGCGCTGGCGCCGAAAAAAGAGGAGCTGCGCGACATCATTATTCATTCAGGAAGTACCGGGCAGACGTTCTGCCCGGCAGATTGTCAGCGGGTGATATCCCGCCAGTCATTCCCCCACTCATCGCGCAGTACCGGCGCATCCGTTGAGCCGGTCACTGTCCACGCATCGGGGAACTTCAGCCCGTGCAGGATAACGTTCTCGACGTCATCGAGCAGAATGATGCTGTTAAACCAGACCACGCCTTCGGGGTACTCCCAGCGATGTCGGTCATCCTCGCGTTGCAACGATGGCCACCAGGTGCGCCCCATTTCCAGAACACCCGCTTCGGCATGCTCCAGGTCAGTCGCGGAAACCAGGTAATGCACCATCATTTCAGTGCCATTGACGTCGACACTCAGGCCAACAAGCCAGGTATCATTAATGTTTGAATTATTATCCACCGCGCTTCACCTCATCGATTGCCCATTGCAGGTGGCTCCAGTTGAACCCGTCATTCGCATCATGGCAGTGCTGTGCCAGCTCCATCGCCGCATCGATATCGTCTTCCGTGAGCGAACTGTCCAGCGCCAGAAAATCACTGGCCAGCCAGAACGTACCGCAGCACAGCGCATCATCAGGAAACCGGGAAAGACGCTGTTTAAACGCAGCGACTGTCATATTGCGGGACAGCGTGATACAGGCCGGAAAAACACTGTCGGCCACATCGTTCCAGCTCCACTCATCACTGTCTGGTACTGGTCGCTCCACGGTTTCCGTGGTCACACCAGGCAGACGGGATAAACGTTCCAGAATATCCCCCAGGTACAGCTTCTCGCCGCTGCCGTCTTCACTGGACAGATAATGTCCGTTGATATAAAGCGCAAACTCGCCATTTTCCAGGTCGATACAGGTCACTCTGAACATAAGATTTTCCTCAACATCCGGCAGGAGGCATCACCGCGATACCGTTCCCTGCCGCACGCTGCCTGTTCGTCGCGTCCGGTAGCGGGTCAACGCCGACCGTGGAATAACGAGCCGACAATTCTCATCGTCGGCGAGCTTATGCCGCGAAAGCGGCTTGAAGGGCGCCCTTAAACTGGCGAGGGTATGCAACGACGCCAGGCCTGAGCGATAAAGACGCCCGTCCCGTGACAGGCCGGACGCGGCACACTGGCAGCGGGTGGCAGTCAGCATCAGGTGTGCAGGAATGGCCGGGGTGACAACAGGAGCTGAAGGGAAACACCAGAGGAGGACAGATGACATACCAACAGTTCTGCGTCGCTCCTCCACAGGGTTATTAACTGATTCTGTGGATAACCTGACATCTGTTTTTCCAGGCAGAACAGTTATCTGACGGGAAACAGTAAAATTTCACTTGCAGGACAGAAAATATCTTAAATAATACTGTATATAAAAACAGGTATTTTAAGAGGTATGCCATGTTACTGCTTGTAGCACCCGAACAGGAGCCGGTGCAGTCCACTGCCCCGCTGTTCACCGAACGTTGCCCGGCGGGGTTTCCGTCGCCGGCTGCCGATTACACGGAGGAGGAACTGGATCTGAATGCCTACTGTATACGGCGTCCGGCTGCAACGTTCTTCGTCAGGGCTATCGGGGATTCGATGAAAGAAATGGGTCTGCATTCCGGCGATTTAATGGTTGTCGACAAAGCTGAGAAACCCATGCAGGGGGATATTGTTATCGCGGAAACAGATGGCGAGTTCACCGTTAAGCGTCTGCAGTTGAAGCCCCGTATCGCCCTGCTGCCGATGAATCCGGCCTACCCCACGCTTTATCCGGAAGAACTGCAGATTTTCGGGGTGGTGACGGCTTTTATACACAAAACCCGGAGCACAGACTGATGTTCGCTTTGGCTGACGTTAACAGCTTTTACGCGAGCTGCGAGAAAGTATTTCGTCCTGATTTGCGTGACAGGCCTGTGGTGGTCCTGAGTAATAACGATGGTTGTGTAATCGCGCGCAGCGCTGAAGCAAAAAAACTGGGCATAAAAATGGGGGTGCCGTGGTTTCAACTGAGGTCGGTGAAATTTCCGGAGCCGGTTATCGCGTTCTCCAGTAATTACGCCCTATACGCATCAATGTCGAACAGGGTCATGGTTCACCTGGAAGAGCTGGCGCCACGCGTTGAGCAGTACTCCATTGACGAGATGTTTCTGGATATTCGCGGTATAGACAGTTGCATCGATTTCGAGGATTTCGGACGACAACTGCGTGAGCACGTTCGTTCCGGCACGGGGCTGACCATCGGCGTCGGAATGGGTCCCACGAAAACGCTGGCAAAGTCCGCACAATGGGCTTCCAAAGAGTGGCCACAGTTTGGTGGCGTACTGGCGTTAACGCCGGGCAATCCCCGCCGTACGGAAAAACTGCTGTCACTGCAGCCAGTGGACGAAATATGGGGTGTGGGTCGCAGGATCTCAAAGAAGCTGAACACAATGGGGATCGCTACTGCACTGCAGCTGGCCCGCGCAAATCCGACTTTCATCCGGAAAAACTTCAATGTGGTTCTGGAGAGAACGGCCCGGGAACTCAATGGGGAAAGCTGTATTTCTCTTGAAGAAGTCCCGCCGCCGAAACAGCAGATTGTCTGCAGTAGGTCCTTTGGGGAGCGTGTCACGACATATGAAGCGATGCAGCAGGCAGTCTGTCAGCACGCTGAACGTGCCGCCGAAAAGCTACGTGGGGAACGGCAGTTCTGCAGGCATATTGCCGTGTTTGTGAAAACATCGCCGTTCGCCGTAACTGAGCCCTACTATGGTAATCTGGCCAGTGAAAAACTGCTCATCCCCACGCAGGATACACGGGACATCATTGCCGCTGCCGTCAGAGCTCTGGACAGGATCTGGGTGGATGGTCACCGTTACGCAAAGGCAGGCTGTATGCTGAACGATTTCACACCAACCGGGGTATCGCAGCTGAATTTGTTTGATGAAGTACAGCCGCGGGAACGGAGCGAGCAGCTGATGCAAGTCCTGGATAGTATTAACCATTCAGGACTTGGGAAAGTCTGGTTTGCAGGACGAGGCATTGCTCCTGAGTGGCAGATGAAAAGGGAACTACTTTCGCCATCTTATACGACACGCTGGGCAGATATTCCTGCAGCGAAATTGACTTGAAATTGTGGCGATTTCACCTTGAAATTCTCAACATAAATAGATTAATTACAATAAGTTAGATGTGAAATCGCCGTGGCGAAATTATTGACTCAAATTTCTATCAAGGACCTCGTTGATAGCTTTGTCCAGTTCATCCTGAACCACTTTTGACATACGGCTAAACTCATAAGTCAACGTACGCCCTTTCACACGCTTGCGCGCAAACTTGTCCTTTTCTTCAAAGGTCCAGAGTGCGGAAATTACTGACTTTTCTTTAGGAGGCGGAGCTATCAATGCCTGAGAGGCCTGAGAAATCAATTTCAGTATACTAGCTTTCTGTTCGTCTTCTGGTCGCTCGTAGTCACTCAAAATTACATCATGCTGATCTGAGACAGACTGAATGAGCCCTTCAGACGTTAAGCCCTTTTCACTGAGTTTTTCATTAACCTCTAACAGAATTTTATAGTCACTAAACGACAGCTCAGACTGAACCGGGAACAGAGCAATCAATTCTTGCGGTACTGCTGCCGCCTGTAGTGCCCTAGTGACCTTAGCCTGGGATAACCCCTCCAGTTCAGCAATTTCCTTTTGATTGAATCCAGACTCTTTCAGAGCCATTAATCTTAAGCCGATCTCCCGAAGGTTATGCTCTTTAGCTGTCTGGATATCTTTAGCCAGATGGCGAGCTTCATCAGCTGATAAAAGTTCATCGGTAACCATTACATCAAGGCCTGTACGGATATAAATCGCTGCGGCTCGCCGTCTTGAACCATCCAGTATCTCAATCCTTTCACCTTGCTGAATGCCAATACAGGGGAAGAACTGCTGAAACTTAATCGTCTGTATAATAGATTTCAGGGACTTCCTGGTCAGAGCAAGTTGATCTCTTCCGTTGGTTTCCTGGTTTACGAATGTCTTACTTTCAACGTCCGATTCAGGTACCCGAACAAACCTGAACGTTATCTTCCTGCCGGTTTTTAGGGTAAATACCTGACTTCTTTGGGTGTCAGTCATCTCGACCATTGACGCCTGGGTATTTAACTGTCTGCCAATGGTTTTTCTTCTCTCATTCGACATCACATACCTCCGTTAGTACGAATGAACTCAATGCGATCAAATACGGCCTTCGCAAAGTCTTCCGCTGCTGATTTTGCGCTTTTAAGCGCCTCGGTGCTTCCATCATAGGTTGCTGGATTTGCGGAAATAACTGTGTCAAAAGTCTCCCCGCAGCGCTCGAATCCATCCAACCTCGGCAGAACCATGTCGAGCATATCGGCACCGAATACCTCTTTGGCCTGACTATGGCAAATTTTGTGATCAGACTTGTTCAGGATTTTGGACATAAAACCGACATTTCCGATGAGATTGCAGGTGTGTCCATCCTGTTCGATCGAATCAATAAGCGCAGGAAGGCTGGCAACAAACTTCAGGGAAGAATGAAAATCAACCGTTGCCGGTGGAAGAGGGGTCAACATCAGGTCTGCCGCTCCGATGCAGTTTTTCAGGAACGCATCGAGGTGAGGACCACTATCAAGGAAGATAAAGTCGTAGTCATACCGGAGCTTGTCGATAATGTTATCTTTAAGCACTGCATGAATATTTTGCCCTGGCAGATGTTCCTCACATAATCCCTTCCAGCCTTCAGCAAGGAATGCATCGTCAATGGAAGCGGGAATAACATCAACGCCCGGGATAATTGACGGTACGATGAAATCGGAAAGTAATTCTTCACGAGACACGTTCTGGAGCATGGCCTGAGCAGCCGTATTTTCAACCAGGCCCACTGAATTCTCATGGCTCAGGAACATTGTCAGAGATGCCTGCGGATCGAAATCGATAGCCAGAATACGCAGGTCTTCGAACAGAAGCTGAGGATGAGCCCGAAAAGCATGGGATAATGAAGCGGTAGAAACTGTCTTGGAACCGCCACCTTTAAGGTTACATACAAAAATAGTGAAGGCTTTATCGAAGCGATCTCTGTACTTGGGTACTTTACGATGGAAATACAGATCGATGACGTTCTGAATCGTCATCGCGTACTTCATCGTATTGCCGGAAGGTTTCTTTTTAAAAATGTAGCCACTGGCTTCCATTTCGGCCACAGCATATTCAACACTCCCTTTGCTGAGCTTAGGCAGCTTATATAGGGCGGCTTTGCTGTATTCCTGATAGAACTCGGTAAGCTTCAATTCCTCTTTTTGCTGGCGGATACTTTCGCTCAAGGATGTCAGAAGTTTACCTGCACGTGTGGCGACTTTCCGTAACTGCTCAATATTTTCCATTTATCACCTCATGACGTTTTTTGTCATTTTGAACAAAAATAATCATGTTGCAAGCAATAATTCATAATATTTTGATTTTGCTTTCACAGGAGGCACCGAAAATTAAATGGAGAAGAGGGCACTACGTCCACAATAATTTTGTTGACCCACAGCGCAAACCGTGAGTCTGTTCAGAACTTGCTTCTGGACAGGCGAGGGGTTGGGCAAGCCCGCAGGGCGCGTCAGCCAGTCACATTCAGGTATACCTCTGCGGGACCATAAATTGATACACTGGATCTTATCAATATGACCATATAAATGATACCATCTGCTATATTACCATTTAAACGTGACCACATGGGTAAAAAATGCTCATTTTTGGCTATCTGCGTGCATCAACATCCGGGCAGGATGCAACCCGTGCAAAAAATGCCCTGAAACTATTCGTCCGTCAGCATGGTCATCGTATCGCCGGCTGGTACGTGGATAATGTCACAGGTACCACGATGAACCGTCCTGAACTGATTCGACTTCTTGATGATGCAGAACCCGGCGACATTATCCTTATTGAACAGGTCGACCGGCTCTCCCGTCTGAATGATGCCGGCTGGGAAATACTGAGAAAGCAAATCACCGACAAGCAACTGGCCATCGTCAGTCTTGATCTGCCAACCAGTCATCTGGCGCTGACCAGTATCGCCAGCGATGAATTCACCCGCAGCATGCTGAAGGCCGTGAACGGCATGCTGCTGGATATGCTGGCCGCCATTGCCAGAAAAGATTACGAGGACAGGCGACGTCGTCAGGCTGAAGGTATCAGTAAAGCAAAATCAGAGGGGAAATACCGGGGCAGGGTGGCCGATGCTCAGAAACATGAACTGATACGCACTCTGCGCCTCGCCCACGGAAAATCACTGCGTGAAACTGCACGTCTGGCTGGCGTATCTAAAATGACGGTAATTCGCGTCTGCAACAAAGAAGAAGGGTAACCGCCTCCCCGGCACGATTGCTGAAGGAATGGCAATTCCGTTCTCCACCAATATTAGCTTTTTCCGGACTGTGATAACATATCCGGGTCATTTTTCAGAGCCAGGGCTGATGAAGAAAAAAAGCAGCACACCCACTCCCCACGATGCCACGTTCAGGCAGTTTCTGACACAACCTGACATTGCCAGGGATTTTATGGCGTTGCATCTGCCGGCAGAACTGCGCGCTGTCTGCGATCTCGGTACGCTGAAACTGGAATCCGGCTCGTTCGTTGAGGATGATCTCCGCCAGTATTTCAGTGACGTGCTCTACAGCCTGAAAACCACCGCCGGTGATGGATATGTTCACGTACTCATAGAACATCAGTCCTCCCCGGATAAACATATGGCTTCCAGGATGTTTCGCTATGCTATAGCTGCGATGCAGCGCCACCTTGACGCTGGCCATAAGAAATTACCACTGGTAATACCTGTGTTATTCTATGCTGGGAAGCGCAGCCCGTATCCATACTCAACCCGATGGCTGGATGAGTTTGACGATCCGGCGCTGGCAGGCAAACTCTACAGCAGTGCTTTCCCGCTGGTAGACATTACCGTCATTCCGGATGATGAAATAGCGAAACACCGCAGTATGGCCGCTCTGACTCTGCTTCAGAAACATATTCACCAGCGGGACCTGGCAGAACTGGTTGACCGACTGGCACCCATTTTGCTGGCCGGATATCTGTCTTCATCGCAGGTAATATCGCTGGTACACTATATAGTGCAGGCTGGCGAAACATCCGACGCTGAAGCCTTTGTACGCGAACTGGCACAGCGTGTGCCGCAACACGGAGACGCACTCATGACCATCGCACAACAGCTTGAACAAAAGGGTATCCAGAAGGGTATCCAGCTAGGCAGGCAGGAAGGTCGCAACGAAGGCAAGCTGGAAGGCAAGCTGGAAGTTGCCCGAACCATGCTGCAGAACGGTATCGACCGCAATACGGTCATGAAAATGACCGGTCTTTCCGAAGACGATTTGGCGCAAATTCGCCACTGAGTATCTCAACGACTGGCACCCGCCAGTCGTTCTATTTCTCTTGTGGTGGCACGACCATAAACGGCTGACCTTTAGCCTGGCGAACCGCTTCTTTCATCACCCGCAGTAATAACGCATCATTCCAGTTAGCATCAATATGAATAACCGGTTTGCCCACTGCAAAGCGCGCGGCGATTAATTCACGCAGCGTATCTTCAGCCATGAGGTATGCGGAGGTTTTGACCGGTTCAGACTTCACTGTATGAGCAACAGGCAATTGTGATAAACGTAAACCACGACGCGTCATCGATACTCTCCCGTTAATAAAAACATTGTTAAACATCCTCTCCGGGTGCCTCTTGCTGAACTCCGGGGAACACGCTACCCGATGTCGGGTGTTACATCGTGATAAAAAGGTTTTCCTGTGCCGGCGAGATAACGCCAGCTTCCTGCCTGGCCAGCGCAGGCTTTACCAGATCGCACCACGCCAGATGGCCCGATTTTCATCAGGGTTGAGTCCGTCAAGTTGGTGTAAATTCAGTTCCAGCCTTCCGGTCCGGTAATGTGCCTGTTATGCGCTGAGTGGCAGCGCTTCGATTACTCCAGTTTCAGTAGCCTGGTCTATCTCCGCCATAGTGTGTTGTGGCAGATAACGGTTCTGAAGCAGCCATTCCTCGTTCTGTTCCGTCAG
>NZ_JBGDVX010000020.1:0-62148 GCF_046551535.1 Salmonella sp. SAL04162
CCTGCACGACCCACCAATGTAAAAAAGCGCCCTAAAGGCGCTTTTTTGCTATCTGCGATATGGAAGATTCGAACCTGTCGCAGGTTCGGGTCTTGCCTGATGCGCTGCGCTTATCAGGCCTACAGACGGCACCGCTCACGTAGGCCAGATAAGACGTTACGCCGCCATCAGATACGGGGCTACGTAATTATTGTGACTTTCCTTATTGAATCAGCTATCTTGTTTAGCATATAAAACAAATTAACCGATTGTGGCGTTTATTACGCTTTCATTCGGTTGTTTCGTTAAGTCAGTAAAACGAGAAGCCACGATGAGCGTAATGTTTGACCCACAAGCCGCAATCTACCCGTTCCCGCCGAAACCAACGCCGTTGAACGACGATGAAAAGCAATTTTATCGTGAGAAAATCAAGCGGTTGCTCAAAGAGCGCAATGCCGTCATGGTGGCGCACTACTACACCGATCCGGAAATTCAACAGTTGGCAGAAGAAACCGGCGGCTGTATTTCCGACTCGCTGGAAATGGCCCGTTTCGGCGCGAAGCACGCCGCATCCACGCTGCTGGTAGCGGGCGTACGGTTTATGGGGGAAACCGCCAAAATCCTCAGCCCGGAAAAAACCATTCTTATGCCTACCCTGGCGGCGGAATGTTCGCTGGATTTAGGCTGCCCAATAGACGAATTTAGCGCTTTTTGTGATGCGCATCCTGACAGAACCGTAGTGGTCTATGCTAACACCTCGGCTGCTGTTAAAGCGCGTGCGGACTGGGTTGTGACCTCCAGTATCGCCGTAGAACTGATTGAGCATCTGGATAGTTTGGGGGAAAAAATTATCTGGGCGCCGGACAGACACTTGGGGAATTACGTGCAAAAACAGACCGGGGCCGATGTACTGTGTTGGCAAGGGGCGTGTATCGTGCATGACGAGTTTAAAACCCAGGCGTTGACCCGTTTAAAAAAAATCTATCCCGATGCCGCTCTTCTGGTTCACCCTGAATCGCCGCAGTCCATTGTCGAAATGGCCGATGCGGTGGGCTCCACCAGTCAGCTTATTAAGGCGGCAGAAACGCTGCCGCACAGACAGCTTATCGTGGCGACCGATCGCGGCATCTTCTACAAAATGCAGCAGGCGGTGCCTGAAAAAGAGCTGCTTGAAGCGCCCACGGCTGGCGAGGGGGCGACCTGCCGTAGCTGCGCGCACTGTCCGTGGATGGCGATGAATGGCCTGAAAGCCATTGCTGAAGGGCTGGAGCAGGGAGGCGCGGCGCATGAAATACAGGTTGATGCGGCGCTACGCGAGGGCGCATTACTGCCCCTCAACCGGATGCTGGATTTTGCGACTACACTTCGGGCGTAAAGACGGAAATCTTTGGGGGAGATAATGGATTTTTTTAGTACGCACAACATACTGATTCATATTCCGATTGGCGCTGGCGGGTACGATCTCTCGTGGATTGAGGCGGTAGGAACCATCGCCGGCCTGCTCTGTATTTGGCTTGCCAGTCTGGAGAAGATCAGCAACTACTTTTTTGGGCTGGTTAACGTCACCCTGTTTGCGATTATTTTCTTTCAGATCCAGCTTTATGCCAGCCTGTTGCTGCAACTCTTTTTCTTTGCCGCCAATGTTTATGGCTGGTATGCGTGGTCTCGGCAAACAAATGATAATGAAGCCGAGCTTAAAATCCGCTGGCTGCCGTTGCCAAAAGCAATGGCATGGCTGGCGATATGTGTGATAGCCATTGGTTTGATGACGCGATATATCGATCCCGTATTCGCCGTCCTGACGCGCGTGGCCGTCGCCATTATGCAGATGCTGGGGTTACAGGTGACAATGCCCGTACTGCAACCGGACGCTTTCCCGTTCTGGGACTCTTGCATGATGGTACTGTCTATCGCGGCGATGATTCTGATGACACGCAAATATGTCGAAAACTGGCTCCTGTGGGTGGTAATCAACGTGATCAGTGTGGTGATTTTTGCTTTGCAGGGCGTCTATGCGATGTCGCTGGAATATCTGATCCTGACATTTATCGCCGTGAACGGTAGCCGCCTGTGGATAAACAGCGCGCGGGAGCGAGGATCGCGCGCGTTTTCCCGTTAATGGTGATGAACATGCCCGGATGGCGTCTGATTCAGGTGACAGTCCGGGCCGTGACACACTTGATACTCCATCTGAATCGTGGCGTGCGCAATATGGTATTCGTGCATCAGGAAATCCTGGATACGTTCCAGCAGCGCATCATGGTCGTGTGGCGGAATGACCTGAACGTGCAATGTCATGACCGGTTTTTCGCCGACCATCCAGACATGCACATGGTGTACGTTGCGGACTTCGGGGATTTCCCGGCTTAAATGGCGCTGTAAGGCATTAATATCCAGTGAAACCGGCGCGCCTTCCAGCAATTCGTTGACGCTATCTTTTAACAAACGCCAGGCGCTGCGTAACACCAGTACCGAAACCAGAATAGAGAGAATCGGGTCCGCTGGCGTCCAGCCCGTCCAGATAATGATCAGCGCGGCGACTATTGCGCCGACGGAACCCAGCAAATCGCCCATCACATGTAGCGCGGCAGCGCGCACGTTCAGGTTTTTTTCATCGCTTCCCCGATGGAGAATCCAGAATGCAAACAGGTTCGCCAGCAGACCCGCGACCGCAATCACCATCATCAGATTGCCCGCCACCGGACGTGGCGTGTAAAAGCGCTCTATCGCTTCCCAGACAATGAGAAGGGTAATGACCACCAACGCAATGGCATTCACAAAGGCCGCCAGTGTGGTGAGTCTTAGCCAGCCAAAAGTGTGGCGAACAGTCGGGGGGCGACGGGAAAATTGAACCGCCAGCAGCGCAAAGAGAAGGGCCGCCGCGTCGGTGAGCATATGTCCCGCATCCGCCAACAACGCCAGAGAGCCGGAGAGTATCCCGCCCACCACCTCAAGGAGCATAAATCCGGCAGTGACGATAAAGGCGAAAAGCAGGCGACGAGCATTATTATCTTTCGGCAGGTGTGAATCGGCATGAGAGTGTGAGTGCGCCATAACGTCATTCCTTTGTTATTCTCATCAATACTGTAGACATCATACTGATTTTTCGCTGACAAAATAAAAAGGAGAGCGAAAGCTCTCCCGTTATCAGACTTTTTTCTGCATTACTGTGTGGTACCGTCGGTTTTGGTATTCACGTCATTATTGACGCCATTACCGGTTTCCACTTTTTTATTAATATCCGGGCAGCGACCGTCTTTACACATGGTATTTTTATGCTCTTCATCCTTGGTCATTCCATCATGATTCATGGTTGAACCGTCCGGATGCTGCATCGTGCTGTTAGTATTGCCGTTGGTATTGATGTCGTTGTTATTCACATCATTTGGCGCCACATTCTGGCGGGCGTCCGGGGCAACCTGACCGGCATTTGCCGCCGAGTTCGCCTGGCCATTACTGGATTGCGCGTTAGATTCAGCAGCTAACGCTGCGCCGCTGGCAAGGCCGAGGGTAGCGGTGAGTAAAAGCGTAGTCAGTTTTGTCATTTTCATAAGATGCTCCTGTTATGGTGGATATGTCGGATAACCTCTTCCAACAGTGCACGTGTCAGTCAAATCCTCAAATAAGGGATAAAAAGCGTTCGCCGCCGCAGGTTAACGCAGCAGAGAATCTTGCAATAATTCATAAACAGAGTGGTTACAGTTAAAAAGTGTAGGTTAGATCCCATTTTTCGCTACATTTGTGCGTTTTTTTCCTGAATTCCAGGATTATTCCGTTCAAAGTGTAAAAGCCCGTTTACACTATTTAATTGAAGAGATAGATTGGAGGGATTGCATTCATTGGGATAAGTACGGCAACACTGGAATAAACATGAATTATCAGAACGACGATTTACGCATTAAAGAAATCAACGAGTTATTACCTCCGGTCGCGCTGCTGGAAAAGTTTCCCGCCACGGAAAATGCAGCAAATACCGTTGCTCACGCGCGCAAAGCCATCCATAAAATTCTCAAAGGCAATGACGATCGTCTGCTGGTGGTGATCGGTCCTTGTTCAATTCATGATCCGGCAGCGGCGAAAGAGTATGCCGCCCGTTTGCTGGCGCTACGCGATGAGCTTCAAGGCGAGCTTGAAATTGTTATGCGCGTCTATTTTGAGAAACCGCGTACTACCGTCGGCTGGAAAGGGCTGATTAACGATCCGCACATGGATAACAGCTTCCAGATTAACGACGGTCTGCGTATTGCGCGCAAACTGCTGCTGGATATTAACGACAGCGGCCTGCCTGCCGCCGGCGAATTCCTCGATATGATCACGCCGCAATATCTGGCCGATCTGATGAGCTGGGGTGCCATTGGCGCGCGGACTACTGAATCCCAGGTTCATCGCGAACTGGCGTCTGGCCTCTCTTGTCCGGTCGGTTTTAAAAATGGTACTGATGGCACGATTAAAGTCGCCATTGACGCCATCAACGCCGCCGGCGCGCCGCATTGCTTCCTCTCCGTCACTAAATGGGGTCATTCGGCGATTGTGAATACCAGCGGCAACGGCGACTGCCATATCATTCTGCGCGGCGGTAAAGCGCCAAACTATAGTGCGCAACATGTTGCTGAGGTGAAAGAAGGCCTCACCAAAGCGGGACTGACGCCGCAGGTCATGATCGATTTCAGCCATGCCAACTCCTGTAAGCAATTTCAAAAGCAGATGGAGGTTTGCGCCGATGTCTGTCAGCAGATAGCGGGCGGTGAAAAAGCGATTATTGGCGTGATGGTCGAGAGTCATCTGGTAGAAGGCAACCAGAGTCTGGAAAGCGGTCAGCCGCTGACCTACGGTAAAAGCATTACTGACGCCTGTATTGGCTGGGAAGATACCGATGCGCTGCTTCGTCAGTTGTCGGCAGCGGTAAAAGCCCGTCGCGGTTAATCTTCATTACGTCTTAAACCGGCCCGCAAGGCCGGTTTTTTATTGGAAACCGGTGAGATAGGCCACCGTGTCATCAATCGAAATATAAATAAATATATAACGAAATAATTCGGCGCTATAATTCTCCTCTGATTAATAACGTAGCCCGAACCATGACCTGTCAGGACAAATCACTTTTAGCCCCCGGTTTCGCTTCCACGCCCGTCATTCCGCGCTATCGCCAGATCATACGCAAACGGGCTGTGCTCATGTTAGCTATTGCGCTGGCGATGATGGCTTCACTGATGGTGGATGTAACCTGTGGGTCTTCTGGTTTACCGCTCAGTGCGCTGTGGCAGGCCCTTTTCCAGCCGGAAAAGGTGAATGCGGGCATACACGTTATTGTCTGGGATATTCGTTTACCCTATGCCCTGATGGCGCTGCTGGTAGGCATGGCGTTAGGGTTAGCGGGCGCCGAAATGCAAACCATTTTAAATAATCCGCTGGCGACGCCGTTTACCCTTGGCGTATCGTCCGCGGCGGCTTTTGGCGCTGCGCTGGCGATTGTGTTGGGGATCGGTATTCCCGGTATTCCAGCCGCCTGGTTTATCCCGGCCAATGCGTTCATCTTTGCACTTTTATCCGCGTTACTACTGGACGGTATTACCCGTTGGACAGGCGTCGCCGCATCCGGAGTGGTGTTGTTCGGCATTGCGCTGGTATTCACCTTTAACGCGTTGGTCGCCATTATGCAGTTTGTGGCTGATGAAGATACGCTGCAGGGGCTGGTATTCTGGACGATGGGGAGCCTGGTCCGCGCGTCGTGGGAAAAATTGGGCGTACTGGCCGTGGTGTTTATTGCTGTGCTTTTTTGCGCGTTACGAAGCGCCTGGCAACTCACGGCATTACGTCTGGGCGAAGAGAGGGCGATGAGCTTTGGGATTCATGTCCGCCGTTTACGCCTGCTGTCATTGTTGCGTATCAGCTTGTTATCAGCGCTGGCGGTAGCTTTCGTCGGGCCGATTGGTTTTATTGGTCTCGTTGCGCCGCACATTGCGCGAATACTTTTGGGGGAAGATCACCGTTTCTACCTTCCGGGCAGCGTGCTGATAGGCGGGCTGGTGTTATCGCTGGCCTCTATTGCGGCGAAAAATAGTGTTCCGGGCGTCATGGTGCCGGTGGGGATTGTCACCTCGCTGGTCGGGGTTCCGTTCTTTTTAAGCATTGTATTGCGACATCGGGGGAGTCTCTGATGCGCGGGTTAATGCTCCGCTCATTTAGCGCCGGCTATTCCACTCAGCCGGTTATTGCAGATCTCAACGTTCCCTTACTGCCGCGCGGGAAAATTACCATTTTGCTGGGGCCGAACGGCTGTGGTAAATCGACGTTACTACGTTCGCTGGCCGGGCTGAATAACGCCGACGGCGAGGCGCTGCTTGATGGCGAAGATCTCATGTCGTTATCGTTTGCCGAGCGGGCGCAGAAAGTTGTGTTTTTGCCGCAGTCATTACCGCAGGGCGTACATCTGCATGTACTGGAGTCGATTATCGTGGTACTGCGGGCATCAGGCGGCAGAGACAATGCGCAGGGCAGAGCGCAGATACTGGCTATCCTTGAGCAATTGGGCATAACGCATCTGGCGTTGCAGTATCTCGACCAGCTTTCCGGCGGTCAGCGGCAGTTAGTGGGTCTGGCGCAATCGCTGATTCGTCGCCCTGAACTTCTGTTGCTGGATGAGCCGCTCAGCGCGCTGGATTTAAACTATCAGTTTCACGTAATGGATCTCGTGCGTCGGGATACCCAAGCGCAAAATAGGGTAACGATAGTCGTGGCGCATGACATTAATATTGCACTGCGTCATGGTGACCATGTCCTGATGCTAAAAGACGGCAGGCTGGTCGCCAGCGGCGCGCCGGAGACGGTGATTACTGCGGAGCGTCTGGCTGAAGTGTACCGGGTACGAGGACGTGTGGAGCGCTGTTCGCAGGGGAAATTGCAGGTGGTGCTGGACGGCGTGATCGCTGTTTAAGACATATTGCCTGATGGCGCTGCGCTTATCCGGCCTACCCATTGCTCGTAGGCCGGATAAGGCAGTTATACCGCCATCCGGCAAAGGTGATTACTTCGCTTTACCCTGATTCGCCACGGCAGCCGCTTTCGCAGCGATTTCGTCAGCGTTGCCCAGATAGTAATGTTTGATCGGCTTGAAGTTTTCGTCGAACTCATACACCAGCGGCACGCCGGTCGGGATGTTTAACTCAAGGATCTCATCTTCACTCATGTTATCCAGGTATTTCACCAGCGCACGCAATGAGTTACCGTGAGCGGCGATGATCACGCGCTCACCGCTCTTCATACGCGGCAGGATGGTGTCGTTCCAGTAAGGAATAACGCGGTCGATGGTCAGCGCCAGACTTTCGGTCAACGGCAGCTCTTTCTCGCTCAGTTTGGCATAACGTGGATCGTGACCCGGATAACGCTCATCATCTTTGGTCAGTTCCGGCGGCGTCACGGCAAAACCGCGGCGCCACTGCTTAACCTGCTCGTCACCATATTTTTCTGCCGTTTCCGCTTTATTCAGCCCCTGCAACGCGCCGTAGTGACGTTCATTGAGTTTCCAGGATTTTTCCACCGGCAGCCACGCCTGATCCAGTTCATCCAGTACGTTCCACAGCGTATGGATAGCGCGTTTCAGTACGGAAGTGTAGGCAAAATCAAAGCTGAAACCTTCTTCTTTTAGCAGTTTACCCGCTGCTTTTGCTTCGCTTACGCCTTTTTCAGACAGGTCAACATCATACCAGCCGGTGAAACGGTTCTCTTTGTTCCATTGACTTTCACCGTGACGTACCAGAACCAGCTTAGTTACAGCCATACTCTCACTCCTATAAATCATATGTAATGATAATAATTCTCATTATATTGCCGCGAGGTGTTGGCGGCAATGCTTACGCATAACCATAGCGAAAATAGTGGCGCAGTGTAAGGTTCTTGTGAACTCAGAGTTGCGATTTTGTCTTTAAGTGGTGGAGGTTTGAGCAGGGCAATGGCGCGTAGGCCCGATAAGCTTGCGTCATCGGGCATGTAGCGGCATATCGTTAGAACGGAATAAACTGATACTCGGTCAGGCTGGCGTACTCCTCGCCAGGGCGAAGGATACAGTCAGGCTGCGGCCATTCAGGATGATTCGGGCTGTCCGGCAGCAGTTCGCTCTCCAGCGCCAGCCCTTGCCAGTCGGCATAAGGTTCCGGCCCGCGGGAAGGTGTACCCGCCAGATAATTGCCGGAATAAAACTGTAGCGCCGGGGCGGTGGTGTAAACCATCATTTGTAGCTTTCCATCCTGTGACCACAGACGGGCCGCCGGCTTTTTGCCATCACCCTGCGTCTGTAGCAGGAAAGCATGATCGTAGCCTTTAACCTTGCGCTGATCGTCATCGGCGAGAAACTCGCTGGCAATGACTTTTGGCATCCGGAAGTCAAACGAGGTATTGGCTACCGATTTTAGCCCCTGGCGTGGAATACCGGATTCATCTACCGGCAGATACTCATCCGCCAGAATTTGCAGCTTATGTTGGCGCACGTCGGTCCGATCGCCGTCCAGATTAAAATAGACGTGGTTGGTCAAATTCACCGGACAGGGTTTATCGACCGTTGCCCGGTAGGTGATGGAGATTCTATTGTCATCGGTCAGACGATATTGCGCCGTGGCGCAAAGATGGCCAGGAAAGCCCTGGTCGCCGTCATCAGAGGTGAGCGCGAATAATACCTGGCGATCGTTCTGGTTCACAATTTGCCAGCGGCGCTTGTCAAAGCCTTCCGGTCCGCCGTGTAGCTGGTTCTCGCCCTGGCTTGGGCTTAACTGTACGGTTTCGCCGGCAAACGTATAACGGCTATTGGCGATACGGTTCGCGTAACGGCCAATAGAGGCGCCGAGGAACGACGTCTGTTCAGGGTAGTGTTCCGGGCTGGCGCAGCCCAGCAATGCTTCCCGAACGCTGCCGTCAGACAGCGGAATACGGGCGGAAAGAAGAGTGGCTCCCCAGTCCATCAGCGTTACCACCATCCCTGCGCTGTTGCGCAGGGTTAGCAGGCGGTACGGTTGACCATCGGGGGCCAGTGCGGGCGTTTCATTTAGCACTGTCCTGCTCCTTGTGACGGTTTGCATACATAAAAGGTTTCTTTGATTCCGGTTTTCGCTTCGTACTGTTGCGCAACGGCCTGCTGCACAGCGGGAACCAGATCTTCCGGGATCAGCGCGACAACACACCCGCCAAAGCCGCCGCCGGTCATGCGCACGCCGCCTTGATCGCCGATGGTCGCTTTGACAATGTCTACCAGCGTGTCTATCTGCGGGACGGTAATTTCGAAATCATCGCGCATTGAGGCATGGGACTCCGCCATCAGTTGGCCCATACGTTGCAAATCACCTTTCTCCAGCGCGCTTGCCGCTTCAACGGTGCGCGCATTTTCGCTCAATACATGGCGAACGCGTTTTGCGACTACCGGGTCCAGTTCGCTGGCAACGGCATTGAACGCCTCAAGGCTGACATCGCGCAGGGCCGGCTGCTGGAAGAAACGGGCGCCGGTTTCGCACTGTTCACGGCGGGTATTATACTCGCTGCCCACCAGAGTGCGCTTAAAGTTACTGTTGATGATCACCACGGCCACACCTTTCGGCATGGAAACCGCTTTGGTGCCGAGCGTACGGCAATCAATCAGCAACGCATGATCTTTTTTGCCGAGCGCAGAGATGAGCTGATCCATAATGCCGCAGTTACAGCCGACAAACTGGTTCTCGGCCTCTTGTCCGTTGAGCGCAATTTGCGCGCCGTCCAGCGGCAGGTGATAAAGCTGCTGGAAGACGGTGCCCACCGCCACTTCCAGCGAGGCGGAGGAGCTTAACCCGGCACCCTGCGGCACATTGCCGCTGATGACCATATCCACGCCGCCAAACGCGTTGTTACGCTGTTGCAGATGTTTCACTACGCCGCGCACATAGTTAGACCACTGCTGGCTATCGTGGGTCACGATCGGCGCATCCAGTGAAAATTCGTCCACCTGATTGTCGTAATCGGCGGCAATCACCCGTACGGTACGATCGTCGCGCGGCGCACAGCTAATTACGGTCTGGTAATCGATAGCGCAGGGCAGAACAAAACCATCATTGTAATCAGTGTGCTCGCCGATCAGATTGACGCGGCCTGGCGCCTGAATCGTGTGGGTGGCAGGGTAGCCGAAAATTTCAGCAAACAGCGCGCGCGTTTTCTCTTTCAGATTCATTTTTATACTCCGGATTCGCGAAAATGGATGTCGCTGACCGCGCGCAGGCGTTCAGCCGCTTGTTCTGCGGTTAAATCACGCTGGGTTTCCGCCAGCATTTCATAGCCGACCATAAATTTGCGGACGGTCGCAGAGCGCAGCAGCGGCGGATAAAAGTGCGCGTGCAACTGCCAGTGTGCGTTTTCTTCACCGTTAAACGGCGCGCCGTGCCAGCCCATTGAGTAGGGGAAGGAACACTGGAACAGGTTATCATAACGACTGGTCAGCTTTTTCAACGCCAGCGCCAGAGAGTCGCGCTGCTCGTCGTTTAAATCGGTAATGCGCAGGACATGCGTTTTGGGTAACAGTAGCGTTTCGAACGGCCACGCCGCCCAGTAAGGCACCACCGCCAGCCAGTGTTCGGTTTCGACCACGGTGCGGCTGCCGTCCGCCAGTTCCCGCTGGACATAATCCACCAGCATTGGCGAGCGCTGCTCGGCGAAGTAGGCTTTTTGTAAACGATCTTCGCGTTCGGCCTCATTCGGCAGGAAGCTGTTGGCCCAGACCTGTCCATGTGGATGCGGGTTCGAACAGCCCATCGCTGCGCCTTTATTTTCAAAGACCTGCACCCACGGATAGGTTTTGCCTAACTCGGCGGTCTGCGTCTGCCAGGTTCTGACGATTTCCGTCAGCGCGGGCAGGCTCAACTCCGGCAGCGTTTTACTGTGATCGGGAGAAAAACAGATCACGCGGCTGGTGCCGCGCGCGCTCTGACAGCGCATCAGCGGATCGTGGCTGTCCGGCGCATCCGGCGTGTCGGCCATCAGCGCCGCGAAATCGTTAGTAAAGACGTAAGTCCCTTTGTAATCGGGATTTTTATCGCCGGTGACACGCGTATTGCCCGCACACAGGAAGCAGTCCGGATCGTGGGCCGGCAGCATTTGCTGAGACGGCGTTTCCTGCGCCCCCTGCCAGGGGCGTTTTGCGCGATGCGGCGAAACCAGAACCCACTGGCCGGTAAGCGGGTTATAACGGCGATGCGGATGATCGATGGGATTAAATGGGGTCATAACAACATCCTTAATCTGGGTATCCCTGCGGATGGCGTGACTGCCAGTGCCAGGTGTCCTGCGCCATTTCGTCAAGCGTGCGGGTGACGCGCCAGTTCAGCTCGCGATCGGCTTTGCTGGCATCCGCCCAATACGCCGGGAGATCGCCGTCGCGACGCGGCGCGAAGTGGTAATTAATGGGTTTACCGCAGGCTTTACTAAAGGCGTTGACCACATCCAGGACGCTACTGCCGACACCCGCGCCGAGGTTATAAATATGTACGCCGGATTTGTCCGCCAGTTTTTCCATCGCCACGACGTGCCCGTCGGCTAAGTCCATAACGTGAATGTAATCGCGTACGCCGGTGCCATCCTCGGTCGGGTAATCATTGCCGAAAACGGCGAGCGATTCGCGACGACCCACGGCGACCTGGGCGATATAGGGCATCAGGTTATTCGGAATACCTTGCGGATCTTCTCCCATGTCGCCCGACGGGTGCGCGCCGACCGGGTTGAAATAACGCAGCAGCGCAATACTCCACTCCGGCTGGGCTTTTTGCAGATCGGTGAGGATCTGTTCTACCATCAATTTACTTTTGCCGTAGGGGCTTTGCGGCGTGCCGGTAGGAAAACTTTCGACGTAAGGGATCTTGGGCTGATCGCCATAAACGGTGGCAGAGGAGCTAAAAATAAGGTTTTTAACGTTGGCCGCACGCATGGCGCTGATTAACCGTAGCGTACCGTTGACGTTGTTGTCATAGTACTCCAGCGGCCTGGCGACCGATTCGCCGACGGCTTTCAGGCCGGCAAAGTGAATCACGGTATCAATCGCGTGATCGTGCAGAATTTCGGTTATAAGCGCTTCGTTGCGAATATCGCCTTCGACAAAGGTCGGGTGCTTACCGCCCAGACGTTCAATAACGGGCAGCACGCTGCGCTTGCTGTTGCAGAGGTTATCGAGGATGACGACGTCATGACCATTTTGCAGCAATTGTACGCAGGTATGACTTCCAATGTAACCGCTACCACCTGTAACCAATACTCTCATAATTCGCTCCGTTAAGCCTATGGTATGGAATAACCATAGCATAACAAAGATGCGAAAAGTGTGACATGTAATAAATTAGTGGAATCGTTTACACACTGGTGATTTTACGCATTTATATCAATTAAATGATTACAAATCATCTGGCTTGAGAATGCTTCTGCTTTTTATCCGAAAAAAAGGCGCGTTACGCGCCTGGGAATGAAACGGACGGGGCAGGAGCTGTCAGTCTTTTTTACGCGAGAGTAGCTTCCTGGCGAGCGCCCCGACAGCGACGACGCCGATGGCGGTCACTTTCCAGAATTTAAGCAACGCGATACCGAGCATAGCAAGCAGTCCTACTTTCTTGGCCGCGATACCGCCAATCAGCGCGGCGAGCCCATACTCCGCTATTTTGTCCGTTGATTCGTTGAAGTCAGCGTAGCGTTGTCCAGCGTTGAACTTGACGGAACTGAGAATTCTTTTCGCCAGAGGGATTTCATGGTCAACAGAACCTCTGTCGGTCACCAGATTTAAAGAAAAATAGCCTTCACGTCCCAGCAGATAGGTGTTGTAGTTCACGCCTTGTTCATTCAGTGGTTCGTTGGTGCCGATATCCTGGATGGCGGCGGACCAGATCAGACGATGATTGGTTGCATCGTAGGTAGGCTTCTCGATCCAGCCAATAATTTCTATCGGCTCAATGCCTTTTGCAATACGATCTTTATTCGCTTCTTTTGTGCCTTTGCGCAGGTTATCCATTAATTCATCGGCATCCCAATTTTTTGCATCATCATCTTTTACATAACCAGAATCATCATATTCGATAGAAATAAATCCATTCATTTCCTTTTTAAATACGAGACCGTAAAAATATTCATCGTCAACATAGTTACCAATTTCACGCATAAATACCGCCGCTTCTTTTGCGGGTATCCAGGTAAATCCTTCCGGCAGATTAAGCGTGGCTTTATCACCTAAACTAATTTTTGTCGGACCCGCAACGGCGGCGCGACTCATGCCTTCAACAGCGACCTCAACGGCGGTTTTACGCGCTTCCTGCGCAGCGGTCGGCTTTTGCTCAGCATAACTGCCGGGGCAAAATAACATAGCTGCCAGTAAAAATAGTATTATTTGTGGAAAACGAAAAGCCATAATGAATCCCTTATATTCACATACGACATCATTGTCGAAAATTTCAGGATTATTATGACAATGAGGCGGTCAGCGATTCAAGAGATAGTAAGCTTATCGACCGTTATTATTATTCTTAATAAAAGGAGAGTGGTTCCAGAATGGCGCGCGGCGCCATTCTGATAATACATTTAATTATTGCATCGTCCGGAAACGTACTTATAACGTTCGCCCTCTGGTACAAATTCCAGTCGGTGGGTAATACAGGCAGGCGCATCCTCTGCATGATGGGAAACGAACAGCAGTTGGGTCTCTCCCTGGCGAATTAATACATCCACAAAACGGCGTACCAGTTGGCGGTTCAGCGGATCCAACCCTTGCAGCGGTTCATCCAGAATCAACACTGTCGGATGTTTAACCAGCGCGCGCACGATCAGCGCCAGCCGCTGCTGTCCCCAGGAGAGACTGTGGAAAGGGGCATCCGCCGTGCGCTTATCGATTCCCAGAATATCCAGCCACTGTTGCGCCAGTTTTCGTTGCCTGTCTGAAACGGCCTGGTAAATGCCGATAGAATCGAAATAGCCGGAGAGAATGACATTGCGTACCGTGGTACTGACGCGGTAATCCAGATGTAAACTGCTGCTGACGTAGCCGATATGTTTTTTGATATCCCAGATTGTTTCGCCGCTTCCTCGCCGCCGCCCGAACAGCGTAAGATCGTTGCTGTAGCCTTGCGGATGATCGCCAGTAATAAGGCTAAGCAACGTAGACTTACCCGCTCCGTTAGGACCGACGATCTGCCAGTGTTCGCCTGGATTGACTCGCCAGCTTAGGTGGTGGAGGATAGGGCGATCGTTATACGAGACTACGCCATCGTTAAGTACGATCCGTGGTTCGCCATCGGGTAACGCATGGCGGGCGGAAGGTTCGTCCGGTTCGGGTAATTGTACGTCGGTCAGACGCTCGCTGTGCGCGAGTTGAGCGACCAACGCCCGTTGCAGTAACTCTGTCGTCGTTCCGGTCTCCGCCAGCGTACAGTCGGCAAGCACGCCGGCAAACTGCACGAAGTCCGGGATTTCATCAAAACGGTTGAGTACCAGCGCCAGGGTAATACCCGCCTGGTTCAACGCCGTCAGGCGTTGCGCCAGTTGTTGACGGGCGGTCACGTCAAGCCCGTCGAACGGTTCATCAAGGATCAATAACTCCGGCTCAGACATCATCGCCTGACACAGCAGCGCTTTTCGCGTCTCGCCGGTAGAAAGGTATTTAAAACGCCTGTTGAGTAAAGCGGAAATGCCGAACTGCTGCGCCAGCATCGCACAGCGGGCAGGATGGTGAACATCATCCTGAATAATTTCCGCGGTAGTGCGCCCGGTATCGTTTTCGCCAGGACTGAGCATATCGGTGTTATTACGTTGCCATTCATCGCTGACCAGCTTTTGCAATTGTTCAAAGGACAGACGAGTAATGCGGGTAAACTGACACTGGCGCTCGCCTGTTAATAATGGCAGTTCACCCGCCAGCGCGCGGGCGAGCGCCGACTTCCCGCTCCCGTTAGCCCCAACGAATGCCCAGCTATCGCCCGCATTGAGCGTCAGCGAATCCAGATGAAGTGTTTTTGTATCGCTCAGACGAAACGTGCCTTGCGAAATTTGCAACGATGACATTTTGCATCCCATTTTATGCAGCGATGAATGACAGGGATACGTCTTTCGGCAACGGATGTCAATGTGCTTAGCACAACGTTGCAATAATCACTCTGTCCGCATTAAACCAGGCAATCACGTCATCGCCTTCCTTTAACGTGGCGGCATCCGCAGTCGGTATCGTGGCGCATAGCGTCTGGCCGTCCGGCAGCGCCATCAACACTTCACACTGTTCCGCGCCGCGCTCGATATGGCTGATCGTTCCCGACAACTGATTGTCAGCGGCGCGCGCAACGGCTGCATCCCGGGTAATGCCAACCCACGGCGCTTTTAGCAGGATCAGCACTTCTTTACCTTCCTCCAGGCCGAGACGCTCGCCGCTTTGCGCCGTCAGCGCAACTTTGAGCCGCGTTTTGCCGTCGGCCAGCAGTACGTCGACATGCTGTTGCACCTGATCGCGATCGCGGGCGGTAATGGTGCCGAACCACTGATTTCGGGCGCTGGTTTGCAGTGAAAAGCGGGAAATAGCGGCCAGCAGACTGTCAAGCGGCAGGGCGTCATCGTCGCTTAACACATCGAACGCTTTTTGCTGAATTTGGCCCAGCAAATCGTAAAGCTGGATCAGACGCTGACCATAGCGGGTTAATACCGCGCCGCCGCCGCCTTTGCCGCCCGTTGCGCGTTCAACCAGCATATGTTCACTAAGCTGGTTCATGTCGTTTATCGCATCCCAGGCGCTCTTATAGCTGATTCCCGCGTCTTTCGCGCCCTGACTAATCGAGCCGGAAAGCGCAATGTGTTTCAGCAGAGAGATACGTCGGGGATCGGCAAAAAGCTTTTGCTGAAGTTTCAGGGTAAGAAGGATTTCGGCCTGCATAACCAGCTCCTGGTAAAAAGACTATTGTGACTGAAAAGCGCGTCAGCGCAAAGCCGACCGCACAAAAGGGGAGTGCTTTTCTGTGTGATGCGGTTAAAATACAAAAAGGACTATATCTGGAGTTGCCCATGTTAGAGTTATTAAAAAGTCTGGTATTCGCCGTCATCATGGTACCGGTAGTGATGGCCATCATCCTCGGTCTGATTTACGGTCTGGGTGAGGTGTTCAACATTTTTTCCGGTATCGGTCAGAAAGACCAGTCCAGACAGAACCGCTGATTTCCCCAAACGCCCGCTCAGTCGGGCGTTTTTGTTACTCAAGATCCTGCTTTTCCTGCCGATATTTTCTGTGTTTAATCGTTAATGGGTATGAATAACCGCTGGGAAACCCCTGAGATTATCGTTATATTGTCGTTTACATAACGAAACACACAAGGAGTTACAGATGGCGCATTCCTGGTTACGCCTGGTCGCAGGGGCGACATTATCTTTCGTCATCGCTGGTCATGCGCTGGCGGATGAAGGCAAGATCACCGTATTCGCCGCCGCGTCGCTAACGAACGCGATGCAAGACATTGCGGCAGAATATAAAAAAGAGAAAAATGTGGATGTGGTCTCCTCATTCGCCTCCTCTTCAACGCTGGCGCGCCAGATAGAAGCGGGCGCGCCGGCGGATCTGTTCATCTCTGCTGACCAGAAATGGATGGATTACGCAGCCGATAAAAAAGCGGTGGATACCACGACGCGCGAAACATTGCTTGGCAATAGCCTGGTGGTGGTGGCGCCGAAAGCCAGCGAGCAAAAACCGTTTACCATCGACAACAAAACGGACTGGATTCGTCTGCTGAACGGCGGACGTCTGGCAGTGGGCGATCCGCAACACGTACCGGCGGGAATTTATGCCAAAGAAGCGCTGCAAAAGTTGGGCGCATGGCAAACGCTTGAACCGAAACTGGCGCCGGGCGAGGATGTGCGCGGCGCGTTGGCGCTGGTCGAACGTAACGAAGCGCCTTTGGGCATTGTATACGGTTCTGATGCGGTCGCCAGCAAGGGGGTCAACGTGGTGGCGACGTTCCCGGAAGATTCACATAAAAAAGTGGAATACCCCATCGCTATCGTGGAGGGGCATAAAAATGCGACCGTCAGCGCGTTCTATGATTACCTGAAAGGACCGCAGGCCTCGGCAATCTTTAAACGTTATGGATTTACGACGAAGTAATGATACTGACCGATCCAGAATGGCAGGCTGTCCTTCTTAGCCTGAAAGTGTCTTCCCTGGCCGTGCTGTTTAGCCTGCCGTTTGGGATCTTTTTTGCCTGGTTACTGGTACGATGCCGGTTTCCGGGCAAAGCCTTACTTGATAGCGTCCTGCATCTGCCGCTGGTGCTGCCGCCGGTGGTGGTCGGCTATCTGCTGCTGGTGTCGATGGGGCGACGCGGGTTTATTGGCCAGTGGCTGTATGACTGGTTCGGTCTCACGTTTGCCTTTAGCTGGCGCGGCGCCGTGCTGGCGGCGGCGGTGATGTCCTTCCCGCTGATGGTGCGGGCCATTCGGCTGGCGCTGGAGGGGGTGGATATCAAGCTTGAACAGGCCGCCAGAACGCTGGGCGCCGGGCGCTGGCGCGTTTTCCTGACTATCACCTTACCGCTTACCCTGCCGGGCATTATTGTCGGTACGGTGCTGGCGTTTGCCCGTTCGCTTGGCGAATTTGGCGCAACCATTACCTTTGTTTCCAATATTCCGGGCGAAACCCGCACCATACCTTCCGCCATGTATACCTTGATCCAGACGCCGGGCGGGGAGAGCGCGGCGGCGAGGCTGTGCGTGATTTCGATTGTATTAGCGCTGATTTCGCTGTTGATTTCTGAATGGCTGGCGCGGATTAGCCGTGAACGGACGGGGCGCTAACCATGCTGGAGCTTAATTTTTCCCAGACGCTGGGAACGCACTGTTTAACCCTCAACGAAACGCTGCCAGCCAGTGGGATCACGGCTATCTTTGGCGTCTCCGGCGCGGGAAAAACCTCGCTGATTAATGCCATCAGCGGTTTAACTCGCCCGCAAAAAGGACGCATCGCGCTGAATGGCCGGGTGTTGCATGACGCGGAAAACGGTATCTGTTTAACGCCGGAAAAGCGCCGCATCGGTTATGTTTTCCAGGATGCGCGCCTGTTCCCCCATTACAAAGTACGCGGCAATTTGCGCTACGGCATGGCGAAAAGCATGACCGGTCAGTTTGATAAGCTGGTGTCGCTGCTGGGAATTGAAGCGTTGCTTGATCGCCTGCCGGGGAGCTTGTCCGGCGGAGAAAAACAGCGCGTAGCGATAGGCCGGGCATTGCTCACTGCCCCGGAGTTGCTGCTGTTGGACGAACCGTTGGCCTCGCTGGATATCCCGCGAAAACGCGAATTACTGCCGTACCTGCAACGGCTGGCGCGAGAAATCAATATTCCCATGCTGTATGTCAGCCATTCTCTCGATGAAATTCTCCACCTGGCGGATAAAGTCATGGTGCTGGAGGATGGACAGGTTAAAGCGTTTGGCCCGCTGGAAGAAGTCTGGGGAAGCAGCGTTATGCACCCGTGGCTGCCGAAAGAGCAACAGAGCAGTATTCTGAAAGTCAGCGTGCTGGAGCATCACCCGCATTATGCCATGACCGCCCTGGCGCTTGGCGACCAGCACCTGTGGGTAAATAAACTCAATCAGCCGCTGCAATCCACACTGCGTATTCGTATACAGGCGTCGGATGTCTCGCTGGTACTACAGCCGCCGCAGCAGACCAGTATCCGCAACGTATTGCGGGCAAAAGTGGCAAATTGCTATGACGATAACGGACAGGTGGAAGTCCAGCTTGAGATAGGCGGCAGAACGCTGTGGGCGCGAATAAGCCCGTGGGCCAGGGATGAGCTGAATATCAAGCCTGGCCTGTGGCTTTACGCGCAGGTGAAAAGCGTTTCTATCACCGCCTGACTATAGCAGGTGGGTGTAAATAAATTTGGTGATGCTATCGGTAGTGTTATCGCCGATCACAACGTCAGCGCGCGCTTTCACCGTCTCATCGGCGTTGCCCATCGCAACGCCGGTGCCTGCCGCCTCCAGCATACTGATGTCGTTGTAGTTATCGCCGCTATAATTAATACTTCAGTATACGGATTTACAATGGCTTCATTAAAGTACTTATCCTTTCTTTTTCTGATGGTTAAGTACTGGAACGGATCGCCTGAATCACGTACTCGCCAATCGCGGGTTTCCATCTGCAAGCCATTAATACCATTAGTTTCTATCCGTACTTCCTCTGTAATATAGAGAAAGTAGTATGTTCCATCATCGTATGTATTAAATTCCATTCTAATCATTCTGTAAATCCCATAGTTGGTTAGTACTGCTAACCATTCTATGTATTTACTAGTAATCATGAAAATATACGCCTAATCATATTACCATTATGATAATAAAAATTCCCAAATAATGGGCGTTTAAAATATAATAAATTTATTCTTCAACTATATAACCAACGTCCAGCTTTAGCACTTTCAACGAGCATACCAACTGTTAGTGGCTTACGCGGATCGGGCTCTTTACTTCCAAAGTACTCTGGATTCAGATAGTTAAGTATGTCAAATCCTTCTGAATCTACATTCCAACGCTTGAAGTACTCTTGTAGAAGTTCTTCACTATCTTCAAAAATGAGTTTAAGATCATCCCTAATACTGGTATCAAGTGTGATGGTTCGCTTTGGCCCAAAGAGAAAGTACTTTTTAGTGTTATATTCCTGATCGATAAAATCGATAATTTCTTTCTCAATATCTCTCATTAGAAATATGTCCACTGAATGCGATCTTTAGGAACCGCCACACGATTAAATGTATCTTTAATATCACGCTGGATATCATAAATCGTAGTGAATGTCATAACCCAACCGAGCCAGGGCACATTACGACCAACGAAACGACCTAAATTATTCGTTGAGCTTAGCTGTAATGAGTTGATGGTTTTGCCTGTCAACGTTGGTAATCTGATCCCAGGTGGCAGTCTATAGTTCAACCAATTACTGATGTACTTAGAAGCAATTGATGTTCCTGGAGTTGTCCCACGAGGTTTACTCCTCGTAGGTAGAATTGGTTGCCCTGAGATAACCAGTGCAGCATCAACCGCTGAGATCCCCAGACGATCGCTCACAACGGCGATGGTGATAGCCCACCATAGCTGTTGTGGTGTCAGGTTGGGTAACCCGCCGTAGAAGTACGTACCATTCAATGTTTCAGTAGTGTCCATTTACTCATCCCTTCTAGCCATGACCAACAATTATATAACATCCAATCTCTTGTTCTAACTAACAATTACGGGGGTAGTAAGCGATTCAATATGCCTTTTCTGTTCCCTTAGGCACTTGAATTCTTGGTAGTTAGATTACTATTCTTCTTTTAATACTTGGTATCTTTCTTTGTAATGCAAAAACAGTCTTTAAAAACAGTCTTTAAATTTTCAAGTGTTGTTAAGCCATTATTAAATTGAAAACCAAATTGTTCTAACTGTTCATCAATATAAGTTCGCATTCCAATTTCTGGTTTAAATTCTATCATTACACACCTCCCTGTTTCAGTGTCACGCTGTTATTTTCTCTTCTGAAAAGTACTGATTAACTACATCAGCTATACCAGCTTCAGCATTATTACCTATAACCAAATCAGCACAGGCTTTGACTTCATCAACAGCGTTACCCATAGCAACACCCAAACCAGCAGACTTCAACATACTAAGATCGTTGAAATTATCGCCAAAGGCTATAACTTGGTCCATTGATAAACCTTGTGATTCTGCCCATTGTGCCAAGCGTTTACCCTTACTGTTTCCGGCTTGTGCTATGTCTACTTGATCGTGCCAGGACCATTCACAGGCAAGGCCAAGCTCGCGTTCTACAATTTGACCAAAGCTATGCAGTTTCTCAGTATCAGAGTCAGTAAGGGCGAATTTCCAGATAGCATCAACGTTCTGAGATGCTTCACTAAGAGAGGGTACTTGTTTGAAGATTGGACGTTGTGACTCTGGGAGAGATTTAGCCCAATTTTCTGTACGGATAATATGCCCCGTAGGTTCTTGGTAGAACATGGCATCATCGGCATACATCAGACTATGAACATTGTAACTATCAAGAAGGGAAATTAGTTGTGAAGCTTGTTCTGCTTGCAGGGGATCAGACTCAAGCACCTTCTTTTCTTGGTAATCGTATAATAATGCACCATTGCAACATATTGCAGGAGTATCTAATCTAAGTGATTGATAAAAAGGATGAATTGCAACAAAATGCCTTCCGGTAACAATGACGACTTTTGCACCAGATTTTCGGGCATTTTCTAAGGCAGTGAGTGATTCAGGGAGGATTTTTTTTCCAGGTGTTAATAAAGTACCGTCCAGATCGAGAGCTATTACCTGATAATTCATGCTATTTTCGCTGTGTCCATTTTAGAAGTTGCACTGATAGTACACCGCTCACTTTGTTGATCAATAGTTGTATGTCATGGGATGGGAAGCGAAGCATGAGTAAGATTTTTATTGTAGTAATGCTTCACTTATACAAATAGGTGCCGTTGCAGCAAATAGCAGGTGTTTCCAGCGCCAGCGCCTTGGCGCGTGATAGCGCGTCAAGTGAGGAGGGGAGTAAGGTTTTATGCGGGGTTAATAACGTTCCGTCTAAATCGAGGGCAATCACGCGTGCAGTCATAATTTTTTCCAGATTAAGAGTAATAATTCCGTCTGTCGGCATGGTACACCGGGACGGTAAGCAGACAAAATTCTGCGTCTGAATTCAGCATTCGCCGTCAAAAGCGACTACGTTAAGCTGTGTCCTGTTATTGCAGCTACATGCCATATGCAAAGGAGTATTCATGAAACAAACAGTCTATACCGCCAGCCCTGAGAGTCAGCAAATTCACGTCTGGAGCCTGAACCACGAAGGGACGCTGACGCTGGTACAGGTCGTGGATGTGCCCGGTCAGGTTCAGCCGATGGTGGTCAGTCCGGATAAACGCTACCTCTATGTCGGCGTGCGCCCGGAGTTTCGTGTCCTGGCGTATCGTATTGCGCCGGATGATGGCGCGCTGACGTTTGCCGCCGAATCCGCCCTGCCGGGTAGCCCGACCCATATTTCTACCGATCATCATGGTCGTTTTGTCTTTGTCGGATCGTATAACGCCGGTAATGTCAGCGTGACGCGCTTACAGGATGGCCTGCCGGTTGAGCTGGTGGATGTGGTGGAGGGGCTGGACGGCTGCCACTCGGCAAATATTACGCCTGATAACCGTACTTTGTGGGTGCCTGCGCTAAAACAGGATCGCATTTGTCTGTTTACGCTAAGCGATGACGGCCATCTGGTGGCCCTGGAGCCGGCGGAAGTGAATACAGTTGAAGGGGCAGGCCCGCGTCATATGGTCTTCCACCCGAATCGACAATATGCCTATTGCGTCAATGAACTGAACAGTTCGGTGGATGTCTGGCAGCTTAAAAATCCGCATGGCGAGATAGAGTGCGTACAAACCCTGGATATGATGCCCGCCGATTTTTCCGATACCCGTTGGGCGGCGGATATTCATATTACGCCGGATGGACGGCATTTGTATGCCTGTGACCGTACCGCCAGTCTGATTACCGTCTTTAGTGTCTCCGAAGACGGCAGCGTACTGAGCGTTGAAGGCTTCCAGCCGACGGAAGCCCAACCGCGCGGCTTTAATATCGACAACAGCGGGAAATACCTGATTGCAGCGGGTCAAAAATCACATCATATCGCGGTCTATGAAATTACGGGCACTCAGGGGTTGCTGACGGAAAAAGGTCGTTATGCCGTCGGCCAGGGGCCAATGTGGGTTGTGGTGAACGCGTACTAAAGCGCTGTGTGCCGGAGGGCGGCGGGCTGGAGCTCACCAGGGCAGGATGCCTGATTAATTTCAATAAACATCACTTGCAGTAAAACCACGGGCCGCCACATCTGCTGCGGCGGCCCGTTTATAAGCCTGAACCGGAACGGCGATTACTGCTTAGGTTCCGCCACCACTTTACTGCCTACACCGCGGTTGTTGTATTCCCACATGCGGTTGTAGTTAGTGTCGTTCAGATTACGCAGCACCTCGCCTTTGTCATCCACGGTTCCCGTATTTCCGGCAAACGGACGTTTCGAGATGACCGCGTCGGCCCACGGTTTGGCAACGTTAAAGCCCTCGTTAATCACGCTGTCGCGGATCACTACCTGACCGTTGGTGTTGGCGTCGACATCCAGCGAGCGGCCAAGCTGCGCAACGCCATCGCCGGAGGCGTTAAAGCGGCTGTTGATCGCCAAAAAGCCATAGTAAATATTGGACAGCGTAGCCGGGGCGAAGACGTAGGCTTCCTGCTGTGTGCGGGAGTTGACGACCTGGAAGTTGGTGTTATCGAACACCACGGCGCCACGTCCGGAAACCATATCCACATCGCCTTCAATATAGCTGTTCGTCACCAGCGTACGCGGCTGACGATCGGTTTGCAGACGGTTCTGCACGCCGCTGTTGGTCACAAAGAAGGTGTTCTGGCGGCCAAGGATATTGACCTTGTTAATCTGGACTTTGTCGCCATCGGTACGCAGCGCCACCGCCGGATGGTTTCCGGCATCGACACTGTCGCCCAGCGTGTTCTCGATGGTCAGATTTTGTAGCTGCAGACCGTTATTCTGCGACCAGAACGCGGCAGAACACATCACACCGATCGTCGCGGCGTGTTTGCTTTGGCAGTTATCGAACATATACCAGGCGGGTTTACCAGGCATATATTTCCCGCCGGGATTCACCGCGCGGCGCCAGTCAGCGACACTCATTTCACCATCAATCGCCATCCCAATTTTCACATCGATCGGTTTTTCACCGGTCCCGTACAGGGTCAGACTTCCCGGCGCGGCGGGAACATACACGGTCCCCTGATAGTCGCCCGGCATAATAGCAATGTACTGGCGTTTGTTCGTGCGTTTAACCATTGCCGCATCGACCGCGGCCTGAATTGAGGTGTGCGTAACGCCTGGCGTACCTGCCGGCCCCACCACAAAGTCAGGCTGTGCGGGCAGGGTAATCGGCGACGGCGACCACGGGGCGGTATTCGGCGTCAGGGAGGCAAAATAGTGCGCCGCAACGAAGTTTTTCGCTTCATTTGCCGACAGAATTGGGCGCGAGGCGGTGCCAGGCGCGGTTTGATCGGAAGGGATCTGATCGGGTGGCGTAGAGCTACAGGCGCTCAGCGTCACGCCAAAAGCCAGTGCCAGCGCCAGACGGGAAACCGATAATGTATTCACAGGTTGCTCCGGGCTTGAAAAAGTTAAATGACATCCATTGAAGCCTGCTTTTTTATACTAAGTTGAACGAAACGGGAAGGCGAAAAGGTAAAAAGTTCCTTTTCAGGCTGGAAACACCTGTAGCATCAGATAGTTTTATCACAATTAAGCAACAACTTTCGCGCTTTGAGTTGACAATCCGGAGCAGAAAGAAAATAAATGTCTATACAACTCATGACAGGCAAGAGAGCGACAGGAATGCGGCAACTTTTACCGGGCGATACTGTCTGGCGAAACATCAGGCTGGCGACAATGGACCCGCAGCGGCAAGCCCCGTATGGGCTGGTGGATAACCAGGCGCTGATTGTACGCGAAGGGTATATTTGCGATATCGTGCCAGAGACGCAGCTTCCTGTCAGTGGGGACAATATCCATGATATGCAGGGACGACTGGTAACCCCGGGACTTATCGATTGCCACACGCATCTGGTGTTTGCCGGTAACCGCGCCGCAGAGTGGGAACAGCGGCTTAACGGCGCGTCATACCAGCATATTAGCGCTCAGGGCGGCGGCATTAACGCGACGGTATCAGCAACCCGCGCCTGTGCGGAGGAGACGCTCTACCTGCTGGCGCGCGAACGCATGATGCGCCTTGCCAGCGAAGGCGTTACGCTGCTGGAGATTAAATCCGGCTATGGTCTGGAACTGGCGACAGAAGAAAAGCTGTTGCGCGTCGCTGCAAAACTTGCTGCCGAAAACGCTATCGACATTAGCCCCACGCTATTGGCCGCTCATGCTACGCCAGCGGAGTATCGTGACGACCCGGACGGCTACATCACTCTGGTCTGCGAGACGATGATTCCGCAGCTCTGGCAAAAAGGGTTATTTGATGCGGTAGACCTCTTTTGCGAGAGCGTCGGCTTTAATGTGGCGCAGAGTGAGCGCGTGTTGCAGACGGCGAAGGCGTTAGGTATTCCCGTTAAAGGCCATGTTGAGCAGCTTTCGCTGTTGGGCGGCGCGCAGCTGGTGAGTCGTTATCAGGGTTTATCGGCGGATCATATCGAATATCTTGATGAAGCGGGCGTCGCGGCGATGCGTGACAGCGGTACTGTCGGCGTGTTGTTGCCCGGCGCGTTTTATTTTCTGCGCGAGACGCAGCGCCCGCCGGTTGAACTGCTGCGCCGCTATCAGGTGCCTGTCGCCGTCGCCAGCGATTTCAATCCCGGCACCAGCCCGTTTTGCAGTTTGCATCTGGCGATGAATATGGCCTGCGTACAGTTTGGTCTGACGCCGGAAGAGGCATGGGCGGGCGTTACGCGCCATGCCGCACGCGCGCTGGGAAGACAGGCGACGCATGGGCAGCTCAGGGCCGGCTACCGGGCGGATTTTGTGGTGTGGGATGCTGAACAGCCGGTAGAGATAGTGTATGAGCCGGGGCGTAACCCTTTATATCAGCGGGTATACAGAGGAAAAATCTCATGACGCAATGGTATCCGGCTTCTCCGGCGCTTTGGCAGGGGCGCGATGACAGTATAGAAGCGCCGGATGCGCGGCGTCTGTTTCAGACCGTCACGCGCAGCGAGACCTTTTCCCCCGAAAACTGGCAGCAAAAGATCGCGTTAATGGGATTTGCCTGCGATGAGGGGGTAAAACGCAATGCAGGCCGTCCCGGCGCGGCAGGCGGCCCGGACGCGTTGCGTAAAGCGCTGGCGAATATGGCCAGCCACCAGGGACATGAACGGCTGGTGGATTTAGGCAATTGGGTTGCGCCGACGCCCGATCTGGAAGGCGCGCAGCAGGCCTTGCGCGATGCGGTAAGCCGCTGTCTGCGGGCCGGGATGCGCACGCTGGTGCTGGGCGGCGGGCATGAAACCGCGTTTGGACACGGCGCGGGGGTGCTGGACGCGTTTGCGCAGGAAAGCGTAGGGATCATTAATCTTGATGCGCATCTGGATCTCCGTCAGACCGACCGGGCAACATCCGGGACGCCGTTTCGTCAACTGGCGCAGCTATGCGACGCGCAGAGCCGCGCGTTTCATTATGCCTGTTTCGGCGTGAGCCGTGCGGCGAATACGCAGGCGTTGTGGCGGGAAGCGCAGTGGCGGAATGTTACCGCGGTGGAGGATCTTGACTGCCATGACGCGCTGGCGCAGATGACGCAGTTTATCGACAAGGTGGATAAAATTTATCTGACTATCGATCTCGACGTATTGCCTGTCTGGGAAATGCCGGCCGTCTCCGCTCCCGCAGCGCTGGGCGTGCCACTGATACAGGTTCTGCGTTTAATTGAGCCGGTTTGCCGCAGCGGAAAATTACAGGCGGCGGATCTGGTTGAATTTAATCCACGCTTTGATGAAGATGGCGCAGCGGCGCGCGTGGCGGCGCGGCTTGGCTGGCAAATCGCGCACTGGTGGCGTTAATCTGTCATCCGCAAAACACTCTCCGCATAAGGAAGGCTTCACGCATGTATTCATCCCGCTCCCGTTCTGCGCCTGCGCCTTTTTACGAAACGGTGAAACAGGACATCTGTAAAAAAATAGCCGGCGGCGTCTGGCAGCCGCACGATCGCATTCCGTCGGAAGCTGAACTGGTCGCTCAGTATGGCTTTAGCCGAATGACCATCAACCGGGCGCTGCGTGAGCTGACGGATGAAGGGTGGCTGGTGCGTTTACAGGGCGTGGGGACGTTTGTCGCCGAACCAAAAGGCCAGTCCGCGCTGTTTGAAGTCCGCAGTATCGCCGAGGAGATTGCCGCCCGCCGTCATCAGCATCGTTGTGAGGTGCTCACGCTGGAGCGCGTGCGGGCAAACGCCATCCAGGCCAGCGCTCTCAACGTCAATGAGAGCGATGTCATTTTCCATTCCATCATGGTGCATTATGAAAACGATCTGCCGGTACAAATTGAAGATCGCTGCGTGAATGCGGATATTGCCGTGGATTACCTGACGCAAGATTACCGTCAGACCACGCCGCACGCTTATTTGTCGCGGATCGCGCCGCTAACGGAAGGGGAACATATTGTGGAGGCGGTGCGCGCCACGGCGCAAGAGTGCGCGTGGTTAACAATCAAAGAGCATGAGCCTTGTCTGCTCATTCGTCGTACAACCTGGTCCGCGTCGCGGATTGTTTCTCACGCCCGCTTACTTTTCCCCGGGTCGCGCTATCGGCTACAGGGACGATTTATCTCCTGAGCGGGCCGCTGCCGGAAAACGTGATTGCTGACACAATATAACAAAATTGTATCATTTTTGTTAATTCTATTCTTGTGCTTACTTGTATAGACAAGTATATGTCTGATTCTTATCTGTGGGTCTGCGGCGGTGCCTGATAGTGGCGTTTTAGCGTTATTTGGCGATGGCAGACCGATAACAATGAGGAGTCATTGCTATGCCTGAAAGCAAGTATCGTCAGCAGACTATCCGCGCGCCCCGAGGCACGGTATTAACGGCGAAAAGCTGGCTGACAGAAGCCCCGCTGCGGATGTTAATGAATAATCTCGATCCTGACGTGGCGGAAAATCCGCATGAGCTGGTGGTCTACGGCGGGATTGGTCGCGCCGCGCGCAACTGGGAATGCTATGACGCTATTGTTGATGCGCTCACCCGGCTGGAGGCGGACGAAACGTTGCTTATTCAGTCTGGCAAACCGGTCGGCGTATTTAAAACGCACGACAACGCGCCGCGGGTATTAATCGCCAACTCCAACCTGGTTCCCCACTGGGCGACATGGGAACACTTTAACGAACTGGATGCGAAAGGGCTGGCGATGTACGGTCAAATGACGGCCGGAAGCTGGATCTATATCGGCAGTCAGGGAATCGTGCAGGGAACATACGAAACCTTTGTCGAGGCGGGGCGTCAGCACTATAACGGCACGCTGGCGGGACGCTGGGTGCTGACCGCCGGGCTGGGCGGCATGGGCGGCGCGCAACCGCTAGCCGCGACGCTGGCCGGAGCGTGTTCGCTGACGATTGAATGCCAGCAAAGCCGTATCGATTTTCGTCTGCGTACTCGCTACGTGGATGAGCAGGCCGCCACGCTGGATGACGCGTTGGCCCGCATTACGCGCTACACCCGCGAGGGGAAAGCCGTGTCCGTCGCCCTGTGCGCGAACGCGGCGGATATCCTGCCGGAACTGGTTAATCGCGGCGTGCGCCCGGACCTGGTGACCGATCAGACCAGCGCCCACGATCCGCTACATGGCTATTTACCCTCCGGCTGGCGCTGGGAGGAGTATCAGAAAAACGCGCAATCCGATCCCCACGGGACGATGCAGGCAGCGAAACGTTCCATGGCGGCGCATGTTCGGGCGATGCTGGCGTTCAGTCAAATGGGCGTGCCGACCTTTGACTATGGCAACAATATTCGCCAGATGGCGAAAGAGATGGGGGTGGAAAACGCCTTTGATTTTCCGGGATTTGTGCCAGCCTATATTCGTCCGCTGTTCTGTCGTGGCATCGGGCCGTTTCGCTGGGTGGCGCTGTCCGGCGATCCGCAGGATATCTATAAAACCGATGCCAAAGTCAAAGAGATAGTGGCTGAGGATAAACATCTGCATCACTGGCTGGATATGGCGCGCGAGCGCATTCATTTTCAGGGGCTACCGGCGCGTATCTGCTGGGTAGGCCTGGAGTGGCGGCAAAAACTGGGGCTGGCGTTCAACGAAATGGTGCGTTGCGGTGAGGTATCCGCGCCTATTGTGATTGGCCGCGATCACCTGGATTCCGGTTCTGTCGCCAGCCCTAACCGTGAAACCGAAGCGATGCGCGACGGTTCCGACGCGGTTTCCGACTGGCCGCTGTTAAATGCGTTGCTGAATACCGCCAGCGGGGCGACATGGGTATCGCTCCATCATGGCGGCGGGGTGGGGATGGGTTTTTCGCAACACGCCGGTATGGTGATTGTCTGTGATGGCACTGACGAGGCCGCCGCGCGTATTCGCCGCGTGTTACACAACGATCCGGCGACGGGCGTCATGCGCCATGCCGATGCCGGATATGATCTCGCGGTGGAATGCGCTGTTGAGCAAGGTCTGAATTTACCGATGGTTGCGGCGACACAGGGGGAAAGGCTGATATGAACACCATGACACTCACTCCGGGGCAGTTAAGCCTCTCTCAACTGTACGATGTCTGGCGTCATCCGGTACAGCTTCGGCTGGACGCCAGCGCCATTGACGGCATTAACGCCAGCGTCGCGTGCGTCAATGATATCGTTGCCGAAGGGCGTACCGCCTACGGCATCAACACCGGTTTCGGTCTGCTGGCGCAGACGCGCATCGCTGATGAAGACTTGCAAAATCTACAGCGATCGTTGGTGCTGTCTCACGCCGCGGGCGTAGGCGACCCACTGGATGACGCGATGGTGCGTCTGATCATGGTATTGAAAATCAATAGCCTGGCGCGCGGGTTTTCCGGGATTCGGTTGAGCGTGATAGAGGCGCTCATCGCTCTGGTTAATGCCGGCGTGTATCCGCTGATTCCGGCAAAAGGCTCGGTTGGCGCGTCGGGCGACTTAGCGCCGCTGGCGCATCTGTCGCTGACGCTGCTTGGCGAAGGAAAAGCGCGCTGGCAGGGTGAATGGCTTCCGGCGCAGACGGCGCTAAAAAAGGCCGGACTGGAGCCTGTCGCGCTGGCGGCCAAAGAGGGGCTGGCGCTGCTTAACGGCACCCAGGCGTCAACGGCCTTTGCGCTGCGCGGTTTGTTTGAGGCACAGGAGTTATTTGCCTCCGCCGTTGTCTGCGGCGCGCTGACTACCGAAGCCGTGCTGGGATCGCGCCGTCCTTTTGATGCGCGCATTCATGCCGCGCGCGGACAAAAGGGGCAAATTGACGTCGCGCGGTTGTTCCGGCATCTGCTGACCGATACCAGCGCCATTGCTGAATCACATCACCACTGTCATAAAGTTCAGGACCCGTATTCCCTTCGCTGCCAGCCACAGGTAATGGGCGCTTGTTTGACCCAGTTACGTCAGACGAAAGAGGTACTGCTGGCTGAGGCCAACGCGGTGTCCGATAATCCGCTGGTCTTTGCCGATGCGGGGGAGGTGATCTCCGGCGGTAACTTCCATGCTGAACCGGTTGCCATGGCGGCGGATAATCTGGCGCTGGCGATAGCGGAAATCGGCGCGCTATCGGAGCGGCGCATCGCGCTGATGATGGATAAACATATGTCGCAGTTACCGCCGTTTCTGGTGAAAAATGGCGGCGTTAATTCCGGTTTTATGATTGCCCAGGTCACCGCCGCAGCGCTCGCCAGCGAGAATAAAGCGCTGGCGCACCCGCACAGCGTGGATAGCCTGCCGACCTCGGCGAATCAGGAAGATCATGTCTCAATGGCCCCGGCGGCAGGACGGCGACTCTGGGAAATGGCGGCGAATACCCGCGGCATCATTGCCGTGGAGTGGCTGGCTGCCTGTCAGGGGATAGATTTACGGGAAGGGTTAACCTCCAGCCCGTTACTGGAACAGGCGCGGCAGACACTGCGCGAGCGGGTGGCGCACTATACGCAGGATCGTTTTTTCGCACCCGATATTGAGTGTGCGACGGCGCTGCTGGCGCAAGGCGCGTTACAGCGTCTGGTGCCGGACTTTATGTGAATGCTGCCGGATGGCGAGGCGCTTATTCGGCTTACCCAACCCGTTGGCAGGGTAAGACGTTTACGCCGCCATCCGGCACAGCGTTTAACTGAACATCGCCGTGATCGAGGCGCTGGCGAGCGAATGGAAATGCACGTTAAAGCCGACCATCGCGCCGCTGGCGTCTTCATCAACGTCAAGACGCTCGACGTCCAGCGCGTGAACCGTAAAGATATAGCGGTGCGTTTCCCCTTTAGGCGGCGCCGCGCCGCCGTAGCCGGCTTTACCGAAATCGGTACGCGTCTGAATGACGCCGTCTGGTACGGCTACCAGGTCTGAGCCGAACCCCTGGGTCAGTACGCGCGTATCCGCCGGGAGGTTCACCACCACCCAGTGCCACCAGCCGGAGCCGGTCGGCGCGTCGGGATCGTAACAGGTCACGACAAAACTTTTGGTGCCCATCGGCACGTCGTCCCAGGCCAGATGCGGCGAAATATTATCGCCATCATAGCCCATACTGTTAAAAACGTGGCGATGAGGAAGTTTATCTCCATCGCGCAAATCGTTGCTGATAAGTTTCATGCGCTCTCCTTTTGACTCACCAGAAGTGTAGCCAGAAGCAGCATCGCTTACCGCTGATTAATGGCTAAAAAATGTTTCATTGTGTACCGCGTCATTGACCGCCTGGGTCAAACAGCGCAGTTGATCCGGACGAATAATGTAGGGCGGCATCAGGTAGATTAGCTTGCCGAACGGCCTGATCCAGACGCCTTGCCCGACGAAGAAGCGTTGAAGCGCCGCCATATTGACCGGATGCGTGGTTTCAACCACCCCAATCGCGCCCAACACCCGCACATCTGCCACCCAGGGAGAACTTTGCGCGGGGGCTAACTCAGCGTGTAACTGAGACTCGATAGACGCCACCTGCTGACGCCATTCGCCGCTTTCCAGCAGCGTCAGGCTGGCGCAAGCGACGGCGCAGGCCAGCGGATTCCCCATAAACGTCGGGCCATGCATAAAACACCCCGCCTCGCCGTTGCTAATAGTCTCTGCAACCTGGCGTGTCGTGAGCGTTGCCGAGAGGGTCATGGTGCCGCCGGTTAAGGCTTTGCCGAGACACAGAATATCCGGCGCGATCCCGGCGTGCTCGCAGGCGAACAGTTTGCCGGTACGGCCAAACCCGGTGGCTATTTCATCGGCAATCAGCAGAATGCCTTCGCGATCGCACATGTTACGAATACGCCTGAGCCATTGTGGATGATATATGCGCATCCCGCCCGCGCCCTGAACGATAGGTTCCAGAATCACTGCGGCGATTTCATGGCGATGCGCGGCCATCAGGCGGGCAAATGGCGCGATGTCGCTTTCATCCCATTCGCCATCCATCCGGCTTTGCGGCGCCGGCGCGAACAGATTTTCCGGCAGATAGCCTTTCCACAAGCTGTGCATGGAGTTATCCGGATCGCACACCGACATCGCGCCGAACGTGTCGCCATGATAACCGTGGCGAAACGTCAGAAAACGCTGACGCGATTCGCCCCGCGCCTGCCAGTATTGCAGCGCCATCTTCATGGCCACTTCTACCGACACCGAACCAGAGTCGGCCAGAAAGACACACTCCAGCGGCTCAGGCGTTATCGCGACCAGCTTACGGCACAGATTCACCGCAGGTTGATGGGTTATGCCGCCGAACATGACATGCGACATGGCGTCAATTTGCGCTTTCATCGCCGCGTTCAATTGCGGGTGGTTATAACCATGAATGGCCGCCCACCAGGAGGACATCCCCTCAATCAGGCGTTCGCCCGAGGCGAGAACCAGCTCGCAGCCTTCGGCCCGCTCAACGGGATATACCGGCAGCGGCGAGGTCATGGAAGTGTAAGGATGCCAAATATGGCGTTTATCGAAGGCCAGATCGTCCGTTGTCATAATCGACTTGTAAACCAAATTAAAAAGATTTAGGTTTACGAGTCTACACCATATCAAAAACAAACAACATATTTTGGAGAAGCCCGATGGCTCGCCACCCACGCTGGACACTGTCGCAAGTAACCGAATTATTTGAAAAACCACTGCTGGAATTGCTGTTTGAAGCGCAGCAAATTCATCGCCAGCATTTCGATCCGCAGCAGGTACAGGTTAGTACGCTGCTGTCGATCAAAACCGGCGCCTGCCCGGAGGATTGTAAATACTGCCCGCAGAGCTCGCGCTATAAAACCGGGCTGGAAGCCGAGCGTTTAATGGAAGTAGAGCAGGTACTGGACTCCGCCCGTAAAGCGAAAAACGCCGGTTCGACCCGCTTCTGTATGGGGGCGGCCTGGAAGAATCCGCATGAACGCGATATGCCTTATCTGGAGAAGATTGTACAGGGCGTCAAAGCGATGGGGCTGGAAACCTGTATGACGCTCGGTATGTTGAACGAGAGCCAGGCGCAGCGTCTGGCTAATGCCGGGCTGGATTACTACAACCACAACCTCGATACCTCGCCGGAGTTTTACGGCAATATCATCACTACCCGTACCTATCAGGAGCGCCTCGACACGCTGGAAAAAGTCCGTGAAGCAGGGATTAAAGTGTGCTCCGGCGGCATTGTGGGTCTGGGCGAAACGGTTACCGATCGCGCCGGACTGTTGTTGCAGTTGGCGAACCTGCCGACGCCGCCGGAAAGCGTGCCAATTAACATGCTGGTGAAGGTGAAAGGCACGCCGCTTGCGGATAACGATGACGTGGATGCGTTTGATTTTATTCGTACTATCGCTGTGGCGCGCATCATGATGCCGACCTCATACGTGCGTCTTTCCGCAGGGCGTGAACAGATGAACGAACAGACCCAGGCGATGTGCTTTATGGCCGGGGCGAACTCGATTTTCTATGGCTGCAAATTGTTAACTACGCCAAATCCGGCAGAGGACAAGGATCTGCAGTTATTCCGTAAGCTGGGGCTGAATCCGCAGCAGACCAGGGTGCTGGCGGGCGATAACGAGCAGCAGCAACGTCTGGAGCAGACGCTGATGACGCCTGACACCGATGATTATTACAACGCGGCAGCCTTATGAGTTGGCAACAACGCGTCGACGATGCGCTGACGGCGCGTCGGGCGACGGATACGTTGCGCCGCCGCTATGTGGTGTCGCAGGGCGCCGGACGCTGGCTGGTAGCGAACGGGCGACAGTATCTTAACTTCTCCAGCAATGATTACCTCGGCTTAAGTCAACATCCGCAGATTATTCGCGCCTGGCAACAGGCAGCGACGCGTTTTGGCGTCGGCAGCGGCGGGTCGGGTCATATCAGCGGTTATTCCGTGGCGCACCAGGCGTTAGAGGAGGAACTGGCGCAATGGTTAGGATATCCACGCGCGCTGCTGTTTATCTCTGGCTTTGCGGCGAATCAGGCGGTCATTACCGCCTTAATGAAAAAAAATGACCGGATTGTGGCCGACAGGTTGAGTCATGCTTCCCTGCTGGAAGCCGCTAATCTGAGTCCGGCGCAGCTTCGCCGCTTTATCCATAACGATACGCAGCATCTGTCGCGTTTACTGCAATCGCCCTGCGTGGGTCAGCAACTGGTGGTGACAGAAGGTGTATACAGCATGGACGGCGACAGCGCGCCGCTGGCGGAAATCCAGCACATTGCCCGCAGGCATCATGCCTGGCTGTTGGTTGATGATGCGCACGGCATCGGCGTGACTGGCGATGAGGGGCGGGGCACCTGCTGGCAACGGGGGGTGAAGCCTGAGTTGCTGGTAGTGACTTTCGGTAAGGGGTTTGGCGTCAGCGGCGCAGCGGTGCTCTGCTCGGAAAGCGTCGCGGATTATCTGCTGCAATTTGCCCGCCATCTGGTTTACAGCACCAGTATGCCGCCCGCCCAGGCGCAGGCGTTAAGCGCCTCGCTGGCGGTGATCCGTAGCGATGAAGGTGGTGAACGGCGCGAAAAACTCGCCGCTCTGGTTCAGCGCTTTCGGGCCGGCGTTAACGCGTCCCGATTTACGCTACTGAATGCCCATAGCGCCATCCAGCCGTTAATCGTGGGCGATAACAGCCGTGCATTGCGCCTGGCGGAGGCGCTACGTCAACAAGGATGCTGGGCGACGGCGATTCGTCCGCCGACGGTGCCTGTCGGTACGGCGCGCCTGCGCTTAACGTTAACGCAGGCGCATGAAGCGTGCGATATAGACCGTCTGCTGGAGGTGCTGCATGGCGCAGGTGAATAAGCAGGCTATTGCGGCGGCGTTTGGCCGGGCCGCATCGCAATATGAACAACACGCCTCTTTGCAGCAACACAGCGCGGATGCGCTGCTGACGCTGTTGGCAGGCCGCCAGTTTGCCAGTGTGTTGGACGCAGGCTGCGGCCCTGGACGTATGAGTCGTTACTGGCGAGAGCGGGGGAGCGAAGTGACCGCCCTGGATCTTTCGCTGGCGATGCTGCAACAGGCGCGCGATCGTCAGGCGGCGCATCACTATTTGCTGGCGGATATCGAAGCGATTCCCCATGACGCCGAAGTTTTTGACCTGGCCTGGAGCAACCTGGCGGTCCAGTGGTGCGGCGATTTACGTGATGCGTTGAGCGAGTTGTATCGGGTTGTACGGCCCGGCGGCGTGGTGGCGTTTACCACCTTGTGCCAGGGGTCGTTGCCGGAGCTGCGTCAGGCATGGCAGGCCGTCGATAATCGCGCTCACGCGAATAGCTTTTTGCCGGAAGAGGCCATTGACCACGCGCTGCGCGGCTGGCGGGCGTCTCGTCATACTCAGGCGATGACATTGTGGTTTGAGGATGCCCTGAGTGCGATGCGCTCGCTTAAAGGCATTGGCGCCACCCATCTTCATGAAGGGCGGGAGTCGGATGTATTAACCCGCGCCCGGCTTAGACAGATTCAGTTGGCATGGCCGCAGCGGCAGGGGAAATATCCGCTGACGTACCATCTTTTTATGGGAGTGATTGAACGTGACTAAACGCTATTTTGTGACCGGTACTGATACTGAAGTCGGTAAAACGGTTGCCAGTTGCGCCTTATTGCAGGCCGCAACGCAGTTAGGTTATCAAACCGTAGGCTATAAGCCCGTCGCTTCCGGCAGCGAAATGACAACCGACGGGCTACGCAATAGCGATGCCCTGGCCTTGCAGCGTAACAGCAGCCTCCCGCAACCTTATTCCGCTATCAATCCTTATACTTTTGCCGAGCCTACCTCTCCCCACATCGTTAGCGCCGACGAAGGCCGGGCGATAGACGCGGCGGTATTATCACGCGGATTGCGAACGCTGGAGGCGCAGGCAGACTGGGTGTTGACAGAAGGGGCGGGCGGCTGGTTTACACCGCTCTCTGCCACGCTGACGTTTGCCGACTGGGTACAGACGGAGCAGCTGCCGGTGATTCTGGTTGTTGGCGTCAAGCTGGGCTGTATTAATCACGCCATGCTGACGGCACTGGCGGTAGAACAGGCCGGATTACCACTTGTCGGATGGATAGCCAACGACATACAGCCGCCGGGCGCGCGTCATGGTGAATATCTCGCGACGCTTCGCCGCGTCATACCGGCCCCGCTGTTAGGGGAAATCCCGTGGCTGGGCGTTTCTCCATCGCAGGCGGCGACAGGACAGTATCTGGACCTTAGCCCCCTGGAACGCGCCTGACCGCGCTTAAAAACCGCCTTCTTGCAGGATCAGACGATCCTGCTGTTCTTTCGCCAGACCCTCCTGACGTCGCCAGGCTAAAAATGTGCAAAATGTGAGCGTGTACGCCTCAATTTTTCCCTTCTCGTTAGCCAATAATCTGCCAAAAATAGCGATAATTTTTTTTTATCGCCCGGCGAAAACGTCAGGGGCCGATTTTGCCAGGCGGCAGGGGATACGGGCTGGAAGCAGTTATCCACTATTCCTGTGGATAACCTTGTGTATTAGAGTTAGAAAACACAACGTAAGCGAGAGGCGACGCGGCCTGCGACTAAATTGGCGCGAAAGACGGCTTGAGAAAATATCCCTTTTTAGACAGCAAGTTATATAAAATCAATGGTTGTAAAGGAATGGGGATACGTTGACATAAAACTTTCATCATCCGACTTGACAAATGTTAAAAAAGACTCTGGTCTGGGGATAACCAGCGCACTGCTGGAATTTTACCCCGCGACTGTCTATGTTTTACCTCTAAATAGCGTGGGGTATCTGCCGATAGCCATTATACACTGGAGTGTTACTGTTTTTTCATCCAGTGTTTTTTATTGGCAATATTCACCGTCGAGAGTAAAATTACATCCCTGCCCGCTCACTCCTTCAGGTAGCCGCTCATGAGTAAACCGTTCAAACTGAATTCCGCTTTTAAACCTTCTGGCGATCAGCCGGACGCTATACGTCGTCTGGAAGAGGGGCTGGAGGACGGGCTGGCGCATCAGACGTTATTGGGCGTGACCGGCTCCGGGAAGACATTCACCATCGCCAACGTCATTGCGGACTTGCAGCGGCCAACGATGGTGCTTGCGCCCAATAAAACCCTGGCGGCGCAGCTCTACGGCGAAATGAAAGAGTTTTTCCCGGAAAACGCGGTGGAGTATTTCGTCTCCTACTATGACTACTATCAACCGGAAGCGTATGTGCCAAGTTCGGATACGTTTATCGAAAAAGACGCTTCGGTAAACGAACATATTGAGCAAATGCGGTTGTCGGCAACGAAAGCGTTGCTTGAGCGACGCGATGTCGTGGTGGTGGCTTCCGTGTCCGCGATTTACGGTCTGGGCGATCCGGATCTCTACCTGAAAATGATGCTGCATCTGACGGTGGGAATGCTGATTGACCAGCGCGCGATTTTGCGTCGGCTGGCGGAATTGCAATACACCCGTAACGATCAAGCTTTTCAGCGTGGTACCTTTCGCGTGCGCGGCGAAGTGATCGACATCTTCCCGGCTGAATCTGACGATATCGCGCTACGCGTTGAGCTGTTTGATGAAGAAGTGGAACGCCTGTCGCTGTTCGACCCGTTAACCGGGCAGGTAGAGTCAACGGTGCCACGTTATACCATCTATCCCAAAACGCACTACGTGACGCCGCGCGAGCGTATTCTGCAGGCGATGGAAGAGATAAAAGATGAGCTGGCGGACAGGCGTAAAGTCTTGCTGGCAAATAATAAGCTGCTTGAAGAGCAGCGATTAAGCCAGCGCACGCAGTTCGATTTAGAGATGATGAACGAGCTGGGCTACTGCTCAGGCATTGAAAACTATTCCCGCTTTCTGTCGGGCCGCGGGCCGGGCGAACCGCCGCCAACCTTGTTCGATTATCTGCCCGCCGACGGACTGCTGGTGGTGGATGAGTCTCATGTCACCATCCCGCAGATAGGCGGCATGTATCGCGGCGACCGGGCGCGCAAAGAGACGCTGGTCGAGTATGGCTTCCGTCTGCCTTCGGCGCTGGATAACCGTCCGCTGAAGTTTGAGGAGTTTGAAGCCTTAGCGCCGCAAACTATCTATGTTTCCGCCACGCCCGGCAACTATGAGCTGGAAAAATCTGGTGATGAGGTGGTGGATCAGGTCGTGCGACCGACCGGGCTGCTGGACCCGATTATTGAAGTGCGTCCGGTGGCGACCCAGGTGGACGATCTGCTGTCCGAAATTCGTCAGCGTGCGGCCATTAATGAGCGTGTCCTTGTCACTACGCTTACCAAACGGATGGCGGAAGATTTGACCGAATATCTGGAAGAACACGGCGAGCGCGTGCGTTACCTGCACTCAGATATTGATACCGTGGAGCGCATGGAAATCATCCGCGATTTGCGTCTGGGCGAGTTTGACGTTCTGGTGGGGATTAACCTGCTGCGCGAAGGGCTGGATATGCCGGAAGTCTCGCTGGTGGCGATTCTGGACGCCGATAAAGAGGGCTTCCTGCGCTCCGAGCGCTCCCTGATTCAGACCATAGGACGCGCGGCGCGTAACGTTAATGGTAAAGCGATTCTGTATGGCGATAAAATCACGCCGTCGATGGCGAAGGCGATTGGCGAAACCGAGCGACGTCGCGAGAAGCAGCAGAAGTACAACGAAGAGCACGGTATCACTCCGCAGGGGCTGAATAAAAAAGTGGTCGACATCCTGGCGCTGGGGCAGAACATTGCGAAAACCAAAGCGAAGGGGAAAGGCAAGGGCCGTTCTACGGCAAAAGCCGGAATTGTCGAACTGGATATGACGCCGAAAGCGTTGCAGCAGAAAATTCATGAACTGGAAGGGCAAATGATGCAGCACGCGCAAAATCTGGAGTTTGAAGAAGCCGCGCAAATTCGCGACCAGTTGCACCAGTTACGCGAGTTGTTTATCGCGGCGTCCTGACAATGTGTCGATCGGCAGCGAGTCATCGTTACCATGGCTCGCTTTTGAGAATTTCAGTGCAATAGTAAGGGCTAAGTCAGTCAGGAATGAAAAACAGTGACAGGCTTTGACTAACGGGATTGTCGAAAAACTCAAAACATCAATGGGGTAGCTAGTTTAATCACAACTGAAGAAAATTAGCGTTGAGGCTGAACCCAACGCTAATTTTCCCTCTCTCCTCGGCTATGAAAAAAAACGCCCCGTATTATCGGTATAGCTATCCTTATGATCGTCATTTTAATCTTATGTGAGTTCGTTGAAAGCGTGTCATGGCAACAGATTACATCATTCTACTTAAAAAAGAGGTGATGGAAGCGCGAGCATTTATAAGTCAAGCGCTGCAAATACTGAATGATTTGTCCGAAATAATGATGACTATGACCTCTTGTTTAAAGTTGAGAATATCCTTATCTGTTACTTTAGGTTACGTTCAGATCAGGTAGGGAAAATATGTTTAATATTACTAATATACAATCTACGGCAAGGCATCAAAGTATTAGCAATGAGGCATCAACAGAGGTGCCTTTAAAAGAAGAGATATGGAATAAAATAAGTGCCTTTTTCTCTTCAGAACATCAGGTTGAAGCACAAAGCTGCATCGCTTATCTTTGTCATCCACCTGAAACCGCCTCGCCAGAAGAGATCAAAAGCAAGTTTGAATGTTTGAGGGAGTTAGCCTTCCCGGCGTATGCGGATAATATTCAGAGTAATAGAGGGGGGACAGACCAATACTGTATTTTGAATGAAAATAGTCAGGAAATTCTGTCTATAATTTTTAATACAGAGGGCTATACCGTTGAGGGAGGGGGAAAGTCAGTCACCTATACCCGTGTAACAGAAAGCGAGCAGGCGAGTAGCGCTTCCGGCTCCAAAGTTGCTGTGAATTATGAGTTAATCTGGTCTGAGTGGGTAAAAGAGGCACCAGCGGAAGAGGCAGCAAATCGTGAAGAAGCCGTACAACGGATGCGTGACTGCCTGAAAAATAATAAGACGGAACTCCGTCTGAAAATATTAGGACTTACCACTATACCCGCCTGTATTCCTGAGCAGATAACTACTCTGACACTCGATAACAATGAACTGAAAAGTTTGCCGGAAAATTTACAGGGAAATATAAAGACCCTGTATGCCAGCAGTAATCGGCTAACCAGTATCCCTGCCACGTTACCGGATACCATACAGAAAATGGAGCTGAGCATTAACCGTATTACTGAATTACCGGAACGTTTGCCTTCAGCGCTTCAATCGCTGGATCTTTTCCATAATAAAATTAGTTCTTTACCTGAAAATCTACCTGAGGAACTTCGGTACCTGAGCGTTTATGATAACCGCATAAGGACACTGCCAGAACATCTTCCGTCAGGGATTACCCATTTGAATGTGCAGAGTAATTCGTTAACCGCTCTGCCTGAAACATTGCCGCCGGGCCTGAAGAATCTGGAGGCCGGCGAAAATGCCTTAACCAGTCTGCCCGCATCGTTACCACCAGAATTACAGTTCCTGGATGTAAGTAAAAATCAGATTACTGTTCTGCCTGAAACACTACCTCCCACGATAACAACGCTGGACGTTTCCCGTAACGCATTGAGTAATCTACCGGAAAACCTCCCGGCGGCATTACAAATAATGCAGGCCTCTCGCAATCGCCTGGTCCGTCTCCCGGAGTCGTTACCCCATTTTCGTGGTGAAGGACCTCAACCTACAAGAATAATCGTAGAACGTAATCCTTTTTCAGAACGAACAATACAGAATATGCAGCGGCTAATGTCCTCTGCGGGTTATCAGGGACCCCGGGTATTGTTTGCCATGGGCGACTTTTCAACTGTTCGGGTAACTCGACCACTGCATCAAGCTGTCCGGGGGTGGCTAACCAATCTCGAGGAGGAAGACGTCAACCAATGGCGGGCGTTTGAGACGGAAGTAAACGCGGCAGCCTTCAGCATGTTTCTGGATCGTCTTGGCGATACGCAGAACACCCGACATTCGGATTTTAAGGAGCAAGTCTCCGCCTGGCTAATGCGCCTGGCTGATGATAGCACACTAAGAGAAACCGCATTTATTATAGCGATGGATGCAACGATAAGCTGTGAAGATCGGGTCACACTGGCATACCACCAAATGCAGGAAGCGACGTTGGTTCATGATGCTGAAAGAGGCGTCTTTGATAGCCACTTAGCGGAACTGATTATGGCGGGGCGTGAAATCTTTCGGCTGGAGCAAATAGAATCGCTCGCGAGAGAAAAGGTAAAACGGCTGTTTTTTATTGACGAAATCGAAGTATTTCTGGGTTTTCAGAATCAGTTACGAGAGTCGCTGTCGCTGACAACAATGACCCAGGATATGCGATTTTATAACGTTTCGGGTATCACTGAGTCTGACCTTGACGAGGCGGAATTAAGGATAAAAATTGCTGAAAATAGGGATTTTCACAAATGGTTTGCGCTGTGGGGGCCGTGGCATAAAGTGCTGGAGCGTATAGCGCCAGAAGAGTGGCGTGAAATGATGGCTAAAAGGGCTGAGTATATTGAAACGGATGAGTATCAGAGCCGGGTCAATGCTGAACTGGAAGCGTTAGGAATAGCGGGTGATCCTGACGCAGAGCGCATGGCTGGGATGCGGATAATGGAAGAGATCAATCAGACCCACTTTACTGGGATCATGGAGAATATATTGCTGAAAAAAGAGGTGAGCTCGCTCATGAGCGCCTACTGGCGATAGCTGAACGCAGTTTATCAGAAGGGGGAGAGAGCCTGTTTACCCTTCGGTGTAAACAGGCATCTGATAAGCGCAGCGTCGTCGGTAAACGGGCTTAACCCAACGCCTGTAGCGCTTTTTCCAGCGCATTGTGTAGTAACTGACGATCGTGGCGATAGGGGATATCGCTGGCCTCCAGCACTTCCTGAATCACCACCCGATCGTTCACCGCACTGACGTCAACTTGCGGTCCAACCACCACTGCGTCAATGACTTTTTTGCCAATATATTGCTCCATCATCGCCAGCTTATCGACCAGCGTTAAACTGGCGGCGGGCAGACTCAGTTCGCGGCCCAGATTGCCGATATACACCATTGGCGCCGGGGTGCGCCGCAGCGCCTGCGCCAGTTCATCAAGCAGCAGGCAAGGCATCAGGCTGGTATAAAAACTGCCAGGGCCAATCAGAATCAGATCCGCGTCATTAATGGCCTGTACCGCTTCCCGCGTCGCCGGAACGTTTGGCGTTAACATGATCTCCTGCGGCGGCGTCGCTAACTGATCGATATTCACCTCGCCATAAATCTCATGCCCCTGATCGTCAATCGCCATCAGATCTACCGGTAGCTCCGACATCGGGATCAGCTGCGCGTCCACTTTAAGCAGATTACGAATTAAATTAATCGCTTCCAGAGGCCGCACGCTCAGGTGATCTAACGCCTTTAACATCAAATTTCCGAGGTTATGACCAGAAAGTTCGCCATTACCGCCAAAACGATACTCAAACATAGCGGATGCGACGCTGGGTTCGGTTATTAACTGATTCAGACAGTTGCGCATATCGCCCCAGGCGATTCCGCCTTCCGAGCGGCGAATACGGCCAGTTGACCCCCCGTTATCTGTGGTAGTCACAATGCCGGTCAGGCGCGAACCTAATGAAGAAAGCGAGGAGAGGACGCGTCCTAATCCATGCCCTCCGCCGAGGGCAACGACACGATCAAGGTCAGCCAGCGTACGATTGCGCATAAAAATTCCTGAAGTCAAATAAGCAGCGCTACAGTAGCGCAAGTCGCGGGTTTTCAGCAATTAGCCGACCGGCTAAAAGACAATTAATTATTCCCGACTACCCCTTTATAGCGAGGGCGTTACCACGGCTAAATGATATATATCAATGTAAAAGTGTGATTTTCACGTATTCTGTCGCTAAATAGCACGATCATATCGCTATGTATATGTTTATATAGCGAAAGCGTGATGGCGAAATTGTCATTTACACGCTAGTATCGGCGTAACCACAGTAAACACTCTAGCCTCTGCACCTGGGTCATTTTTGATATGGTGCTTTGGCCGTGACAACGTTTAACGTTTGCCACCAGGGCGCAGGAAGAAATGACTCCGCCTCCCGTATTTGGAAAGGTGTACATGGCTTCACAACTTACCGATGCTTTCGCGCGTAAGTTTTACTACTTGCGTTTGTCGATTACCGATGTGTGCAACTTTCGTTGCACCTACTGTCTGCCGGATGGCTACAAACCTGGCGGCGTTACTAACAACGGTTTCCTTACCGTCGATGAAATTCGTCGCGTTACGCGCGCTTTTGCCAGTCTTGGCACGGAGAAGGTGCGTCTTACCGGCGGCGAGCCTTCATTACGCCGCGATTTTACCGACATCATTGCCGCCGTAGGTGAAAATGATGCTATTCGCCAGATCGCGGTGACCACTAACGGTTATCGACTGGCGCGCGATGCCGCGAACTGGCGCGAAGCGGGGCTGACGGGCGTCAATGTTAGCGTGGATAGTCTGGATGCGCGTCAGTTCCATGCGATTACCGGTCAGGACAAATTCCGCCAGGTGATGGCGGGCATCGATGCCGCCTTTGACGCCGGTTTCGAAAAGGTGAAAGTCAACACCGTGCTGATGCGCGACGTGAATCACCATCAGTTGGATACCTTCCTTGCCTGGATTCAGCCTCGCCCCATTCAGCTACGCTTCATTGAACTTATGGAGACGGGCGAGGGGAGCGATCTCTTCCGCAAACATCATATTTCGGGTCAGGTATTACGCGACGAGCTGATTAAGCGCGGCTGGATCCACCAGCTCCGCCAGCGTAGCGATGGCCCGGCGCAGGTTTTTTGTCATCCCGATTACGCCGGTGAGATCGGTCTCATTATGCCGTACGAAAAAGATTTCTGCGCCACCTGTAACCGCCTGCGTGTTTCGTCCGTCGGTAAGCTGCATTTATGTCTGTTTGGCGACGGCGGCGTGAGTTTACGCGACCTGTTACAGGATGATGCGCAGCAATACGCGCTTGAGGAACGTATTTCCGACGCGTTGCGGGAGAAAAAGCAGACCCATTTCCTTCACCAGAGCAATACTGGTATTACGCAAAATTTATCTTACATTGGCGGTTAATCCTTAATAAGGAGATTTCAGATGAGTCAGGTCAGCGCTGAATTTATCCCGACCCGCATCGCTATTCTTACTGTTTCCAGCCGACGCGGCGAAGAAGACGACACCTCCGGTCATTATCTGCGTGATTCGGCGCAGGAGGCCGGGCATGAAGTGGTGGCGAAAGCCATCGTTAAAGAAAACCGTTACGCGATTCGCGCCCAGGTTTCCGCCTGGATCGCCAGTGATGAGGTGCAGGTCGTATTGATAACTGGCGGGACCGGTTTGACCGAAGGCGATCAGGCGCCGGAAGCGCTGTTGCCGCTGTTCGATCGTGAAGTGGAAGGATTTGGCGAAGTGTTTCGCATGCTCTCGTTTGAAGAGATCGGCACCGCAACTCTGCAGTCGCGCGCGGTAGCTGGCGTGGCGAATAACACCTTGATTTTCGCCATGCCGGGCTCCACAAAAGCGTGCAGAACCGCATGGGAGAATATCATTGCGCCGCAGTTGGATGCCCGTACACGCCCATGTAATTTTCACCCTCATTTAAAGAAATAACGATGTCGCAATTAACCCATATAAACGCCGCAGGCGAAGCGCACATGGTGGACGTTTCCGCGAAAGCGGAAACCGTTCGTGAAGCGCGTGCGGAAGCATTCGTTACCATGCGTAGTGAAACGCTGGCGATGATTGTTGATGGCAAACACCACAAGGGCGATGTTTTCGCGACCGCCCGAATTGCCGGTATTCAGGCCGCCAAACGCACCTGGGAGCTGATCCCGCTGTGCCACCCGCTACTGCTAAGTAAAGTGGAGATTCAGCTTCAGGCCGAGCCGGAGCATAACCGTGTACGTATTGAGTCTCTGTGCCGTCTGACCGGTAAAACCGGCGTCGAAATGGAAGCATTAACCGCGGCGTCCGTCGCGGCGTTAACCATCTACGACATGTGCAAAGCGGTACAAAAAGATATGGTAATTGGTCCGGTGCGCCTGCTGGCGAAAAGCGGCGGCAAATCGGGGGATTTTAAGGTGGATGCGCATGATTAAGGTGCTTTTCTTCGCCCAGGTTCGCGAGCTTACAGGAACTGATGCGCTGGATCTTCCAGCAGATTTTTCCACCGTTGAGTCGCTGCGACAGCATCTGGCGACAAAGAGCGATCGTTGGGCGCTGGCGCTGGAAGACGGCAAGCTGTTGGCGGCGGTCAACCAGACGCTGGTAAGTTTTGACCACCCGCTGACGGCGGGCGATGAAGTGGCGTTTTTCCCGCCAGTCACGGGGGGCTAACATGCACGAAACGCGAATTGTAGTCGGCCCTGCGCCGTTTAGCGTCGGGGAGGAATATTCCTGGCTGGCGGCGCGCGACGAAGACGGCGCGGTCGTCACCTTTACCGGAAAAGTGCGCAATCATAACCTGGGCGATAGCGTTAAGGCGCTGACGCTGGAGCATTATCCCGGCATGACTGAGAAAGCTCTGGCGGAGATCGTCGCAAAGGCGCGTTCCCGCTGGCCGCTGGGGCGGGTCACGGTGATTCATCGCGTTGGCGAATTATGGCCGGGCGATGAGATTGTGTTTGTCGGCGTCACCAGCGCGCACCGCAGTAGCGCGTTCGACGCCGGTCAGTTCATTATGGATTATCTGAAAACCCGTGCGCCGTTCTGGAAGCGTGAAGCCACGCCGGAAGGCGAACGCTGGGTCGAAGCGCGCGACAGCGACCAGCAGTCGGCGAAACGTTGGTAGCAGAATGTGATACGCTTTAGGGTATCATTTCCACACAGGAGTTCATCATGGACAGATTTCCACGATCTGATTCAATAGTGCAGGCGCGGTCCGGCCTGCAGACCTATATGGCGCAAGTGTATGGCTGGATGACGGTCGGACTGTTACTGACCGCGTTTATCGCGTGGTATGCGGCTAATACGCCAGCCGTCATGATGTTTGTCTTTTCCAGTAAGATCACCTTCTTTGGCTTAATTATTGCCCAGCTTGCGCTGGTGTTTGTTCTGTCGGGACTGGTGCATAAGCTTAGCGCCGGAATGGCGACGACGCTGTTTATGCTCTATTCGGCGCTAACCGGATTGACGTTATCCAGTATTTTTATCGTTTACACCTACTCCTCTATCGCCAGCACGTTTGTGGTGACGGGGGGAATGTTTGGCGCCATGAGCCTGTACGGGTACACCACTAAGCGCGATCTTAGCGGTTTCGGCAATATGCTGTTTATGGCGCTTATTGGTATCGTTCTGGCGTCGCTGGTCAATTTCTGGTTGAAGAGTGAAGCGCTGATGTGGGCGGTAACCTATATCGGGGTGGTGGTGTTTGTCGGTCTGACCGCCTATGACACGCAGAAACTGAAAAATATCGGCGAGCAAATAGATACCCGCGATAGCGCTAATCTGCGTAAATATTCGATTCTCGGCGCGTTAACGCTGTACCTGGACTTTATCAACCTGTTCCTGATGTTACTGCGTATTTTTGGTAATCGCCGCTAATTATCGCGATCTCTTAAAATCCTGGCCCTGCGCCAGGATTTTTTTAGGACTATATTTAGGGCGAAACAGCATAAATATCTTAGAAATGTTTTCCTGCGCTTGCCATTCTTATCACCGTGATCATGTGAAGAGTGATAAATGACAAGTGGGACCTCTGGCTGCAATACGTATACGACAAATAGCATTTATTCCCGCGACAATGTTATCCCTTACCTATTGGTATACTGCGTTGGGACTATGGTGTACCGCCGGCATTATATGGTTAACGTTGTATACTCATTTTTTGATAACTCACGTTCAACCTGTTGTTGTTTTGTGGATATCAGCACTTTTGCTTGGCCTGGGGTATGGGGCCATTACCTGTCTTTCCCGCTTTGGCACTGTTGTCGCAACGTTGATATATATTGCCATCATTACGCTTACCGGCGTGTCATTAGCTTACCTTTTCTCAGGTGGCGCGACCATTTTCGTGATTGGTGGAATCATGTTTAGTCTTAATGCCTTATTTATTTTCTACCTGAATATCAGTTCTGGTCTATTCAGACCGTTAATTTTTATGGCGGTAAGCGGGATCATCGCTGCGATAGTTGTCAATAGCCTGGTGGCCAGTAGCACTCTGGTCTGGATAGTCAGTGTGCTGACGGTATTGGTGTGGACATTGATTACAGCGCTAGAAAAATCCACGCTTCACGGTTATGCCCGCATGTTATACCACGGCGAGTTTTCATCGCTGCCTCGTTGCGCTTTATTTGGCGCGCTGACGCTTTACCTTGGCATTATTAATGCTGTGGTTACGCTGTGTCGTTATATCATTTTGATGATTCTGGAAATACTATTATCTTTCAGGCCGTAGGCGTTGCAGGTTTTTTATTCAGGTTGGTGATGATGGGTATAATGAGTAAATTATGTGGCAAACAATTTTGGTTAGCGTTTTGTGAAGCTAAAGACGTCACTCGCGCCATTAAAAATGGCGGCGAGGATTTTAATAAGAAATGCCCACCAGCGCTAATTTCTCATTTCATTACCGGATTGTCATGGGAATATGAACGGGGTCATTATTTACCGGTATGCGCTATTGCTGGCCATTATTTCCGTTACGTTGGCAACGTTCTGTACCCTGTCATCAGTATTCATGGGCGAGTTTCACGAAGTGCTCCTGCTGCTGTTTAGCTGGTCATTGCTGCTTTTTTCCCGCTTACAGATGAATACGTCTTTTTTCTCAGCATATGTTTATTTTTACCGGATAAAACGCGTTGTGCTGGAAAGCGAAAACGCGTCTGCTTAGATTTATTTCGCCATCGCCCGCTCGTTTTTCGCCCGCAGCTTCTTCGCCCGGCTTTCCAGGATCAGGTAGCACACCAGCGCCAGCAACAGGGGAATAAAATAGTAAAGCACGCGGTACGCGAGCAGGGCGGCGATAATCGTGCCTTGCGACGTATGTTCGCCCGCCAGCAACGCGAGGAATACGGCCTCCAGCACGCCGATGCCTGCCGGAATATGCACGATGACGCCCGCGATACTGCTCACCAGCAGTACGCCCAGCACAAAGAAATAGTTCACATCCTGACCCATCAGCAGCCAGATGATGGCGCCCATCGCCATCCAGTTCGCGCTGGAGATCGCCATCTGCGCCAGCGCGAATTTCCATGACGGCAGCACCAGTTTCTGCCCTTTAATCGTCATATGCCGCCGCTTTGCAAAGGCGCAAAACCACAGATAGACCGCGATAATCAACAATAAAACGATACCGAGAATACGTAGCGTGCCTTCATCGATATACCAGTGGTCGGGAAGCTGGACAACGCCGAAGGTAAAAATGATGCCGCCCAGCAGAATATAGCCCAGCCAGTTAGTGGTAATGCTGAGCGAGAAAATGCGCGTGATAGTACTGCCGGGCAACCCGAGGCGAGAGTATAGTCGGTAACGCATCCCGATCCCGCCGACCCAGGTGCTGAGCGTCAGGTTAAAGGCATAGCAGACGAACGATACCAACATCACCTGTCGCTTCGCCAGTTTATGGCCGCAATAAAGCCGTCCAAGCAGGTCGTAGCAGCCGTACAGAAGATAGCTAACGATCACCAGTCCTACAGCGCTTAAAAGCGCCGTGCGGTTATAGTCGCGGATGACGGTCCAGACATCACCCCAGTCGACCTTTTTAGCATAAACCACCAGCAGAACGACGACCGCAATAAAAAACAGCCAGGTCAGCACTTTTTTAGCCAGCCGCCAGCGCGGATGCGATTTAGCCATTAGGGCTTCACTCCTGTATTTTCTGGATCAACGCGATCCTGGGTTTCCATTTCTGGCTGGGCAGGCGGGGGAACCTGCGCCAGATGCGGGGTATGCGCAGGTAGCCAGCCGACCAGCGCCGGGAAATGACGTAAAAAGTGGAACGCCAGCACGCTTTTGGTCAGGTTCCACCAGGTGCGTTTCGGCAGCATAGACTCATCGACCTGCTTACAATCGTTCACGATGATGCCTTGTAAATTATCGCGCAGGGTCTGGTTAAAGGTACGATCGTGAATGATCAGGTTAGCTTCAAGGTTAAGCGACAGGCTGAGCGGATCGAGATTACTCGACCCTACCGTGGCCCAGTGATCGTCCATCAGCGCCACTTTGCCATGCAGCGGACGGCGTCGGTATTCATAAACCTGCACGCCGCCCTTCACCAGATAGTTATAGAGCAACCGCGCGCCGACTTTGACTATCGGCATGTCTGGTTCCCCCTGGACAATCAGTTTTACGCTCACGCCACGGCGGGCGGCTTTACGCATTGCGTGGAGCAAGCGATAGCCGGGGAAAAAATAGGCGTTAGCGATAATCACTTCACGCTTTGCCTGGGTCAGCATTTTCAGATAATGACGTTCGATATCGTCACGGTGCTCTTCGTTATCCCGCCAGACAAACAGCGCCTGCGCTTCGCCGGGGTGACGGTTTTCTTCAGCCTGGTGATGGCGCTTCCACCAGCGGCGCGCGGGGCTTTGCCCCGGCAGATTCTCGACTTCGAATTGCAGGATATCGGCCACAACAGGCCCTTCGACCCGTACCGCGTAGTCTTGTTTCGCCTGCGGGCCGTAATCCGACATATGTTCGGCGGAGTAGTTAATGCCGCCGACAAAAGCAATACGATCATCAATCACCACAATTTTGCGGTGCATTCGGCGGAAGATATTGGTTCGCAACCCCAGTAGACGCGGGCGGGGGTCGTAATAGCGAAAAATCACGCCCGCCGAGGTTAATTCGCCGACAAACGCGTCGCTGAGATCGGGAGAGCCGTAGCCGTCGAGTAATACTTCGGCTTTTACGCCGCGCTGTGCGGCTTTTAGCAGAGCGGCATGGAGTTTTTTACCCACCTCATCTTCAAACAAGATAAAGGTTTCCAGAATGATTTTTTGCTGTGCCTGAGCGATAGCCTCAAACACGGCAGGATAGAACTGGTCGCCGTTTTCCAGTAGCTGAATTTGATTACCTTCACGCCAGCCGCATTTCATAGATGGATCTCCGCGCTAAGGGGGGCATGGTCTGATAAATGTCGCCAGTTCCGCAGCGGTAGTGCCGTAGGAGAACTGGCGTTCGCATTCTTGACGTAAATACGATCGAGTCGCAGCAGCGGCATACTCACCGGGAATGTGCGCGCCGGTCGGCCATGGGCACGGGTGAATATCTCCTCCAGCCCGGCCGCGTTTAACGGCGGGCCGGCCTTTTGCCGCCAGTCATTAAAGTCTCCGGCCACCAGCACCGGTTCTGATTCCGGCAAGGCATTCACCCATCCCGCCAGCATGGTTAGCTGTGCCTGGCGGTGACTCTCCCGCAGGCCGAGATGTACGCACATGACGTGGATAGGGCGGTTGAGCATGGGCGGCGTAATGCGGCAATAGAGCACGCCGCGTTTTTCGCTACCGCCGACCGAGACGTCGCGATTTTCATAATGTTCAATGGGATAGCGAGAAAGAACCGCGTTACCGTGGTGGCCTTCCGGATAGACCGCATTGCGGCCATAGGCGAAATCGCTCCACATGGTGTCGGCCAAAAATTCATAGTGGGTAGTGTCCGGCCAGTTTTCGATATGCAGCGGATGTACTTCATGCGCGCCCATCACTTCTTGCAGACAGACGATATCGGCGCCGACCGTTCTGACGGCGTCGCGCAGCTCCGGCAGGATGAAGCGTTTATTAAAGGCGGTAAAACCTTTGTGCGTATTAATTGTGAGCACTTTGAATGAAAAATTTCGCGTGTGTTGAGTCATTTTCTTCCTGTCCGCGTCACTATCCTGATTGAAATAGTGTAGTCGTCGTCACAAAAAGATGCGGTCTTACGGAATTTTCCGTAAAGTTCGGTACTCTGAATAATGAGAGAAAAATGCTTCAGGAGAAAAGCCATGAAGTGGCAACAACGCGTTCGTGTCGCAACCGGCCTCGGTTGTTGGCAGATTATGTTGCATTTACTGGTAGTGGCGATGCTGGTAATAGGCTGGATGAGCGGCACATTAGTGCGCGTCGGCCTGGGATTATGCGTGCTTTATGGCGTGACGGTACTGCTGATGCTGGCGTTGCAGCGCCATCATGAGCAACGCTGGCGCGATGTGGCGGATGTGCTGGAAGAGCTGACTACCACCTGGTACTTCGGCACCGCGCTGATTGTCCTCTGGCTGCTATCCCGCGTATTGCAAAACAATGTCTTACTGGCTCTGGCGGGGCTGGCTATCCTGGCCGGGCCCGCCGTAGTCTCGCTACTGGCGAAAGATAAAAAGCTACATCACTTTGCGTCTAAACATCGCATACGCCGCTGAACCCGTGGTGGCCGCTATCACCAGTAGCGGCCACAAACTTTCCCAGACAATCCCCAGACTCGCATCCTTAAGATAAATTTGCTTGGTAATATCAGTAAAGTGGCGGATAGGGTTTATCCACGTCAGGTTTTGCAGCCAGACCGGCATATTTTCCACTGGCGAGACATACCCCGAGAGCAAAATCGCTGGCATCATAAAGACAAAGACGCCGATAAACGCCTGCTGTTGCGTGGCGCAAAGCGATGATATCAGCAAGCCAAAGCCTACCAGCGACAGCCCGTAAATCACCATCGTGAAATAAAACAGCGCTAACGAACCGGCGAAGGGAATTTGGTATGCCCAAATGCCGATAGCCAGCACGATCGTGGCCTGGAAGGTCGCGACAATCAGCGCCGGCACCGCTTTACCAACGAAAATCTGCCAGGTGGTGAGCGGAGAGACCAGCAGCTGATCCAGAGTGCCTTGTTCACGCTCGCGGGCGACGGACAGCGAAGTGACGATCATCACGCCAATAGTGGTGATCATGGCGATCAGCGAGGGCACCACAAACCACTTGTAGTCCAGATTCGGGTTATACCAGTTGCGTACCACCAGTTCGCTATTGTTGGGCTTTGGCTTGCCGTCCATCAATGTCTGCTGATACTCCTTGACGATCTGTTGCAGATAATTGGCGGCGATTTGCGCGCTGTTGGAGTTACGTCCATCAAGAATGAGTTGCATCGGCGCAGGCTGGAAGGTATCCAGATTCCGCGAGAAATCCGCCGGGAAGCGTACCAGCAGCAGCGCTTTTTGCGTATCGATAGTCGGCTGGATCTCCTGCGGACTGTTCAGCAATAGCACATGGGTAAACGCTTTCGCGCGGGCAAAGCGCTGGGTAAGTTCTACCGAATGTTTGCCGTTATCTTCGTTATAGATGGCGATAGTCGCGTTAGTGACTTCAAGTGTCGCGGCGAACGGAAACAGGATGACCTGAATCAGCACAGGCAGAATCAGGATCGCGCGCGTTTGCGGTTCGCGTAAAAGCGATTGCAGTTCTTTGCGAATTAATGTCCATAAGCGATGAAACATGTCCGTCCTCTCGGTCCAGTTTGTAGGCCTGATAAGCAAAGCGCATCAGGCATAATGCCGGATGGCGGCGTGAACGCCTTATCCGGCCTACGACGACAATTATCCATACACATATTTAATCCAGCCGTCGTTTGGTTTTTAGCCACGTCAGGCCAATAAACATCACCGCCGAGGCGATTAAAAACAGTACGTTAACGCCTAACACGACCGGAATATTGCCGGCCAGAAACAGACTTTGCAGGGTGCTGACAAAATAGCGCGCCGGAATAATATAGGTCACCGCGCGGATCACCGCAGGCATACTGTCTATCTGGAAGATAAATCCGGACAGCATAATCGAGGGTAAAAAGGCGGCGTTCAGCGCCACCTGCGCGGCGTTAAACTGGTTGCGAGTGATGGTGGAAATCAACAGCCCCATCCCCAGCGTACTCAGTAAAAACAGACTGGTGATAATAAACAGAATCACCAGCGAACCGCGATACGGCACGCCGAGAATAAACACCGATACCAGCATACAGAGCAGCATCGCCAGCATACCGAGAAAATAATAGGGAATAAGCTTACACAGCAGCAGTTCAACACGCGTCACTTCGGTTGAGAGCAGCGCCTCCATCGTGCCGCGCTCCCATTCGCGGGCAACGACCAGCGAGGTGAGGATTGCGCCAATTACCGTCATGATAATGGTCACCGCCCCGGGAATAATAAAATGCTGACTGATCGCCGCCGGGTTAAACCAGTAGCGCGTCTGGACGTCGATGAGCGGTTCAAAGGTGTCGCCGCGATCTTCCGCCCGCTGCTGTTGCCAGATTTGCCAGATGCCTTCAACATAACCCTGAACGAAGTTGGCGGTGTTTGGCTCGCTGCCGTCGGTAATCACCTGAATCGGCGCGCTGTTACCGTCGCGCGCCATTTGCTGCGCGAAATCCACCGGAATCACCACCAGTCCGCGAATGCGTCCGGCCTGCATTTTTTCAATTAATTCATGGCGATTATCGCTAATGGTCGCGTCGATATAGGGTGAACCGGTCATCGCATGAGTGAAATCCAGCGCCTCCTGGCTTTGCTGTTCAAGCAGAATCCCCACGCGCAGCTTGCTGGAGTCAAGGTTAATGCCGTAACCAAAAATAAACAGCAACAGCAGCGGGATCACCACCGCAATCAGCCAGCTACTGGGATCGCGCACGATCTGGCGCGTCTCTTTGACGCACAACGCACGCACGCGGCGCCAGGAGAGAGACTTACTCATGCGTATGCTCCTTATCCCAGTCATTGATGAGAGTGATAAAGGCCTGCTCCATCGTCGGATCGGCCTGTTGCTCATCGGCGGCCTGCGCTTTGAGATCGTCCGGCGTACCGCTGGCGATAAGCTTCCCGCGATAAACCAGTCCGATGCGATCGCAATATTCCGCCTCATCCATAAAGTGGGTCGTCACCATTACCGTGACCCCTTTTTCCACCATGCTATTAATATGCAGCCAAAATTCACGGCGGGTGAGGGGATCAACCCCGGACGTTGGTTCATCAAGGAATAAAATATCCGGTTCGTGCATCAGCGAGCAGGCCAGCGCCAGTCGCTGTTTAAAGCCCAGCGGTAGCGCATCGGTGGGATGCGACGCGATGCTTTTCAGACCAAACGCTTCACTCATGCGCTGAATTTTTTCATTTTGCGCGCGGCCCCGCAAACCGTAGACGCCGGAGAAAAAACGCAGGTTCTGCTCAACCGTCAGGTTGCCGTAAAGCGAAAATTTTTGCGCCATATAGCCCAGATGCTGACGGGCTTTGCCGGAGCTGACTTTCAGGTCCATATCCAGCACCAGCGCCTTGCCGGACGTCGGCACCAGCAGGCCGCACATCATTTTAAAGGTGGTTGATTTACCCGCGCCGTTCGGGCCGAGCAGGCCAAAAATCTCGCCGCGCTGTACGACGAAATTAACATGGTCCGTGGCCGCGAAATCGCCAAATTTTTTCGTCAGTTCCTGCGCTTCAATCACCGTTTCGCCGGCAGTGCCTTCAACCGTATGCAGGATTGAACCCAGCGGAGACTCCGAGGTTCCCGCTCCGCCAAGCAGATCGATAAACGCATCTTCGAAGCGCGGCGCGGTCTCATTGAGGGTGATTTCCGGCATTCCTTCGGCCTGACGAATATCTGCTGCGGTCGCCTCTTTTTTCAGGATCAGGCGTACCGAACGCCCCTGAATCATGCCGTCGCTCACCTGCGGCAGTCTGAGCGCTCTCTGTAGTAACTTACGGTTGTTTTCCTGTGGACTGCTTATCAGAAAGCTACGACCGGCCATCGTTTGCGTCAGCGCTTTAGGTTCGCCCTGATAGAGCAGCTCGCCTTCATTCATCAGCAGTACATCGCGACACTGTTCGGCTTCATCCAGATAGGAGGTGCTCCATAAAATCAGCATCCCGTCGCCCGCCAGTTCGTGGACCATTTGCCACAACTCGCGCCGTGAAATCGGGTCAACGCCAACGCCCGGTTCATCCAACAGCAGCACTTTCGGTTCGCCGACCAGCGTACAGGCCAGCCCCAGTTTTTGCTTCATCCCGCCGGACAATTTCCCCGCCAGACGGCCAGTGAAAGGGCCGAGGGCGGTAAATTCCAACAAACGGGCAAAGGTCTTTTCGCGTATCTCGCCGGTAACGCTGCGTAAATCGGCATAGAGATTAAGGTTCTCCATGACGGTAAGATCTTCATACAGACCGAATTTCTGCGGCATATAGCCCAGAACCGCGTGCAGCTCGCTGTCGTTTTGTATCGGGTCGAAGCCCAATACGGACGCGCTGCCGCCATCGGCTTTGAGCAGGCCCGCCAGCATACGCATCAGCGTGGTTTTTCCTGCGCCGTCCGGCCCTACCAGCCCGGTGACATAACCGGAATGAATGGTACAGTCGAGCGGCGCGACGGCGGGTTTATCCATTCCCGCAAAGCGCTTCGTCAGACCGTGCAGCGTAATAACGGCCTCACTCATGCCGTGCCTCGTCATTAAATTTCACCGTGACTGGCATCCCCTGGCGTAACGCATCGTCCGCATCGGTGACGATAATGCGCAGGCGATAGACAAGATCGGTACGCAGATCCGGCGTTTCGACGGTTTTCGGCGTAAATTCCGCGGTGGGCGAAACGAAACCAATCTTGCCGTGGTAAGGTTTGTCAGGACGACCGTCGGTATACAACAGAATGTCGCGCCCCGGTTGCGTCTGACTGAGGTTGCGTTCATCGACATAGGCGCGCACCCAGACGGGGCGGGTCAGCGAGAGCGTTAATACCGTGCTGCCGGCGTTCAGCATACTGCCAGGCTCGACCGCGCGGGTGAGCAAGGTTCCGTTGGCAGGTGCGATAAGCGTAGTGTCCTGCAAATCAAGCTGCGCCTGCGCCAGTTGGGCCTTTGCCTGTTCCAGGCTGGCTTTCGCCTGGGCGATATCCTGTTCACGATTACCGGTACGGTACTGGCTCAGTTTATCCTGCGCGGACTTCAGTGTCGCCTGCGCCTGATCGCGCGATGAGCGGGCGTTTTCCAGATCGTTAGCGGAAATGGTGCGGCTTTTCCACAATCCTTGCTGACGGTTATAAAAGTTTTGCGCGTAGTCATAAGCGGCTTGTGCCTGTCTGACGGCGGCGGCGGCCTGGGCTATCTCTTCATCGCGATAGCCTGCCAGCATCAAATCATATTGCGCCTGCGCGACCGACACGCCAGCTTTCGCCTGCATTAGCGCGTTTTCGTATGGCGCGTGATCCAATTCGCCGAGCACCTGTCCGGCTTTGATGGCATCGCCTTCATCAACATTCAGCGACGCCAGCCTGCCGCCGACGCGAAAGCTGATATTGACGGTACGGATATCGACATTACCGTATAGCGTCAGCCCATCGTCCTGCCGACTTTGATACCACCAGGTTCCACCGGCAATCACAGCGACGATCGCTGCGATTGCCAGTCCGATAACGACAGGTTTTTTCATCAGTCCAGACTCCTTTGCGTTAAACCATGCAGAATAAGATCGATGTGGCAGGTTACCGTCTGGTAAATCAGCTCCGCTTTTTCTTCATCAAACTGCGGCCAGCCGGTACGTAACAGAATAGTTTCTTTGCCGAGACGAAACGCCAGCACTTCGCCCAGTAAGGCATGGGTATGCAAAATCATGCGCGTATCATTGGCGTCGCAGCCGGTATAAGCGGCAACCAATCTTGTCAGATGGGTATGCAACGGATCGATAACCTGTTCATGAACCAATTGATAGGCCGACGTGGGAGAGAGCTGCTCGCGTGAAATAAATTTGCTCAGGTTAACGGTGTCTTCCTGCGTCAGCAGCATAATCATGTTCTTGCAGGCGAGCAGAATGAGCTCGCGTATGGCGTCCCGGTCAGGGGCAGGCTGGCTAAACAGACGTTCCGCTTTTTCAGCATGGGGGCGAAATTTTTCGCCAAGAAAATCGGCAATCCACTGGGCGCAGGCGAGGTATAAATCCTCTTTTGAGCCGAAATAGTAAGTAATAGCGGCAATATTTTGCCCCGCCAGCGCGGCGATATCGCGCGTGGTGGCATGGAGGCCATACTCGCCAAACTGCGCCAGCGCGGCGGCAATGAGCTGACTTTTCGCCTGCTCGCCCTTGGTGGTCGTGGTGGTAATATTCATCACACGCCCTAATTCTTAATCAATCGATTGATTAAGACTATGACTCATAATGGCACTTGTCCAGTGTGGTCGATTAATTTGTCTTTGCCACCTTCCGGGATAATTTATGCGCCGCATCACAAAAACTGCTACACTCCGCCCCTTCATGACATTGTGGTTTTTGTCATTCCAAATTTGAGCATCTCCCTGAAAACTACACCGGCAACGGTCGGGGCGGTCCGGAGTAGTTATGTCTTTTGATTCCCTGGGATTAAACCCTGATATCCTGCGCGCCATTGCCGAGCAGGGTTACCGTGAACCTACCCCTATTCAGCAACAGGCGATTCCTGCCGTGCTGGAAGGCCGCGATTTGATGGCCAGCGCCCAGACCGGAACCGGTAAAACGGCGGGTTTTACCCTGCCATTGTTGCAGCATCTGATTACCCATCAGCCGCACGCTAAAGGTCGTCGCCCGGTGCGCGCATTGATCCTCACGCCAACCCGCGAGCTGGCGGCGCAAATTGGCGAAAACGTCAGAGATTACAGTAAATATCTCAACATTCGCTCGCTGGTGGTATTTGGCGGCGTAAGCATCAATCCGCAGATGATGAAACTGCGCGGCGGCGTGGATGTGCTGGTGGCGACGCCGGGACGTCTGCTCGACCTGGAACATCAAAATGCCGTGAAGCTGGATCAGATTGAGATTCTGGTACTGGATGAAGCCGACCGTATGCTGGATATGGGCTTCATTCATGACATTCGTCGCGTGCTGGCGAAACTGCCGGCGAAGCGTCAGAATCTGCTGTTCTCCGCCACGTTCTCCGACGACATCAAAGCGCTCGCCGAAAAGCTGTTGCGCAACCCGCTGGAAATCGAAGTGGCGCGCCGCAACACCGCCTCAGAGCAGGTGACGCAGCACGTGCACTTTGTCGATAAAAAACGTAAGCGCGAACTGCTGTCACAAATGATTGGCCAGGGCAACTGGCAGCAGGTGTTGGTCTTCACCCGCACCAAGCATGGTGCGAACCATTTGGCGGAACAGCTTAACAAAGACGGTATTCGCAGCGCGGCGATCCACGGTAATAAATCGCAGGGCGCACGTACCCGCGCGCTGGCCGATTTTAAATCCGGCGATATTCGCGTGCTGGTGGCGACGGATATTGCGGCGCGTGGTCTGGATATTGAAGAGCTGCCGCACGTGGTCAACTATGAGCTGCCGAACGTGCCGGAAGATTATGTACATCGTATTGGCCGTACCGGTCGCGCGGCGGCAACTGGCGAGGCGCTGTCGCTGGTCTGTGTTGACGAGCATAAACTGTTGCGTGATATCGAAAAGTTGCTGAAAAAAGAGATCCCACGCATTACGACGCCGGGCTATGAGCCGGACCCGTCGATTAAAGCGGAGCCGATTCAGAATGGCCGTCAGCAGCGCGGCGGCGGCGGTCGTGGTCGCGGACAAAATCAGGGGGGAGCGGGGCGCAGTCAGCAGCCGCGACGTCAGGATAGCGGGGCGGCGAAGGCGAAACCAAAACCGCGCACAGGCGAGGGGAAACCCGCTGGCGACAAAGCACGTCCGCCGCGTCGCCCGCGCAGAATCACGCCTGCCCAGTAAATTTTATCCGGCAACATGCCCGGTAGCGCGACGCTTACCGGGCCTACGGACTATGCAAATACGTAGGCCGGATAAGGTGCTTGCACCGTCATCCGGCAAAATACACATCGCGTTGCGAGCCGCCTTCCAGAACCGGTAAAAAAGGTACTTCCCGCCCCTGAAATGTGACACAATAGTGGCTGTTTATACAGTACTTCAGGTTTTCTCATGGCATTGACCGCTGCGCTGAAAGCGCAAATCGCCGCCTGGTATAAGGCGCTTCAGGACCAGATTCCCGACTTTATTCCCCGTGCGCCGCAGCGGCAGATGATTGCTGACGTCGCCAGAACGCTGGCCGGGGAAGAAGGGAGACATCTGGCTATTGAAGCGCCGACCGGCGTCGGGAAAACCCTCTCCTATCTTATTCCCGGTATTGCCATTGCCCGGGAAGAGCAAAAAACACTGGTGGTCAGTACCGCTAACGTGGCGTTACAGGATCAGATCTTTAGCAAAGATTTGCCGCTGCTACGAAAAATCATCCCCGATCTGCGTTTTACCGCCGCCTTTGGCCGCGGGCGCTACGTGTGTCCGCGAAACCTGGCGGCGCTCGCCAGTAGCGAGCCTACGCAGCAGGATCTGCTCGCCTTTCTTGATGACGAACTGACGCCTAACAACCAGGAAGAGCAAAAGCGCTGCGCCAGGCTGAAAGGGGATCTTGACGGTTACAAATGGGATGGTCTGCGGGATCATACCGACATTGCTATTGACGACGATCTGTGGCGGCGATTAAGTACCGATAAAGCCAGTTGTCTGAACCGCAACTGTCACTATTACCGCGAATGTCCATTCTTTGTCGCCCGACGTGAAATACAGGAAGCGGAAGTCGTGGTGGCGAATCACGCGCTGGTAATGGCGGCGATGGAAAGTGAAGCCGTACTGCCGGAACCAAAGCATCTGCTGTTGGTACTGGATGAAGGTCATCATCTGCCCGATGTCGCTCGCGATGCGCTGGAGATGAGCGCGGAAATTACCGCCTCCTGGTATCGCTTGCAACTGGACCTGTTCAGCAAACTGGTGGCGACCTGCATGGAGCAATTTCGCCCTAAGACCACGCCGCCGTTAGCGAATCCTGAGCGACTTAACGCCCATTGCGAGGAGGTGTACGAACTGATCGCCTCGCTCAATGCCATTCTTAATCTGTATATGCCCGCAGCGCAGGAGGCGGAGCACCGTTTTGCAATGGGCGAGTTGCCTGATGAGGTCATGGAAATCTGCCAGCGACTGGCGAAGCTGACCGAGACGCTGCGTGGACTGGCGGAATCCTTTCTCAACGATCTCAGCGAAAAAACCGGGTCGCACGATATTGTGCGTTTGCATCGGGTGATTTTACAGATGAATCGGGCGCTGGGAATGTTCGAGGCGCAAAGTAAATTATGGCGACTGGCTTCGATGGCGCAGTCTTCAGGCGCGCCGGTGTCCAAATGGGCGACGCGTGAAATACGCGAAGGGCAACTCCACGTCTGGTTCCATTGTGTCGGTATCCGCGTCAGCGATCAGCTGGAAAGATTGTTATGGCGCAGCGTACCGCACATTATTGTCACCTCGGCGACACTGCGCTCGCTCAATAGCTTTTCGCGCCTGCAGGAAATGAGCGGCTTAAAAGAAAAAGCCGGCGACCGCTTTGTGGCGCTGGATTCGCCGTTTAATCATGTGGAACAGGGGAAACTGGTGATTCCTCAAATGCGCTACGAACCCACCATTGATAACGAAGAGCAGCATATTGCCGAAATGGCGGCCTATTTTCGTGAGCAACTGGAGAGCAAAAAACATCATGGTATGCTGGTACTGTTCGCCAGCGGGCGGGCGATGCAGCGTTTTCTGGAGCATGTCGCTGATGTGCGCTTACTCCTCCTGGTTCAGGGCGACCAGCCGCGTTACCGGCTGGTGGAGCTACACCGTAAACGGGTGGAGAGCGGCGAACGCAGCGTGCTGGTTGGGCTTCAGTCTTTTGCCGAAGGGCTGGATCTTAAAGGCGAGCTGCTGACGCAGGTCCATATCCATAAAATTGCCTTCCCGCCGATCGACAGCCCGGTTGTGATCACCGAAGGCGAATGGCTAAAAAGCCTGAATCGTTATCCGTTTGAGGTACAAAGCTTACCAAGCGCGTCTTTTAATTTAATTCAGCAGGTAGGGCGATTGATCCGTAGCCATGCCTGTCGGGGAGAAGTGGTCATTTATGATAAGCGGTTGTTGACCAAAAACTACGGACAGCGTTTACTGAATGCCTTACCTGTTTTTCCGATAGAGCAGCCTGCCGTGCCAGACGTTATAGTAAAACCAAAAGCAAAACCTGCACGCCGCCGACGGCGTTAATGCTGTGAGCACACTTCAAGGAGCTTTCAATGGATTATCGCAAGATCATCAAAGAGATCGGGCGAGGTAAAAATCACGCCCGCGATCTGGATCTGGACACCGCGCGCGGTTTGTATACCCGAATGCTGAATGGCGACATCCCCGACCTGGAAATGGGCAGTATATTGATGGCGCTGCGTATTAAAGGCGAAGGCGAAGCCGAAATGCTGGGCTTTTATGAAGCCATGCAGAATCATACCATCAAACTGACACCGCCCGCAGATAGGCCGTTGCCGGTCGTTATTCCCAGCTATAACGGCGCGCGTAAACAGGCGAATTTAACGCCGTTGCTGGCTATCCTGCTGCATAAATTGGGCTTTCCAGTCGTAGTACACGGCGTCAGCGAAGATCCGACCCGTGTACTGACGGAAACAATATTTGCGCTGATGGGGATTGTCCCCACTCTACACGGTGGACAAGCGCAGGCCAAACTGGACGGGCACCAGCCGGTGTTTATCCCGGTGAGCGCGCTCTGCCCGCCGCTGGAAAAACAGCTGGCGATGCGCTGGCGGATGGGCGTGCGCAACAGCGCGCATTCACTGGCCAAGCTGGCGACGCCATTTGCTGAGGATGCCGCGCTGCGTTTATCAAGCGTTTCTCACCCTGAATATGTCCCGCGTGTGGCGACCTTTTTTAGCCGCATCGGCGGGCGGGCTTTGCTGATGCATGGTACCGAAGGCGAAGTCTATGCCAACCCGCAACGCTGTCCGCAAATCAGCCTGATTGATAGCCGTGGCGTGCAGGTACTGCATGAGCGTCAGAGCGACACGCACGACGAGCCGCTTTCACTGCCTGCGACTAAAGATCCTGAAATCACCGCGCGCTGGATTGAGCGCTGCCTTGCCGGCCGCGAGCCGGTGCCGCAATCATTAAAAACGCAAATGGCCTGTTGTCTGGTTGCGACGGGAGAGGCGGCGACGTTAGAAGACGGAATTGCGCGCGTCGAACAGGCTTTTAGCTGACTAGTCCTGATATAGGTTGACAGTTTTTTGTCTGTAAAACGCCTGATGAACATCATCGGGCGTTTTGTATTTCA
>NZ_JBGDVX010000021.1:0-45685 GCF_046551535.1 Salmonella sp. SAL04162
TGCCGAACTCAGAAGTGAAACGCCGTAGCGCCGATGGTAGTGTGGGGTCTCCCCATGCGAGAGTAGGGAACTGCCAGACATCAAATAAAACAAAAGGCTCAGTCGAAAGACTGGGCCTTTTGTTTTATCTGTTTTTTGTCGGTGAGCACTCTCCTGAGGAGGAGAAATCCGCCGGGAGCGGATTTGAACGTTGCGCAGCAACGGCCCGTAGGGTGGCGGGCAGGACGCCCGCCATAAACTGCCAGACATCAAATAAAGCAAAAGGCCCAATCGAAAGATTGGGCCTTTTTGCATTTATCTTTCTATGGAAAAAGTTATCGGATAATGGCGCCGACGCGTTTTATATTTGGTTTATACCCTTCATACTTCAAGTCGCTTATGTGTTGGCTACGGATTACTCGGCCCATTCATGGGCCTTGCCCTGACGGGCCGTCGCACGCGACGTTCAAATCTGCTCCCGGCAGATTTGTCGCTCACCCCAGTCACATAGTTATCTATGCTCCTGGGGACTCACTCCCTTGCCGCCTTTAAGCAACTTGAATTATTTTGGGTATATAACATCTTCGTAGGGTGGATAAAAACCGTTTTAGTAAACGTGATTTCCCGCCATATATCCGCCTGAACCATCGAATGTGAACCGTGCTGAAGTAGATGTACAAACGGCTTTTACTTACGCCTCTAATAAGCAATAGAGATATTCGCTGAGGACTAAGAATCTGGTCCATTAGGCTATTTTATTTGCCAGTTTGGCCCTGGGACAGTGCTCAAAATCCTCATGTATTACGTGTATGCTCCGGTTTTTATCCAGACTGTCTGCGATAATTACGCCTAATGGACCACGCTCTAAGTCTTACTGTATAAAGCCTGTTTGTAATGCGGCTTACGATGCTATCAAGCTACAATTTTGTCTGCATCGGACAAGGAATAGAATAAATACTATCGGGATGGGCGAGTAAGAAAAGAGAGCGTTTTATCGTGTTAACTTTCGGGGGATAGGCTGAACAGATTACGTCGCTGAGTATCCTTACGACCTTTATATTATTACTGAAAGCGCGGCATTGCCGCGCCTGCATGTATCATTTAGAAAGCGCAATGATACCCATCGTCAACCCTGCTACCGCCGCAGCGCCGCCAGCAATAGCGCCTGCTGTCTCCCAGTTATCCTGCGTTGTACCTTTCATACATGTATTGGTATGAACCAGCCGCCCTTGATCGTCATAAACCGGTACGCAGGGAGAATCATGTGCACAACCTGCCAATAAGGTGGTAAGCAATGCAACTGGAATTAGTCTTTTCATGGTGTTACCTCATTAATCAGCGTTTCGCGAAGTACAGCAACGTAAATGCTGGCTCTAACCGCTGCGAAAACGGGAGTTATTTTACCACCACAGAAAAAATGGCCGACATGAGGAATCATCTCAATTCATGTGAATTGTAAAAACTATGGAGAATGAAAAAGTAAGCGGAGAGGGGGGAATAGCGGAGATAAAGACGTACCGTTTAAAAAGGCGTCCGAAGACGCCTCTGTTTACCGGTTAATCATGATGGCGATTAAATCGGCGTTTTACAACAACGAAGAATACTGGCACGAAGAAGATAGCTAATAAGGTTGCGGTTAACATTCCCCCCATAACCCCTGTGCCTACTGCGTTCTGTGCCCCACTACCTGCGCCACGACTGATAACTAACGGCATTACCCCGAGAATAAAGGCCAGCGAGGTCATTAGAATAGGACGTAAACGCATACGGGATGCTTCCAGCGTCGCTTCAATCAATCCACGTCCTTCTTTCTCCATAAGATCTTTGGCGAACTCAACAATCAGGATGGCGTTTTTAGCAGAAAGGCCAATAGTGGTTAACAAGCCAACCTGGAAGTAAACGTCATTGTTCAGACCGCGCAATGACGCTGCAAGCAGAGCGCCAACCACGCCGAGCGGTACGACCAGCATTACCGAGAACGGAATTGACCAGCTTTCATACAGAGCGGCAAGGCAGAGGAAAACGACAATGAGTGAGATTGCGTACAGCGCCGGCGCCTGGTTACCTGACAACCGTTCCTGATACGACATACCTGTCCAGTCATAGCCAATACCGTTTGGCAGCTGTGAAGCCAGATTTTCCATTAACGACATGGCTTCACCGGTACTTCGTCCGGGCGCTGCTTCACCGAGCAGTTCCATTGACGGCATCCCGTTATAGCGTTCCAGGCGTGGCGAACCATAAATCCACCGTGCTGAGCTAAAGGTAGAGAAGGGCACCATCTCGCCATTGGCGCTGCGTACATAAAGATTGTTGATATCTCCCGGCAGCATACGGAACTGAGCGTCAGCCTGAACGTATACTTTTTTCACTCGTCCGCGATCGATAAAGTCGTTAACGTAATAGCCGCCCAACGCCGCGGAGATGGTTTCGTTGATATCAGACAGCGAAACACCGAGCGCCTGCGCTTTTTCTTGATCGACATCCAGCTTGAACTGTGGCGTGTCTTCCAGCCCGTTCGGGCGTACGCGCACTAATAGATCAGGATGCTTCGCGACCATACCCAGGAGTTGATTACGCGCTTTTGTTAACGCATCGTGACCGAGTCCTCCCTGATCAATCAGCTCAAAGTCGAAACCTGTCGCGGTACCTAACTCGACAATTGCCGGCATGTTGAAGGGGAACACCAACCCGTCGCGAATCTGGCTGAAGGCGCGTGTCGCTCTGGCGATAACGGCTTCGACGCTATTTTCTTCACCGTTACGCTCTTCCCAGGGTTTAAGGCTGACAAATGCCATCCCTGAGTTTTGTCCCTGACCGCTAAAGCTAAAGCCGTTTACGGTAAACACGCTTTCGACGTTCGCTTTTTCATTATTCAGGTAGTAATGAGTGACTTGATCCAGCACATTCTGCGTACGTTCTTGCGTAGCGCCAGAGGGGAGCTGAATCATAGTCAGGAATACCCCCTGATCTTCTTCCGGCAGGAAGGAGGTCGGGAGGCGTAAAAACAGAACCGCCATTCCGACTACAATAAGTAGATAGATAATGAGATAGCGACCCGTATTACGCACGATACCGCTTACGCTGTTAGTATAGTGGTTAACGCTGTGATCAAACCTGGTATTGAACCAGCCAAAGAAGCCGCTTTTTTTCTCGTGATGTTCAGCAGATACAGGTTTAAGCAGCGTAGCGCACAGCGCTGGCGTCAGAATCAACGCAACCAGAACGGATAGCGCCATTGCTGAAACAATAGTAATAGAGAACTGGCGATAAATTGCCCCGGTCGAGCCGCCAAAAAAGGCCATCGGGATAAATACCGCAGACAGTACCATCGCGATACCTACCAGCGCTCCCTGAATCTGCGACATGGATTTTTCCGTCGCCTCTCGGGGAGAAAGGTTATCCTCCATCATTACACGTTCAACGTTTTCTACGACCACTATCGCATCGTCAACCAATAGCCCTATCGCCAGTACCATACCAAACATCGTCAGGGTATTGATGGAGTAGCCAAAGGCGGCGAGTACCGCAAAAGTGCCTAGCAACACGACAGGAACAGCAATGGTAGGAATCAGAGTTGCCCGGATATTCTGTAAGAACAGATACATTACCAGGAACACCAGAATAATCGCTTCAAACAGCGTTTTTACCACTTCGTGGATAGATATTTTTACGAAGGGCGTTGTGTCATAAGGATAAACCACCTTCATTCCCTGAGGGAAGAAAGGCTGCAGTTCCGCCAGTTTCGCTTTGATTGCGGTTGCGGTATCCAGCGCGTTAGCGCCGGTCGCCAGTTTAATACCGAGACCGGAGGCTGGTTTACCGTTAATGCGCGCTACAACGTTATAGTTTTCACCGCCAAGCTCAATACGCGCGACATCTTTGAGATGGACGACAGAACCGTCGGTATTGACACGCAACGTAACTTTGCCGAACTCTTGCGGATCTTTCAGACGCGTTTGGGCGATGATTGAGGCGTTAAGCTGCTGGCCCGGTAATGCTGGCGTGCCGCCCAGTTGGCCTGCCGCAATCTGGTCGTTCTGTACTTTTAACTGGTTGATGACATCAACTGGCGTGAGCTGGTATTTATTTAGCAGATTCGCATCCAGCCAGATACGCATGGCGTACTGTGCGCCAAATAGCTGAACGTCGCCCACACCATTCAGACGGCTGATAGAATCCTTAATGTTAGAGGCGACATAGTCAGAGATGTCGTCCTGGGTAGTGTTCGGATTATCCGAGACGAACCCGGCGACCATCAAAAAGCTGCTGCTGGACTTTTCAACGCTAATCCCCTGCTGCTGGACTTCTTGCGGCAGTAAAGGCGTGGCGAGCTGCAATTTATTTTGCACCTGAACCTGCGCGATATCCGGATCGGTTCCGGACTGGAAGGTCAGGGTGATGGTCACGCTACCAGCAGAGTCGCTGGTAGAGGACATATACATCAGGTTATCGATACCGTTCATATTTTGTTCGATAACCTGAGTAACCGTATCCTGTACCGTCTGCGCATCCGCGCCAGGATAGGTTGCAGAAATAGAAACCGCTGGCGGCGCAATGGTTGGATACTGCGCAACGGGAAGTTGCATTATTGCCAGTGCGCCAGCCATCATCAGGATAATGGCCAGAACCCAGGCGAAAATAGGACGTCTAATAAAAAAGTTTGCCATGTACGGTTACCTTATTGCGCCGTTTTCGCTGCAGGAGCATCGGTAGTGGCTTTCACCTGGACGCCCGGTCGCGCTTTTTGTAAGCCGCTGACGATGACCTTATCGCCCGGTTTTAACCCTTCGCTGATGAGCCATTTATCGCCAATAGCCTGAGCCGCCACGACATTGCGGGCTTCAACCTGGCTTTTATCGTTAACCACCATCACCATTGCGTCGCCGCGCGGCGTGCGGGTTACGCCCTGCTGGGGGACAAGGATGGCATTGGGCTGGACGCCTTCATCAATGCGGGCGCGCACAAACATACCGGGAAGCAGACTGTGTTGCGGGTTAGGGAAAACTGCCCTGAGCGTGATAGAGCCGGTGCTTTCATCTACGGTAACGTCGGAAAATTGCAGCGTGCCTTTAATCGGGTAGACCTGACCATTTTCCATTACCAGTTGAACCGTGCTACTGGCGCTGTCTTTATGCAGGTTACCTTGTTCGACGGATTGCTTGAGTCGCATAAAGTCGTTGCTTGATTGCGTCACGTCGACATAAATCGGGTCGAGTTGTTGCACGGTAGCCAGTTCAGTTGACTGACCATTAGTCACCAGCGCGCCTTCAGTCACATTAGATTTTCCTATACGCCCGCTGATGGGCGAGGTGACTTTGGTATACGCAAGGTTAATACGCGCGCTTTCAACAGCGGCTTTTGCCGCCACAACGGCGGCATCGGCCTGGCGGGCGTCGGCAATCGCCTGATCATATTCCTGTTGGCTGATATATTTTGTGCCGACCAGTGGAACATAGCGTTTGACCGTCAGGTGCGCGATAGCCGCAGCCGCTTCGCTTTTAGCAAGTTCGCCTTTAGCTCTGTCATAATCGGCCTGATAAGTGGCAGGATCGATCTGATAAAGCGACTGCCCGGCCTCTACATCGCTACCTTCGGTGAAGTTTCTTTTAAGCACGATCCCGCTCACCTGGGGGCGAACCTCCGCAATGCGAAATGCGGACGTACGTCCGGGAAGTTCGGTCGTTACGGCTAGCGGCGCTGTTTCGACCACGTGGACGGTGACTTGCGGCTCGCCGGCATGAGCCTAGGTATCTCCCTGGTCATTACAACCGGCCAGCAGCGCAGCAGAGAATATGATGAATGAGGGCAGGAGTGAAAACCTGGCATGTTTCGTCATTACTGTTCCTTAAAAAACCGAAAGCTCGTTATTCACCGGATAACGGTAAGGCGTTAACGCGCGAAAAATAGAATAGCAGTGGGGTATCCTACAAATTATTAGCTTGTGATGTAAGCAATACTTATTTTGGGATGGGGTTCACGGCACATAAAAGCAAAAAAAAGAACTATTCCCTGTCGTTTCATAATGTCCCGATTAGTAAAATCATGATGTTGAATAACATAAATAGAAATATATATTTTATATGAATATGTTTTATTAATTTATTTGTTTTTATTATTGATTTGGCGATATTGTGCGAAATAAAAATAGCTGTCTCTCGTCTGACTAAAAAGGACATGATAAAGTTGTTTTTTGTGCTGAGTATTTTATCAGCGTATTTATCGTTTTTATGGTCCAGGATATCTTAATTATGGCGAAGAAAACGAAGGCGGATGCGCTTAAAACGCGGCAACATTTGATTGAAACCGCTATTGCGCAGTTCGCTTTGCGCGGCGTTGCCAACACGACGCTGAATGATATCGCTGATGCCGCTGATGTCACGCGGGGCGCCATCTACTGGCACTTTGAGAATAAAACGCAGTTGTTTAATGAGGTTTGGTTACAGCAACCACCTTTACGCGAACTTATTCAGGATAGGCTTACGGGATGCTGGAATGATAATCCTTTACAGGATCTACGAGAGAAATTTATTGCAGCCTTACAATATATTGCGGCAGTGCCTCGTCAGCAGGCATTAATGCAGATTTTATATCATAAATGTGAATTCCATAATGGTATGATATCGGAACAGGCCATTCGGGAGAAGATTGGTTTCCATCATCAGTCGCTGCTTGAAGTATTACAGCGATGTATGGATAAAAAGCTGATCTCAGGCAGTCTTGATCTGGATGTCATATTAATTATTCTGCATGGTAGTTTTAGCGGAATAGTAAAGAACTGGTTAATGAATCCCACAAGTTATGATCTTTATAAGCAGGCGCCTGCATTAGTCGATAATGTATTAAAAATGCTAAGCCCGGATGGCAGTGTGAGGCAATTAATGCCAAATGAACAACAGGCGGAAGAAGCCTGAGATTATTTTGAGTTGATATTATATATTGACCTTGTGAATATATTGGCAGGGTCCCGAATATCGCGAGCAATTTCCTCTGCCGTACGCGGCTTGCCAAGCAGGAACCCCTGAAGTGTATGGCATCCTAACTGGGTCAAAAATTGTTGCTGCGTTTCATTTTCTACCCCTTCTGCCACAATTTGCAGATTTAACGCTTTCGCCAGCGCGACAATAGCCGCAACAATGGTCGCGCCGTCGCTTGCCTCGCTGAGTTCATGTACGAAAGCGCGATCAATTTTTAGTTCGCACGCCGGAAGACGTTTCAGATAGAGAAGGCTGGAATAACCGGTGCCAAAGTCGTCAATAGAGGCCTTAACCCCCATTTCCGTTAATCTGGTGAGTATAGCGACGCTTTGCTCTGGCTTGTTCATCGCCGTGGTTTCGGTGATTTCCAGAATCAATAAATCGGGACGGATACTGTGTCGGGCCAGGCTCCGCGTAATGGTGTCCACAAGGCCGGGCTGCTCAAATTGTAAGGCGGAAAGATTTACCGCCACTGACCATAAGGCGTATCCCTGTAAGTGCCACTCGCGTAGCTGTCGACACGCCTCGTCTATCACCCAGCTACCGATAGTGACGATAAGACCCGTTTTTTCCGCCAGCGGTAAAAACTGGTCAGGATTCAGTACGCCTTGTTTTGGATGATACCAGCGCAACAGGGCCTCAAATCCTACAATGGGGCCGGCAGGAGCCTGAAATTTAGGCTGGTACACCAGCCTGAGCTCTTGTCTTTCCAGCGCCAGCCACAGGTCATTCATTAGCTGAAGCTGGGTTTGCGCCAGCATATTCATTGATGGCTGAAAGAAATGGTATCCGTTACGCCCCGTATGTTTCGTGTGGTACATTGCGGCATCGGCGTTGAACATCAGTTCCCGTTCGTTTTTTCCGTCCAGCGGATAGAGCGCTATTCCCACGCTAAGGGTGACGACCAGTTCGTACGGATCTATCGTAAAGGGCGCATCTATCGAATGTACCAGCGCGCTGGCAAGGGAAGCCGCTTCGTCAGGCGCGCTGACTTCTGCAAGCAGCACAAATTCGTCGCCGCCAATCCGCGCCAGGGTAAACTGCCCGCTCAGCGGTTGGTTCAGACGATGCGTGACCGCTACCAGTAGCTTATCGCCGATATCATGACCATAAGCGTCATTAACGGCTTTAAAGCCATCCAGATCCATAAACAGTAGCGCGAAAGACGTGCTTTCCCGATTCGCTTTGCTGATGGCCTGTTCCAGACGATCTTCAAGGAGTACCCGGTTTGGTAAACGGGTGAGCGTATCATGCAGCGCCAACTGCGCCAGTTCCTGGTTCGCCTGCGCCAGCGAAGAGGCAAGTAGTGCGGTGCGGGCCTGAAGCCGGGCGTCAAATAAAGAAACCAGAAGAGTAATGCCCAGGATAGTCAGCGCGACCACGCTGACAAGAACAGCCAGCCAGTTGCTATCGACGCCACGATGCTCCATCGGCCAGTTTTGGGGAAAGTGTGCGGCCTTCATGCCGGCGTAATGCATGCCGGCGATAGCTATCCCCATTAATACCGCAGCGCCTGCTCGCCTCAGGGCGACATCTGTTCCCTCATGACGCAGGCGGAACGTGAGCCACAGCGCGCCGCAGGACGCCAGTAGCGCGATAATGATAGAGAGGGCAACCCACGCGCTATTCCAGACGATAATGGAAGCAAATTGCAGCGCCGCCATCCCGGTATAATGCATTGCGCTGATGCCCAGTCCCATCACCAGCGCGCCCGGCAGTAAACGGCGCAGGCGCAGTTTTTCAGCGCTGACCAGCCATAGCGCAAACAGGGAGGAGCCGATCGCGATCAGCATGGAGAGGCCGGTGAGGAACGGATCGAAGCGCATGTTCATCGCGTGATCCATCGCCAGCATCCCGACAAAATGCATCGCCCAAATACCGACGCCCAGCGCGAAGCCGCCGCCCATTAGCCATATTCTGGCGTTTGATCGGGCGCTTCCGGCTACGCGTCCGGCCATATTTAATGCGGTATAGGACGCAAAAATAGCGACAGCAAATGAAACCGCCACAAGGATGTGGTTGTACTCACTAACCGGCATGTATCATTAGCTCATTGGTTATGCAGGAAAAGAAAAGGACGAGACAGTATCACCCCTTCTTTTATCCTCAACGTGTTTTAATTCCCTGTTTTTATAAGGGATAAAAGAAATCCGGGTGATAAATAATCATAGGTTAAATCGCCCGGTTCGCTACTCCAGATCGGTACAATTGATCAATTTAAGAGGGTTAACCGAATCCATGTTTCGGCACTTATCCTGTTCAGTTGCCATCAATTCGATCCATTGCATCAAAAGCGCATCAAAAAGAAAAACGGAGACGGCAAAAACAACCAGCCACCAATACTTACGTATCATCGTCAAATCCTGTGTATTCATGCCCATGCGTGCTGGGAATATACATGAAATTTTGACGCTGAAAAGCGGACTTACAATGCTTTTACTTCTCTGAAGATAGCGCGTTTATCCCGACATTTCGCTGCTTTTTGGACAGGTTTTGTGTTTTTCTCTTTTTGACTTTTGCAAGTTCATTTTCTGAATAATGCGAAGTGACGCTCAATCTTCTGAGCCCCATTTTTACGTACTCATTATTGAGTTCAATACCGATAAACTTACGACCTGACGCCGCTGCGACAGCGCCTGTGGTGAAACTGCCCGCGAAAGGGTCCAATACAGTATCGCTCGGGTTAGAAGAGGCCAGTATGATCCGTTTTAACAGCGCGCTGGGCTTTTGCGTAGGATGGTTTTCATATTCATCCATCAGATAACGTACGCGAGGAAATGACCAGACGTTGCCCGGCACTTTTTTCTGATTGTATGGTTGGGGCGGGTTTTTTCGATAATCGATTAGCGCGCGCTTAGCGCCCGTGGTGGTCTCGACCAGAATCGCGTCACGGTTAAAGGTATAGCTTTTCGGGTTCTTTACCATCATCAGGATCGGTTCATACATAGAACCAAAGTATTTTTTCGCCTGCACCCCGGAACTATCATAGGACCAGACGATACGGCTTTTGATGGTAAAAAGCGTTCGGCATTTGAGATCGATATACGGCATATTTTCTGTGCTATTCATGATGTACATGGTGCCGTGTTTCTTCAGTACGCGGTGGCACTCATCAATGCATTCATACAGCCAGGCCAGAAAAGACGCTTCGTCCCAGGATTCCACCATACCGTCGAAATCTTTTCCGATATTGTAAGGTGGATCGGCAAAAATTAAGTCAATGCTTTCAGAAGGCAGTTTTTTAAGTTCTGTTAGCGCGTCACCGTGAATAATCTTCTTCGATTCATCGCCAAAGTACTGAGGTTCACATTCCGCTTTCATGACCAAATTCCATGTGATGCGTATAAAAAAGGCGCTTCCCCATGCCGAGTAGCGCCTTTTTAAACAAGCAGTTAGCTAATCGAAATTAGTTCATGCCGTATTTTTTTAATTTTTTACGCAGCGTACCACGGTTGATGCCCATCATCAGAGCAGCACGGGTCTGGTTACCACGGGTGTATTGCATCACCATGTCCAACAGGGGCTGTTCTACTTCAGCCAGTACCAGCTCATACAGGTCATTAACGTCCTGACCATTCAGTTGAGCAAAATAGTTCTTCAGTGCCTGTTTAACCGAGTCACGCAGGGGTTTTTGGGTTACCTGATCCTGAGAGTTAACGGTAGAAACGGTCAGTACGTCAGAATTTACGCGTTGTTCGAACATAGTTCTGTCAGCTCTTTATTTCTGTTTACGCAAAATTTTCGAAGTATGCCTCCAACGCCTCCAGCTGTTCGCTGGCGTCCTCAATAGCGTTGAATGTGCGCCGAAACTGGTCGTCTGGAGCGTGCTCCTGGAGATACCAGGAGACGTGTTTACGCGCGATTCGGTACCCTTTTGCCTGACCGTAAAAGTCATGCAGTTCCCGAACATGCGTGCAAAGCAAGCGCTTTACCTCTGCCAGCGGCAGCGGCGGAAGCAGCTCCCCAGTGTCCAGATAATGCTGGATTTCCCGAAAGATCCAGGGTCTTCCCTGAGCTGCGCGGCCTATCATCAGGGCATCCGCCCCTGTATAGTCGAGAACAGCTCTGGCTTTATGCGGGTTAGTAATGTCGCCATTCGCGATAATCGGAATGGAAACTTTCTGCTTAACTGCCCGAATACTGTCGTATTCAGCTTCTCCGTTGAACAAACAGGCGCGGGTGCGGCCATGGATGGTCAGAGCCTGAATACCACAATCTTCAGCCAGTTGGGCAATCTCTACGCAGTTACGGTGTTCCGGCGCCCAGCCGGTGCGAATCTTGAGAGTCACAGGAACGTCCACCGCGTTTACGACCCCGATGAGTATAGACTTCACTAAATCCGGGTACTGCAAGAGGGCTGAACCTGCCAGCTTACGATTCACTTTCTTCGCCGGGCACCCCATATTGATATCAATAATCTGGGCGCCGCTTTCCACGTTAATACGTGCGGCATCGGCCATCTCAACAGGGTCGCTACCGGCAATTTGCACCGTGCGAATACCTGGCTCATCAACGTGCACCATCCGTAAACGAGATTTATCGCTTTCCCACACTTGCGGGTTAGAAGACATCATCTCGGATACTGTCAATCCTGCTCCCATCTCATAGCACAGCGTCCGGAAAGGTCTGTCAGTAATGCCAGCCATGGGCGCTGCGATCAGGCGATTTCTGAGCTGATATTGTCCGATGCGCATGAGTTAAGAAATGACCATACTGTGACTGCAAGGCGGCGTATATTACGCATTTTTTGCACGAGATGAAAGGCCAAACTTTGAACAATCCACTGTTGTAGATCAATGAATCGTGCTTAAAAACAGCAAAATAAATTTATAATTCAGTAAAATCATAGGGTTATTTATTGTCGGCGGTTTTGTACGCGCTTACAAATTCCCGTAACTTCTCTCTATTTCTTCGACCAGAAACAAGATAAGCGGAATAATCTGCTTTTTTTATAAGCTAATTACCCCAAATGAATGGGATCGCCGTCTCGTTTCAGGACAAGATCACTTCCCGCTGCGCGTGACTTTTCTCCGTTGCCAGTCGGAAGGGGGCGCACAGACGCGCTTTTGTGTTCATGAATGGCACGCATAAATTTTCCCAGCTGTGCTGAAGAGCGCGTTAGCGGATGCTGCAGAACAACCCGGACAGCATTACTAAGCACGAGGGCGATGGCTGTGACCCGTTAAAACGCCAGTACCTTTTGTCCGCTGGTAGCAGCTGATCATCCAGACGGATAGTGACAAAGAAGTCATTTCAGGCATTCATTTGATGAATTTAATGATGTCTCGGTGCCTGAAAGGCGTTAAGGCAGTTGTGTGGAGAAAAGCGTGGCCGGGCGACCACGCTGACAAGAATTATTTTTTACGGCCAGTAATGCGGCACCACTCTTCTTTTTCGACGACCGGGTCGAGAGTGAAAAGCTCGGCGTAAGCATCGCAGACGCTTTCCGCCTGGCTGGCTAGAATACCTGAAAGCCCCAGCAGACCGCCCTCAACGGGCAGTACGCTGATTAACGGGGCCAGTTCGCGTAATGGGCCTGCCAGGATGTTAGCGACGACCACGTCGGCTTTCATGGCTTCTGGCTGGTCTTTCGGCAGGTACAGCTCCAGCCGGTCAGACACGCCGTTGCGTTCGGCATTATCGCGACTGGCCTGAATAGCTTGCGGATCGATATCAATACCAATCGCCTTTGCCGCTCCCAGCTTCAGCGCGGCAATCGCCAGAATGCCTGAACCGCAGCCAAAGTCGATCACGGTTTTGCCGTTGAGATCGAGCCCGTCCAGCCATTGCAGACATAAAGAGGTGGTGGGGTGCGTACCCGTACCGAACGCCAGTCCCGGGTCGAGCATCACGTTGACGGCATTCTCGTCCGGAATGTCACGCCAGCTGGGACAAATCCACAGACGCTCGCCAAAACGCATCGGATGGAAATTATCCATCCATTCGCGTTCCCAGTCTTTATCTTCCAGTTGTTCGATTTTATGGGCAAATCCGGCACCCAGCAGCCGATGTTGCTCCAGAATCGCGACAACTTCTTTCATGTCGGTTTCGGCGTCGAACAGACCGATCACATCGGTATCGCCCCACAGACGGGTTTCGCCCGGCAACGGCTCAAAAACCGGCGTATCGTGCGTATCCTGAAAGGTAATGGAAACGGCGCCCGCTTCCATCAGCGCATCACTCAGCTCTTCAGCATTCGCGCCGGTGGTATTCAGTTTCAATTGGATCCATGGCATGGCAAAACTCTTTATTTATCAGTAGACAATACGGTGGCTTGCGAAGCGGAAGAGCCGAATCGGTTTCCGATCAGAAAAGCCAATAAACTTAACAGTAACGCGGGCACAATCGGATGAAAGCCCAGGTACTGAATATTAAATGTGGCAAGCAGGGCATATAGCACGCCGCCCACGATCATGGCGCTTAGCGCGCCTGCCGCGTTTGCCCGCTCCCAGTAAAGGCCCAGTACCAGCGGCCATAAGAACACCGCTTCCAGGCCGCCAAACGCCAGCAGGTTGAGCCAAATGATCATCTCTGGCGGTTTCCATGCGGCCAGCAGCAACAGCGCGCCTAGCAGTAATGTAATCGCTGCCGACATACGCTTCAGCCGGATCTCATTTTGCATCTGATCGGGGCGCAGGTTGAGATAGAGATCTTTAATGATCGTCGCGGAACTTTGCAGCAGTTGGGCGTTAATTGTTGACATGATCGCCGCCATTGGCGCAGCGAGGAAGATCCCGGCGGCAAACGGCGGCAAAACTTTCACCATTAGCGTTGGGATCACCAGGTCCGGCACCGTCAGATCCGGAAGCACCGCGCGACCCAGCGCGCCGGCAAGGTGCATCCCGAACATTAAAATCGCCACGACAATCGTACCGATAATAATGCCCCGGTGTACCGCTTTACTGTCTTTATAGGAGATGCAGCGCACCGCCGTATGCGGCAGGCCAATCACACCAAAACAGACCAGTACCCAAAAAGAGGTCATAAAGGCGGGAGAAAGTATGTCATCGGCGCCCTGCGGCGTTACCAGTTTGGGGTCGAGAGCGTGCAGCGTGTCAACGGCCTGACTTAGACCGCCCGCCGCATGGATCACGCCCACCAGCAGCACTATCGTGCCGACCAGCATCACCAGGCCCTGTAGCGTATCGTTAAGTACGCTGGCGCGAAAGCCGCCAAACGCCGTATAGAGTGCGATACTGACGCCAAATATTAGCAGGCCGGTTTCGTAGGGAATCCCTGCCGCGGTTTCCAGCAGTCGCGCGCCGCCGATAAATTGTACGGTCATTGCGCCAATAAACGCGACCAATAAACTCAGGCTTGCCAACCACACCAGCAGGCGGCTTTGGTAACGAGCGAATAGCATATCGTTAAGCGTGACGGCATTATAGCGACGCGCCAGGATAGCGAATTTTTTACCCAGAATACCCAGTGAAAGCCAGACGGCGGGAAGCTGGATCATCGCCAGCAAGACCCAGCCCAGACCGTATTTATAAGCCGCGCCGGGACCGCCGATAAATGAACTGGCGCTAATATAGGTGGCGGTAAGCGTCATCGCGAGCACGATCCCGCCCATCGAACGGCTGCCAAGAAAATATTCGTTTAAAAAGGTGCCGGCGGTACGCTTGCGCATAGCGTAAATCGAGACCCCGAAGACCACGACCAGATAGGCTACCAGCGGTAGAATGACCTCAAGCTGCATCGTCATCCTCCAGCGGAATATCGCGATAAATGAATTTCACCATCGCCCAGCACAGCAAAATAAAGACCAGCGGCGTCAATAAGCAGGCCATCTCGAACCAGTGCGGCAGACCGGTAATTCCCGGCGAGTCTCCAGGTAAGTAAGCAGCCACTAACCATGCCGCCAGATAGCAAAGGGTCAGCCACAGCGCCCAGCGCGCCTCTTTATGGGCCTGAACAAAACGAGCGTCCATTTTTTGTCCCTTATGGGTGAAGAAAGCGGGAATTGTACATGATGGGGCATCGCTATCCCCAGAAATAAAAAAGGCCGGATTCACCGGCCTTTTGAGATTAACGTGCGATTACTTTTCCTGAAGACCGAGTTTTTTCTCCAGATAGTGGATGTTAGTTCCACCGTGCTGGAAGTGTTCGTCATTCATGATGCGGGTCTGCAGATCGATATTGGTTTTGATACCATCGATAATCAGTTCCTGCAGGGCATTTTTCATACGGGCAATTGCCACGTCGCGGTTTTCACCGTAGCAGATGAGTTTGCCGATCATGGAATCATAGTACGGCGGTACCGTGTAGCCCGCGTAGATATGGGATTCCCAGCGAACGCCAAAGCCGCCAGGCGCATGGAAGCGCGTGATTTTGCCAGGGCTTGGCAGGAAGGTGTTCGGATCTTCGGCATTGATACGGCATTCTACCGCATGGCCTCGAACGACAACTTCGTCCTGTGTGATCGACAGCGGCTGACCCGCCGCGATGCGCAACTGCTCTTTGATCAAATCGACGCCGGTAATCATTTCAGTCACCGGGTGTTCAACCTGAATACGGGTGTTCATTTCGATGAAATAGAACTCGCCGTTTTCGAACAGGAATTCGAACGTCCCTGCGCCGCGATAGCCGATGTCTACGCACGCTTTCGCGCAGCGTTCGCCGATATAGCGACGCAGTTCCGGCGTAATGCCTGGCGCCGGGGCTTCTTCAACCACTTTCTGGTGGCGACGCTGCATGGAACAGTCGCGTTCCGCCAGATAGATAGCGTTGCCCTGGCCGTCCGCCAGCACCTGAATTTCGATGTGGCGTGGATTTTCCAGGTATTTTTCCATGTATACCATGTCGTTGCTGAAAGCCGCTTTCGCTTCCGCTTTGGTCATGGAGATGGACTGCGCCAGTTCAGCATCGCTACGAACCACGCGCATACCGCGGCCGCCGCCGCCGCCGGACGCTTTGATGATCACCGGATAGCCAATACGTTTGGCATGAGCGCGGTTCGCATTCATATCGTCGCCCAGCGGGCCGTCAGATCCTGGTACGGTCGGCACGCCCGCTTTTTTCATCGCGGTAATCGCGGACACTTTATCGCCCATCAGGCGGATGGTGTCCGCTTTCGGGCCGATAAAGATAAAGCCGGAGCGTTCAACCTGCTCGGCAAAATTGGCGTTCTCAGAAAGGAAGCCGTAACCCGGGTGGATTGCCACCGCGCCGGTGATTTCAGCGGCGCTAATGATAGCCGGGATGTTCAGATAACTTTTTACGGACGGTGCCGGACCAATACAGACCGTCTCATCCGCCAGCAATACGTGTTTTAAATCGCGATCCGCGCTTGAGTGCACAGCGACGGTCTTGATGCCGAGTTCTTTACAGGCTCGAAGAATACGTAGTGCGATCTCGCCGCGGTTGGCGATGACAATTTTATCCAACATGTTCGCCTCGTTACTCGATGACGACCAGTGGCTCGTCAAATTCTACCGGTTGACCACTTTCGACCAGAATCGCTTTCACAGTACCTGCTTTGTCTGCTTCGATCTGGTTCATCATTTTCATGGCTTCAACGATGCACAGGGTATCGCCCACGTTCACTTTCTGGCCCACTTCGATGAACGCTTTCGCGTCCGGACTTGGGGTGCGGTAGAAAGTACCAACCATTGGGGAGCGTACGATGTGACCACTGATTTCCGCTGCGGCAGGCGCTTCCATTGCTGGAGTAGCCGTTGGCGCGACAGCGTTAGACAGAGCGGGTTGCTGCATCATCGGCGCCGCATAAGCCTGCTGCATCACCGGAAAACCGGCGTTTGCCGTTGTGCGGCTGATGCGAACAGATTCTTCGCCTTCAGAAATTTCCAGTTCGGAGATACCTGATTCTTCAACCAGCTCGATCAGTTTTTTAATCTTACGAATATCCATGAGTGGGTTCCGTACTCTTTGTTTAGTGTGATTGTGACAGGCGTTTTAGCGCCGTCTGTAAAGCATGTGAATGACTGCCGCGGGTAAAATACCGCGCATCTTTGATTTGCCTGTTATGCCGTAGCACCCGAAGGTGAAATTCATGATTTGCCAGTCATTGTGTGGCTATCTTCTGCCATTTTCGGGCAAAAAACAAAATATACCTTCATTGCACGATTGTCACCCTTTCTGCGAACGAAAATCGCCGTTGGGCAATGTAAAGTCGCACATTATAACTATTTCGTCGCAATTGGCAGCTAAATACTGGTCTTATCAGGGAAGATAATCAACCCGAAACATAAAAAGGACATTACCTGTTTTGCGTTTTGCAATCGACCGCACAGTTGACCAAACTAGCGCCACCACTGGCGAAACTTCCGGTAACGCAACGCTAAAAGGGCTAACGCTAATGCCGCGTAGATGACCGGTTGCGGTGATAAAATCTTTACCGACCACAGGTAATGTATGGGAGCCAGGATCGCGACAAGATAGACGACGTTATGCAGTGTTTGCCAGCGTTTGCCCAATTTACGCTGCGCAAATTGCGTTGAGGTCAACGTCAGCGCCAATAACACCAGCCAGCTAATGATCCCAAGCGTCAAATAAGGGCGTGAAATCAACTCGCTTCCTAACAACGCCAGGTTATGTATCCCCAGTTCCAGTAAGGCATAGCTGGTTAAATGCAGCGTAGCCCAAACGAAACACCATAACCCCAACAGGCGGCGTGTGCGTATCAATAATGGCTGTTTAGCGTAGCGCGCCAGCGGTGAAACCAGCAAGGTGGCGAGCAAAAATTTAAGCGCGGTTCTGCCGGTAAAGTGTTGGATATCCTTTACCGGGTCTGCGCTGAGTCCACCGTGATTTATCGCCCAAAAGAGCCACAGAAGCGGCAAAAAACCGGCAAGATGCAGACAAACTTTTAGCCAGGTTATCTGTTTTGCTGTCAGACGCACTTAAAAATTCTCCCGCAAATTGAGACCGTGATACAGCGAAGCGACTTCATTGGCATAGCCGTTAAACAGCAGCGTCGGCTGCCTTTGCACATCAAGGATACCGCCTGAACCAATAAAGCGTTCGGTAGCCTGAGACCAGCGTGGATGATCCACATGCGGGTTCACATTGGCGTAAAAACCATATTCGTTGGGAGCCGACAAATTCCAGGTGGTTGGCGGACGTTCGCGGGTGAGTTTAATGCTGACGATAGATTTAATACCTTTAAAACCATACTTCCATGGAACGATGAGTCGAATGGGCGCGCCGTTTTGCGGGGGTAACGCCTTACCATAGACGCCAACGGTCATCAGAGTCAGCGGATGCATGGCTTCGTCCAGACGTAGCCCTTCGACATAAGGGTATTTCAGTCCGCCGCCAATAAAGCGATCTTTCTGTCCTGGCATATCATCCGGCGCGTATAGCGTTTCGAATGCCACATATTTAGCGTGGCTGGTGGGCTGTGCCTGCGCGAGTAGCTTATATAAAGGGAAACCAATCCACGGCACGACCATGGACCACGCTTCGACGCAGCGCATTCGATAGATACGCTCTTCTAATGGAAAACGATGTGTTAAATCGTCGTAATCCAGCGTAAATGGCTTCGCGACTTCCCCGCTGATTTTCAACGTCCACGGTTCGGTTTTCAGACTCCCGGCATTGGCCGCCGGGTCGGCTTTATCGAGGCCAAACTCATAGAAATTGTTGTAGCCCGTCACCTTATCTTCCGGCGTTAACGCTAAATCGCTTCGCCAGGCGGCAGGCTGACTAAACTCAAGCGGTTTACCGGCAGGCGCTTTCGGACGATCGTTGCCTTTAAACCAACTGAAGAGATCGGCCTGCGCCGTTGAGGGTAAGGATAAGGCGGCCGCGCTGATGCCTAATGCTTTTAGCACCTGTCGGCGCTGCATAAAAAAAGCCGATTCCGCAGTCACATCGGCTTCTGTTAATGGACGTATCTTTTTCATCACAGACTCCCGGTCTACTCACCACAACATGGCGTGTAGTGAATATGACAGGGAGTGTGTCAATGTGTAAAAATAAATAGTTAATTAAGTGTAAATTTTTTTATACGTGACGTTATTTTATCTTCACCAGCGTACGGCCCTGAACCTGATTATTGATGATGGCATCGGCGAACTTCGGCGCATCCGCCAGCGTAATCTCTGTGGCGGCCTGAGCATAGAACGATTCCGGCAGATCCTTAACCAAACGCGCCCAGGCTTCTGCGCGACGTGCCGGTGGGGTCATCACCGAGTCCACCCCTTGCAAACGCACATTACGCAGAATGAATGGCATAACGGTGGTCGGCAGCGCGAAGCCGCCCGCCAGGCCGCAGGCGGCCACGCAACCACCATAGTTCATCTGTGCCAGCACTTTCGCCAGCACTTTATCGCCAACGGTATCAATTGCACCGGCCCACAGCTGTTTTTCCAACGGGCGAGATTCAGCAAACTCATCGCGGCTGAGAATACGGTTAGCTCCCAGGCTCTTAAGATAGCCGTGGGTGCTTTCACGTCCTGATACTGCTGCAACCTGATAGCCCAGCTTATGCAGTAATGCAACGGCAGTACTGCCCACGCCGCCGCTGGCGCCGGTGACGACAATCTCACCGTCTTGCGGGCGAATACCTGCATCTTCAAGCGCCATGACGCACAGCATGGCGGTAAAACCGGCGGTGCCGATGATCATGGCGTTACGGCTGCTCAGTCCCGCAGGCAGCGCGACCAGCCAGTCGCCTTTAACGCGTGCGCGTTCGGCCAGGCCGCCCCAGTGGTTTTCGCCCACGCCCCAGCCAGTCAGTAGTACTTCCTGGCCTGCATGAAAGCGAGGATCTTCGCTTGCGTGAACGGTGCCGGCGAAATCAATACCAGGAATCATCGGAAAATGACGGATAATTTTCCCTTTTCCGGTGATAGCCAGAGCATCTTTATAATTCAGGCTGGACCAGTGGACATCCACCGTCACATCACCTGCCGGCAGTTGACTCTCTTCGAGATGTTGCACGGATGCGAGGGTTTTACCGTCCTGCTGTTCTAAGATCAACGCCTGCATAACCTGTCCTCACTTTACATGGTAGATTGGAAAAATAGCTACGAAGACTATACTCGCTAATTAAAACGTGATGCCGATGCAACGCAATAAATTGCCAGATAGATCCATTTTGGTAGTATGCCTGCTTCATTGCGCGCCGTGGCGAATTCCGCCTTCAGATTCGCTTTTTCATACTGTTTATAACCGTCGGAGTTAACTCAAGGATGCGATTAACGACGAAATTCTCAGCTTTTATCACGCTGCTCACGGGGTTAACGATCTTCGTGACTCTGATAGGTTGCTCGCTAAGCTTTTATAACGCCGTACAGTATAAGTATGTCAGCCGTGTGCAGGCGACGGCGACAGCCATTGATACGCACCTGGTGACCCATGATATTGTCTCGCTGACGCCGCAAATCGACGAACTCATGATCGCTTCCGATATTGTGCGTGTCGATCTGTTGCAGGGGGAGCGCAGCGTCTACAGCCATTCTCGCGCCAGAGGTTATCGGCCAGCCGGCACCAGCGACATGTATCGCGAGCTGGTCGTACCGCTGATAAAACATCCAGGAATGTCGCTACGTCTGGTTTATCAGGACCCGATGGGTAACTATTTTCACTCACTGATCACCACGGCGCCGCTGACGCTGGCGATCGGTTTTATCGTTCTGATTTTGTTTTTATCGGTGCGCTGGCTGCAGCGGCAGCTTTCCGGGCAAGAGCTTCTGGAAATTCGCTCAACGCGTATTCTGAACGGCGAACGCGGGGCGAATGTCCGCGGTTCTGTTTACGAATGGCCAGCGCGCACCAGTAGCGCGCTTGATGTATTGCTTTCCGAAATTCAGTTTGCTCACGAACAGCGTAGCCGCCTGGACACCCTCATTCGCTCCTACGCCGCGCAGGACACCAAAACCGGACTCGGTAACCGTCTGTTCTTTGATAACCAACTGGCGACGCTGCTGGAAGATCAGGAAAAAGTGGGAGTGCATGGCGTGGTGATGATGATCCGCTTGCCAGACTTCAATCTTCTGCGCGACAGCCTGGGAGGCAATCAGGCGGAAGAGCAGATGTTTATGCTTATCAATCTGCTATCGACATTTATTATGCGTTACCCAGGCTCGCTGCTGGCGCGTTATCACCGCAGCGACTTTGCCGTGCTGCTACCGCATCGAACGCTGAAAGAAGCGGAAAGTATTGCCGGACAACTTTTAAAAGCTGTCGATGCGCTACCGGCTAACAAAATGCTCGATCGTGACGATATGGTACATATCGGCATTTGCGCCTGGCGCAGCGGACAGTCCACCGAGCAGGTGATGGAACATGCTGAAGCCGCGGCGCGGAATGCCGCCCTGCAGGGGGGAAATAGCTGGGCTATCTACGACGACACTCTGCCGGAAAAAGGGCGCGGCAATGTGCGCTGGCGCACATTGATTGAGCAGATGCTGAACCGGGGCGGACCGCGACTTTATCAAAAACCAGCGGTCACGCGAGAAGGTCGTGTGCATCATCGGGAATTGATGTGTCGCATCTATGACGGTAAAGAAGAGGTGAGCTCGGCGGAGTATATGCCGATGGTGTTGCAATTTGGTTTATCGGAAGAGTATGACAGATTACAAATTAGCCGCCTGATTACGTTGCTGGGCTACTGGCCGGATGAAAATCTGGCAATGCAGTTGACGGTTGAGTCGCTGATTCGTCCGCGTTTTCAGCGCTGGTTGCGCGATACGTTAATGCAGTGTGAAAAATCACAGCGAAATCGCATAATTATTGAACTTGCGGAGGCAGATGTTTGTCAACACATCAGTCGGTTACAACCCATCCTTCGCTTAGTCAATGCGCTTGGCGTTCGGGTGGCGGTGACACAGGCGGGTTTGACGCTGGTTAGCACGAGCTGGATTAAAGCGCTCAATGTGGAATTACTCAAGCTGCATCCGAGTCTGGTCAGAAACATTGAGAAGCGAACGGAAAACCAGCTTCTGGTTCAAAGTCTGGTAGAGGCCTGCGCGGGTACGCCTACGCAGGTTTACGCGACGGGCGTCCGTTCGCGCGGCGAGTGGCAGACGCTGACAAAACGCGGCGTGGCTGGCGGGCAGGGTGATTTTTTTGCCTCCTCCCAACTACTTGACACAAACGTGAAAAAATATTCGCAAAGATACTCGGTTTAACCTGCCGTTTAATTTGTTTTCACGTAGAATAACGCGCGCTGCGCCTCATGGGGGTGTGCTTGTCTGCTCGCCAGATTGTTGCAGCAAATATGCAGGTGAATGACCTTTGACAGGTTGCAAACGAAGGCGAGGATTGCTGCTGATTTTTTCAGCCCTGAGGGACTCAGGCCGAGATTTGTAACAAAGGAAACGAACTGCACTAATTTTCACCGTAGCAGATGATTTTTGCGCCTTGTCGCTGCTGCGTGTGGTTGGTAAAGTAAGCGGATTTTGTTTTCCGCCCCAGCTTTCAGGATTATCCCTTAGTATGTTGAAAAAATTTCGTGGCATGTTTTCCAATGACCTGTCCATTGACCTGGGTACCGCGAATACCCTCATTTATGTAAAAGGACAAGGCATCGTATTGAATGAGCCTTCCGTTGTGGCCATTCGTCAGGATCGTGCCGGTTCGCCGAAAAGCGTGGCTGCAGTCGGTCATGATGCGAAGCAGATGCTGGGCCGTACGCCGGGCAATATCGCTGCGATCCGTCCGATGAAAGACGGCGTTATCGCTGACTTCTTTGTGACCGAAAAAATGCTCCAGCACTTTATTAAACAAGTGCACAGCAACAGCTTTATGCGCCCAAGCCCGCGCGTACTGGTATGCGTGCCGGTCGGCGCGACGCAGGTAGAACGCCGCGCAATTCGTGAATCCGCTCAGGGCGCAGGCGCCCGTGAAGTCTTTTTGATCGAAGAGCCGATGGCGGCCGCGATCGGCGCAGGTCTGCCAGTTTCTGAAGCAACCGGTTCAATGGTTGTGGATATCGGTGGTGGTACCACTGAAGTTGCCGTTATCTCCCTGAACGGCGTGGTTTACTCTTCTTCTGTCCGTATTGGTGGTGATCGCTTCGACGAAGCCATCATTAATTACGTTCGTCGTAACTACGGTTCTCTGATCGGTGAAGCCACCGCAGAACGTATTAAACACGAAATCGGTTCCGCTTATCCGGGCGACGAAGTCCGCGAGATCGAAGTGCGTGGCCGTAACCTGGCGGAAGGCGTTCCACGCGGCTTTACCCTGAACTCAAACGAGATTCTGGAAGCGTTGCAGGAACCGTTGACCGGTATCGTCAGCGCGGTAATGGTGGCGCTGGAACAGTGTCCGCCGGAGCTGGCGTCAGACATCTCCGAGCGCGGTATGGTGCTCACCGGCGGCGGCGCGCTGCTGCGTAACCTTGACCGTCTGTTAATGGAAGAGACGGGCATTCCTGTCGTGGTTGCTGAAGATCCGCTGACCTGTGTGGCGCGCGGCGGCGGCAAGGCGCTGGAAATGATCGATATGCACGGCGGCGACCTGTTCAGCGAAGAGTAGTTGGATACGGGCAGGATTATCCCTGGATTGTCCTGCCTCTCCGACGCGAGAATACGCATAGCCTATGAAGCCAATTTTTAGCCGTGGCCCGTCGCTACAGATTCGCCTTATTCTGGCGGTGCTGGTGGCGCTCGGCGTTATCATTGCCGACAGCCGCCTGGGGACGTTCAGTCAAATCCGAACGTACATGGACACTGCCGTCAGTCCTTTCTATTTTATTTCAAACGGCCCTCGTGAACTGCTCGACAGCGTGTCACAAACGCTGGCTTCTCGCGACCAGCTTGAACTGGAAAACCGGGCGCTGCGCCAGGAATTACTGCTAAAAAACAGCGACCTGCTGATGCTGGGGCAGTACAAACAGGAGAACGCGCGGTTGCGCGAGCTGCTGGGGTCTCCGCTGCGTCAGGACGAGCAGAAAATGGTGACTCAGGTTATTTCAACGGTTAACGATCCTTACAGCGATCAGGTCGTTATCGATAAAGGCAGCGTTAATGGCGTATATGAAGGTCAACCGGTCATTAGCGACAAAGGCGTCGTAGGGCAGGTTGTCGCCGTGGCGAAACTGACCAGCCGCGTACTGCTGATTTGCGATGCGACTCATGCGCTGCCGATTCAGGTACTGCGCAATGACATCCGCGTGATTGCCGCCGGTAACGGCTGTACTGACGATCTTCAGCTTGAACATCTGCCCGCCAATACCGATATTCGCGTCGGCGATGTGCTGGTAACGTCCGGACTTGGTGGGCGTTTCCCGGAAGGGTATCCGGTGGCGGTGGTCTCCTCCGTCAAGCTGGATACTCAGCGTGCCTATACCGTCATTCAGGCACGTCCAACCGCGGGTTTGCAGCGTTTACGCTATCTGCTGCTGTTGTGGGGAGCCGATCGTAACGGCGCCAATCCGATGACGCCGGAAGAGGTTCACCGCGTCGCCAATGAGCGCCTGATGCAGATGATGCCGCAGGTGTTGCCTTCTCCGGATGCGATGGGGCCGCCGGCGCCAGTGCCGGACCCGGCGACGGGGATTACTCAGCCATCTGCGGGCCAGACTGCGCCGGTATCAACGCAACCATCGCCTTCGGGCGCGACCACGCCGCCTGCGCGTGCGCCGGGAGGGTAATGGTGGCGAGCTATCGTAGCCAGGGGCGCTGGGTTATCTGGCTCTCGTTTCTTATTGCGCTGTTGCTGCAAATCATGCCCTGGCCGGACGACATCATTGTTTTCCGGCCAAACTGGGTTTTGCTCATCTTACTGTACTGGATTCTGGCCCTGCCGCACCGCGTAAATGTGGGGACGGGATTTGTGATGGGTGCCATACTTGATCTCATCAGCGGTTCCACACTTGGCGTGCGCGCTCTGTCGATGAGTATTGTCGCCTACCTGGTCGCTCTGAAATTCCAGCTCTTCCGTAACCTGGCGCTCTGGCAGCAGGCGCTGGTGGTAATGTTGCTTTCACTGGCCGTGGACATTATTGTTTTCTGGGCCGAGTTTTTAGTGATCAACGTCTCTTTCAGACCGGAAGTGTTCTGGAGTAGTGTAGTCAATGGCGTGCTGTGGCCCTGGCTCTTTTTGCTGATGCGTAAAGTACGCCAGCAGTTTGCTGTGCAATAAAGGTCGATATGACAACTCTGTATCTTGCTTCCGGTTCCCCGCGTCGCCAGGAATTATTGACTCAACTTGGATTTTCATTCGAGCAGGTCGTGCCTGGTATTGAAGAGCAACGGCGTGCTCAGGAAAGCGCGCAGCAGTATGTTGTTCGGCTGGCGCGCGAAAAGGCGCAGGCTGGCGTGGCGCTGGTTCCCCGTGATCTGCCGGTTTTGGGCGCGGATACGATAGTCGTGTTAAACGGCGAGGTGCTGGAAAAGCCGCGCGACGCCGCTCATGCCGCAGAAATGCTGCGTTTGCTTTCCGGAAATACGCATCAGGTGATGACTGCTGTTGCGCTTGCGGACTCGCAGCAGACGCTGGATTGTCTGGTGGTAACGGAGGTGACTTTCCGCACGCTTTCTGCGCAGGATATTACTGGCTATGTCGCCAGCGGCGAGCCTTTAGATAAAGCAGGTGCATACGGTATTCAGGGGCGGGGTGGCTGTTTTGTCAGGAAGATAAATGGCAGCTATCACGCCGTGGTCGGCTTACCGCTGGTTGAAACGTATGAGTTGTTGAGTCATTTTAACGCACTGCGTGATAAAAGGGATAAACATGACGGCTGAATTGTTGGTAAACGTAACGCCATCGGAAACGCGCGTGGCGTACATTGATGGCGGTATTCTTCAGGAAATCCATATTGAGCGCGAAGCGCGACGCGGAATCGTAGGCAATATCTACAAAGGTCGTGTAAGTCGTGTACTTCCAGGTATGCAGGCGGCTTTTGTAGATATTGGGCTGGATAAAGCCGCATTTCTTCATGCTTCCGACATTATGCCGCATACCGAATGCGTGGCGGGCGACGAGCAAAAACAGTTTACGGTGCGCGATATCTCCGAACTGGTGCGTCAGGGACAGGATCTGATGGTGCAGGTAGTGAAAGATCCGCTCGGCACGAAAGGCGCGCGTTTGACCACGGACATCACGTTGCCCTCCCGTTACCTTGTTTTTATGCCCGGGGCGTCACACGTTGGCGTTTCCCAGCGTATCGAAAGCGAAAGTGAACGCGAGCGCCTGAAAAAGGTGGTGGCGGAATACTGCGACGAACAGGGCGGGTTTATTATCCGTACTGCGGCGGAAGGCGTGTGTGAAGAGGATCTCGCGTCTGACGCCGCCTATCTCAAGCGCGTCTGGACGAAAGTCATGGAGCGCAAAAAGCGTCCGCAAACGCGCTACCAGATGTATGGCGAACTGGCGCTGGCGCAGCGCGTGCTGCGCGATTTCGCCGATGCGCAGTTGGACCGAATTCGCGTCGACTCACGTCTGACCTATGAGTCGCTGCTGGAGTTTACCGCAGAATACATCCCGGAAATGACCAGTAAGCTGGAGCATTACAGTGGCCATCAGCCGATCTTCGATCTTTATGACGTGGAAAATGAAATCCAGCGCGCGCTGGAGCGTAAGGTTGAACTCAAGTCCGGCGGTTATCTGATTATCGACCAAACCGAAGCGATGACGACGGTAGATATCAATACCGGCGCGTTTGTCGGACACCGTAATCTCGACGACACCATTTTTAATACCAATATTGAAGCGACTCAGGCCATTGCCCGCCAGCTACGCCTGCGTAATCTGGGCGGCATTATCATTATCGATTTTATCGACATGAATAATGAAGATCATCGCCGCCGGGTGCTGCATTCGCTGGAACAGGCGTTAAGTAAGGATCGCGTGAAAACCAGTATTAACGGTTTTTCGCCGCTGGGGCTGGTGGAAATGACCCGTAAACGGACTCGTGAAAGCGTGGAACATGTGCTTTGTAACGAGTGTCCAACCTGTCATGGCCGCGGGACGGTAAAAACGGTGGAAACCGTCTGCTATGAGATCATGCGTGAAATTGTACGTGTTCATCACGCTTATGACTCCGATCGCTTCCTGGTTTATGCTTCTCCTGCGGTGGCGGAAGCGCTGAAAGGCGAAGAATCACACGCGCTGGCGGAAGTCGAAATCTTTGTCGGCAAACAGGTTAAAGTTCAGGTCGAACCGCTTTATAACCAGGAGCAGTTTGACGTCGTAATGATGTAAAAGACCGCGACCCGTACGAGCATTTGCAGGCCGGATAAGGCGTTCACGCCGCCGTCCGGCAAAGCAAGGGTGTGAGTCGTATTTTTTGGCAGACAAGGAGAGACGCGTGAGGCGATTGCCGGGGATTTTATTGCTCACTGGAGCCGCGCTCATCGTCATTGCAGCGCTGCTGGTTAGCGGGCTGCGCCTGGCGTTGCCTCATCTTGACGCCTGGCGTCCAGCTATCCTGAATAAGATTGAGTCTGTGACCGGCGTGCCGGTGGCCGCCAGCCAACTCTCCGCAAGCTGGCAAAATTTTGGCCCTACGCTGGAAGCGCATAATATTCATGCCGCCCTGAAAGATGGCGGCGAACTGTCGATAAAACGCGTTACGCTGGCGCTGGACGTCTGGCAAAGCCTGTTGCATATGCGCTGGCAGTTTCGCGACCTGACCTTCTGGCAACTCAATTTCCGCACCAACACGCCTCTTCAAAGCAGCGACGGCGAAGGCATCGAAACCAGCCGTTTAAGCGATCTTTTCCTGCGGCAGTTCGATCATTTCGATCTGCGCGATAGCCAAATCAGTTTTCTGACGCTTTCCGGACAACGCGCGGAGCTGGCGATCCCACAGCTTACCTGGCTAAACGGCAAAGAGCGACACCGCGCCGAAGGCGAGGTCAGCCTCTCCAGCCTGACCGGGCAGCACGGCGTGATGCAGGTGCGGATGGATTTACGCGATGACGACGGTTTGCTGAATAACGGCAGAGTCTGGTTACAGGCCGACGATATTGACGTCAAGCCGTGGCTGGGCAAATGGATGCAGGATAATGTGGCGCTCCAGACGGCGCGTTTCAGTCTGGAAGGCTGGATGACGCTCAGTAAAGGCGAAATCGCCGGAGGAGACGTCTGGCTGAAACAGGGCGGCGCAAGCTGGCTGGGCGATAACACGACGCACACGCTGTCTGTCGATAACCTGACGGCGCAGATTAGCCGTGAGCAGCCGGGCTGGCAGTTTTATATTCCGGACACACGGATTACGCTTGATGGTAAATCCTGGCCGAGCGGAGCCTTAACAGTGGCCTGGCTCCCGCAGCAGGACGTCGGCGGCGAGAATCACACACGTAGCGATGAGCTACGCATTCGCGCCAGTAACCTTGAACTGGCGGGGCTGGAAGCATTACGTCCGCTGGCGGCTAAACTGTCGCCTGTGCTGGGCGAAATATGGCAGGCTACGCAGCCGAGCGGAAAGATCGCCACACTGGCGCTGGATATTCCGCTACAGGCGACCGAAAAAACGCGTTTTCAGGCATCGTGGGAAAATCTTGCCTGGAAACAGTGGAAGCTGTTGCCCGGCGCGGAACATTTTTCCGGTACGCTGGCGGGAAGCGTAGAAGACGGGCAGATGAAGGTTGCGATGCAGCAGGCTAAAATGCCCTATGAAACCGTTTTTCGCGCGCCGCTGGAAATTGAAAACGGCGTCGCGACGCTTAGCTGGTTGAAGAATGAGAACGGCTTTCAGCTTGATGGCCGCGACATTGACGTCAAAGCAAAGGCGGTACATGCGCGCGGCGGGTTCCGCTATCTGCAACCGACGGGTGACGAACCGTGGCTGGGTATTCTGGCCGGAATCAGTACCGACGATGGATCTCAGGCGTGGCGCTATTTTCCGGAAAACCTGATGGGCAAAGCGCTGGTCGATTACCTTAGCGGCGCGATTCAGGGCGGCGAGGCGGATAACGCCACGTTGGTTTACGGTGGTAACCCGCACCTCTTTCCCTATAAGCATAACGAAGGTCAGTTTGAAGTGCTGGTGCCGCTACGCAATGCGACGTTTGCTTTTCAACCCGACTGGCCGGCGCTAAAAAATCTCAACATTGAACTGGATTTCCTGAACGACGGCCTGTGGATGCGTTCGGATAGCGTCGATTTGGGCGGGGTGAAGGCCAGCAAACTCGCGGCGGCGATTCCGGATTATTCCAAAGAGAAACTGCTCATTGATGCCGATATTAACGGGCCGGGAAAAGCCGTTGGGCCTTATTTCGACGAGACGCCGCTAAAAGACTCGCTTGGCTCGACGCTGGCGGAGCTCCAATTAGATGGCGATGTGAATGCTCGCTTACATCTTGATATTCCGCTGGATGGCGAACAGGTTACCGCCGAGGGCGATGTCTCGTTGCGTAATAACAGTCTGTTTATTAAGCCGCTAAACAGCACGCTCAAAAATCTGAACGGTAAATTCAGCTTTGTGAATGGCGCGCTAAAAAGCGGGCCGCTGACGGCAAACTGGTTTAATCAGCCGCTGAACCTGGATTTCAGTACGACGGAAGGGGCAAAAGCCTATCAGGTCGCCGTCAACCTGAACGGTAACTGGCAGCCAACGCGTATGGGCGTCTTACCGCCGCAACTGAATGACGCCCTGAGCGGCAGCGTGACGTGGAATGGTAAAGTCGGCATCGATCTTCCGTATCACGCCGACACCACTTATCACATCGAGCTGAACGGCGATCTGAGAAATGTGAGTAGTCACTTACCTTCTCCGCTAAATAAACCCGCAGGCGAAGCCATTCCGGTGAACATTCAGGCTGACGGCAACCTGAAAAGTTTTGCGCTAACGGGGAGCGCAGGGAGTAAAAATCACTTTAACAGCCGCTGGTTATTAAATCAGAAGCTGACGTTGGATCGGGCTATCTGGACGACGGACAGCCGGACGATTCCGCCATTACCTGCTCAACAAGGCGTTGAGCTCAATCTGCCGGCGCTGGATGGCGCGCAGTGGCTGGCGTTATTCCAGAAAGGCGCGGCGGATAACGTGAGCAGTTCGGCCGAGTTTCCTCAACGCATCACGTTGCGTACTCCCGCGCTATCGCTGGGCGGCCAGCAGTGGAACAATTTGAGCGTCGTTTCAGCCCCCTCGCTGAACGGAACAAAAATTGAAGCGCAGGGCCGTGAGGTGAACGCCACGCTGCTCATGCGCAACCATGCGCCGTGGCTGGCGAACATTAAGTACCTGTACTACAACCCTGGCGTCGCAAAAACGCACGCCTCGTCACCCACGCCGACATCGCCGTTGGCTTCGGCGAACACGATTATCTTCCGCGGCTGGCCGGACTTACAGCTTCGCTGCGAAGAGTGCTGGCTGTGGGGGCAAAAATATGGGCGTATTGATGGCGATTTCGCCATCAAAGGCAATACGCTGACTCTGGCGAATGGCCTGATCGATACCGGATTCGCCCGTTTGAAAGCGAACGGCGAGTGGGTGAATGCGCCGGGTAATGAACGAACCTCGCTGAAAGGTAGTCTGCATGGTAGTAACCTCGACACGGCTGCCGGGTTCTTCGGCATCTCGACGCCAATCCAGAACGCGTCTTTTAACGTAGATTACGATCTGCACTGGCGAAACCCGCCCTGGCAACCTGAGGAAGCCACGCTCAACGGGATTTTACGTACGCGTCTGGGCAAAGGCGAGTTTACTGATCTCAGTAGCGGTCATGCCGGACAGCTACTGCGGCTGCTCAGTTTTGATGCGTTGCTGCGTAAGCTGCGGTTTGACTTCAGAGATACCTTTAGCGAGGGCTTCTATTTCGACTCTATTCATAGTACCGCGTGGATTAAAGATGGCGTCCTGCATACTGACGATACGCTGGTGGATGGGCTGGAAGCGGATATTGCAATGAAAGGTTCTGTTGATCTGGTGCGTCGTCGTCTTGATATGGAGGCCGTTGTCGCGCCGGAAATTTCCGCCACCGTGGGCGTCGCTGCCGCGTTTGCCGTTAACCCGATTGTCGGCGCGGCGGTATTTGCCGCCAGTAAAGTGTTGGGGCCGCTATGGAGCAAGGTCTCCATTCTGCGTTATCGCATTACCGGTCCGGTCGATGCGCCGCAGATCAACGAAGTTCTGCGCCAACCGAGAAAAGAAAGCCAGCAATGATTTGACGGGGGCGAGGAATTGCCCCACTCTCAGTAAATAGTCATGCCGGACGGCGCTGCGTTTATCCGGTTTGTACAATCTAACAACGTAGTCCGGATAAGGCGTGAACCGCCATCCGGCAGAAATCAACGAGTAGCAAAAACGATGAGTCTGAACCTGGTAAGTGAACAATTGCTAGCGGCGAATGGCCTGAACCATCAGGATCTGTTCGCTATTTTGGGCCAACTGGCCGAACGCCGCCTTGATTATGGCGACCTCTATTTTCAGTCGAGCTATCACGAATCCTGGGTTTTAGAAGACCGCATCATTAAAGATGGTTCATATAATATCGACCAGGGCGTTGGCGTTCGCGCCATTAGCGGCGAAAAAACCGGTTTTGCTTATGCTGACCAGATAAGCCTCCTGGCGCTGGAGCAGAGTGCGCAGGCAGCGCGAACCATTGTACGCGATAACGGCGAAGGCAAGGTAAAAACGCTCGCCGCCGTAGCGCATCAGCCGCTCTACACCACCCTTGATCCGCTGCAAAGTATGAGCCGCGAAGAGAAGCTGGATATCCTCAGACGCGTTGATAAAGCGGCGCGAGAAGCCGATAAACGCGTGCAGGAAGTTAACGCCAGCCTGACCGGCGTATATGAATTAATCCTCGTGGCGGCGACCGACGGGACGCTGGCGGCGGATGTCCGTCCACTGGTGCGGTTGTCCGTTAGCGTGCAGGTGGAAGAAGACGGTAAACGCGAGCGCGGCGCCAGCGGCGGCGGCGGTCGCTTTGGTTATGAGTATTTTCTTGCCGATCTCGACGGCGAGGTGCGCGCCGACGCGTGGGCGAAAGAAGCGGTACGCATGGCGCTGGTTAATCTTTCCGCGGTCGCTGCGCCAGCGGGGACGTTACCGGTGGTTCTGGGCGCCGGGTGGCCGGGCGTATTGCTGCACGAAGCGGTCGGTCACGGGCTGGAAGGTGATTTCAACCGTCGTGGGACGTCTGTGTTTAGCGGTCAGATCGGTGAGCAGGTTGCCTCCGCGCTTTGCACCGTAGTGGATGACGGCACAATGATGAACCGTCGTGGCTCCGTTGCTATCGATGATGAAGGTACGCCAGGCCAGTACAACGTATTGATTGAAAATGGCGTGCTGAAAGGATACATGCAGGACAAGCTGAACGCGCGCCTGATGGGCGCTGCGCCGACCGGTAACGGGCGTCGCGAATCTTACGCGCATCTGCCAATGCCGCGTATGACGAATACCTATATGTTGGCGGGGCAGTCAACGCCGCAGGAAATTATCGAATCCGTTGAATACGGCATCTATGCGCCTAACTTTGGCGGCGGTCAGGTGGATATCACCTCCGGCAAGTTTGTGTTCTCTACCTCGGAAGCGTATCTGATTGAAAACGGCAAAGTCACGACGCCGGTGAAGGGCGCAACGTTGATTGGATCAGGCATTGAAACGATGCAACAGATCTCCATGGTCGGCAACGACCTTAAGCTGGATAACGGGGTGGGGGTCTGCGGTAAAGAGGGGCAAAGTCTGCCGGTAGGCGTAGGCCAGCCGACGCTGAAAGTCGATAACCTGACGGTTGGCGGCACCGCATAACTCTCCGCCTTATCAGGCCTGTGGTGTGTGCCGCCCAGGCCTGATAAGCGCAGCGCCATCAGGCAATGTCTGCGTCGGGTGGCATCTGGCTACAATCGTCTTCAGCAATTACCCGGTGTTTTTATTTTTCTTTCCCTCGCCCGTGCATCCCCTGAAACAGGTGTGCGACATCGACAAAATAGTCAGTTAACGCGTTAATCACTACCTGCACTTTAAGCGGCAGCTTATCTTTTTCGGTGTACAGCGCGTACACCGGACGAGGATCGGACTGATAGCGAGGCAGCAGGATCTCCAGATCGCCACGATTGATCTCATCGATCACCCACATCAGCGGCACATAGGCGATTCCGGTTCCGGCGGTCAGCCAGCGTACCAGCGTCATCGGATCGTTAGTGACGAACCGCCCCTGTGGAATCAGTCGGGTAGAAATTCCTTCCGGCGCGATAAGTTCAAACTCATTATCCGGGCGCACGCTATATTCCAGCCAGGAATGGCTACTGAGATCGGCGGGTTTTTCCGGGACGCCGTACTGAGCGAGGTAGGGCTTGGCGGCGCACACAACCATCGGCATCGCGCCAAGTCGACGGGAAAACAGGCTGGAGTCTTGCAGCGCGCCCACGCGGATCACCACGTCCAGCCCGTCGGCAATTAAATCCGGAGCCGGAATTCCTGTCACCAGATTGACCGCCAGACCGGGATACTCTTTTAATAATTTTGCGGTAAGCCCGGCCAGCACATTTTGCGCCATGGTTGAAGAACAGCCGATACGCAATGTACCGATAGGCGTGTTATTAAAAGCGTAAAGCTGCTCGTGAACATCCTGCACTTCATGCAGCATACGACGACAGCCCTGATAATAGATTTTTCCAGCCTCGGTGAGCCCAATGCTGCGTGTACTGCGGTTGAGCAATTTGACCTGAAGCTCATCTTCCAGTTTCGCCACAGTCTGGCTGATGGACGATACGCTCATTTGCAGCTGTCTGGCTGCGGCGGTAAAAGAGCCAAACTCGACAACTTTGGCGAATACCGACATTCGTTTTAATCGTTCCATTATTCACTCTGGCTTAAAAGTGATTTAGATCACATAATATAGATAACAGCATAACAATTACGTTAATATACTATTATTCGAATAAGAGCTATGTCGCTCTCGCCTGGCGTCTCTTGCCCTTCTCTGCGGCGATGTAGCTTAACAATCTATCGCCTGCTCTCTCTCAGAAATCAAGGTCAACATGAGTCTGTTTCCCGTTATCGTGGTGTTTGGTCTTTCCTTCCCACCGATATTTTTCGAATTGCTTTTGTCACTGGCTATTTTTTGGCTGGTGCGTCGGATGCTTGTACCGACGGGTATCTATGATTTTGTCTGGCATCCGGCTCTGTTCAATACCGCGCTGTATTGTTGTCTGTTTTATTTAATATCGCGCCTGTTCGTTTGAGGTTGAAGTGAAAACACTAACAAGAAAACTCTCCCGTACGGCCATTACCCTCGTACTGGTTATTCTGGCCTTTATCGCCATTTTCCGCGCCTGGGTGTATTACACCGAATCTCCCTGGACGCGCGACGCGCGTTTTAGCGCCGATGTCGTCGCTATTGCCCCGGATGTCGCGGGCCTGATTACCCATGTAAACGTGCATGATAACCAACTGGTGAAAAAGGATCAGGTCCTGTTTACCATCGATCAGCCACGCTATCAAAAAGCGCTGGCGGAAGCGGAAGCTGATGTAGCCTATTATCAGGTCCTGGCGCAGGAAAAACGCCAGGAAGCCAGTCGCCGTAATCGCCTCGGCGTACAGGCGATGTCCCGGGAAGAGATCGATCAGGCGAACAATGTCTTGCAGACTGTACTGCATCAACTGGCTAAAGCCCAGGCGACGCGCGACCTGGCTAAACTCGATCTGGAGCGCACCGTCATTCGCGCGCCTGCCGACGGCTGGGTGACTAACCTCAATGTTTATGCCGGTGAATTTATTACCCGCGGTTCCACAGCCGTCGCCCTGGTGAAAAAGAACTCTTTTTACGTGCAGGCCTATATGGAAGAGACCAAGCTGGAAGGCGTGCGTCCGGGATATCGTGCCGAAATCACGCCGCTTGGCAGCAACCGGGTATTAAAAGGTACCGTCGATAGCGTGGCGGCAGGGGTAACGAATGCCAGCAGTACCAGCGATGCGAAAGGGATGGCGACGATAGACTCTAACCTCGAATGGGTGCGTCTGGCCCAGCGTGTTCCGGTGCGCATCCGGCTTGACGAGCAGCAGGGGAATCTGTGGCCTGCCGGTACGACGGCAACCGTCGTGATCACCGGTAAGCAGGATCGTGACGCAAGCCAGGACTCCTTCTTCCGTAAACTGGCGCACCGGCTGCGCGAATTCGGTTAATCGTCATGGGCATTTTCTCCATAGCCAACCAGCACATTCGCTTTGCGGTAAAGCTGGCGTGCGCCATTGTGCTGGCATTATTTATCGGCTTCCATTTTCAACTGGAGACGCCGCGTTGGGCGGTACTGACCGCCGCGATCGTGGCGGCAGGCCCGGCATTTGCCGCCGGCGGGGAACCCTATTCCGGCGCTATCCGTTATCGCGGAATGTTGCGTATTATCGGGACGTTTATTGGCTGTATCGCCGCGCTTATCATTATTATCTCTATGATCCGCGCGCCGTTATTGATGATTCTGGTGTGCTGTGTCTGGGCCGGTTTTTGTACCTGGATCTCCTCTTTAGTACGGATCGAAAACTCTTATGCGTGGGGACTGTCAGGTTATACTGCGCTGATCATTGTGATTACCATTCAGACGGAGCCGCTGCTCACGCCGCAATTTGCGCTTGAGCGCTGTAGCGAAATCGTCATCGGCATTGGCTGCGCTATTTTAGCGGATCTGCTTTTCTCGCCGCGATCGATAAAGCAGGAGGTTGATCGCGAACTGGACAGTTTACTGGTAGCGCAATATCAGCTAATGCAACTTTGTATTAAGCATGGCGACAGCGAAGAAGTCGACAACGCCTGGGGCGATCTGGTGCGACGCACGGCGGCGCTGGAGGGGATGCGAAGTAATCTGAATATGGAATCTTCGCGCTGGGTACGCGCTAACCGCCGCCTGAAAGCGTTGAATACGCTTTCGCTCACGCTGATTACGCAATCCTGTGAAACTTATCTTATTCAAAACACGCGGCCGGAACTGATTACCGATACATTCCGGGAACTGTTCGAGACGCCGGTTGAAACGGTACAGGACGTCCACAGGCAGTTAAAACGGATGCGGCGTGTCATTGTCTGGACCGGCGAGCGCGAAACGCCCGTCACGCTTTATAGCTGGGTAGGTGCTGCGACGCGCTATCTGCTGCTTAAACGCGGCGTGATCAGCAACACCAAAATCAGCGCGACGGAAGAAGAGATCCTGCAAGGCGAGCCCGTAGTTAAAGTGGAATCCGCTGAACGTCACCATGCGATGGTGAACTTCTGGCGCACCACGCTTTCCTGCATTCTGGGGACATTATTCTGGCTATGGACCGGCTGGACATCGGGTAATGGCGCGATGGTGATGATTGCCGTGGTGACCTCGCTGGCGATGCGTTTACCCAATCCGCGCATGGTCTGCATTGATTTTATTTATGGCACTCTGGCGGCGTTGCCGCTGGGATTGCTCTATTTCCTGGTGATTATTCCCAATACGCAGCAAAGTATGCTGTTGTTATGTTTGAGCCTGGCGGTATTGGGGTTCTTTATCGGCATTGAGGTCCAGAAACGGCGTCTGGGGTCGATGGGGGCGCTGGCCAGTACGATTAACATTATTGTGTTGGATAATCCGATGACGTTCCATTTCAGCCAGTTCCTCGACAGCGCGTTGGGGCAAATTGTTGGCTGTATGCTGGCGTTTATCGTCATCCTGCTGGTGCGTGATAAATCCAAAGATCGAACCGGTCGCGTGCTGCTTAATCAGTTTGTTTCCGCTGCGGTCTCGGCAATGACGACCAACGTGGTACGTCGTAAAGAAAACCGTCTGCCTGCGTTATATCAGCAACTCTTTTTGCTGATGAATAAATTCCCTGGCGATTTGCCGAAGTTTCGCCTGGCGCTAACGATGATCATTGCTCATCAACGTCTGCGCGACGCGCCGATACCGGTTAATGAAGATCTGTCAGTGTTCCACCGTCAACTTCGTCGTACCGCAGACCATGTTATTTCCGCCGGAAGCGATGATAAACGGCGACGCTACTTTGGTCAGTTGCTGGATGAGCTGGATATCTATCAGGAGAAATTACGTATCTGGGAGGCGCCGCCGCAGGTGACGGAACCGGTTAAACGCCTGACGGGCATGTTACATAAATACCAGAACGCGCTTACCGATAGCTAACCCACAAGAACCGATGCCAAAAGCGTCGGTTTTTTTATGACTATACTTATTTGAGATACAAAAACAGCGCAAGAGTGCTCCGGGGCTAAAAGCGTTTCTGGAAGTGAAACCTCTGCATAATGATGCTTAGTAGTAAAACAGACAATTGTCTGTCGGGGATGGTGGCTGGCTATGAATGTCTATACTTTTGATTTTAATGATATTAAAAACCAAAGCGATTTTTATCGCGAGTTTACGCAGACGTTTGGTCTTGCCAGTGAGAAAGTAAGCGATCTTGATACATTATGGGATGCGGTAATGAGCGATACCTTACCCCTACCGCTAGAGATTGAGTTTGTTCACCTGCCTGATAAACTGCGCAGGCGCTACGGGGCGCTGATTTTACTCTTTGATGAAGCGGAAGAAGAGCTGGAGGGGCGGCTACGGTTTAATGTCCGGCATTGAAAAATGCATAAAAAAGCCCCCGACAGGCGGGGGCAAGTCGTCGGGTTAGACGACGAGGGTTTACTTATACAACTCGGCGGTGGCGTGCCAGTTATCACCTTCTTTTAATTCGATGATGCGATAGCTATTAGCGCCTGCTTTTTCGGCTTTAGCGACGATCTCCTGGCGCATATCCATTGGCGTACTGCCAATCTGCGAGACGGAAATGGTGCCCATCGGTTGCAGATTCTGCGCCTGTTCCGCGTTGACCTGGTGTACTGCGGCATTTGCGCCGAAAGAGAGCAGAGTGGCCAGGCCGAGTGATGCGATAATGTATTTCGTTTTCATGGTCTTTTATTCCTTTATAGGGTCAACCCCGCGGATTAATGGGCTTTTCTTATGCGATATCTCCGCGAAGTAACGACACGTTATATGCGATGGCAGGTGAATTTTATTTGTACAGTTCGGCAGTGGCGTGCCAGTTGCTGCCGCTACGCGCTTCGGTAATGTGGTAGGCCGTAGCGCCTTGTTCATCCGCTTTTTTGCTCAGCATGGCGTTCATATCCATAGGCGATGAGCCGATAGCGCTGACTGAAACCGATCCGATTGCTTCACGATTTTGCGCTTGCTCTGCGCTGATAGGTTCTGCGGCGAAAGCGCCAAAAGAGAGAACGGACAGAACACTTAATGTTGCAACAGTGGTTTTGATTTTCATGATTTTTACCTCGTCGAATTCCTTTACTGGGGTCTTTGTTTCGTGACCCTCATCACAAAATTAAGTATACACTAATCACGCGATTAATTAATACCACGCTAATTGTTTCTGCTTTTTAAAGACATTAAAAATTTTATTTTTTATAACGTTATGGAATTAAAATTGCTGTTTTTCGCCGCTGTCTTTTAAAAAATAAAAGAAAATCAATTTGTTAAGAAATTTGGCATTTTGTGCGTTTTTTTGATTTGTCATTCGCGTGGTGAATGTTTAAGGGCATGATTTGCCAAATGATAGCCGTACAGGAAAGCGGCGAGGGGAGAGGACAAAAAGGTGCCTCCGCCGTACGACGACGGAGGAAGTGGGACTAGAGCTCTTGTTCAAAAAGTTCCAGAATGGCTTCGTACAGATCTCTTACGGAAAATCCGCTGGCAGGCGTAGTGAAGATAGTATCGTCGCCGGCAATCGTGCCGAGAATACCTTCTGCTTTCCCCAGTGAATCCAGCAGGCGCGCAATGAGTTGTGCCGCGCCGGGGCTGGTATGAATCACCACGACAGCGTCGTTATAGTCGATATCCAGCACCAGATTTTTCAACGGACTGGATGTTGTTGGGACGCCCAGTTCAGCCGGAAGACAGTACACCATTTCCATTTTTGCGTTACGTGTACGCACTGCGCCGAACTTAGTCAACATGCGCGAGACCTTGGACTGATTGATATTTTCAAAGCCCTGATCCTGCAACGCGAGGACGATTTCGCCCTGTGAGCTGAATTTTTCTTCTTTGAGGAGCGCTTTAAACGCTCTTACTAGTTCTTCTTGTTTAGCCGAGCTTCGCATAAGTCACCCGTAATATGGCGGTAGAAACAACATTATTGTGCATACAGATGAATTTTTATGCAAACAGTCTGCCTTGTTTAAGGCTGAAATAATGTTATGAAAGAGCGGAATTTTATCAAATTTCGTTATCAAGAAACATGCCTGTGTCACGCCTCGCAAATAAGATTAAAAGTAAATTAATTGTTATCAAAATGATGTTGTTTTGAGAGGATAGTAGGGTATATTGTCACCACCTGTAGGAACGTTGCTCTCTGGTTGCAGCCGATCCGGATTACGCAAATTAAATGCATAAAAGCCAAAATTGCGCGACTCCGCATTCTTGATGAGTGAGGATTGTAATCATTGAATTTGTGAATTAAGGTCGCCGCCGCGGAGCAATAGACACTTAGCTAATCATATAATAAGGAGTTTAGGATGAAAGTCGCAGTCCTCGGCGCTGCTGGTGGTATCGGTCAGGCGCTGGCATTACTTTTAAAAAACCAACTGCCTTCAGGTTCAGAACTCTCCCTGTACGACATCGCTCCAGTGACTCCCGGTGTGGCCGTTGATTTGAGCCATATCCCCACCGCTGTAAAAATCAAAGGTTTCTCCGGTGAAGACGCAACCCCGGCGCTTGAAGGCGCTGACGTAGTACTGATTTCTGCGGGTGTGGCGCGTAAGCCGGGTATGGACCGTTCCGACCTGTTTAACGTTAACGCCGGCATCGTGAAAAACCTGGTGCAGCAGATCGCTAAAACCTGCCCGAAAGCGTGCGTGGGCATTATCACCAACCCGGTGAACACCACCGTTGCGATTGCGGCGGAAGTGCTGAAAAAAGCAGGCGTATACGACAAAAACAAACTGTTTGGCGTCACCACGCTGGATATCATCCGCTCTAATACCTTTGTTGCAGAGCTGAAAGGTAAGCTGCCAACGGAAGTTGAAGTCCCGGTGATTGGCGGGCACTCCGGCGTGACGATTCTGCCGCTGCTGTCGCAGATTCCAGGCGTAAGTTTTACCGAACAAGAAGCGGCCGAGCTGACTAAACGTATTCAGAACGCCGGTACTGAAGTCGTCGAGGCGAAAGCCGGCGGCGGATCGGCAACCCTCTCTATGGGTCAGGCTGCCGCACGTTTCGGTCTTTCTCTGGTTCGCGCTCTGCAGGGCGAAAAAGGCGTGGTGGAATGCGCCTATGTGGAAGGCGACGGTCAGTATGCCCGTTTCTTCTCTCAGCCGCTGCTGCTGGGTAAAAACGGTGTAGAAGAGCGTAAATCCATCGGCACACTGAGCGCTTTCGAGCAACATTCGCTGGACGCTATGCTGGATACGCTGAAAAAAGATATTCAGTTGGGTGAAGATTTTATTAATAAATAAGCTGTTCCTGCCCGATGCCGGGGCTTTTGCTCCGGCTTCTTTGACTGTAAACAAGCCACGAAATCAAGTACTAAATCTGCTAAACTCCTCACGTCTTATCGGTTATTAACGAGAACGTCGTGAAAAAGATCCAAAGAACGCAAACCCGCGATCACATTACGCAAATGCTTCGCTATGAAATTCTTTCCGGCAATATAAAAGCGGGAGAAGAACTCGCGCAGGAAAGTATTGCGGAGCAGCTCGGTCTTTCACGAATGCCGGTTCGAGAAGCGCTACAGTCACTCGAACAGGAAGGTTTTTTAATCCGACTGCCCAACAGGCACATGCAGGTCGCGCATCTTGAGGCCGATCGCGTGAGTCATATTTTTCGCGTGATTGCCGCGATGGCCGCCGAAATGTTTTCGCTGATACCCAGCGAAGTAGGCGATGCCCTCCTGATACGTGCGCAAGTGCTGGCTGTCGCAGAAGACAAATCCTGCGAACTGGAGTGTCATGCGATGCTGATTTCTTATGTGAATAACCGCTATCTGGAAAAGGTGTATCAGCAGTTCCTGGACGGTTATGTCTCTTATGTTATTTTGCATCTGAAAAAAGATAATCAGGAGTCGGCGCAGCTTTTCGCTGAACTGGCTGACGTCATACGCCAGGGGCGGCGTGATGAGATTGGGCAAGTTATGCAGCGTTATTTCCTCTCTTTAGCAGAAATAATGCGTCAACATATGAAGGATTGGGAAAGTGCAGAAGCCTAAGTTAGGGAAGATTAAGCTTCTTTCAGCGAAAGAACAGGTCGCGGCAGTGCTGCGTAAAGCGATTCTTTCGAGGGAGTTAGTGGAAGGGCAGGAGATTACGTTAGAAGGCATTGCCGGAATGGTCGGCGTGTCCAGTATGCCAGTGCGCGAGGCGTTTCAGATTCTGGCGGCGGATGGGCTGATAAAAGTGCGCCCTAATAAAGGGGCGGTGGTGTTGGGCATCAATGAACAAACGATCCGTGAACACTATGAAATTCGCGCGCTGTTAGAAAGTGAGGCGGTGGCTAAAGCTTCTCGTCCCGGCACCGATATCTCGCGGATAGCCCAGGTGCATTATGCCGCTGAAAAGGCTCTCGCGGAAAATAACTCGGCGGAATACTCCGACCTGAATCAGGCATTTCATATGGAAATATGGAATGTTGCTGGCAACGAAAAAATGAAAATGTTGCTCTGTAATATGTGGAACGGCCTGTCGATGGGCCATAAGGTCACCGAAGAAGAGTATGCCGTGATTTCCATTCAGGAACATAAAAGTATTCTGCAAGCTCTTGAACTTCATGACGAAACATTGGCACGCCAGCGCATGCGCGAACACATTATTCGCTCGATGGAGAATATGCTGACCCGCTATGTTGGTGACCCTTCTGCCTGATCTTTTCGCCTGCGTGAGCATCGCAGGCGCTTCAACCAATTCTTCAATTCTATTAATCACGTCCAGTAACGATCCAACTACGATCTTGATGTAGATCCCACTCCTGCATTTTTCCTGAGAAACGATTTGACTTAGTTTTTGTATGGGAATAATTTCTCCTCGTCAACATTGGATACAATATCATATATCATTGATTGGATAATTATAAATATGGAACCCATTACCCTTACCTTATGTTTATTGGTGTTCGCTATCGTCATGTTTGTATGGGAAAAAGTGCCACTGGCCGTCACTTCCATGATTGTCTGCGTGGCCTTAGTTATCACCGGAGTTCTGAATATCAAACAGGCCTTTGCTGGCTTTATCGACACTAACGTCATCCTCTTTGTCGCGATGTTCATCGTAGGCGGTGCGTTGTTCGAGACCGGTATGGCAAACAAAGTGGGCGGCGTCATCACGCGCTTCGCGAAAACAGAAAAACAGCTGATCTTCACCATTATGGTGGTGGTGGGGTTGATGTCTGGCGTCCTCTCTAACACCGGTACCGCTGCGGTTTTGATTCCGGTGGTGATCGGCGTGGCGGCAAAATCGGGCTTCTCGCGTTCTCGTCTACTGATGCCGCTGGTTTTCGCCGCTGCGTTGGGCGGTAACCTGTCGTTAATTGGCGCGCCGGGAAATCTTATCGCGCAGTCTGCGCTACAGAATATTGGCGGCGGCTTTGGCTTTTTTGAATACGCAAAAATCGGTCTCCCGATGCTCATCTGCGGCATTCTCTACTTCCTGACTATTGGCTATCGCTTTCTGCCGAATAATGCGACCGGCGGTGAGGTGGGGAGCGTCGGGGAGCAACGTGACTACAGCCATGTTCCACAGTGGAAACAACGGCTCTCACTCGTGGTGTTGATCGCAACGATCCTCGGCATGATCTTTGAGAAGAAGATCGGTGTCAGCCTGGCCGTGACCGGTTGTATTGGCGCTCTTGTGCTGGTCGTAAGCGGCGTACTCACGGAAAAACAGGCCTATAAAGCCATTGATTCACAGACTATTTTTATCTTTGGCGGCACCCTGGCGCTGGCAAAAGCGCTGGAAATGACCGGGGCAGGCAAGCTGGTTGCGGACTATGTAATCGGCATGCTGGGGCAAAACTCCTCACCGTTCATGTTGCTGATCGCCGTTTTCGCCTTATCCGTTGTGATGACCAACTTTATGTCCAATACCGCAACGACAGCGCTGTTGGTGCCGGTGAGTTTGTCCATTGCCGCAGGTATGGGGGCCGACCCACGTGCGGTTCTGATGGCGACGGTCATTGGCGGTTCCTGCGCCTACGCAACCCCTATCGGTATGCCTGCCAACATGATGGTGCTCTCCGCGGGTGGCTATAAATTTGTCGACTACGCTAAGGCCGGTATCCCCCTGATTATCGTTTCAACCATTGTCAGCTTGATCCTGCTGCCAATCCTTTTCCCTTTTCATCCGTAATTAACGGAAGCTGTTCTGACTAAGGAGCATTTATGAGCAAAAGTGAACAGATATCCCATATGACCGACGTTATGGCCAAGTTTGTGGGATATACCGGCAAAGTTTTGCCTGATGATGTCACTGCAAAACTGGAAGATTTGCATAAGAAAGAGACCAGTAAACTGGCCGACGTCATCTTTACTACCATGATTGAGAACCAGCGTCTGGCGAAAGAGCTGGATCGTCCTTCCTGCCAGGACACCGGTGTCATTCAGTTTCTGGTGGAGTGCGGGACGAACTTTCCGCTGATTGGCGAGCTGGAAGCGTTGTTGCGTGAGGCGGTGATCAAAGCAACTGTAGATTCTCCGCTGCGCCACAACAGCGTAGAAACTTTTGATGAATACAACACCGGTAAAAACGTGGGTAAAGGCACGCCGACGGTCTTCTGGGAGATCGTTCCCAATTCCGATCAGTGCAGCATTTATACCTATATGGCAGGCGGTGGTTGTTCTCTGCCGGGGAAAGCGATGGTGCTGATGCCGGGTGCAGGCTATGAAGGTGTGACCCGCTTTGTACTGGATGTGATGACCAGCTACGGCCTCAACGCGTGTCCGCCGCTGCTGGTTGGCGTGGGCGTAGCGACCTCTGTTGAAACGGCGGCACTGCTATCGAAAAAAGCGCTGATGCGTCCGATCGGTTCGCATAACGAGAATGAGCGTGCAGCCTCGCTGGAAAAAATGCTGGAAGACGGCATTAACAAAATTGGCCTGGGGCCGCAGGGGATGTCCGGTAATACCTCCGTTATGGGCGTGAACATTGAAAACACCGCGCGTCATCCTTCTACCATCGGCGTGGCGGTAAACGTCGGCTGCTGGTCGCACCGTAAAGGGCACATCGTTTTCGATAAAGATTTGAATTACACCATTACGTCTCACAGCGGAGTGAATTTCTGATGACTAAAAAAATCCTGACTACGCCAATTAAAGATGAAGATTTAGCGGATATTAAGGCTGGCGATATTATTTATCTCAACGGTCATATTGTTACCTGCCGTGACGTAGCCCATCGCCGTTTAATTGAAGGTGGTCGCGAGCTTCCGGTAGATGTTCGCGGCGGCGCTATTTTACACGCTGGCCCAATTGTCCGCCCAATTAAAGGCGAAGACGATAAGTTTGAAATGGTCTCCGTTGGACCAACCACCAGCATGCGTATGGAGAAATTCGAAAAAGAGTTTATTGCGCAAACCGGTGTCAAATTAATTGTGGGTAAAGGCGGTATGGGTAAAGGTACCGAAGAGGGCTGTGCTGAACACAAAGCGCTGCACTGCGTATTCCCTGCCGGTTGTGCGGTTGTAGCCGCCGTGTGCGTGGAAGAAATTGAAGATGCCCAATGGCGCGATCTGGGGATGCTGGAAACGCTGTGGGTCTGTCGGGTTAAAGAGTTTGGCCCGCTGATTGTTTCTATTGATACCCATGGGAATAATTTGTTTGAACAGAACAAAATTATTTTTAATCAGCGTAAAGAGCTCATCGCTGATGAAATATGCCAGAACGTAAGTTTCATCAAATAAATCTGATTACGTAAATTGCACGATAATGGTGGCAATACGTTATGACGATAATAATAACCAAGGGCTCTGGCCGGGGGCGGCTCAGGGAAATCCACCCTTATTATTTCATCGTCATAAATAGCACCATTATCGTGCCTCCTGCCTGAAGGCTATTTTATGACTGATGCAGCTCTGCTATTAGGTGAAGGCTTCACCCTGATGTTCCTCGGCATGGGGTTCGTGCTGGCGTTTCTGTTCCTGCTGATTTTCGCCATCCGCGGCATGTCCGCCGCCGTCAACCGCTTCTTCCCCGAACCCGTCGCCGCGCCCGCACCGCGCGCCGTTCCCGTCGTGGACGACTTCACCCGCTTAAAGCCGGTGATTGCCGCCGCCATTCACCATCACCGCCTTAACGCTTAATTTCCGGAGGGATCCATGACTATTGCCATTACCGATGTCGTCCTGCGCGACGCCCACCAGTCTCTGTTCGCCACCCGCCTGCGCCTTGATGATATGCTGCCGATTGCCGCCCAGCTTGATGACGTGGGCTACGGGTCGCTGGAGTGCTGGGGCGGCGCCACCTTTGACGCCTGCATCCGTTTCCTCGGCGAAGACCCGTGGCTGCGCCTGCGCGAACTCAAAAAAGCCATGCCCAAAACCCCGCTGCAGATGCTGCTGCGTGGCCAGAACCTGCTCGGCTACCGCCACTACGCCGATGACGTGGTGGGACGCTTCGTCGAACGCGCGGTGAAAAACGGCATGGACGTGTTCCGCGTCTTCGATGCCATGAACGACCCGCGCAATATGAAAGCCGCACTGCAGGCGGTGCGCAGCCACGGCGCGCACGCCCAGGGTACGCTGAGCTACACCACCAGCCCGGCGCATACCCTGCAGACCTGGCTGGACCTGACCGAACAGTTGTTAGAGACCGGCGTCGATTCCATTGCGATTAAAGATATGTCCGGCATTCTCACGCCGATGGCCGCTTTTGAGCTGGTCAGCGAAATCAAAAAACGTTTTGAGGTGCGCCT
>NZ_JBGDVX010000022.1:0-38134 GCF_046551535.1 Salmonella sp. SAL04162
ATTACGCTTTCCTCTTTCAGAGTCAACCCTGAATTTCAGGATTTTTCTCTTCAACCGACCGGCTGTTTGTGTGAAGTGATTCACATCCGCCGTGTCGATGGAGGCGCATTATAGGGAGTTCTCTGCTGACCGCAATAGAAAAATTGCAGAAAAATGACTGTTTGCTGCATTCCCCAGCAAAACCCCTGGTTATACCCATTTACGCACAGACTTATCCACAAAATGCGCGTTCATTTCCTGGATCTTCTCACTCTGCAAACGATCTTTCAGGGATAAAAGCCGGGCCAGAATTTAAAAAGAAAAATTCGCGAGCGTTGCGCAAACGTTTTCGTTACAATGTCGCCGCAAAATGAGAATGCCCCATAAGGGGCGTTAGCTGAGTTTTTACGCAAAAATTCAGCTAACGCTCTCTGTAATCGTCAAATCCAGGGGATTTACCATGCAACAACGTCGTCCAGTCCGCCGCGCTCTGCTCAGTGTTTCTGACAAGGCCGGTATCATCGAATTCGCCCAGGCTCTTTCCGCACGCGGTGTGGAACTGCTGTCTACGGGGGGCACCGCCCGCCTGTTAGCAGAAAAAGGCCTGCCGGTGACCGAAGTTTCCGATTACACCGGTTTCCCGGAAATGATGGATGGACGCGTAAAGACCCTGCATCCAAAAGTACACGGCGGCATCCTCGGCCGTCGCGGCCAGGACGATGCCATTATGGAACAGCACCACATCGCCCCTATCGATATGGTTGTCGTTAACCTGTATCCGTTCGCCGAAACCGTTGCACGCGTTGGTTGCTCGCTGGAAGATGCAGTAGAGAACATCGATATCGGCGGCCCGACCATGGTGCGCTCCGCCGCGAAGAACCATAAAGACGTGGCCATCGTGGTGAAGAGCAGCGACTACGACGCCATTATTAAAGAGATGGACGCTAACGAAGGTTCTTTGACCCTCGACACCCGTTTCGATCTCGCGATTAAAGCCTTCGAACACACCGCCGCCTACGACAGCATGATCGCTAACTACTTCGGCAGCATGGTTCCGGCCTACCACGGTGAAAGCAAAGAAGCCGCCGGTCGCTTCCCGCGTACGCTGAACCTGAACTTCATTAAGAAGCAGGATATGCGCTACGGCGAGAACAGCCACCAGCAAGCTGCCTTCTATATAGAAGAGAATGTGAAAGAAGCGTCCGTTGCCACCGCACAACAGGTGCAGGGCAAAGCGCTCTCTTATAACAACATCGCTGATACCGACGCGGCGCTGGAGTGTGTGAAAGAGTTCAACGAGCCAGCCTGCGTAATCGTCAAGCACGCTAACCCGTGCGGCGTGGCGGTAAGTACCTCTATTCTCGACGCTTACGATCGCGCCTATAAAACCGACCCGACCTCCGCGTTCGGCGGCATTATCGCCTTTAACCGTGAGCTGGATGCGGAAACCGCACAGGCCATCATTTCTCGTCAGTTTGTCGAAGTGATCATCGCCCCATCCGCAAGCGAAGAAGCGCTGAAAATCACCGCTGCCAAGCAGAACGTCCGTGTTCTGACCTGCGGCCAATGGGCAAGCCGCGTTCCGGGCCTGGATTTCAAACGCGTTAACGGTGGCCTGCTGGTTCAGGACAGGGATCTGGGTATGGTGAGTGAAGCTGAACTGCGCGTGGTGTCCAAACGCCAGCCGACCGAGCAGGAGCTGCGTGACGCGCTGTTCTGCTGGAAGGTAGCCAAGTTCGTGAAGTCCAACGCTATTGTGTATGCCAAAGAGAACATGACCATCGGTATAGGCGCAGGCCAGATGAGCCGCGTGTACTCCGCCAAAATCGCCGGGATTAAAGCCGCTGATGAAGGTCTGGAAGTGAAAGGCTCAGCCATGGCTTCCGACGCGTTCTTCCCGTTCCGCGATGGTATTGATGCCGCTGCCGCTGTCGGCGTGAGCTGCGTTATCCAGCCAGGCGGTTCTATCCGTGATGATGAAGTCATTGCCGCTGCCGATGAACACGGTATTGCGATGATCTTCACCGACATGCGCCACTTCCGCCATTAATTCAGGGAGCAGACGATGAAAGTTTTAGTCATTGGTAACGGCGGTCGCGAACACGCGCTGGCCTGGAAAGCCGCACAGTCGCCGCTGGTTGATACCGTTTTTGTCGCACCGGGTAACGCCGGTACCGCGCTGGAGCCCGCGTTGCAGAACGTGGCTATCGGCGTCACAGATATTCCGGCGCTGTTGAGCTTTGCCCAGAACGAGAAGATTGATCTGACCATCGTCGGCCCGGAAGCGCCGCTGGTGATCGGCGTGGTCGATGCGTTCCGCGCGGCGGGTCTGAAGATCTTTGGCCCAACCGAAGGGGCCGCCCAACTGGAAGGCTCCAAAGCGTTCACCAAAGATTTCCTCGCCCGTCACCAGATCCCGACGGCGGAATACCAGAATTTCACCGAAATTGAGCCTGCCCTGGCGTATCTGCGCGAGAAAGGCGCGCCGATCGTCATCAAAGCTGACGGTCTGGCTGCCGGTAAAGGCGTTATCGTGGCGATGACGCTCGAAGAAGCCGAAGCCGCCGTGCAGGACATGCTGGCAGGTAACGCCTTTGGCGATGCAGGCCACCGCATCGTGATTGAAGAGTTCCTCGACGGCGAAGAAGCGAGCTTTATCGTGATGGTCGACGGCGAGCACGTGCTGCCGATGGCCACCAGCCAGGACCACAAACGCGTGGGAAACGGCGATACCGGCCCGAACACTGGCGGCATGGGGGCTTACTCCCCGGCGCCGGTGGTGACTGATGAAGTGCACCAGCGCACCATGGAACGCATCATCTGGCCAACCGTGAAAGGCATGGCGGCGGAAGGTAACACTTACACCGGCTTCCTGTATGCGGGTCTGATGATCGACAAGCAGGGCAACCCGAAAGTTATCGAGTTCAACTGCCGCTTCGGCGATCCGGAAACCCAGCCGATCATGCTGCGCATGAAATCGGATCTGGTGGATCTTTGCCTGGCCGCCTGCGACGGCAAGCTGGATGAGAAAACCTCCGAGTGGGACGAACGCGCTTCATTAGGCGTGGTGATCGCCGCGGGCGGTTATCCGGGCAGCTACAGCACCGGCGACGAGATCCACGGCCTGCCGCTGGAAGAAGTGGCTGACGGTAAGGTCTTCCATGCTGGAACCAAACTCGCCGATGACGACCGCGTGTTGACCAGCGGCGGTCGCGTACTGTGCGCCACCGCGCTGGGTCACACCGTGGCTGAGGCGCAGAAACGCGCTTACGCCCTGATGACCGACATCCGCTGGGACGGCAGCTTCAGCCGTAACGACATCGGCTGGCGCGCCATCGAGCGTGAGCAAAACTAACGGCTGAGTTTAGCCAGCAGCGTTTTGCGCGTAATGCCCAATTGGCGGGCGGCTTCCGTTTTGTTGCCGCCCGTTTTTTCCAGCGCCGCCAGAATGATCTCTTTTTCCACATCGACCAACGGTTGGATCTCACCACTGTATTCCGTTTTTATCGGCGTCGCGGCAATAGCGAGAGGCAATTCGCGTTCAGAAATGTATTCTCCCGTTAGCAACACCACCGCCCGCTCGATAGCGTTTTCCAGCTCACGGATATTGCCCGGCCAGTCGTAGTGGATCAGCAGATCCATCGCCTGCGGCGTAAACCCCTTCACCGCTTTTCGGTTACGTTCGGCAAAACGCCGCAGAAAATGGTCTGCCAGTAGCGGAATATCTTCCCGACGCTGGCGCAAAGAAGGCATTTCAATCGCCACCACATTCAGGCGGTAATAGAGATCCTGGCGAAAGCGACCGGCACTTACCTCTTCCGCCAGGTCGCGGTGGGTAGCGGCAATTAACCGAACATCCACAGATATCGTCTGGTTACTTCCCACGCGTTGCACTTCGCGCTCCTGAATCGCCCGCAGCAAACGTACCTGCATTAACGGCGAGATATCGCCGATTTCATCAAGAAACAATGTCCCGCCGTCAGCTTCGACAAAGCGTCCCTCCCGACGTTTATCCGCGCCGGTAAACGCGCCTTTTTCGTGTCCGAACAGCTCAGACTCCAGCAGCGATTCATTAAGCGCGGCGCAGTTGAGCGTGACCAGCGGTTTATCGCTCCTGGCGCTACAGGCGTGTAGCGCCCGCGCTACCAGCTCTTTACCCGTGCCGGAGTCTCCGTGAATCAATACCGTGGCGTCTGATGGTGCGACCATCGCGATTTCATTCAGTAAATGTTGCATCGCCGGACTGCTGCCAATCATGCCAAACTGCGCAGCCGACGCCGATGGCAATTCAGCGCCCGTTTCCCGCGTATGCACCAACGCCTTTTCCAGCGTCTCCTGCAGACGGTCAAAATCCAGCGGTTTAATTAAATAGTCGAGCGCGCCGGCTTTCAACGCCTCTACCGCCGTTTCCACGCTGGAGAATGCCGTCATAATCAAAATCGGAATGGCGGGGTTGAGCGCTTTAATCTCCTTCAGCGTGGCGATACCGTCCATCTCCGCCATACGCACATCGCACAGTACCAGATCAAAGACTTTCTCACGCACCTGAGCCAACGCATCATGCCCACTGTAGGCCAGAGCGACGTTATAGCCCCAACCCCGAAGCAGAGCCTGTAAAATCGTGCAGTGGCTTACATCATCATCCACAACCAGAATATCGATTTTTCCGCGTATCACCCTTGTTAATCCTGTTGTCTCGCTATCACTGGCAACCAGATAGTAAAGACCGCGCCTTTACCCTCAATACTTTTCACCTTAATCGCGCCGCCATGCTGTTCGATGATATTTTGCACCACCGCCAGCCCCAGGCCTGTCCCGTCAGCTTTGGTCGTAAAATAAGGTGTAAAAATCGCCTCCAACTGATCCGGGGCGATCCCTTTCCCGCTATCGGTAACAGTGATGATAACGCGGTCGGTCCCACTGTCTTTTGCCTCTACGGTAATCGTTCCCTGGCGGCCAATCGCATGAATAGCGTTCAGGTACAAATTCAACAGCACCTGAGTCAGCCTGTCCGGGTCAGCCTGAATACGCTTAAGCGTCTCATTCGCCGTGAATCTCAACTGAATCTCTCTGCTTTGGGCATCCTGGCTGACCAGATTCAGGGAGTGAGTAATAATATCATTGAGGTTAACCGCCTGGAGCGTCAGATGCGCGGGCTTTACCAGTTCGAGCAATTCGCTTACCACCCGGTTCAAACGGTCGGCCTCTTTGGCCATCACCTGCGCCAGTTCATGCGACTCGCCGCCGACTGGCGTGCGCTCGGCAAAGTATTTCGCCAGCCCTTTGATGGACGAGAGCGGGTTACGAATTTCGTGCGCGACGCCCGCCGCCAGATGCCCCATCGCCACCAGCTTTTCTTTACGCTTCATTGCATCAAGCAGTTCTCTGTGCGAGCGCTGATAACGCTGATGCCAAAAAAACGCCAATAACGTTGCCAACAGCACCGTCGCTAACGCAGACAAAACAATCAGCGTATTACGCCACTCCCTTGCCTGTGTCGCGGCCAGCTCGCTGGCGTCAAAGGCAATAAAAATAGTTTGTTTCGCTGGTTCGTCGTCATTGGCGCTACGCGCCATGCCGTGCCCCCTCATACCGTGACCTCTCATACCGAAAAGCGGCTGGAACTGGCGGTAAATTTCCAGCGCAGGCACCGTCTCGCCGTTAGCTGCAACGTCGACACGCCGCCAACGCTCCTGCGGCCCGGGGTTTAGTTGATGCATTTCAGATGTGGAATAGAGCGATTTGCCCACCATGCCAGGGTTGCTATGAGTGATGATTACCCCCTGCGCATCCGTTACGGCGAACCACAACACGCCTGGCTGACCCGCCATCTCTTCCAGCAATGTCTGCTGCTGCGCGTGATGCATCCGCATTCCCATACCTACTCGCGTGCCGGACTCCAGAGCGCGAATGAGTACATTTCCCTTTTCCAGCAGCGTCTGCCTGGCGGCAGCGCTCTCACGGCCATAGTCGCGAATGACCATAATGGAAAATAGCCCCACCAGAATGAAGATCGCCGCAGGTAACAGCCGACTCAACCACGTTGCAGCGGCATCTTTATGTAATCGTATAAAACTCACAGGCTTCCCCGGCTCGTTTTTATTTTCCTTACTTAAGCAGAGATCATGCCATTCTTCGCTCCGCATAACCGCGCGTTGTCGCACACCCTTTCGGATACGGGTGGGTAAAAATGACTCGCCAGGCGGGTCATGCGAGTCATTTTTACTCGCTTTTTGCCGCCTGAAGCGGGTTAACTCGCTGCCCGACAAGGAATAGTTACCTGGCACGGAAGATGCAAGAGAGAGGATAAGATGAGCAACAGGAGAACGCAAAATGAAACGGAACAATAAATCAGCTATCGCGCTAATCGCCCTCTCTCTTTTGGCCCTGAGCTCCGGCGCCGCCTTCGCCGGACATCACTGGGGCAACAATGACGGTATGTGGCAACAGGGAGGTAGCCCGTTGACCACGGAACAGCAGGCGACGGCGCAGAAGATTTATGATGATTACTATACGCAGACCAGCGCGCTGCGCCAGCAACTGATATCCAAACGTTATGAATATAACGCGCTACTGACCGCCAGTTCGCCGGATACTGCGAAAATTAATGCGGTTGCCAAAGAGATGGAGTCATTAGGCCAGAAGTTAGATGAGCAACGCGTGAAACGGGATGTCGCGATGGCGCAGGCTGGCATACCACGCGGCGCAGGAATGGGCTATGGCGGTTGCGGCGGCTATGGCGGCGGTTATCATCGCGGCGGCGGTCATATGGGTATGGGAAACTGGTAAAGCATGTTTGCCGAATGGCGGCTTCGCCATTCGGTATTCCATCAAAAGGTTTTCGCTTGCGGCTGCCAGTGACAGAAATCTGAATTCGCCACCAGCAAAAGTTGCGATCCTTCCGGCGCCTCCAGCCATGCTACGCTCACCTCTACCGATGAGCGGTTCTGGCGGCGCTCAATGTGGCTTATTGCCCAGGAATCCAGATCCGGTTTCAGCGTTTCACCTTCACAGGTGGTTACCGTATGGTCGGCGTGCCAGCGTCCCTGGCGTAGTATGACCCGCCCCAGGCGCAAGGCGTCGCTGGTCTGACGGATTTGTTCGGCGCGATAGCGATACAAGGCAATCTGATCGTTGGAAAGCTGCTGCTTCTGCCCCCCAACTTCACGCTGCATAAAACTGAGTTCGCCATGAGCGTCGAAACGCGCGCGAATATGTTCTGGCGGTTTGCTGTAAATATTGAGTTCAATAAGCGAAAGCGTATCACCCTGCCAACGATATTCGCTGGTCGTCGTGCTGCCGCTATGCCACGGGCTAAAAACAGAAAGCAGATGGACTTCATCGTTCGTATCTTTACGCCAGATACGCACCGCGCCGTGATCGCCGGCAAAGCCGCTGGCAGTAAACGGAGGCGGTGAAGCGTTATGACTACAGGCAGTCAGCAACAGCGCGCCAGAAAACAGAAACGCGCGACGCCAGACAGACAAAAGGGGCTGACGAGCCCCTTCGATAAAACTGTTCACAGCTACGCGTCTTACTTAACTGCGTCTTTCAGCGCTTTACCAGAAACAAACGCCGGTACGTTAGCGGCGGCGATTTTGATTTCTTTACCGGTCTGTGGGTTACGGCCAGTGCGCTCAGCACGGTGGTTCACTTTGAAGGTACCGAAACCAACCAGTTGTACAGCATCGCCTTCTTTCAGAGACTCAGTAATAGCAGCCAGAGTGGATTCCAGAGCAGCTTTAGCCTGGGTTTTGGACAGTTCTGCTTTGTCTGCAATTACATCAATCAGTTGAGTCTTGTTCATAAGTTATCCTTACAATGTGTTTATCGCTTGCTAAGCATCGAGTGCGACGGAAATGCCAGAAAAGCACTCTCCTGCATACACGCACCGATAGCCACTTTTTTTCGCCTCCCAAATGTAGACCAGACGGGGGGCATAAGGGAAGCCTTATGGCACGACAAATCAGACGTTAAATCACGTTTTCTGGTGTCATTGCTGAAAATTTATACCGATATTGCTCTCACCAGCCTCGCGCAGGTCTGCCCTGAGCCCTTTTATCAGTTCAATATCGCGTTCTTCGCAGTCGGCTAAAAGTCGGAATATTTCCCACTGAATATCCCATTCCTGTTCAACGGCAGGGTTCGTTTTGAGCTCCTCATCGGTCATTTCCCGACCAGCCTGAGTCATTTCCAACATCGCCACCGTAGTAATAGAAGTCTTACTAACCTCAATAGCGTGTTCCAGCGTTTCGCCGCTAAGACGAGAATGCATTAATTCGCTTAATGCGACGCAGGCATCAATCGCCGGATAAACGCCGTACAAATCATAGTCGTCAGCTGCCGGAATTGCCTCTTCAAACTTCTCCAGTTGGCTATCGAAATTGACCTTTGCATCTTTCACCGTCAGGGTTTCCCAGATCAGATCCAGAATGCGACGGTAGATCTGTCCGTCGCCGAATCCCGTCTGCTTGCAAAACATGGCGTAGTTCGGGTACATGCGCTCGCACAAGCAGGCCATAAAGGTAACGTGCTGCCAGCTTTCCAGCCGCTCCAGACGCAAATGAATCGGGTTTTGTAACATGATGGAATCTCGAATCGGAAATTAGCGGCAGTTTACCTGAATCAGCGCTGAATTTCTTGCCAACGAACAAACGCCGGACGCCCGGAAGCGACGGCATCCGCCCAGCGCGTCGGCTCCGGCAGGCGATACCCTTTCATACAGCGCTGTACCCACGCCAGCGCGCTGTCAGTACTGACCCGGTGCCCTGTCGCGATAAACAGCGGATTACAGCGCGCCTTGCTGCGCCATACCCACGCCAGTTGCTCGCCTTTATCCATTAAGGGGCTAAGTGCGCCAGGTTCGGCGGAAAGTGGTTCAAATTTACCGCATAGCCGTTTTTTCGCCACGCCGATGGTCGGCACGTCCACCAACAGTCCAAAATGACTGGCGACGCCAAGCCGACGCGGATGCGAAATACCGTGACCGTCTACAAACAGCAAATTGGGCTTTTGCGAGAGCTGTTCCCACGCCGCCAGCAGCGCAGGATATTCACGAAAAGAGAGAAAGCCGGGGATATATGGCATGGTGGTGGCAATACGCGCCACCTTGTACTCTACCAGTTCAAGCGACGGATATTTCAGCAATACCATCGCCGCCCGCGTCACCTCGCCGCCCTGCTCAAAACCGACGTCCGCCCCGCCGATAAACGCTGGCGGATCTTTGTCCAACCGATCTTCGCGGCAAACCGATGAAGCAAGTTCTATCTGTTGAGCGCGTAACGACGCGAGATCCATACTAACTCCTTAGCTGTGATACTGCGCAGAAAGTCGGTGCACTGCCTCCACAAATGCGCCAGCATGTTCTGGCGGCACATCCTGATGGATGCCATGTCCAAGGTTAAAGACGTGCCCTTCTCCCTGACCGAAACCAGCAAGTATAGTCGCTACCTCGTCTTCGATCCGTGCCGGCGGCGCATACAGCATCGAGGGGTCCATATTGCCCTGCAGCGCCACTTTATGGCCAACGCGACGGCGCGCATCGGCGATATCTGTCGTCCAGTCGAGACCCAGCGCGTCGCAGCCGGTTTCCGCCATCGCCTCCAGCCACTGACCGCCACCTTTAGTGAACAGCGTTACCGGCACGCGGCGACCGTCGTTTTCACGCAGCAGGCCATCGACGATTTTATGCATGTAGTAGAGGGAGAACTGCTGGTAATCGCGGCCAGTCAGCACGCCGCCCCAAGTGTCGAAAATCATCACCGACTGCGCGCCCGCTTTGATTTGCGCGTTGAGGTACAGCGTGACGCTTTTCGCCAACTTATCCAGCAGCAGATGCAACGCCTGCGGGTCAGCGTACATCATCTTTTTAATCACCGTGAAGGCTTTGCTACTGCCGCCTTCCACCATGTAAGTCGCCAGCGTCCACGGGCTGCCGGAGAAGCCGATCAGAGGAACCTCGCCTTTTAGTTCGCGGCGAATCGTACGCACTGCATTCATCACATAACCCAGTTCATCTTCCGGATCGGGAATGGGCAGCTTATCGACATCGGCTTTGCAGGTGACAGGAGCCGTAAAGCGCGGGCCTTCCCCGGCTTCAAAATAGAGCCCCAGGCCCATCGCGTCCGGAATCGTCAGGATATCCGAGAAAAGGATCGCCGCATCAAGCGGATAACGGCGCAGCGGCTGTAAAGTGACCTCGCAGGCCAGTTCGGCATTTTTGCACAGCGACATAAAATCGCCCGCCTGAGCGCGAGTGGCTTTGTACTCCGGTAGATAACGGCCCGCCTGGCGCATCATCCACACTGGCGTAACATCAACGGGCTGGCGCAGCAGCGCACGTAGATAACGATCGTTTTTGAGTTCGGTCATTTTTACATTCCTTTAGCGTTGATGCGCCCAGTGTAACATGTCAATCATATTCAGCCCGACACATTGCCACCGTATCTTCGATCAAACGGCGCGCGACAGTGCCCGGCGGCGGCAGTAGCGGCAGATCGTCATAACGATACCAATTTGCTTCCAACAGCTCTTTCGGGTCGATGACGATATCGCCGCTGTCGTACTCCGCCATGAAAGCGGTCATCAGCGACTGCGGGAAAGGCCACGGCTGGGAAGTCACATAGCGCAGATTTTTCACCTTAATGCCGCTCTCCTCCATTACCTCTCGCGCGACCGCCTGTTCTAAGGTTTCGCCGACTTCAACAAACCCGGCCAGTACCGTATGCACGCCGTTGCGGTGGCGAACATGCCGGGCAAGTAGAATAGAATCCTCACGGCGAATGGCAACAATAATGCAGGGGGCGATTTGCGGGTAGTAACGCTCGCGGCAATGGCTGCACAGCATCGCCCATTCGGTTTTACTCGGGTGCATAGGGTGCCCGCAATAGCCGCAAAATTTATGCGACCGATAAAACTCCGCCAACTGTACGCCACGTCCCGCCAGTTGGAACAGCCCGGCATCCTGATCGATAACCTGGCGAACCGATCCCATATCATGGCGTCGATGCTGTAACACCAGCCAGACGGGCTCGCCTTGCCATTCACCTATCCGGAGTGCGCGCTGCCCCACAAGATCGAAATTTGCCGCCAGCCCGTGTGGTAATTCCCCATACGGCAACCATAATTTTTGTTCATGGCTGACGATCCACCAGCCACTCTCTAATTTTTCAATTATACGATCCATAGCTCTTGCACTACCTTTGCTTCACTGGCATGTTGTTAACATTATTTTTACATTCATGGCGAGCAGCCTTTATCTAACTTGCGGAGACAATCATGCTAAACCAGCTGGAAACCCTGACGGAGCGCGTTGGCGGAAGCAACAAACTGGTCGATCGCTGGCTGGATGTACGTAAGCACCTGCTCGTGGCTTACTACAATCTGGTTGGCATTAAGCCTGGCAAAGAATCGTACATGCGGCTGAATGAAAAAGCGCTGGATGATTTTTGTCAGAGCCTGGTCGATTACCTTTCCGCCGGGCACTTCAGTATTTATGAACGTATTCTCCATAAATTGGAAGGAAACGGTCAGCTTTTACATGCGGCAAAAATCTGGCCGCTGCTGGAAGATAATACGCAGCGCATTATGGATTATTACGACACCAGCCTGGAAACTGCCATCGATCACGATAATTGTCTCGAATTTCAACAAGCTCTGTCAGATATCGGCGAAGCGCTGGAAGCCCGCTTTGTACTGGAAGACAAGCTGATTATGCTGGTGTTTGACGCGATGCACGACGGCGCCAGAGTCAAACGTCCCGCTTGAGTTCTGCGCGAGTAACGGGTAGTTTACTTCAGCCCCCTCTTCGGAGGGGCGGTTATCTTGTCGGAGTGCTAATTTTCCACAAAAGCGTTCGTGATGCGTCAAGGCGGCAAGTCGGTGAATCTCCAGGAGCTTACATAGGTAAGTGACTGGAGTGAGCGGACGAAGCCAAAGAAGAGGCAGCGCGAAGGATGAAGTGGAAAAGGCTGAGACCGTTAATTCGGGATCCGCGGAACCTGATCAGGTTAATACCTGCGAAGGGAACAAGAGTAATTCTGCTTTATGCTGCTGCCTTTACGGGCGGCGCACATCCATTACTCCATCCGTCGTCTGACAAGCCACGTCCTTAATTTTTTGGAATGAGCTATGTCTACAACAACGTTAACCCGCCGCGAGCAACGCGCTAAAGCCCAGCATTTTATCGATACGCTGGAAGGCACCGCATTTCCCAACTCGAAACGCATCTACGTGACCGGTTCGCAGCATGATATTCGCGTACCGATGCGCGAAATTCAACTTAGCCCGACATTGATCAGCGGAACGAAAGACCATCCGCAGTATGAAGAAAATGAAGCGATTCCGGTATATGACACCTCCGGCCCATACGGTGATCCTGATGTGGCGATTAACGTCCAGCAGGGGCTGGCGAAACTACGCCAGCCGTGGATTGAAGCACGGGCTGATGTAGAAACGCTTTCTGACCGCAGTTCTGCCTATACCCGCGAACGCCTGACAGATGAAGGACTTGACGCATTACGCTTTACCGGTCTGTTAACGCCAAAACGCGCCAAAGCCGGACACTGCGTGACGCAACTTCATTATGCCCGCCAGGGGATCGTCACTCCCGAAATGGAGTTCATCGCCATCCGTGAAAACATGGGCCGCGAGCGCATTCGCAGTGAAGTACTGCGCCACCAGCATCCCGGAGAAAGCTTCGGCGCGCGCCTGCCGGAGAACATCACCCCGGAATTCGTGCGTGATGAAGTCGCCGCGGGCCGCGCGATTATTCCCGCCAACATCAACCACCCGGAATCGGAGCCGATGATTATTGGCCGCAACTTCCTGGTGAAGGTCAACGCCAATATCGGCAACTCGGCGGTGACCTCCTCTATCGAAGAAGAGGTGGAAAAACTGGTGTGGGCGACGCGCTGGGGGGCGGATACGGTAATGGACCTTTCCACCGGGCGCTATATTCACGAAACCCGTGAGTGGATCCTGCGTAATAGCCCAGTACCAATCGGCACGGTGCCGATCTACCAGGCGCTGGAAAAGGTCAACGGGATCGCCGAGGATCTTACCTGGGAAGCCTTCCGCGACACGCTGCTGGAGCAGGCCGAACAGGGCGTCGACTATTTCACTATTCACGCGGGCGTGCTGCTGCGTTACGTGCCGATGACCGCCAAGCGCCTGACCGGCATTGTCTCGCGCGGCGGTTCAATCATGGCGAAGTGGTGCCTCTCGCATCACAAAGAGAACTTCCTGTTCGAACATTTCCGCGAGATTTGTGAAATCTGCGCCGCCTACGACGTTTCCCTGTCGCTGGGCGACGGCCTGCGACCGGGATCGATTCAGGACGCCAACGACGAAGCGCAGTTCTCCGAGCTGCATACGCTGGGCGAGCTGACCAAAATCGCCTGGGAATACGACGTGCAGGTGATGATTGAAGGCCCGGGCCACGTGCCGATGCATATGATTCAGCGCAACATGACCGAAGAGCTGGAGCACTGCCATGAAGCGCCGTTCTACACCTTAGGGCCGCTGACTACCGATATCGCGCCGGGCTATGACCACTTCACCTCCGGCATTGGCGCGGCGATGATCGGCTGGTTCGGCTGTGCGATGCTGTGTTACGTGACGCCGAAAGAGCATCTCGGCCTGCCAAACAAAGAAGATGTGAAGCAGGGGCTGATCACCTACAAGATCGCCGCCCACGCCGCTGACTTAGCCAAAGGGCATCCGGGCGCGCAGATTCGCGATAACGCGATGTCGAAAGCGCGCTTTGAATTCCGCTGGGAGGATCAGTTTAACCTCGCGCTCGACCCGTTCACCGCCCGCGCCTGGCACGATGAAACCCTGCCACAGGAGTCCGGCAAAGTGGCGCACTTTTGCTCGATGTGCGGGCCGAAATTCTGCTCAATGAAAATCAGCCAGGAAGTTCGTGATTACGCCGCCGCGCAAACTATTGAAGTCGGGATGGCGGATATGTCGGAAAACTTCCGCGCCAAAGGCGGCGAAATCTATCTCAAGCGGGAGGAAGTCTGATGTATCAGCCTGATTTCCCGACCGTGCCGTTCCGTCTCGGACTTTACCCGGTGGTGGACAGCGTGGCATGGATTGAGCGCCTGCTGGAGGCGGGCGTGCGCACGATCCAGTTGCGTATCAAAGATAAACGCGATGAAGAGGTGGAAGCGGATGTTATCGCCGCCATCGCGCTGGGGCGTCGTTATGACGCCCGGCTGTTTATCAACGATTACTGGCGTCTGGCAATTAAGCACCGCGCTTACGGCGTGCATCTGGGCCAGGAAGATCTCGAAACCACTGACCTGAAGGCGATTCAGGCGGCAGGGCTACGCCTGGGCGTATCGACCCACGATGATATGGAGATAAACATCGCGCTCGCCGCTAAGCCTTCTTATATCGCACTCGGCCACGTCTTCCCGACGCAAACCAAGCAGATGCCTTCCGCCCCGCAGGGGCTGGCGCAGTTGGCGCGGCATATTGAACGTCTGGCGGATTACCCCACCGTGGCGATTGGCGGCATCAGCCTTGAACGCGCTCCGGCGGTGCTGGCGACCGGCGTCGGCAGTATTGCCGTGGTCAGCGCCATCACCCAGGCCGCCGACTGGCGCGCCGCTACGCAACAGTTACTTGCAATCGCAGGAGTCGGCGATGAATGACCGTGACTTTATGCGCTACAGCCGCCAGATTCTGCTCGGCGATATCGCCATTGAAGGCCAGCAAAAACTGCTCGCGAGTCATGTATTGATTGTCGGCTTAGGCGGATTGGGTTCGCCTGCCGCGCTCTATCTGGCGGGAGCAGGCATCGGCAAACTGACGCTGGTAGACGATGACGACATTCATCTGAGCAATCTCCAGCGCCAGATTCTATTTACCACCGATGATATCGCGCGTTCAAAATCTCAGGTTGCCCAGCAGCGCCTGACACAGCTCAACCCGGATATCGAACTGGTAGCACTCCAGCAGCGACTAAAAGGCGAGGCGCTCCGGCATGCGGTAGCACACGCCGACGTGGTGCTCGACTGTACCGATAACATGGCGACGCGCCAGGCAATCAACGCCGCCTGCGTAACGCTCAACACACCGCTCATCACCGCCAGCGCTGTCGGCTTTGGCGGCCAACTGATGGTGCTCACGCCGCCGTGGGAACAAGGCTGTTACCGCTGCCTGTGGTCAGATGATGTCGAGCCTGAACGCAACTGCCGTACCGCTGGCGTGCTCGGACCGGTTGTTGGCGTGATGGGCACTTTGCAGGCGCTGGAGGCGATTAAATTACTCAGCGGTATTGAGACGCCCAGTGGAGAGCTACGCCTGTTTGACGGTAAAACCAGCCAGTGGCGCAGCCTGGCGCTGCATCGCGCCAGCGGCTGTCCGGTCTGCGGAGGGCAACATGCAGATTCAGTTCAATGATGAACCGATGCAGTGCGCCGAAGGGCAAACCGTCAGTGAGCTGCTTGCTGCGCTTAATCAGCTTAAACCGGGCGTGGCGCTGGCGCTCAATCAGCAGATCCTGCCACGCGAGCAATGGCGGCAACATATCGTGCAGGAAGGCGACCAGATCCTGCTTTTTCACGTTATAGCAGGAGGTTGAGATGTTACGTATTGCCGACAAAACGTTTAATTCACATCTGTTCACCGGCACCGGAAAATTTGCTTCGTCGCAACTGATGGTCGAGGCGATTCGCGCCTCCGGCAGCCAGTTGGTGACGCTGGCGATGAAGCGCGTGGATTTACGTCAGCACAACGACGCTATCCTCACGCCGCTCATTGAAGCGGGCGTCACGCTGCTGCCCAACACCTCCGGGGCGAAAACCGCTGAAGAGGCGATCTTCGCCGCCCAACTGGCGCGGGAAGCGCTGGGCACCCACTGGTTGAAATTAGAAATCCACCCGGACGCCCGCTGGCTATTGCCGGACCCGATTGAAACGCTAAAAGCCGCCCAGGCACTGGTGAAACAGGGTTTTGTGGTGCTGCCCTACTGTGGCGCAGATCCGGTGTTGTGCAAGCGGCTGGAGGAGGTCGGCTGCGCGGCGGTGATGCCGCTTGGCGCGCCTATCGGTTCGAATCAGGGGCTGGAAACCAAAGCGATGCTGGAGATTATTATCCAGCAGTCCACCGTACCGGTGGTGGTCGACGCCGGGATCGGCGTCCCCAGCCACGCGACGCAAGCGCTGGAAATGGGCGCTGATGCGGTGCTGGTTAACACCGCGATTGCCGTGGCGGACGATCCGGTGATGATGGCAACCGCTTTCCGTCTGGCGGTGGAAGCCGGATTACTGGCGCGCCAGGCGGTGCCGGGTAATCGTAGCCCCTACGCCAGCGCCACCAGCCCGCTCACCGGGTTTCTGGAGGCGTTAGCATGAAAACCTTCACCGACCGATGGCGGCAACTGGAGTGGGACGATATTCGCCTGCGTATCAACGGTAAAACCGCCGCCGACGTGGAGCGCGCGCTGAACGCAGCGCATCTTAGCCGGGACGATTTGATGGCGCTGCTCTCCCCCGCCGCCGCCGATTATCTGGAACCGATGGCGCAGCGCGCGCAAAAACTTACCCGCCAGCGCTTTGGCAACACCGTCAGTTTCTATGTGCCGCTTTATCTCTCGAACCTGTGCGCCAACGACTGTACCTACTGCGGTTTCTCGATGAGCAACCGCATTAAGCGTAAAACGCTGGATGAGGTGGATATTCAAAGGGAGTGCGATGCTATCCGTAAACTGGGCTTTGAGCATCTGTTGCTGGTGACTGGCGAACATCAGGCCAAAGTAGGCATGGACTATTTTCGTCGTCATTTACCGGCTATCCGCCGTCAATTTTCATCATTACAGATGGAAGTCCAGCCCTTGTCGCAAGAAAACTATGCGGAGCTCAAAACGCTGGGGATCGATGGCGTGATGGTTTATCAGGAAACTTACCATGAGGCAATCTATGCACAGCATCACCTGAAGGGAAAGAAACAGGACTTTTTCTGGCGGCTGGAAACGCCGGATCGGTTAGGTCGGGCAGGTATCGACAAAATCGGTCTTGGCGCGCTAATTGGTCTGTCGGACAACTGGCGGGTGGATTGCTATATGGTGGCGGAGCATCTGTTGTGGATGCAGAAACACTACTGGCAGAGTCGCTATTCTGTTTCCTTCCCGCGTCTGCGTCCGTGTACTGGCGGTGTGGAACCCGCATCTGTGATGGATGAAAAGCAACTGGTGCAAACGATTTGCGCTTTCCGGTTATTGGCGCCGGAAATTGAATTATCACTCTCCACCCGCGAATCGCCGTGGTTTCGCGATAACGTGATCCCGTTGGCGATCAACAACGTTAGCGCCTTCTCGAAAACCCAGCCCGGTGGCTACGCTGACGATCATCCGGAACTGGAGCAGTTTTCTCCCCACGATGCCCGTCGGCCTGAAGCCGTAGCAAGCGCGTTAAGCGCGCAAGGGTTACAGCCCGTCTGGAAAGACTGGGACAGTTGGCTGGGGCGCGCTTCGCAAATGCGGTGAACCCGTATGTAAACGCATTAGTATTTCACAAGCGAGTACGTAATGTGAAAAACGGGAGATTGTTATCGACCTCCCGTTTTTTTATTTTGTCATCGTCAGCAACGGAAGCTGACCAGGGCAAAGTATCCCTTCCTCATTTTTGCCCAGCCTTCTCCCCTTCATCAGTAATTGACGACCGAGGGCTGGCCACTGGATTATCGAAATAGCGGTGAACTTGAAGTTTTTGGGCAGCGTTCCTGACTGTAATTTCTCTGGCGGCCCTCTTCCAACCGTGTCTGCTGATCGTTTTTGTCCATAAAATGATGCCCCAGAACAACGGGAATCAGGGGCGAACCCATCAGGGAAAAATGTGTTGCGGCCGAACGCCGATGGGAACGTTACTTGACGGAAAACGCATCTGGGCTGAGGAAAATTTAAGCCAGATGTAATCTGACAGATATCTGTATAAATAAAATTGTTATTTAATAACCAATTAAATTATTTAAGCTCTTCTTACTCCCATATTTCACAAGGAATGCCGTATATCTCCGTTCTGAACAGCACTGCGATTTTAAAGTGGCGTTGTAGTAGAGAAAACTGAGCATCAAATATTTTTTCGCCGAAACTTGATAGTTTATGCCAATATTTTATGTATTCAATAGCATGATTATTGCCATTTCCACTACGACACATGCCTCGCCCATGAACTTTGCGTAAACTGACTGGTATTCATTATAATGTTATCATGCTTAAACTCAATAAAATCGCAAAAAGAATTATAATTTTCATTTAAAGAATAATTAAAATGTTTTCTAATTCCATTACATACACCATCAGAATAGGGATCAGCATCAAATTTAGTATGCATTATTTCCAATCCAGCAAGTAAAGCCGGGTGGTTATTGCGATCAACAGCTATTATCCCGTTTTCCATAGAAGCACGGCCATCTATCCTTTCTACATGAACAGCGATTCCATCCGGAATATATATACCCCCCAGTTTTTCCGTGATAATCATATCAGCATCGAGATATATACACCCACTATTTGTTGATAAATCATAACGCCCAACCTTATCCGCCTCCAAAAATAACTGACCAGCCTTTAACATAGCCATATTCCTGTAAAAATCAAACCATCCATGGCCTTTATCCAGTAAGTAAGATTTAATTAATGAATCATTACCCTCTTGAATATCACTCAATTCTTTCTTCAATAGCTGCAGTAAATGATAATCCCTTTTTTCTTCTGGCATGGACTCTTGCTTAGAAATATTTTCCATATAAATTTCTGATAATTTTTTATCGTACATGCTAAAGTCAATATCATTTCTATATATGATTTTTATGTTTTCATAGTCATACTCAAGTTTTGAAAAAGCATCCTTTTGTCCCGGAAAAAAATCACCATCTACAAAAATACCTATAAGACGTTCTTTTTCAATTGTTGCTGCTTTAATGATATTGTTAAGGTAGGGGTTTTTCTCTGTGTTAATTATAGGTATATCATTTTTCCCAAAGCGAGCAGGATTCCGCTCAAACCACTGGAAAAGAAGAGGGGTTTTCTCATCTAAAAAGCACAAGGGATAATCTTTTCCATTAAAACTTGTAAACTGAATGTCCCTGTTGGTAACAGTTTTAGCCAATTCATTTTTTGAAAGCGCGGGAACATATCTATTTAATGGTGGAATCATAACAATTAAATGCTCCATGCTTACTTCATTACATATTTTACATGATGATTATTAGCACATGTTTTTTAGCGTTGCAATCGCTGTCAGCTAAAAGATGCTAAACTAAGCATTAACCGGTGGATACATAAATACCCTACTAGTGAGCAGTTAAATAAATAACTTGTTAACTTTATTTTTATTCCAGAAATGGCATCATATTTATAATTCCTGTAATAAGGGCAAACAAAGACCTTAATGGAATTAAATGCTTCATTTAATGATTTAAAATTTCCCGCGTAAACAACCAATAAAACAGGTTTATCATTTAATGTATGAACAGCAGGCATTTTATAATGACGAGCCAATAGACTTTAATAACTTAGATTTATGGGATAAATTTAAAGTCACATTTGGATTTAATGTTACAGAAAAAAACAAACCCAATGGTAAAAAATTCAATTTTGAGTATTGTGGATTCTCTACTTTTATTACGCCAGTTGATAGCGTTGACGGGATTTTAGCAAAGTGGTTCTCAAACAAACATAATGTAATTGTCCCAACGCCTTATACATTCGGTCAGGACCCCATTCCTGGCGTCAATCTTTATCGTAATACAAAAGCAAAATTTGTTATGGCTAACGGCGGTAATAGTCTTCCCTGTGCGATGGCAAAATATAATGCAAAAACTGGACAATTTATTCATATAACCAGTGACAATGAGTTTTCACAAATAATGCGAGAAGCAAGAGTCATGAAAAAATAATTCATTTATTCATTAAATTTATAATTACAGATAAAATTAAAAGCCAGCATGGCATTGAAAAATTAAAAACTTCTTTTTTGGCTTTGCTGGTATTTATTCTGCCAATAATAATAGTGGCAATGATAATAAAAAGACAATAGATAAATATCAGCAGAGGGTTATGTTGCAATATATTCAATGACAAAAACAATAAAAACCCAGAGAGAAGTTTTGAGATCCTAATTTTTCTTGTAAATAAAAAAAACCAAACACTAAATAAAATAATGAAATGATTGCTGGCATTTCCCCTTCCCTGTAACAACTTGATGTACAAGCCCCAGCACAATGCTGGTGGAGGGACAAATACCCCTCCACCATTTAACGATTACTCGTTATCAGAACCGCCCAGACCTGCGTTCAGCAGTTCTGCCAGGCTGGCAGATGCATCTTCCGCAGTGACCTGCGGTGCTGCTGGCTGCTCGCCTGCGGCGCGACGGCGCATACGATCCTGGTGGTACGCATAACCGGTACCGGCCGGAATCAGACGACCCACGATAACGTTCTCTTTCAGGCCGCGCAGTTCGTCGCGTTTGCCCGCAACGGCTGCTTCGGTCAGGACACGCGTGGTCTCCTGGAACGATGCGGCAGAGATGAACGATTCGGTTGCCAGAGACGCTTTGGTGATACCCAGCAGATCGCGGGAGAAGGTAGCCCCCACTTTGCCGTTCGCTTCCAGCTCGCGATTAGCGATCTTGACGCGAGAGTATTCAACCTGTTCGCCTTCCAGGAAGTCGGAACTACCGGCGCTTTCGATGGTCGCTTTACGCAGCATCTGACGAACGATAACTTCGATGTGTTTATCGTTAATCTTAACGCCCTGCAGACGGTATACATCCTGGACTTCGTTAACGATGTAACGCGTCACAGCATGAACGCCACGCAGACGCAGAATGTCGTGCGGCGCTTCCGGACCATCGGAAATCACATCACCACGTTCTACACGTTCCCCTTCGAACACGTTGAGCTGACGCCATTTCGGAATCATCTCTTCGTACGGGTCACTACCATCAACCGGCGTAATCACCAGACGACGTTTGCCTTTGGTTTCTTTACCGAAGGAAACGATACCTGCGATTTCAGCAAGGATTGCCGGCTCTTTCGGACGACGCGCTTCGAACAGGTCCGCAACGCGCGGCAGACCACCGGTGATATCCTTGGTACCGCCGGATTCCTGCGGAATACGCGCCAGGGTGTCACCAGAACTGATCTGTACGCCATCTTCCAGCTGTACAATCGCTTTACCCGGCAGGAAGTACTGCGCAGGCATATCGGTACCCGGGATCAGAACGTCATTACCCTGAGCATCAACGATTTTCAGCGCCGGACGCAGATCCTTACCACCAGTAGTACGTTCAGCCGAATCCAGAACCACCAGCGAAGACAAACCGGTCAGCTCGTCGGTCTGACGCGTAATGGTCTGACCGTCGATCATGTCAGTGAAGCGGATGAAACCACTCACTTCGGTGATAACCGGCATGGTGTGCGGGTCCCAGTTTGCCACGGTTTCGCCGCCGGCAACCTGCTCGCCATCACCTTTCGCCATGACAGCGCCATAAGGCACTTTATAGCTCTCTTTGGTACGACCGAATTCGTCGATCAGCTTCAGTTCGGTGTTACGGGAAGTGATAACCAGTTTACCGCTGGAGTTCACAACCGACTTCACGTTGCTGAGCTTGATGCTACCTTTGTTTTTCACCTGAATGCTGGATTCAGCAGCCGCACGCGATGCCGCACCACCGATGTGGAACGTACGCATCGTCAGCTGTGTACCCGGTTCACCGATGGACTGTGCCGCGATAACGCCGATAGCTTCACCTTTGTTGATGATGTGGCCACGCGCCAGGTCACGACCATAGCAGTGCGCACATACACCAAAGTCGGTGTCGCAGGATACAACGGAACGCACTTTAACGGCGTCAACGGAGTTTGCTTCCAGCAGGTCACACCACTGTTCGTGCAGCAACGTGTTGCGTGGAACCAGAATGTCCGCGGTACCCGGTTTCAGCACATCTTCCGCCGTCACACGACCCAGAACGCGGTCACGCAGCGGCTCTTTCACGTCGCCACCCTCGATAACCGGGGTCATCAGGATACCTTCGTGCGTACCACAGTCATCTTCGGTCACCACCAGATCCTGCGCGACGTCAACCAGACGACGGGTCAGATAACCGGAGTTCGCTGTTTTCAGTGCGGTATCCGCCAGACCTTTACGCGCACCGTGCGTGGAGATGAAGTACTGGAGTACGTTCAGACCTTCACGGAAGTTCGCGGTGATTGGCGTTTCGATGATGGAGCCATCTGGCTTCGCCATCAGACCACGCATACCGGCCAGCTGACGAATCTGTGCCGCAGAACCACGCGCACCGGAGTCGGCCATCATGTAGATGCTGTTGAAGGAAACCTGCTGCTCTTCCTGGCCGTCACGGTTAATCACGGTTTCGGTTTGCAGGTTATCCATCATCGCTTTGGATACACGATCGTTCGCCGCAGCCCAGATATCGATAACTTTGTTATAGCGTTCGCCAGCGGTTACCAGACCGGACTGGAACTGCTCCTGGATCTCAGCAACTTCAGCTTCCGCCTCAGAGATGATCTCGTGTTTTTTCTCCGGGATGACCATGTCATCAATACCAACGGACGCACCTGAACGCGCTGCATAAGCAAAGCCGGTGTACATCGTCTGGTCCGCAAAAATAACGGTCGGTTTCAGACCCAGAATACGGTAGCAAGTGTTCAGCATTTTGGAGATCGCTTTCTTGCCCAGCGCCTGGTTGACGATGGAGAAAGGCAGACCTTTCGGTACGATCATCCACAGAATGGCGCGACCAACGGTCGTGTCTTTCAGGCTGGTGTGCGCAACGAATTCGCCGTTTTCATCTTTTTCATATTCAGTGATACGCACTTTAACGCGCGCATGCAGAGAGGCCAGACCTGCGCGATAGATACGCTCAGCTTCTTTCGGGCCAGTCAGCACCATGCCTTCGCCTTTGGCGTTAACACAGTCACGGGTCATGTAGTACAGACCCAGTACCACGTCCTGAGACGGAACGATGATAGGTTCGCCGTTCGCCGGAGACAGGATGTTGTTGGTGGACATCATCAGCGCACGCGCTTCCAGCTGGGCTTCCAGCGTCAGCGGTACGTGAACAGCCATCTGGTCACCATCGAAGTCGGCGTTATAGGCCGCACAGACCAGCGGGTGCAGCTGGATAGCTTTACCTTCGATCAGTACCGGTTCGAATGCCTGGATACCCAAACGGTGCAGAGTCGGCGCACGGTTCAGCAGTACCGGGTGTTCGCGGATCACTTCGTCCAGGATATCCCAAACGACAGCTTCTTCACGCTCAACCATTTTCTTCGCGGCTTTGATGGTGGTGGCCAGACCACGCAGTTCCAGCTTGCCGTAGATGAACGGTTTGAACAGCTCCAGCGCCATTTTCTTCGGCAGACCGCACTGATGCAGACGCAGGTATGGACCTACGGTGATAACAGAACGACCGGAGTAGTCAACACGCTTACCGAGCAGGTTCTGACGGAAACGACCCTGTTTACCTTTGATCATGTCGGCCAAAGATTTCAGAGGACGCTTGTTAGAACCGGTGATCGCACGACCGCGACGACCGTTATCCAGCAGGGCGTCAACCGCTTCCTGCAGCATACGTTTTTCGTTGCGTACGATGATGTCCGGCGCAGCCAGATCCAGCAGACGCTTCAGACGGTTGTTACGGTTAATGACGCGACGATACAGATCGTTCAGATCTGACGTGGCGAAACGACCACCATCCAGCGGAACCAGCGGACGCAGATCTGGCGGCAGAACCGGCAGAACGGTCAGGATCATCCACTCTGGCTTGTTGCCAGACTGTACGAAGGCTTCCAGCAGTTTGATACGCTTGGTCAGCTTCTTACGCTTGGTTTCGGAGTTGGTTTCGTTCAGCTCTTCGCGCAGAGTTTCACACTCTTGCTCCAGATCCATGCTCTTCAGCAGGGCCTGGATAGCTTCCGCACCCATCTTCGCGTCGAATTCGTCACCGAACTCTTCCAGCGCGTCCAGATACTGCTCTTCAGTCAGGATCTGTTGACGTTCCAGGTTGGTCATACCGCCTTCGATAACCACATAAGATTCGAAGTACAGTACGCGTTCGATATCGCGCAACGGCATATCGAGCAGCAGACCGATACGGGACGGCAGCGATTTCAGGAACCAGATGTGAGCAGTCGGAGACGCCAGCTCGATGTGGCCCATACGCTCACGGCGTACTTTGGTCTGGGTCACTTCAACGCCGCACTTCTCACAAATAACACCACGGTGTTTCAGGCGCTTGTACTTACCGCACAGGCACTCGTAGTCTTTTACCGGCCCAAAGATACGGGCGCAGAAAAGGCCGTCACGCTCAGGTTTGAACGTACGGTAGTTGATGGTTTCCGGCTTTTTAACTTCACCGAAAGACCATGAACGGATCATGTCTGGCGAAGCCAGAGCAATTTTGATCGCATCAAACTCTTCGGTTTTAGTCTGCGCTTTCAGAAACTTTAATAAATCTTTCACGGATTTGCTCCCGTCGGAGTTAGCACAATCTGGTGTCGGGTTTTACCCCGACACCAGTGACCTGTTTGAGCGAGAATTACTCGTCTTCCAGTTCGATGTTGATGCCCAGCGAGCGGATCTCTTTCAACAGAACGTTGAAGGATTCCGGCATACCCGGTTCCATCTGATGGTTGCCGTCCACGATGTTCTTATACATCTTAGTACGGCCGTTCACGTCATCAGACTTAACGGTGAGCATTTCCTGCAGGGTGTAGGCGGCGCCGTAAGCTTCCAGCGCCCACACTTCCATCTCCCCGAAGCGCTGACCACCGAACTGCGCCTTACCACCCAGCGGCTGCTGAGTAACCAGGCTGTAAGAACCGGTAGAACGCGCATGCATCTTGTCATCAACCAGGTGGTTCAGTTTCAGCATGTACATGTAACCGACGGTTACCGGACGTTCGAACTGTTCACCCGTACGGCCATCGAACAGGGTGATCTGACCGGAGGTCGGCAGATCGCCCAGTTTCAGCAGCTCTTTGATTTCCGCTTCTTTCGCACCGTCAAACACTGGTGTGGCAATCGGCATACCTTTACGCAGGTTTTCTGCCAGACGCAGCACTTCATCATCGCTGAAGGAGCTCAGGTCGACTTTCTGACGAACGTCGGCGCCCAGATCGTAGGCACGCTGGATGAATTCGCGCAGTTTCGCGACTTCCTGCTGCTGTTTCAGCATGGCGTTAATCTTGTCGCCAATACCTTTCGCAGCCATACCCAGGTGGGTTTCCAGAATCTGACCAATGTTCATACGAGACGGTACGCCCAGCGGGTTCAGTACGATGTCTACCGGCGTGCCGTTTTCATCGTAAGGCATGTCTTCGATCGGGTTGATCTTAGAGATAACACCCTTGTTACCGTGACGACCTGCCATCTTATCACCCGGCTGGATACGGCGTTTAACGGCCAGATAGACCTTCACGATCTTCAGCACGCCCGGCGCCAGATCGTCGCCCTGGGTGATTTTACGGCGCTTCGCTTCAAGTTTTTTCTCGAACTCGTGTTTCAGTTCGTCATACTGCTCAGCCAGTTGTTCCAGCTGATTTTGTTTCTCTTCGTCGGTCAGACCGAGTTCCAGCCAGCGGTCGCGCGGCAGTTTGTCGAGCTTCTCAGCTTCAACGCCGCCGGACACCAGCACCGCACGGATACGGCTAAACAGGCCCGCTTCGAGGATCTGCAGTTCTTCAGACAGGTCTTTTTTCGCCTGCTTGAGCTGCATCTCTTCGATTTCCAGAGCACGTTTGTCTTTTTCTACGCCATCGCGAGTAAAGACCTGAACGTCGATAACCGTACCGGAGACACCGTTAGGTACGCGCAGAGAAGAGTCTTTAACGTCAGACGCTTTCTCACCGAAGATCGCACGCAGCAGTTTCTCTTCCGGCGTCAGCTGGGTTTCACCTTTCGGCGTCACCTTACCGACCAGAATGTCACCGCCGGTCACTTCCGCGCCGATGTAAACGATACCGGATTCATCCAGTTTGGAGAGCGCAGCTTCACCCACGTTCGGGATATCAGCGGTGATCTCTTCCGGCCCCAGCTTGGTGTCACGGGACACGCACGCCAGTTCCTGAATGTGGATGGTGGTGAAACGGTCTTCCTGGACAACACGCTCGGATACGAGGATGGAGTCTTCGAAGTTGTAGCCGTTCCACGGCATGAACGCCACGCGCATGTTCTGACCGAGCGCCAGTTCACCGAGGTCGGTGGACGGACCGTCTGCCAGCACGTCGCCGCGTTCAACCGGCTCGCCCAGAGACACACATGGCATCTGGTTGATACAGGTGTTCTGGTTAGAGCGGGTGTATTTGGTCAGGTTATAGATGTCGATACCTGCTTCACCCGGGTACATCTCGTCTTCGTTAACTTTGATAACGATACGGGATGCATCCACGTACTGAACAGTACCGCCACGTTTAGCTACTGCAGTAACACCGGAGTCGACGGCGACAGCACGTTCCATACCGGTACCCACCAGCGGCTTATCAGCGCGCAGAGTCGGAACCGCCTGACGTTGCATGTTCGCACCCATCAATGCACGGTTGGCGTCATCGTGTTCCAGGAACGGGATCAGGGACGCACCGACGGAGACCACCTGCTGGGTGGAAACGTCCATGTAGTCAACCTGGTCACGGCTGAACAAGCTGGATTCGCCTTTGCTACGGCAGGTAACCAGATCTTCTACAAAGTGGCCTTCGTCATCCAGGTTGGAGTTCGCCTGAGCGATAACGTAGTTGCCTTCTTCGATAGCAGACAGGTAATGAATTTCGTCAGTGACCACGCCATCAACCACACGACGGTACGGCGTCTCAAGGAAGCCATATTCGTTAGTCTGTGCGTACACGGACAGGGAGTTGATCAGACCGATGTTCGGACCTTCCGGCGTTTCGATAGGACACACGCGACCGTAGTGCGTCGGGTGTACGTCTCGAACTTCGAAGCCTGCGCGTTCGCGGGTCAGACCACCTGGGCCGAGTGCGGAGATACGGCGTTTGTGCGTAATCTCAGACAGTGGGTTGTTCTGGTCCATAAACTGAGACAGCTGGCTGGAACCAAAGAACTCTTTCACTGCGGCGGAAATCGGCTTGGCGTTGATCATATCCTGAGGCATCAGGGTATCCAGATCGCCCAGAGACAGACGCTCTTTCACCGCACGCTCTACACGCACCAGGCCAACGCGGAACTGGTTTTCCGCCATTTCGCCGACGGAACGGATACGACGGTTGCCGAGGTGGTCGATATCATCCACTTCGCCTTTACCGTTACGGATATCGATGAGCTTCTTCATGACATCAATGATGTCGTCTTTGCTCAGGATACCGGAACCTTCGATTTCGTCGCGCAGCAGAGAACGGTTGAACTTCATACGACCCACCGCAGACAGGTCATAGCGGTCTTCGGAGAAGAACAGGTTCTCAAACAGGCTTTCAGCCGCTTCACGAGTCGGCGGCTCACCAGGGCGCATCATGCGGTAGATTTCTACCAGCGCGCTCAGACGATCGTTAGTTGGGTCGACGCGTACCGTTTCAGAAATGTACGGGCCGTGGTCCAGATCGTTGGTAAACAGCGTTTCGATACGTTTGTGGCCGGACTGGCTCAGCTTAGCCAGCAGATCCAAGCTCAGCTCCATGTTCGCCGCGCAGATCAGCTCGCCAGTGGATTCGTCAACGTAGTCTTTAGAGACGACTTTACCTGCGATGTACTCAACCGGAACTTCGATATGCTTGATATCGTCTTTTTCCAGCTGACGGATGTGACGCGCGGTAATGCGACGACCTTTTTCAACGTACACTTTGCCGTTAGCTTCGATATCGAACGACGCGGTTTCGCCGCGCAGACGTTCTGGAATCAGCTCCATCTGCAGCTTGTTGTCGCGAATTTCGAAGACGACTTTCTCAAAGAACAGGTCAAGGATCTGCTCAGTGGTGTAGTTCAGCGCACGCAGAATGATGGTCGCAGGCAGTTTACGGCGACGGTCGATACGCACGAACAGGTTGTCCTTCGGATCGAATTCGAAGTCCAGCCAGGAACCACGGTAAGGAATGATGCGCGCGTTATACAGCACTTTACCCGAAGAGTGGGTTTTACCTTTGTCGGAGTCAAAGAAGACGCCCGGACTACGGTGCAGCTGAGAAACGATAACACGCTCAGTACCGTTGATAACAAAGGTACCGTTGTCGGTCATGAGCGGAATTTCGCCCATGTAGACTTCTTGTTCTTTAATGTCTTTAACGGTGCCTTCCGGCGCTTCGCGCTCGTAGATCACCAGACGCAGTTTTACGCGCAGCGGTGCGGAATAGGTCACGCCACGGATCTGACATTCCTGAACGTCAAACACCGGTTCGCCAAGGCGGTAGCTGACGTACTGCAGCTCGGAATTACCGCTGTAGCTCTGAATCGGGAACACGGAACGGAAGGCTGCTTCCAGGCCGTACTGCCCTTCAGGATCTTGCTCGATAAACTTCTGAAACGAGTCAAGCTGGATAGAAAGGAGATAAGGTACATCCAGAACTTGTGGACGTTTACCAAAATCCTTACGAATACGTTTTTTCTCGGTATAGGAGTAAACCATAGGGTTCCTCAGCTCGCTGACAAGTCGACCCATCTGTCCTGCGGGGGACAGTTTGTGCAACACTATTTTGTTGACCGGAAAATGGATACTTTCCGCAATGCCTGTTGCTATCACGCTTAAACCATTTCATTGCGATTTACACAGAACGTACGCTCTGTCGCAGTATATTAAGTCGTCGATAGAAACAAGCATTGAAAGGCACAGCAGTAGTCAAACAGTGTGAAACGCTACTGGCGCCTTACAGCGCAAAAAGGCTGGTGACTAAAAAGTCACCAGCCATCAGCCTGATTTCTCAGGCTGCAACCGGAAGGGTTGGCTTATTTAACTTCAACTTCAGCGCCAGCTTCTTCCAGAGATTTTTTCAGTGCTTCAGCGTCATCTTTGCTCACGCCTTCTTTCAGAGCGGCCGGAGCAGATTCTACCAGGTCTTTAGCTTCTTTCAGACCCAGGCCAGTTGCGCCACGTACTGCTTTGATAACAGCAACTTTGTTAGCGCCAGCAGCTTTCAGAATTACGTCGAATTCAGTTTTTTCTTCAGCAGCTTCAGCCGGGCCAGCAGCTACAGCTACAGCAGCAGCAGCGGAAACACCGAATTTTTCTTCCATTGCAGAAATCAGTTCTACAACGTCCATTACGGACATAGCGGATACTGCTTCAATGATTTGATCTTTAGTGATAGACATTTAAATTGTTCCTGAATATCAGAATAAGTTTATACGTAAGCAAATGCTTGATAAAGACAACTGCGATTACGCAGCTTCTTTTGCATCGCGTACAGCAGCCAGTGTGCGAACCAGTTTGCCAGCCGAAGCTTCTTTCATGGTTGCCATCAGGCGTGCAATTGCTTCTTCGTAGGTCGGCAGAGTTGCCAGGCGGTCGATCTGAGACGCCGGGATCAGCTCACCTTCAAAGGCTGCAGCTTTGACCTCAAATTTTGCATTCGCTTTCGCGAACTCTTTGAACAGACGAGCAGCAGCGCCCGGGTGTTCCATAGAGTATGCAATCAGGGTCGGACCAACAAACGTGTCTTTCAGGCACTCGAACTGAGTACCTTCAACGACGCGACGCAGCAGGGTGTTACGAACAACACGCATGTATACGCCAGCTTCACGACCTGCTTTACGCAGTTCAGTCATTTTATCTACAGTTACGCCACGGGAATCCGCAACTACTGCAGACAGCGCGCCTTTGGCTACTTCGCTGACTTCAGCAACAATCGCTTGTTTGTCTTGAAGATTTAAAGCCATTAGCTTTGCTCCTGGATGTTTGCCGGAACTCATGTTCCGGAACTCACTTCACTCATCTCAACGAGAAGAGCGTCTTAATACGGTGAGCAGAAACAAGCCAGAGTATCAAAAATAATCTTAGCGTTCTGTCACCGTCTACGCAGGGGATTAAGCCTCTTGCGAGACGCCTGCGGTCTTCGACGGAGGCCTGGATAGGCCAGGCTCCAACGAACAAATTCTTTCTATGACTTCGTCCTTTGAACCGCAGCTGTGTTAGCTGCGCTCGTTCACACCAGTCACATAGTTAACTATGCTCCTGGCGATTCACTCACTTGCTGCCTTGCTGCAATTCAAATGACTCGCATAGTGCTCTGTTATATTTCAACAGAATCGTGGGGGAAAGATTGTAGACAAAATCACCGCCCACGTAAAGACTAATCTTAGTTCGCAGATGCGCTCAGACCAGCCTGATCAACGGCAACGCCAGCACCCATGGTGGTGGAGATGCTAACTTTCTTGATGTACACGCCTTTCGCCTGGCTCGGTTTTGCTTTTTTCAGCGCAACCAGCAGAGCTTCCAGGTTTTCTTTCAGTTTGTCAGCGTCAAAGTCCACTTTACCGATGGTGGTGTGGATGATGCCGTTTTTGTCGTTACGGTAACGAACCTGACCTGCTTTAGCGTTCTTAACCGCTTCAGCAACGTTCGGCGTTACGGTACCGACTTTCGGGTTTGGCATCAGGCCGCGCGGACCCAGAACCTGGCCCAGCTGGCCAACAACGCGCATTGCATCCGGGGATGCGATAACAACGTCGAAGTTCATTTCGCCTTTCTTGATCTGGTCAGCCAGATCTTCCATACCTACCAGCTCAGCGCCAGCAGCTTTAGCTGCTTCAGCGTTCGGGCCCTGGGTAAATACGGCAACGCGAACAGAACGGCCAGTACCGTGCGGCAGTACAGTCGCGCCACGAACGTTCTGGTCAGATTTACGAGCATCGATGCCGAGGTTAACGGCAACGTCAACGCTTTCGTTGAATTTAGCAGTGGCCAGCTCTTTCAGCAGGGCAATAGCTTCGTTGATGTCGTACTGTTTGGTCGCATCAACTTTTTCACGGATCACGCGCATACGCTTGGTCAGTTTAGCCATTTCTTAGTCCTCCACTACCAGGCCCATGGAACGTGCAGTACCTTCGATGGAGCGAATCATCGCTTCAATGTCGGCACCAGTCATGTCGGCAGCTTTGGTCTGCGCGATTTCCTGCAGCTGAGCGCGGGAAATTTTACCTACTTTGTCTTTGTTCGGCTTGCCGGAACCAGACTTGATACCAGCCGCTTTTTTCAGCAGAACAGCTGCCGGAGGCGTTTTGGTAACGAAGGTGAAAGAACGGTCAGCGTAAACGGTAATAACAACCGGAATCGGCAGACCTTTTTCGATGGAATCCGTTTTTGCGTTGAACGCTTTGCAGAATTCCATGATGTTCACACCCTGCTGACCCAGTGCTGGACCAACCGGCGGACTCGGGTTCGCCATACCAGCTGCAACCTGCAGCTTGACGTAGGCTTGTACTTTCTTAGCCATTCTAAATTCCTCGAATTGGGTAGTATCGCTTCAAAGAAGCTCCCCGTGATAAATATCGCTTTATGGGCATAAGGCCCATAAAAACAAAAGGCGCGAAATTGTATGTCAATTTCGCGCCCTATGCAACGATTAGATCGCTGCTTTTTTGATCGCAGCCTTACGCTTTCTCAACCTGGCTGAAGTCCAGCTCTACCGGGGTCGCACGACCGAAGATAGAAACAGACACTTTCAGGCGAGACTTCTCATAATCGACTTCTTCGACAACGCCGTTAAAGTCTGCGAACGGACCGTCGTTAACACGAACCATTTCACCCGGTTCAAACAGAGTTTTCGGCCGCGGCTTATCGCCAACCTGCTGCAGGCGGTTCATGATCGCATCGACTTCTTTGTCGCTGATCGGCGCCGGACGGTCAGACGTACCGCCGATAAAGCCCATCACACGCGGCACGCTGCGCACCAGGTGCCAGCTTGCGTCGTTCATGACCATCTGGACCAGAACGTAACCCGGGAAGAATTTGCGTTCACTTTTGCGACGCTGGCCGCCACGGATCTCAACGACTTCTTCAGTCGGCACCATGACTTCGCCAAACAGCTCTTCCATATTGTGTAATTTGATATGCTCGCGCAGCGATGTGGCTACGCGGCCTTCAAAACCGGAAAACGCCTGAACGACGTACCAGCGCTTTTTAGGTGCTTCAGACATCTCAGAACCTCAGGCCAGTGATAAAGGATACCAGGCGAACCAGAATACCATCCAGTCCCCACAGGATCAGTGACATAACTGCGGTAACCGCAGCGACGATCAGCGTGGTGTGCAGCGTTTCCTGGCGAGTCGGCCAAATGACCTTACGGACTTCGGTTCTCGCTTCACGGGCAAAAGCAACGGTTGCTTTACCTTTTGTCGTCAACAGCGCGACACCACCCGCTGCAGCAATCAGAATTACTACGGCCAGCGCACGCAGCGGCAGCATCATGTCGCGATAGAGGTAGTTGCCGACGATTGCGACGATCAGCAATATGGCAACAACTATCCACTTCATCGCTTCCAGGCCGCGCCCGCTCCCTTGAGCTTCGGTATTCGCACTCATAAACCAACCTGTCAGAAGTATTCTACAAACATTTTCACCCCGCAATCGCGAGGCAATCCAAATCGAAACGCTTATTCGCCTTTCGGATTATACGCCCTCTACAGAGCCTGTCTCAGCAATGATTATGACAAATAAAATCACTGATGAGCCAGGTTCTGGTGTGAAAGCGTGCAAAAAGGGCATCAAATGATGCCCTTTTATTGCGCATTGCGTCAAATGTTATCAGCGATTAGCCGAGAACTTTAGCAACAACGCCCGCGCCAACGGTACGGCCGCCTTCACGGATTGCGAAACGCAGACCGTCGTCCATTGCGATCGGGTGGATCAGGGTAACAACCATTTTGATGTTGTCGCCCGGCATTACCATCTCTACGCCTTCCGGCAGTTCGATGGTACCAGTCACGTCAGTAGTACGGAAGTAGAACTGCGGACGGTAGCCTTTGAAGAACGGAGTATGACGGCCGCCTTCATCTTTGGACAGAATGTACACTTCAGATTCGAACTTGGTGTGCGGCTTGATGGTGCCCGGCTTAGCCAGTACCTGACCACGTTCGATTTCTTCACGTTTGATACCACGCAGCAGAACACCTACGTTCTCACCGGCACGGCCTTCGTCCAGCAGTTTGCGGAACATTTCAACGCCAGTACAGGTAGACTTCTGAGTCTCTTTGATACCAACGATTTCAACTTCTTCGCCCACTTTGATGATACCGCGCTCTACACGACCGGTAACAACGGTACCACGACCGGAGATGGAGAATACGTCTTCGATCGGCAGCAGGAACGGCTTGTCAATCGCACGCTCTGGTTCCGGGATGTAGGAATCCAGGAAGCCAGCCAGTTCGATGATTTTCGCTTCCCACTCTGCGTCGCCTTCCAGCGCTTTCAGAGCAGAACCACGAACGATCGGCGTGTCGTCGCCCGGGAAGTCGTACTGAGACAGAAGTTCACGAACTTCCATTTCAACCAGTTCCAGCAGCTCTTCGTCATCAACCATGTCGCATTTGTTCAGGAACACGATGATGTACGGAACGCCTACCTGACGACCCAGCAGGATGTGCTCACGGGTCTGCGGCATCGGGCCGTCAGTCGCAGCAACAACCAGGATCGCGCCGTCCATCTGAGCAGCACCGGTGATCATGTTTTTAACATAGTCGGCGTGCCCCGGGCAGTCTACGTGTGCGTAGTGGCGGGTCGGGGTATCGTATTCAACGTGAGAAGTGTTGATGGTGATACCACGCGCTTTTTCTTCCGGCGCGTTATCGATCTGGTCGAATGCGCGGGCGGCACCGCCGTAGGTTTTAGCCAGTACGGTAGTAATGGCAGCGGTCAGCGTTGTTTTACCATGGTCAACGTGGCCGATAGTACCGACGTTAACGTGCGGTTTTGTACGTTCAAACTTTTCTTTAGACATCGATTGTCCCTCTAAGACACGGATAAATCGGTGATATCACCACATCAACCAGGCAACACGCCCGACTTGTTGAATGCTAATAAACAGAAGAGAAAAACAGGAAGGAGAAAAGAAGTGGTGCTGATAGGCAGATTCGAACTGCCGACCTCACCCTTACCAAGGGTGCGCTCTACCAACTGAGCTATATCAGCACATCTTGGAGCGGGCAGCGGGAATCGAACCCGCATCATCAGCTTGGAAGGCTGAGGTAATAGCCATTATACGATGCCCGCATCCTGGAACTCGGCTACCTGATTTTCATTCTGCACTGAATATCGAGAGAAACTCTCTTTATTCGAGCCGGTAAGCGAACTTATCGTCTCGGGCTGCGCCATCGCGCGGCCGAAAATGGTGGTGGGGGAAGGATTCGAACCTTCGAAGTCTGTGACGGCAGATTTACAGTCTGCTCCCTTTGGCCGCTCGGGAACCCCACCGGACTTGATGGTGCCGACTACCGGAATCGAACTGGTGACCTACTGATTACAAGTCAGTTGCTCTACCTACTGAGCTAAGTCGGCATCAAGTAGCGCGCATTCTATGGAGACCTGCGTGCTCATGCAACTAAAAAATTGCATAAAATGTTCTATCGCTCACATTTTGCGCTATAAGAGACAAAAATGCTCTAATTTCAAACAAGAGAGCATAAATTTTCGGCATTTTACTGACCGTCTGACCAGGATACGACGCGGCATTTCAACGTTCCGTCGATAGAAAGCAATCTTCTGTATCTGGTATATTCGTCACATTGCTTCTCAGGGATAGCTTTCACAGCGAGATTTTTTCTTATTATTCCTCCCCATCTGGTGTTACCCTCCTGCCCATTGTCCAAATTAACTTAAATGTGACGTGCCGTTGCATGTCAGGGATGGCCCTCGTTCATCGCTGAACTGATGTAGCAATAGCAGCCAGAAACATGCTTATGAGTATAAAAGAGCAATCGTTAATGACGCCTTACCTACAGTTTGATCGCAGCCAGTGGGCTGCGCTTCGCGATTCTGTGCCGATGACCCTGACCGAGGATGAGATCGCGCAGTTAAAAGGCATTAATGAAGATTTATCGCTGGAAGAAGTTGCAGAAATATATTTACCTCTCTCCCGTTTGCTAAATTTCTATATCAGTTCAAATCTGCGTCGTCAGGCTGTCCTGGAACAGTTTCTGGGCACTAACGGCCAGCGAATCCCTTATATCATCAGTATCGCGGGCAGCGTCGCAGTGGGTAAAAGCACAACAGCACGCGTTCTGCAAGCGTTGCTGAGTCGCTGGCCGGAACACCGCCGTGTTGAATTGATTACCACAGACGGCTTCCTCCACCCAAACCAGGTGTTGAAAGAACGCGGGTTAATGAAGAAAAAGGGCTTCCCCGAATCGTATGATATGCACCGACTGGTGAAATTCGTTTCTGACCTCAAGTCGGGCGTACCGAACGTGACGGCGCCAGTCTATTCTCATTTGATTTACGATGTTATTCCTGAAGGGGATAAAACCGTCGCTCAGCCTGATATATTGATTCTTGAAGGTTTGAATGTTTTACAAAGCGGTATGGATTATCCTCACGATCCGCACCATGTATTTGTCTCTGATTTCGTTGATTTCTCTATTTACGTTGATGCGCCAGAAGAACTTCTTCAGACATGGTATATCAACCGCTTCCTGAAATTCCGCGAAGGGGCGTTTACCGATCCTGACTCTTATTTCCACAATTATGCGAAATTATCTAAAGAAGAAGCTGTTAATACAGCAGCTTCGCTTTGGAAAGAAATTAACTGGTTGAATTTAAAACAAAATATTTTACCCACGCGAGAACGTGCCAGCCTTATTATGACCAAGAGCGCTAACCATGCGGTGGAACAGGTAAGATTGCGGAAATAACAGAAAAAAGGGGAGTACCGACTCCCCTTTTTTACTATTCGGCGCTTCGCAGCGATATTTCTCCACCCATCCAGGGTTTAATCACGCCATCCTGTTCAAGCAATAATGCGCCCTGAGTATCAATGCCGCGAGAAATACCAAATATTTCTTTGTCGCCAATAATCAGTTTTACCGGACGACCAATAAAATTATCCAGTTTTTTCCAGCGCGAAAGATAAGGAGAAAGACCTTCTTGCTCAAAAAGCTCAAGCGCAGCACGTAGCTTATAAATCAGCTTTGCGGCCAGCATATTGCGGTCGAGCGTAATTCCGGCCTCCTGCAACGTGATCCATCCCTGATTTATCACGTCCTCTTCTACACGACGCATTGCCATGTTAATACCAGCGCCAATCACTATTTGTGCGGCATCGCCCGTTTTACCGGTTAACTCGACCAGAATACCCGCCAGTTTGCGATCCAGCAGATAGAGGTCGTTAGGCCACTTCACACGAACTTTATCAGCGCCCAGTTCACGCAGCACTTCCGCCATCACAATTCCAATGACCAGACTCAAGCCTATTGCCGCCGCAGGCCCCTGCTCCAGTCGCCAGTACATTGAAAGATATAGATTCGCGCCAAACGGTGAGAACCATTTACGCCCGCGACGACCACGCCCTGCCTGTTGGTATTCTGCTACACAGGCATCGCCTGAGCGCAGCTCACCAATTCGATCAAGTAAATACTGATTGGTTGAATCGATAACAGGCAATACCGCCACGTTTCCGCTATCCAGTTGGCTATGAATACGGTCAGCATCCAGTAACTGGATGGGTTCCGGCAAGCTATATCCTTTCCCCGGAACGGTAAATACATCTACTCCCCAGTCGCGTAATGTCTGGATATGTTTATTAATCGCCGCGCGGCTCATTCCCAGCCGTTCACCCAACTGCTCGCCTGAGTGAAACTCTCCGTCGGCAAGTAGTGAGATCAGCGTCAGGGGAACGGTAGTATCTTTCATGCAATGCTCTCCACAGCGTTCACCTCTCCGAACTGACCAATAAAGCGAACCTCAGGCTCCAGCCAGACATTAAATTTTGCACCCACTTTTTGCCGGACATGATGCGCCAGCGCCACCACATCTTTACTTGTCGCATCATTCGCATTAATCAATACCAGCGCCTGTTGGCGATGCACCGCAGCGCCGCCAATGGTGACGCCTTTCAACTGACATTGATCTATCAGCCAGCCTGCCGCCAGCTTCACTGAGCCGTCTGCCTGAGGGTAATGCGGCGCGTTGGGAAACCGTTCTAACAGTTCCATAGCGATATCGGCTGCGACAACGGGATTTTTAAAAAAGCTGCCCGCATTGCCATTCACTTTAGGATCCGGCAATTTTGTGGTGCGCATATGGCATACAGCATCAAACACCTGTTGCGCGGTGACCGTTTTCGGGTCCAGACGAGTAAGATCGCCATAGGTCAACACCGGCTGCCATTGCTTTGACAAACGCAGACCCACCGCGACGATCGCAACGCGATCCTGATATTCATTTTTGAAGATACTGTCACGATAGCCGAAACGGCATTCCGTTGCGGACAAACGCAGACGTTTTCCCGTTTCCAGTTCAACGCAGTCAACGTAGTCGCAGACGCGCTGTAGTTCTACGCCATACGCGCCAATATTCTGTATAGGCGAGGAACCAACGCAGCCAGGGATGAGCGCCAGATTCTCCAGGCCGGGCATGTTGTTGTCCAGCGCGTAGCGAACCAGCTGATGCCAGTTTTCGCCTGCGCCGACGTGTAGGTGCCAGGCGTCCGCGGTTTCATTGACCTCAATGCCTTTCAGGCGGTTAAGGATCACGGTGCCGGCGTAATTTTCCAGAAACAGGACATTGCTTCCTTCACCCAGGATCATAACCGGCAGTCCCTCACGAGTTGCTTGCTGCCAGGCGCTCAGTAGTTGTTGTTCGTTTTCAGCGCATACGATGTGCTTTGCACAATGATCAATGCCGAAGGTATTCCAGGGTTTTAGGGAGTGATTCATAGACGCTTTCCTGATGCAAAATCAGGCTTAGTTTACCGCATCTATGTAGGGAAGGCTTGTGGTTATGTCGACGGAATAAGGCGGTATACACAGGCATTATGTCGATGCCGTAGGCCGGATAAGGCGAAGCTGCCATCCGGCGGTGCAGGTTGCCTGATGGCGCTGCGCTTATCAGGCCTACATTTTTACAGTTACCACACACGCAAAAAAGCCCGTCCTGACGGACGGGCTTCTTCACTTGTTTGATGCCTGGCAGTTCCCTACTCTCGCATGGGGAGACCCCACACTACCATCGGCGCTACGGCGTTTCACTTCTGA
>NZ_JBGDVX010000023.1:0-26513 GCF_046551535.1 Salmonella sp. SAL04162
CGGAGCGGCCATTTAGACCCGCCAATAACGACCCGGCCAAGATAAATCGCATGACGGCCTTTTTGGCCGGGGGTAGCTGTCGTTTTCAGAAGACGGCTGCACTGAACGTCAGAAGCCGACTGCACTATAGCAGCGGAGGGGTTGGATCCATCAGGCAACGACGGGCTGCTGCCGGCCATCAGCGGACGCAGGGAGGACTTTCCGCAACCGGCCGTTCGATGCGGCACCGATGGCCTTCGCGCAGGGGTAGTGAATCCGCCAGGATTGACTTGCGCTGCCCTACCTCTCACTAGTGAGGGGCGGCAGCGCATCAAGCGGTGAGCGCACTCCGGCACCGCCAACTTTCAGCACATGCGTGTAAATCATCGTCGTAGAGACGTCGGAATGGCCGAGCAGATCCTGCACGGTTCGAATGTCGTAACCGCTGCGGAGCAAGGCCGTCGCGAACGAGTGGCGGAGGGTGTGCGGTGTGGCGGGCTTCGTGATGCCTGCTTGTTCTACGGCACGTTTGAAGGCGCGCTGAAAGGTCTGGTCATACATGTGATGGCGACGCACGACACCGCTCCGTGGATCGGTCGAATGCGTGTGCTGCGCAAAAACCCAGAACCACGGCCAGGAATGCCCGGCGCGCGGATACTTCCGCTCAAGGGCGTCGGGAAGCGCAACGCCGCTGCGGCCCTCGGCCTGGTCCTTCAGCCACCATGCCCGTGCACGCGACAGCTGCTCGCGCAGGCTGGGTGCCAAGCTCTCGGGTAACATCAAGGCCCGATCCTTGGAGCCCTTGCCCTCCCGCACGATGATCGTGCCGTGATCGAAATCCAGATCCTTGACCCGCAGTTGCAAACCCTCACTGATCCGCATGCCCGTTCCATACAGAAGCTGGGCGAACAAACGATGCTCGCCTTCCAGAAAACCGAGGATGCGAACCACTTCATCCGGGGTCAGCACCACCGGCAAGCGCCGCGACGGCCGAGGTCTTCCGATCTCCTGAAGCCAGGGCAGATCCGTGCACAGCACCTTGCCGTAGAAGAACAGCAAGGCCGCCAATGCCTGACGATGCGTGGAGACCGAAACCTTGCGCTCGTTCGCCAGCCAGGACAGAAATGCCTCGACTTCGCTGCTGCCCAAGGTTGCCGGGTGACGCACACCGTGGAAACGGATGAAGGCACGAACCCAGTGGACATAAGCCTGTTCGGTTCGTAAGCTGTAATGCAAGTAGCGTATGCGCTCACGCAACTGGTCCAGAACCTTGACCGAACGCAGCGGTGGTAACGGCGCAGTGGCGGTTTTCATGGCTTGTTATGACTGTTTTTTTGTACAGTCTATGCCTCGGGCATCCAAGCAGCAAGCGCGTTACGCCGTGGGTCGATGTTTGATGTTATGGAGCAGCAACGATGTTACGCAGCAGGGCAGTCGCCCTAAAACAAAGTTAGGCCCGCACGGAATCAACATCTCATGTCCGCCAACAATGCCGCAATAGTTCTACGAGTCATGGCCGAGAACGATCTGCCAATGCTCCATGCTTGGCTGAACCGCCCCCACATAGTCGAGTGGTGGGGCGGCGAGGATGAACGCCCAACTCTTGACGAAGTCTTAGAACACTATTCGCCCGAAGTTCTGGCAAAGCAAGCTGTAGTGCCTTACATCGCAATGCTAGATGACGAACCCATCGGCTACGCCCAATCCTACATCGCACTTGGAAGTGGCGATGGATGGTGGGAAGACGAAACTGATCCAGGGGTCCGCGGGATTGACCAGTCTTTGGCTAATCCATCACAGTTAAACAAGGGGTTGGGTACAAAGCTCGTACGCTCGCTCGTTGAACTCCTGTTTAGCGACCCGGCCGTAACGAAAATCCAAACCGATCCATCTCCTAGCAACCATCGCGCCATTCGCTGCTACGAGAAGGCCGGGTTCGTTCAAGAAAAAAACATCCTCACACCTGACGGCCCTGCGGTGTACATGGTCCAAACACGCCAGGCGTTCGAAAGCCTGCGCACTGTTCAAAGCTTCAAAATCAAGGGGAAGTGGTCATGAATGGCTGCACCATCTCTACCAACTGGTATCTCGGCGTGTTCTCATCTGCCTTCGCATCTGTCGTCAGCCTAACCGGGCGTTCAACCGGACATCAACGTGCTGCGCACGTTGATGTCGGTTAACTGGGGCGTTATGCTCTGTGAGCCTGGTTATTGGCGAAGCGAAAGTATGACGATTTCAGCAATAAACGCAAAAGGATAAAAAAATGACATGGAGAACGACCAGAACACTTTTACAGCCTCAAAAGCTGGAGTTCAATGAGTTTGAGATTCTTAATCCCGTAGTTGAGGGCGCCCGAATTGTCGGCATTGGCGAGGGTGCTCACTTTGTCGCGGAGTTCTCACTGGCTAGAGCTAGTCTTATTCGCTATTTTGTCGAGAGGCATGATTTTAACCCACATTTCCCAAGTAAGGCGCTGATTTCGCTGTCCTGACCATTATATTTCCTATATAAAACATGGTGTTGAAGGCTGCGAGGGGCGCGTTTCATGGATCACCCAGAGGGTGCGGGCTTGCAACGGGCAGATCGGGTGGATTTCGACCCTCGCGTGCGGCTGGAATTTCGCGGCACGCAGCTCAGTTCCGACGGCGGCCTTCTGGTGATGCGCGAGCTTGATGACGCGCTCGGGTTGTCCGATTTGGCGTCAGCGGCGCTGCGCGATACTCGCTCTGGCAAGAACACGGTCCATCGGCTCGACGGCCTGTTCCGGCAATCAGTCTTTGGGCGGCTGGCCGGATACGAGGATGTCAACGACGCCAACCGTCTCGCCTGCGATCCGGTCATGCGCCAAGTTGTCGGCGGCAGAGCGGTCGATGCACAAGCGGCCTCGGCATCGCAGATGGGACGGTTCGAGACCGAGACGCTGGCTCTGGCCGGGAACCGTGCCGCGCTGGCCGACCTGAACGGGCAATGGATCGACCGGTTCCATGACCGTAACGGGCTGAAGTACATCGTTCTGGACATGGACAGCTCGGTCAGCCCGACCCATGGCGACCAGGAAGGGTCCGCCTGGAATGGCCATTTCGACTGTAGCTGCTATCACCCCAACTTTCTGTTCAACCAGTTCGGGATGCTGGAACGCTGCGCCCTGCGCCATGGCAACGTCCACAGCGCCGATGGCTGGCGTGATGTTCTCGACCCCGTAATTGCGCGCTACGCGGAGCGCGACCTTGGTGGCAGGTTCTTCCGGGCCGATGCTGCCTACGCGATCCCGGCGATCTATGAGCGATTGGAAGAAGCGCGGTTCTTCTACGCCATCCGGCTGCCCGCAAACGCGGTCCTCAAGGACAAGATCGCGCATCGGCTAACGCGCCCTGTCGGGCGGCCGTCACTGACCAAGGTCAAGCGGTTCTTCGAGGAATTCGAGTATCAGGCGGCGTCCTGGGACAAGGAACGCCGGGTGATCGCCAAGATCGAATGGCATCCGGGCGAACTGTTCCCGCGTGTCGGCTTCATCGTCACCAACCTGCCGATGGAGCCGGACTGGGTGGTGCGGTTCTACAACCAGCGCGGCACCGCCGAGCAGCACATCAAAGAGGGCAAATACGCCTTTCGCTGGACGCGGCTGTCGTGCCGGAAGTTCCGCGACAATGAGGTGCGGCTGCAACTGCACGCCCTGGCGTACAACCTGGCCACCTTCTTGCGCTGCATCGAGCTGCCCGAGGCCATGGCCGACTGGTCGTTGACCAGCCTGCAACTGAAGCTGATCAAGATCGGGGCACGTGTGGTCCGTCACGCCCGCACCATCACCTTCCAGCTGGCCGAGGTCGCTGTCACCGGCACGATGGTACGCGCCATCCTCGCCGCTATCCGCCGATTGCGAGCGCCACCGCTATGCGCATGATCGCGATCCACGCTCAAACTGAACGAAAGCGGCTGGACAGATCTGTCCGCTGCGCTGAAAAACGCCGCCCCTGGGCAAGGAAACAGCGGCTTCGCGGTCTGATCCGTCCAGATCCAGCAGTCTGCGCGACCGCAGGTGCCGCTTGCGGCAGAAAATCCTTGTCTAGCGCTCGGATACAGGCTATCTTCACCTCAAACGACACGCCACTTGGGGAATGCAGGATATAGAGGATGGCAGCGGAATGAACACAAGGGAAACAATTGCGGCGGACCTTTCACGGCTGGGTGTCCAATCCGGCGCTCTCGTCATGGTTCACGCATCGCTGAAGGCGATCGGCCCCGTCGATGGAGGCGCAGCATCGATAGTGTCTGCCCTGCTCGATGCCGTCGGCCCCACTGGAAGCTTGATGGGATACGCCTCGTGGGACCGGTCGCCTTACGAAGAAACGCTCAATGGCGCACGGATGGATGCGGAACTGCGCCACCGATGGCCGCCGTTCGATCCAGCCATATCAGGCACGTATCGCGGCTTCGGCCTGCTCAACCGGTTCCTCCTCCAGACACCCGGCGCCCGGCGCAGCGCGCACCCGGATGCCTCGATGGTCGCGGTAGGGCCTCTGGCCGGCACTCTGACGCGGCCTCACGAACTTGGGCAGGCTTTCGGACCTGGATCGCCGCTGGAGCGTTTCGTCGAGCGTGCCGGAAAGGTTCTGTTGCTCGGAGCCCCGCTCGATTCCGTTACCGTCCTGCACTACGCCGAGGCCATTGCCCGCATCCCGAACAAGCGACGCGTGAGCTACGAAATGCCGATCCGCAGCGAGGACGGCGGAGTGAGATGGAAACGCGCCGAGGATTTCGACTCCAACGGCATTCTCGATTGTTTCGCTATCGAAGGAGAGCCGGACGCCGTCGAGACAATTACCAATGCCTATGTGGAGCTGCGACGCCATCGGGAGGGCTTGGTCGGTCAGGCGCACTGCTACTTGTTCGAAGCGCGGGATATCGTTTCGTTCGGTGTCGACTATCTTCAACGGCACTTTGGCTCGCCCTGATCCGACGCATGGCATGCGGGATGCTCGCCCGCACCCTATCAACGACTATGTATCCAGGGTGCGCCCCGCCGAAAATACGGGCCCCGCGACACTGTGAACAGAAGCGCTTAACATCAAGGGGGACTCTATGTCTGCTACCGCAACCATGTTTGCCCAGTCGTTCTTCCATGGAACCAAAGCCGCTCTTGCACCCGGTGATCTGATCGCCGTCGGTTATCGATCGAATTTCACAGACGCGAAATCCCTGTCGTGGGTGTATTTTACAGGCACGCTCGATGCGGCGATCTGGGGCGCCGAATTGGCGGGTGGCAGCGGAACGGAACGAATTTATGTCGTCGAACCGACCGGCGCCATCGAGGAGGATCCGAACCTGACGGATAAGAAGTTCCCGGGTAACCCGACCCTGTCTTATCGCTCCCGCGATCCATTGCGCGTAATTGCTGAAGTGACGAAGTGGCAAGCACACACGGCCCAGCGGCTGCGGGAAATGAAGGAGGGCCTGGCGCGTCTGAACGCAGAAGGTGCCGAGATCATCGATTAACGTCGCCTGCCGGCAGTGCCATCATGGCGCATGGAACCGACTGTAGCCGATGACCGCACTGGTCTTTATTCGCGTCGCGGATGCCACAAATTGCTTAGCCCACTCGCCGCCTGGGGCCGATTTTCGCCCCTCGCCTTGAAGGGATTCCGAGTAGAATCCCGTGGCCATTGTTAATTAAGCAAGCGCGTTAATTAACAAATATGATCTCCGCATCGCAACCGTACCTCTCGGTCAGGTTAAACGTGTCCAGGCTGGCAAGCACTTCGGCGCTTTGCCAGTTCATGCTGGCAATCGTGCCTACGCAATGATGGGCGGCATCGTCGTGGGAACGGCGCTGACGATTCTCTTCCTACGGGCCCTCTATGTCGCCTGGTTCTGGATCCCGCGTGAAGTCGAGCAAACTGATTAATATGCACGACTTCGATCAGTTGGTGCCGTTAATTTCACCAAATGCGATATTCTGGTTCAATGACGGATCATTTTGTGGACTGAAGCAGATACGGCAAGCCTTTGAGGAAACCTGGAAAAAATTTCCTCTTGAAAATTATTGGTTAGAAAACCTGGAGTGGGTTGCCCAGTCGAAAGATTGTGCCGGATGCACCTATCACTTCCGGTGGAGGGCAATTTTAAATGGTAGCGCTCTGGAAGGCGGTGGGCGAGGAACAACTATCCTTCGTAGAGAAGCGAATGTCTGGAAGATCACTCACGAACATCTGAGCCAGTTCCCTAAACAAGACCCCAAGGGCCGACAGCTGCCGAGTAGATCGCTCGGATTGCGCCAAAAGCGGTCATGAGAGAAATGCCGCGACCTCAATGGTCGCGGCTGGCAGTTATGCAACGTCCTGTAACTGGGCCTCTCCATTGTGGAGGAAGCATGCTTAATGCGATTGGTTTGGAATGTGGGGCGATTCAGGCATCCCGGCTATCTGAATGGCTCAACTCAACAGCCGGTGCTCATGAACTTGAGCGATTTTCGGATACCCTGACCTTTTCTTTGTATGGCTCAGTGCTGATTTGGGTTAAATCATATCTACGCGAATCAGGAAGAAAACTGCAGTTAGTCGGAATCGATTTACCCAACACCTTGAATCCAAGGGACGACCTAGCGCAATTGGCCGAAATTATCCAGGTCATCGACCACCTCATGAAACCCCACGTTGATGCGCTGACTCAGTTGTTGACGTCCATTGATGGCCAGTCGGCGGTTATTTCATCGGCAAAATGGGGGGAGTTGGAAACGGCTCAGCAGGAGAAAGCTATCTCAGGGGTAACCAGATTGAAGCTCCGTTTGGCGTCGCTTGCCCCTGTCCTGAAAAATCACGTCAACAGCGATTTTTTCCGAAAAGCCTCTGATCGAATAGAGTCGATAGAGTATACGTTGGAAACCTTGCGTGTAATGAAAGCTTTCTTCGATGGTACCTCTCTTGAGGGAGATACTTCCGTACGTGACTCGTATATGGCGGGCGTGGTGGATGGAATGGTTCGAGCGAATCCGGATGTAAGGATAATTCTGCTGGCGCACAACAATCATTTACAAAAAACTCCAGTTTCCTTTTCAGGCGAGCTTACGGCTGTTCCCATGGGACAGCATCTCGCAGAGAGGGAGGAGGGGGATTACCGTGCGATTGCATTCACCCATCTTGGACTCACCGTGCCGGAAATGCATTTCCCATCGCCCGACAGTCCTCTTGGATTCTCTGTTGTGACCACGCCTGCCGATGCAATCCGTGAGGATAGTGTGGAACAGTATGTCATCGATGCCTGTGGTAAGGAGGATTCATGCCTGACATTGACAGATGACCCCATGGAAGCAAAGCGAATGCGGTCCCAAAGCGCCTCTGTAGAAACGAATTTGAGCGAGGCATTTGATGCCATCGTCTGCGTTCCCAGCGCCGGCAAGGACAGCCTGGTTGCCCTATAGGAAACCAGAAATGAAATGAAGGAGCATAACCTGCCAATCCACCGGACGGTTTTCAACCGCCGGTGATCAGCGCGTTAGATGCACTAAGCACATAATTGCTCACAGCCAAACTATCAGGTCAAGTCTGCTTTTATTATTTTTAAGCGTGCATAATAAGCCCTACACAAATTGGGAGATATATCATGAAAGGCTGGCTTTTTCTTGTTATCGCAATAGTTGGCGAAGTAATCGCAACATCCGCATTAAAATCTAGCGAGGGCTTTACTAAGCTTGCCCCTTCCGCCGTTGTCATAATCGGTTATGGCATCGCATTTTATTTTCTTTCTCTGGTTCTGAAATCCATCCCTGTCGGTGTTGCTTATGCAGTCTGGTCGGGACTCGGCGTCGTCATAATTACAGCCATTGCCTGGTTGCTTCATGGGCAAAAGCTTGATGCGTGGGGCTTTGTAGGTATGGGGCTCATAATTGCTGCCTTTTTGCTCGCCCGATCCCCATCGTGGAAGTCGCTGCGGAGGCCGACGCCATGGTGACGGTGTTCGGCATTCTGAATCTCACCGAGGACTCCTTCTTCGATGAGAGCCGGCGGCTAGACCCCGCCGGCGCTGTCACCGCGGCGATCGAAATGCTGCGAGTCGGATCAGACGTCGTGGATGTCGGACCGGCCGCCAGCCATCCGGACGCGAGGGCTGTATCGCCGGCCGATGAGATCAGACGTATTGCGCCGCTCTTAGACGCCCTGTCCGATCAGATGCACCGTGTTTCAATCGACAGCTTCCAACCGGAAACCCAGCGCTATGCGCTCAAGCGCGGCGTGGGCTACCTGAACGATATCCAAGGATTTCCTGACCCTGCGCTCTATCCCGATATTGCTGAGGCGGACTGCAGGCTGGTGGTTATGCACTCAGCGCAGCGGGATGGCATCGCCACCCGCACCGGTCACCTTCGACCCGAAGACGCGCTCGACGAGATTGTGCGGTTCTTCGAGGCGCGGGTTTCCGCCTTGCGACGGAGCGGGGTCGCTGCCGACCGGCTCATCCTCGATCCGGGGATGGGATTTTTCTTGAGCCCCGCACCGGAAACATCGCTGCACGTGCTGTCGAACCTTCAAAAGCTGAAGTCGGCGTTGGGGCTTCCGCTATTGGTCTCGGTGTCGCGGAAATCCTTCTTGGGCGCCACCGTTGGCCTTCCTGTAAAGGATCTGGGTCCAGCGAGCCTTGCGGCGGAACTTCACGCGATCGGCAATGGCGCTGACTACGTCCGCACCCACGCGCCTGGAGATCTGCGAAGCGCAATCACCTTCTCGGAAACCCTCGCGAAATTTCGCAGTCGCGACGCCAGAGACCGAGGGTTAGATCATGCCTAGCATTCACCTTCCGGCCGCCCGCTAAATATCTCCTTTTGGGTTGTTAATAAAACATCCAATAAGTTGACTGTGCGTGAAAAAGAAAGTTTTGTGTGATGGCGTTGAAGATCGCACCGTTAAGCTCTTATGTGGGATGGTGCAGAGCTCGACGACTACCGATAAAACGCAACCGCCGCAAACAGACAAGAAAAAGCCCCAACTGATAACAGTTGGGGCTTCAGTATTGTGATTGGTGGAGCAATAGCACCCTGAACCCAAAACCTTCTCGCTCAACCGGTAGTGGCTGATAACAACTCGTGAGGGCTATTGCGGGTTAAGCATTTAGCGATGTCTAGGGCCAGACTGGACGTCTGAACGCAAGCCGCTGATACTGTACATAACCACAGTATCAGCGGAGGATACCCATGTCGCTGGCAAGGAACGCCACGGCGAGTCAATCGCCCACTCAAACAAACGGTTACGAACGCCACCAACCCGACCAGACGCTGCTCTACCAGCTGGTTGAGCAGCACTACCCAGCCTTCAAAGCCTCACTCGAAGCCCAAGGTCAACACCTGCCTCGCTACATCCAACAAGAATTCAACGACCTCCTCCAATGTGGCCGTCTGGAGTATGGTTTCATGCGGGTTCGCTGCGAGGATTGTCATCACGAGCGTCTGGTCGCCTTCAGCTGTAAACGACGCGGCTTTTGCCCTAGCTGCGGTGCCCGCCGGATGGCCGAGAGTGCGGCGCTGCTGATAGACGAAGTCTTCCCCAAGGAGCCCATTCGCCAGTGGGTGCTCAGCTTTCCTTTCCAGCTACGCTTTTTGCTGGCTCGCCATCCCCAGCTGATGGGCCAGGTCTTGAGTATCGTCTATCGTACACTCTCAACTCATCTGATCAAAAAAGCCGGTTACACCAAAGCCTCTGCACAAACTGGCTCAGTGACTCTTATCCAACGCTTTGGCTCCGCGCTAAATCTCAATGTCCACTACCACATGCTGTTTCTCGATGGTGTCTATGCCGAAGATGACTATGGCAAGCAACGCTTCCATCGTGTCAAGGCACCCACTTACGATGAGCTGAATACGCTCGCTCACACCCTCAGCCATCGCATCGCTCGCTGCATGGAAAAGCGTGGGATTTTGGAGCGTGATGCCGAGAATACGTGGTTGACACTGGAAGAGGGCGAAGACGATACGCTGACTCAATTACATGGTGCTTCGGTTACGTATCGCATTGCCGTCGGCCCCCAGCAAGGGCGCAAAGTCTTCACCCTGCAAACCTTGCCAGGGCGTGAGGATAAAGCCGACTCAAGCAGTCGAGTAGCCAACCATGCTGGTTTCTCGCTACACGCCGGTGTGATGGCCGAAGCGCATCAGCGGGATAAGCTTGAGCGCTTGTGTCGCTACATTAGTCGGCCAGCGGTTTCAGAAAAACGTCTGGCATTAACCGCCAATGGGCAGGTGCGTTACGAGCTCAAAACTCCGTACCGCAATGGCACCACCCATGTGATCTTCGAGCCGCTGGACTTCATCGCCAAACTCGCTGCGTTGGTACCTAAGCCGCGAGTCAACCTCACACGCTTCCACGGCGTCTTTGCACCGAACAGCAAACACCGAGTTCAAGTAACACCCGCCAAGCGGGGCAAGAAGCCCGACAAATCGGAAGGTCTCGATACTAACTGGCGTGACAAGAGTCCTGCAGAGCGCCACCGCGCCATGACCTGGATGCAACGCCTCAAGCGAGTCTTCAATATTGATATTGAAGTCTGCGAACACTGCGGCGGTCACGTCAAAGTGATTGCCAGCATCGAAGATCCGAAGGTCATTGAGCAGATTCTCAAGCATCTGAAACAGAAAACAGCCAAGGCGAATGCCGCCAAGCAGCGTGAGCTGCCACCAGAACGAGCGCCGCCACTGACTCCCAGCCTGTTCGATCCATCACAGAGTCGTCTCTTTGACTGACGACCCCAAATCCAACACTGCTCAACACTGCCAACTTTTAAACGGGGCGGTGGGGCAGTTTGTATCTCTCGAGCTATCAGGCTAGAGATTTTACCGCCAAATCGAACCTTATTAGAGCGGTTTAGGCTGGACCGGCAGTTAAAATTGGGGCTTGAGCGGTAAACGAGTGAGGGAATTTCAGGTAAGATACTTCGGATGAGGAGCAAAAAGGTGGTTTATACTTCCTATACCCAAGCCACCACAATAATCGCCAGCAACAGTGAAGGGATCGACAGCAGGGTGTCCAGAATGTGATTCAGCACCGCGGAGCGCAAACCGTGTGTTGCCCCGGCAACCACGCCAAGCAATAAGCCACACAACGTGGCGGCAAGGGTGACGACAAACGCACCGCCCACGGTCGGGGCCGCACCGCTAAGCAGGCGGCTTAAAACATCACGCCCCAGGTCATCAGTCCCGAGGAAGAAAGAGACTTCGCCATAGCGTGACCATGACGGCGGCAAAAGCTGGTAGCCAAGAAACTGCTGGTCGATGCCATAAGGCGCGAACCAACCACCAAAAATACACAGAATTGCCAGTCCAGCACAGCCATACAGGCCGATCATTGCGGTTGCATCGCCGTAAAAATTGCGCCATGCGGTGCGCAGCGTACCAGGCGGGCGCTTTTCGCTGTAGACGCTATCGTAAGGCATACCATTCCTTATGTTTCAGAGGGTTAGCCATAGCACCCAAAATATCAGAGATCACGTTAACAATGATAACCAGTGAGCCAATCACCATCACACCCGCCGAAATCGCCGCGTAATCCTGCTGGCGAATCGCGTTAATCAGCCAACGGCCAAGACCTGGCCAGCTAAAGACCATCTCGGTGATCATCGCCAGCGTCAGCATGGTGGAAAACTGTAACCCCAGGCGCGGGATAACCGGTGGGAGAGCGTTGTGCAGTACGTGACGGCGTAAAATCGTTAACCGTGACAGACCACGAGTCGCCGCCGCTTTGACATAGTTTTGATCAAAGACCTCAATAGTGCTGATACGCATCAGACGAATAACTTCCGTCGTCGGTGCCACGGAGAGCGTTAACACCGGAAGCACCATATGGCGGATGGCACTGACCAGCATTTCATCGCGCCAGGGCGAGTCGGAGATCCAGGCGTCAATAATGGCAAACCCGGTTACGGGTTTTACTTCATAAAGCAGATCAAAACGCCCTGATACGGGTAACCAGCCGAGGGTTAGTGAGAATAGCAACGTCAGCAGCAGCGCCAGCCAAAAAACCGGAATAGAGAAGCCCATCAGAGCCAATGCGCTGATGCAACGATCCTGCCATTTATTACGCGTTATGCCCGCCAACATGCCGATGGGGATCCCGACCATTAGTGCAAAACCAAATGCCAGAATGCACAGTTCCATTGTTGCCGGGAACACCTCTTTCAGTTGTTCTGAGATCAACTGGCCGTTAATACTGGACACACCAAAATCCCAGTGAATCAGGCCATTGAACCAGAATACCCAAGCGTTCCACAGCGATGCGCCCTGTAACGGCGCATGGGGGGTGAAATAACTCAGACTGAAGCCAATAAAGGTCAGGAAGAACAAAGTGACCAGCAATAATAAAAATCGGCGTAGGGTGAAGATAATCATGGTTTTTTCACCTCGTCAGCCTTTTCCCTGGAAACCCCGGCAAAAGAAGCGTTGCCGAACGGACTGAGCACCAGCCCTTTGATGTCATAGCGGTAAGCCTGCAAACGGAGCGAAGAGGCCAGAGGCAGGATCGGCAACTCGCGCGCAAGAATATTTTGCGCTTCGTCGTAGGCATCAATTCGCGAGGAGAGTTGTTGCGAAGAGAGGGCTTTGCGCAAAATGCTGTCAAACTCGGGATTGCACCAGTGGGCAAAATTGGTCTGCGAGTTAATGGCGGCACAGCTAAGCATCGGTCGGAAAAAGCTGTCAGGATCGTTACTGTCAGTTGCCCAACCGGACAACGTCAGATCATGGTTCATATCCATTAATCGCGCCTCCTGAAAACGGCCCTCTACCGGGATGATCTTCACTTTCACACCCACCTGAGCCATATCAGCCTGAATCAGCTCTGCGGTTTTCAGCGGACTGGGGTTCCAGGCCTGAGAGCTGGTAGGTACCCAGAGTTGTAACGTCAGGTTTTCCAGCCCCAGCGCTTTTAACTGCTCGCGCGATTTTGCCGGGTTGTACTCGGTAATTTTAGCTTCGTTGTCATAAGCCCACGAGGCGCGAGGCAAAATAGATGCCGCGGTTTCCGCCGTACCGTAGTAAATAGATTGCATTAACCGTTGGTTGTTAATGGCCAGCGCTAGCGCATGTCGTACGGCAGGGTTGTTCAACGGCGGTTTATCCGTGTTGAACGCCAGATAGGCGATATTCATCCCCGGACGCAGCGTCAGGCGCAGCCGCGGGTCATCACGCAGTATGCTGAGCTGGCTGGCGGCAGGCCATGCCAGGACGTCGCACTCGCCGGTCAGTAATTTCGATAAGCGTCCGGTCCCGCCAGAGCCGAGATCCACCACGACCTGCGGCATCAAGGGGGTACCACGCCAGAATTTTTCATGCCGTTGTAGGCGAATATATTGGCCTGCACGATTTTCTGAAAGTTGGTACGGGCCTGTGCCGACGGGTTGTCTGTCGAGTAATTCCTGGCGATCCTGTTTTGCTAATTTGGCGGCATATTCGGCCGACATCACAGAGGCATAATGTGTGGCAAGGTGCCACAAGAAGGAGGCGTCGGGTTGATTTAAGCGAAATTCAACGGTGTTGTTGTCCAGTTTACGCACGCTTTGGACGTTATCGGCGAACTGCAGGCTATCAAAATAAGGAAAACTGCTACCATTGACATTATGCCACGGATGCTGGCGATCAAAGATGCGCTCGAAGGTAAATACCACATCGTCCGCATTTAGTTTGCGGGTGGGCGTGAACCAGGCAGTCTTTTGAAACGGAACATCGCGTCGTAAATGGAAGCGGTAGGTTGCGCCGTTATCTAATACTTCCCAGCTTTCAGCCAGTTCTGGCACCAGGCGATAGGTGTAGGGATCGACATCAAGCAGTCGGTCATACAATTGGGCCGCTAATGTGTCTACGATGAGACCGCTGCTTGCTTTTTGTGGATTGAACGTATTGACCTGCCCGCTAACGCAATAGACAAAGCCACTGTCACGAATATCAGCGTACGAGGCCTGCTCAGGCGCAGCTGCAGCCTGACCACTCAGAAATCCAGCCATCACGATCAGAGATGATAAAACCAGGCGCATAATTTTAAAGGGTTATATATAAAGAAGCTATCTTACTAATACTTAATGACATTTGCCATTACCGTTTGTTTTTGGGGCAGTGGGGTTGATAACCGCGAATTCGACATCGCGTACTGGTCAAAATTCATACCCGCTATCCACTTTGCATATACTCTTGTAGCTATCTTAGCATTTTCATGGCCCCTCTGACTCGCTTAAACGCTGGATTTGCTGCCAGAGAGATTATGTGAGGTGTCTGACGGGGAAAATGAATCTGTTGTGTGGGAGGCGGGAAGAGTGAATTTCTTCCCGGCTGAGGTATTACTTCTGGATTTTATTAACGCGCACCACCGGCGGTTGCATTTTAGCGTCAAGGCTACCGTTAATGCTGATCATTTGATCGGGTTTTATCGTTCGGCCATCAAAGACCGCAAGCGGGATTAGCGTATTGATACTGCCGGTTTTGTCACGGAAGATAAACTTATCTCCTCCCTGATCCTCAATGAGATTACCTCGTAAAGAGATGGTCGCACCGTCATGCATGGTTTTAGCTTGTTCGACGGTCATGATTCTTGCATTTTCAGTGCCGCGATAGCCTTCATCCAGTGCATGGGCAGGTGGCGGGGCGGTATCTTTTTTCAATCCGCCATTATCATCGGCAAACGCTGATGGCAATAAAAAACAGAACAGTAAGGGGGCGAACGATATTTTCATAGAGCCTCCATTGAAATTGATTTGACTTATTAAGTTTGGTAGCTATTTATTAATCTGGCGAGTGGGATAAGTCTCAAATTGTAATTTTTCAATAAAACAACGGCTTGGTGTTATATAAGCGAGGCGGGGAGATGAACAGAGAGAAAACCCATTTTCAAGGAGTAAAAGAGAGCCTGCGTTTTCTGAATTTTGAATCTGGCTTTCACAAGATTGGTTTTATCTGTTTGCTCTGCATTGTTTTTCTTGCTTCGGTGGGAGCGTTTTCCGGCGGATATTTAAGTGAGGTGACGAGAAAAAACACCTTAAAGACAACAGGGTTACAGTACGAAAGGTTTGGGCGCTTGCAAACGGAATTTAAATTTAAAATCTCTGCACAAAAGTATGATTCTGTGAACAAGACGTTGCGCATTGGCGGCGATTTCAACAAATTTTATGAAATGGAAAATATTTGGCCGCAGCCAGACAGCATGTACAGCAAGGGGAACGATCTTTACCTCGTCTACAATGATTCTGAAGCAATGCAGAACTTTACTATCTGGCTGCGGGTTACGCCCGTGAAGCCAGGAAGCGTAAAGAGTTTTCTCCAGCTAAATGGCGAACCTGAAATCCGCTTCAGACAATTTATTTATCCCTAGGAGGTGAGTATGGAGATGGTCTTCCGGGCATCCGCCATTTACCTTATTTTGCTGGTGGTTTTCAAAATAGCAGGTCGCCGGGCATTATTACAAATGACCAGCTTCGATCTGATTTTATTACTGATTATCAGTGAAGCAACTCAACAAGCCTTGTTGGGTAATGATTTTTCGATAACCGGCGCCATGATCACGATTGTCACTCTGGTTACTATTGATATTCTGTTCGGTTTCATTAAAAAAAAGGTGGGTGGGGCCGAATCCGTGCTGGATGGTTCCCCGGTTATCCTGCTTGATCACGGGATCCCTTTATTAGATAAAATGAAGAAAGTGGATGTCTCTCTTGAAGATATATTAGTCGCTGCGCGACAAAATCAGGGGATTACCGAATCAAGTAAAATCAAGTATGCCATTCTGGAACGCAACGGACATATTTCTGTCATTCCTGAAGAGAATTAGCGAGGCGGTAATGAATACGGAGTACAATGACGCAAAAACAGTCAATGAACTGACAAAACGGCTTGCAAACACGCTCATTGATAGCGATTTAACGTTGACCACCGCAGAATCCTGTACAGGAGGAAAGCTGGCCGCGGCGCTTTGCGCACAGGCGGATACCGCAGAATTTTATGATATCGGCGTTATAACCTTTAGCGATCGCGCCAAGCAGAAAATGCTCGACGTGCGGGCCAGTACGCTGAAGAAATATAGCGCCGTTAGTGAGCAAACGGTCAGTGAGATGTCTGTAGGAATACGTCAGCAAGCCGAAACCGATATCAGTATAGCCATCAGCGGATATGCAGGGCCGGAGGGTGGGGAGGATGGTACTCCCGCAGGAACCGTGTGGTTTGCGTGGAATTTCCGCGGACAGATAATAACAAAACGTGAGTGTTTTTCCGGGGATTGCCAGGACGTCATTGAAAAGGCGGTACGTTTTAGCCTGGCGGTATTGATTGAAGAAGTGTCAGCCTGGAAGAACAAATAAATAAACCAGGACTTATCCTAGGAAATATTTCAATGCTATGTGAAGTTATCGTCGTGAGAGCCAGGTTAATATTAGGAGAAAATTAAGTGGTAGGTAAATTATAAAGACCATGTCATTCATTTTGTTCTACGCTTATTAGTCTTTGCGATGAATGATGACTCACGAGAGGTGATTGAATGACTGACCTAAATAAAGGAAAACAGACCACCAATAAAACTAATTCAGAGCGTTTTCCGCAGCCGCCTTTTCCACATCAAAAACAACCTTTTCCGGGGCTCGCCGGAAAAATGCAACCGCGCCCCGATCATGGCGAACAAAGCTATCAGGGAAGCGGCAGGTTAAATGGTCGCAAGGTATTAATTACCGGTGGTGATTCAGGTATTGGGCGTGCTGTTGCCATTGCCTATGCCCGCGAAGGCGCCGATGTCGCGATTAATTATTTACCTGAAGAAGAGGACGATGCTCGTGAGGTTGTTGAGTTGATAAAAAAAGCTGGGAGAAAAGTTGCGGCGATTCCCGGCGATATTCGTGACGAAACTTTTTGTAACCATCTGGTAAAACAGGCGGTAGACGCGCTGGGAGGGTTGGATATCCTGGTGAATAACGCAGGCCGTCAGCAATTTTGTGAATCGATCGAAGACCTCACCACAGAAGAATTTGATGCGACATTCAAGACCAATGTCTACGCCATGTTTTGGATCACCAAGGCGGCTATTCCCCATTTCTCCCGAGACAGCGTGATTATTAACACCTCATCGGTACAGGCTTATGAGCCGAGTGAGATCCTGCTTGATTATGCTCAGACCAAGGCGGCGATAGTGGCATTTACTAAATCGCTGGCGAAGCAACTGGCCCCTAAAGGGATCCGTGTAAATGCTGTCGCGCCTGGGCCGTACTGGACGGTATTGCAGTGCTGCGGCGGCCAACCACAGGAAAAAATTGAGAAATTTGGTGCAAATGCGCCGCTTGGTCGCCCTGGCCAACCGGTAGAAATTGCTCCGCTGTATGTCACTTTAGCGGCTGAAGAGAACAGCTATACATCCGGTCAGGTATGGTGTTCTGACGGGGGGACCGGAACCCTCTGACGTTTATGCCCCCGAAGTCGAAACGTCTGAGGGGGAAAGCCAGCCCGGACAATATTGTATAAGGGCAGGGGGCGGCATATACCGCTCCCTGAACATTAACCCATGACAGCGATACCAAGACGTTCCAGGAGCAACGATGCCTGGTAGCTGTCCAGTTTGACGCCTTGCAAATCAACCCCGCGGATATCTAAATCGCCCAGTTCCGAATTGGTCAAATCACAGTGCGTAACGTTTGCTGCTCGCCAGTCGAAGGATGAAAACTCGCCGCCAGAGAGGTCTGATCCACTGAACGTTGCGCCCAGCACCTGAGTACCCATCCAGCGGTTTTCCCACAGCTCGCACTTTTCCAGTACGACTTTTGAAAAGTTGGCGTAGCTTAAGTTGGTATTGGTGATATAGGCGCTACAAAACCAGGTGCGGGTGGTGATCATATTCATAAAACTTGCGCCGCGAAAATCTGACCCTTGTGCCCGGCAGTGGCGAATTTCGATTCCCAGCGCATTGATATTCCTGAAATCAGCCATGGAGAGATCACAACTTTTGAAAATGGCATCTTTCAGGTTAGCGCGACTAAAATTACATCCTTTCTGACTTTCTCGATCATAAAACTGGCAGCCAATAAATTCAGTGCCGCTAAGGTCGGCACCCGAAAAATCACAGTTGAAAAATGTGCTATTTTCAACTTTTTCACCGGTGAACCTGTTTCTGTCAATTTTTTCGCCAACTAACGCCAGAGTCATCATGATTAACCTGTTTTTTTATACAGTGATTGCAACATGGTAAACTGTTTTAACTCTCGCGTCCAACGTCTGCCCCTGCACGCTAAATTTGGTGTTTCTTCAGTAATGCGCGGAGTTGATGGTAGGTCAGACCTAATAATTCAGCGGCTTTTTTCTGATTAAATTTCGCCTGCTGTAAGCTGGTTTGCAAAAATTCCTTCTCCTGCTGCTGTTGGAATTCACGCAGATCCAGCGGTAGGGTTACTGATGTATGTCTGGTTTCTTGCGCCAGCGGCGGTGCGGCGTGACGCCTGAACGGGTCAATCACAATCTCATTCAGTGGGTAATCGCTGGTCCCGTGTCGGTATACCGAACGCTCCACGACGTTTTTCAGTTCACGAATATTGCCCGGCCAACGGTAGTGGAGGAGCGTTTCTTTGGCCTCATCGGTGAACCCAGGAAACAACGGTAACCCGATCTCACGGCACATCTGAATGGCAAAATGTTCAGCCATTAACATGATATCGCTTTGACGTTCGCGTAACGGGGGAAGTTGCACCACGTCAAAGGCCAGACGATCCAGCAGGTCGGCGCGGAACGTGCCTTCACTCACCATGCGTGGCAGGTCGGCGTTGGTTGCGCAAACCAGTCTTACATTGACCTGCAGAGGTTGGCTACCGCCTACGCGTTCCAGCTCTCCGTACTCAATAACGCGCAGCAGTTTTTCCTGTACCAGCATCGGGGCGGTTGCCAGTTCATCAAGAAACAGTGTGCCGCCATCGGCGCGCTCGAACCGACCTGGGTGACGTTTCTGCGCGCCGGTAAAGGCGCCCGCTTCGTGCCCAAAGAGTTCGGAATCAAGTAAATTTTCGTTGAGCGCGGCGCAGTTAAGTGAAATAAACGGGCCTTGCCAACGGGTTGAGAGGTAGTGCAGGCGGTTGGCGATAAGCTCTTTCCCTGTTCCTCGTTCCCCAATGACCAGCACAGGTTTATCCAGCGGCGCGAGACGAGAAACCTGCTCCAGCACTTCAATAAAGCTGTTCGCTTCGCCCAGCAGATTATCTTTGTATCCTGCCATGATGAAATTCACCATTTGTTAGTGTTATTCACCAATTTACCCTATTTATCCCGACAGGTAAAATTAGTTATTTTCAAATATTTCAATGAATTAAAAAGTTGGCATGCGAAGTGCATTAGAACAGCAGCAGGGCATTGCCCGATATCAGAACAGTAAGTGAGGATTACATTATGGGTATTTTTTCTCGTTTTGCCGACATCGTGAACGCCAACATTAATGCGTTGCTGGAAAAGGCTGAAGATCCGCAGAAGCTGGTGCGGTTGATGATCCAGGAAATGGAAGACACGCTGGTTGAGGTGCGCTCCAACTCCGCACGCGCGCTGGCAGAAAAGAAACAGTTATCGCGTCGTATTGAACAGGCCAGCGCCCAACAGGCAGAGTGGCAGGAAAAAGCAGAGCTGGCGCTGCGTAAAGAAAAAGAAGATTTGGCGCGTTCTGCGTTAATCGAAAAGCAGAAACTGACTGACCTGATTGCCTCCCTGGAGCATGAGGTGACGCTGGTTGACGATACGCTGGCGCGTATGAAAAAAGAGATCGGTGAACTGGAAAACAAACTCAGTGAAACCCGTGCTCGTCAGCAGGCATTGATGTTGCGCCATCAGGCGGCGAGTTCTTCCCGTGATGTTCGTCGTCAACTGGACAGCGGCAAACTGGATGAAGCGATGGCTCGCTTTGAATCTTTTGAGCGTCGTATCGATCAAATGGAAGCTGAAGCTGAAAGCCATAACTTCGGTAAGCAGAAGTCTTTGGATCAGCAATTTGCTGACCTGAAAGCAGATGATGAAATCAGCGAGCAGTTGGCGCAATTGAAAGCCAAAATGCAGCAAGACAAGCAATAATAATATCTGGCGGTGCCCGAACGCGCCGCCGCTCATCACCTGTAAGGAGTACTCATGAGCGCGCTATTTCTGGCCATCCCGTTAACCATCTTTGTGCTGTTCGTCTTACCGATTTGGCTCTGGCTGCATTACAGCAATCGTTCCAGTCGCGGCGAGCTGGCGCAAAGTGAACAACAGCGTCTGGTAGAACTTAACCAGGACGCACAGCGGATGCGTGAGCGCATTCAAGCGCTGGAAGACATCCTTGATGCTGAACATCCAAACTGGAGGGACCGCTAATGGGGGGCGTTAATCTGAATAAAAAACTGTGGCGTATACCGCAGCAGGGCATGGTGAAAGGGGTTTGCGCGGGTATTGCGCATTATCTCGATGTTCCTGTGAAACTGGTGCGGATCCTGGTGGTGCTGTCCATCTTTTTTGGTCTGGCCTTTTTCACCTTTGTCGCCTACATCGTACTGACGTTTGTGTTGGATCCGATGCCAGACAACGTGGTTTCCGGAGAACAGCAGCCATCAAGCGGTGAGCTATTGGATGCTGTCGATCGTGAACTGGCTGCAAGTGAAAAGCGTTTGCGTGAGATGGAGCGTTATGTAACGTCTGATACTTTTACATTACGCAGCCGCTTCCGCCAATTGTGAGGTTAGAAATGAATAATCGCTGGCAACGTGCCGGGCAAAGGGTTAAGCCGGGCATTAAAATAGCAGGTAAGCTGGTGCTACTGACTGCGCTGCGCTATGGCCCGGCTGGGGTAGCAGGGTGGGCGGTGAAGTCCGTGGCCCGACGTCCGCTAAAAATGTTGCTGGCGTTAGTATTGGAACCTTTGTTGAGCCGGGCAGCGACAAAATTGTCGAAACGCTATTCAGGTAATCAACCCTGATATCCGAAACAACAAAAGCAAGCAACATTTAGTCAACATTCCCCCAGTTAATTTGCGGCAGAGTAGTCTCTTGTGTCATGGGATCGCTACCAATAGAAATGAAGGTGAAAGCGACAGACTCCATTATGCAGGTATCGGTGTGAATTACGCATTCTAAAATGCACTGGGGCATTGTTATGCCCCAGTTTTTATACCAGTGAGTCGGCTAACGATATTTGTGTACCCACGGTGATATTTTGTAAACCTTTCTCACCGGCAATCAGGCTAAATAATAAATTACAGCTTTGTTCGCCGAGCTGCTGGGTTGGGACATCAATGCCTCCCGGCACGGGCGTCAGCATAAATGACAACAGTTCATTACAGTGACGGTATACGGCACCGGCTTGCCGTCACGGGTCATAGACAGACGCGATTCCAGATTTTTGACATCAGCGGGGGCATTGAAGGTCAGGCCGATAATGGCGTGTTTTTTCATCGGATCTTGCGGATCCTGATAGAACTCCGCCCGGCCGCCGCGATAATAAAACTCAGGGGTGGTAAAGGTTTTTTGTTTCTCTGTTAACGCCACCTGCGGAGCCAGCAGTGTTTTGGCATCCATATCGACGGTGTAGGTTTTCCCCATCGGGAAGGTTTTTTTCGCCGTGAATACCAGCTTACGGTCATTACGCCACTGCCACTCACCTTCCATTGCGGGGGTCAGGGTAATACCGGCGGTGACCGGTTTACCGATCAGCGTTACCGGTGCGGCAGAGCGGGAGAATGTCACCACCACAATCTGCGCTGAATTATCATCACGGTTATAATTAACCGCCGAAGGGCGCTGCACAGACGCGGAAATATCCTGCACCACCAGCGGCGCAACATCCACCGGCTTCGGTTTGTTCTGATACCAGTGCCAGGTGTAATAACTGCCCGCTGCCACCGCAGCAGTCAGTAATAATAAGGCAGATATGGTTTTCGGATAGCGGTTGCCCCCCCGCTCCAGCCGGGCAAGCTGATTACCGGCAAAGGTCACCCAGCCCGGCACCGCCCAGCGGATCCGTCCGGTGAACGGGCGCAGCAGAAAACCCAGCAGAGTAAAGAGATAAACAAGACTGCGAGCCGCCAGACGCAGCAAAATAAAAGGTAAGCGGAGGATAAAACGCAGAACGTCCATGACAACATTTTCCTCTGTGTGTTGAGACTGACATCAGTTTGCCGCAGCACACAGTGAAATCCGGTTCAGCCGGAAGCTGTCAGTGCCCGATACTCTCATCCTCCATAAAACAGCCCATAAAGCAAATTATTGCATAAGGAATAATCTTAAATTACGGCCCCGGCGTATCCGCAGGGGCCTGTTCAGGAAAAAAATTATTCCAGTGCACTCAAAATAGCCTGTGCAGCTTTGACTCTTTCGGTATTCGGGTAGTTTTTATTCGCCAGAATCACAATCGCCACCTGTTTTTCCGGAATAAAGGCGACATAGGCGCCGAAACCAGTTGTTGCGCCCGTTTTATGCACCCAGGAAGCACGGTTATACGGCTGAACCTGGTTGTCTGTTACCGGATGCGGCTGCAATGCGACCTCGTTGGTCACACCGTTAATGATCATATCTTTCTGCTGCGGCCAGTCATACATTTCCCAGCCCAGCCCCTGGTTAATCGCGGCGGTTTTATAGTAGCGGGTCTGGGCGAGATACATTGCCATTTCCAGATCCGCATTACCGGCCCGTGACGGCTCCATATTCATTTCCGCCCAGCGCAGCATATCTTTTGAGGCGGATTTCACGCCGTAAGATTCCGCATCAAGCTGTCCCGGCGACACGCGGACCGGTTTTTTGTTTTTATAACCGTACGCATACTGGCTTTGCGCACTTTCCGGCACAGTAATAAAGGTGTGAGATAACCCCAGCGGTGCCAGGATCCGTGCAGTCAGCAACTGCTCATACGGCATCCCCGCCGCGTTTGCGGTCAGAGCACCAAACAGGCCGATACTGCTGTTTGCATACAGACGCATATCGCCCGGTTTCCGGGACGGCTGCCACTGCTGATAGAAATTCAGCAGATCCGCACGGCTTTTTACCGCATCCGGCACCTGTAACGGCAGTCCGCCTGCGGTATAGGTAGCCAGATCCAGCAATGTGATCCCCTTCCACTGCGGCAGAGCCAGCTCCGGCTGGTATTTTGCCGCCGGATCATTCAGCGCCATCTCTTTTTTCGCCACAGAAACCGCACCCAGCACACCTGTGAAAGTTTTACTTACAGATCCGAGCTCAAATAGTGTATTTTCAGTGACCGGCTGTTTTGCCTGAATATCGGCAAAACCATAATTGAAATAATAGGGCTTACCCTTTACGGAGACGGCAACCGCCATCCCGGGAATATCCTGCTGTGCCATCAGCGGTTTAATGGTGCTGTCCACCACCGCCGCGACATTATCAGCGGCAGAAAACCCCGGGGCGGAAAACGCCAGCAGAGCGGAAATCAGTGTTGCAGATAACGATTTTTTCATCAGAATTAACCTTCCGTGTGTGAGTAACGGCGGCAAGTATCGTCAGATTCACCGGACAGAACAAACGGTTATTTATAACAAGAGCCTAAAGAAAAACTTACAGGTGGATTATGGTCAGACGTTATCTCCCCCTTAACCCGCTGCGCGCCTTTGAGGCCGCCGCCCGTCATCTCAGTTTTACCCGCGCGGCGATTGAGCTGAATGTCACCCATGCCGCCGTCAGCCAGCAGGTCAGGGCGCTGGAAGAACAACTCGGCTGTGTGCTGTTTACCCGCGTCTCGCGCGGGCTGGTGCTGACCCATGAAGGTGAGGGATTACTGCCGGTGCTCAATGAGGCGTTTGACCGGATTGCGGATACTCTGGAGTGTTTTTCTCACGGGCAGTTCCGTGAGCGGGTGAAAGTCGGTGCGGTGGGAACATTTGCCGCAGGCTGGCTGCTGCCGCGTCTGGCCGGATTCTATGACAGCCATCCGCATATTGATCTGCATATCTCCACCCATAACAATCATGTGGACCCGGCGGCGGAAGGGCATGATTATACGATCCGTTTCGGTAACGGCGCGTGGCATGAGTCAGATGCGGAACTGATTTTCAGTGCACCACACGCTCCGCTGTGCTCACCGGCCATTGCAGAACAGTTACAGCAGCCGGATGATGTTCACCGCTTTACCCTGCTGCGCTCATTCCGCCGGGATGAATGGAGCCGCTGGCTGGATTGTGCGGGCGGCACACCGCCTTCCCCGTCACAGCCGGTAATGGTGTTCGATACCTCACTGGCCATGGCCGAGGCGGCACAACTGGGTGCCGGGGTAGCGATCGCACCGGTATGTATGTTCAGCCGCCTGTTACAGTCAGGCGCACTGGTACAGCCGTTTGCCGCAGAAATCACCCTCGGCGGCTACTGGCTGACGCGGTTACAGTCCCGTACGGAAACCCCGGCCATGCAGCAATTCGCCCGCTGGCTGCTGAATACGGCGGCGGCGTAAAACTCACTCACCTTCCAGGCTTTTTACCCGCAAATCATCACCTTCACTGATGCGCAGCCGTTCACTGCCGCAGTGCGGACAGCATCCGGCGTGCTGCATGATTTCGGCCTCACGGCTGCAATCCCAGCACCATGCCTGTGCCGGGATAACATCAATATGCAGTGTGCAGCCCTGCGCCACGGTATCACGGCAGGCGATATCAAAACAGAAATGCAGTGCACTCTCCTCAACATCCGCCAGTGCGCCGACTTCCAGCCAGACATCCGTTACCCGCGCAATGCCGTGCTGTTCAGCCTGTTCGCGGATAATGTCCGCCGCACCGAGGGCTTTACTAAGCTTGCCCCTTCCGCCGTTGTCATAATCGGTTATGGCATCGCATTTTATTTTCTTTCTCTGGTTCTGAAATCCATCCCTGTCGGTGTTGCTTATGCAGTCTGGTCGGGACTCGGCGTCGTCATAATTACAGCCATTGCCTGGTTGCTTCATGGGCAAAAGCTTGATGCGTGGGGCTTTGTAGGTATGGGGCTCATAATTGCTGCCTTTTTGCTCGCCCGATCCCCATCGTGGAAGTCGCTGCGGAGGCCGACGCCATGGTGACGGTGTTCGGCATTCTGAATCTCACCGAGGACTCCTTCTTCGATGAGAGCCGGCGGCTAGACCCCGCCGGCGCTGTCACCGCGGCGATCGAAATGCTGCGAGTCGGATCAGACGTCGTGGATGTCGGACCGGCCGCCAGCCATCCGGACGCGAGGCCTGTATCGCCGGCCGATGAGATCAGACGTATTGCGCCGCTCTTAGACGCCCTGTCCGATCAGATGCACCGTGTTTCAATCGACAGCTTCCAACCGGAAACCCAGCGCTATGCGCTCAAGCGCGGCGTGGGCTACCTGAACGATATCCAAGGATTTCCTGACCCTGCGCTCTATCCCGATATTGCTGAGGCGGACTGCAGGCTGGTGGTTATGCACTCAGCGCAGCGGGATGGCATCGCCACCCGCACCGGTCACCTTCGACCCGAAGACGCGCTCGACGAGATTGTGCGGTTCTTCGAGGCGCGGGTTTCCGCCTTGCGACGGAGCGGGGTCGCTGCCGACCGGCTCATCCTCGATCCGGGGATGGGATTTTTCTTGAGCCCCGCACCGGAAACATCGCTGCACGTGCTGTCGAACCTTCAAAAGCTGAAGTCGGCGTTGGGGCTTCCGCTATTGGTCTCGGTGTCGCGGAAATCCTTCTTGGGCGCCACCGTTGGCCTTCCTGTAAAGGATCTGGGTCCAGCGAGCCTTGCGGCGGAACTTCACGCGATCGGCAATGGCGCTGACTACGTCCGCACCCACGCGCCTGGAGATCTGCGAAGCGCAATCACCTTCTCGGAAACCCTCGCGAAATTTCGCAGTCGCGACGCCAGAGACCGAGGGTTAGATCATGCCTAGCATTCACCTTCCGGCCGCCCGCTAGCGGACCCTGGTCAGGTTCCGCGAAGGTGGGCGCAGACATGCTGGGCTCGTCAGGATCAAACTGCACTATGAGGCGGCGGTTCATACCGCGCCAGGGGAGCGAATGGACAGCGAGGAGCCTCCGAACGTTCGGGTCGCCTGCTCGGGTGATATCGACGAGGTTGTGCGGCTGATGCACGACGCTGCGGCGTGGATGTCCGCCAAGGGAACGCCCGCCTGGGACGTCGCGCGGATCGACCGGACATTCGCGGAGACCTTCGTCCTGAGATCCGAGCTCCTAGTCGCGAGTTGCAGCGACGGCATCGTCGGCTGTTGCACCTTGTCGGCCGAGGATCCCGAGTTCTGGCCCGACGCCCTCAAGGGGGAGGCCGCATATCTGCACAAGCTCGCGGTGCGACGGACACATGCGGGCCGGGGTGTCAGCTCCGCGCTGATCGAGGCTTGCCGCCATGCCGCGCGAACGCAGGGGTGCGCCAAGCTGCGGCTCGACTGCCACCCGAACCTGCGTGGCCTATACGAGCGGCTCGGATTCACCCACGTCGACACTTTCAATCCCGGCTGGGATCCAACCTTCATCGCAGAACGCCTAGAACTCGAAATCTAACGTCCGTTCGGGGGCACTGTTGCAAATAGTCGGTGGTGATAAACTTATCATCCCCTTTTGCTGATGGAGCTGCACATGAACCCATTCA
>NZ_JBGDVX010000024.1:0-21184 GCF_046551535.1 Salmonella sp. SAL04162
TACTTCCGGCCGGAGCGAGAGTTAGCCGGGTCGGACTTTCACCGACGGAAAGATCGTGCCTTGCAAGGCACACACAATAATGTCTGCGAAAGAGCCATCAAAACGGTGGTCATGGGCAGAAAATCGTGGCTCTTCGCCGGTTCACGGATGGCAGGAGAGCGTGCGGCCCGGATAATGGGTCTGCTGGAAACGGCTAAGCTCAATGGTCTGGAGCCTCATGCGTGGCTGACGGATGTCCTGAACAGACTGCCGTCATGGCCCGAAGATCGTCTTGAGGAACTGCTGCCACTGCCGGGGTTCACCTTCTCAGCTTAAGGGGCATGCTGCTGACCGGGAAGAGGCCGAGACCCACCTGGTGACCTGCCTGTCCTCCGGCAACTCCCGACGTCAGGACTTGCACGCCTGACACCGAAAACAGCAAGGACCCGCTCACACGGGGCTTCAGCGCCGTGAAAAACCCGACTCAGTACTCGCCGCCCATACCGCCATTCCCCTGGTCAGTACTTCAACGCCCGCCACGAACTCCCTACTCAGTACTTCAGCACCCGACCGGATTACCCTGGTTCGGCTAACAGGCTGCAACCGGCGCGTCAAGATGAGATGCCCGGAACGTCACCATCCAGTGGCCGATTCTGCCATTCGACAACCAGTTCCATGACGGCATCAGTGACCTTAGAGACCAGTGCAGGCGAGACATCGGCGTCATACAACTCTTTGAACGCGGCGGCGATTTCGCGGGTGGTCATCCCTTTGGCGTACAACGATAAAATCTGATTATCCATCCCGGTGATCCGGGTCTGGTTTTTCTTCACCATCAGAGGTTCAAAGGAACCATCACGATCGCGCGGTGTACGTAGTTCCAGCGGGCCATCGCCAGTGATAACAGTCTTTTGGGTATAGCCATTGCGGGTGTTGGTTCCCGGTTTTGGCTGATTTTTATCGTAGCCGAGGTGATGGGTCATTTCGGCATTGAGCGCTGCCTCGACGCTGATTTTCTTCAGCAACCGATCGAACTGATTGGGATCCTCAGGGGTTTTGAGATTTTTGGCCAGTTCATTAGCCAACGCCTGCAATTGTTTTTCGTCCATAAATTGACCTTCATTTGATGTTGAATTGAACATATCAAATTCAGGCATTTACACAATTTCGTTTACAGTCTCCTGACACAGTAAATTAGCAGGAGCCCGCGCACTACGGGGCTTCAGCGCAGTGCAAACCTACTCAGTACTTCAACGCCTGCCGGCGTTTATCCCTCTCAGGACTTCAACACCCGCCCCACGTCACCTCTGTTGCCTGAGCAGGTTACGATCGCCGCGTCAAGATGACTTCACCGGATGTTCACGTACAAACGCCGTTCCTCCTTAATTCATCGCAGGAGTAATCACCATGGTGCGCTGCAAAGTCCCCGGAAAGCCATCCACACTTCACCCTACATCCCCCCGTCCCGGTCTCCGGGCGCGCTGGCTGGTTTCTGCTTCCCCGGATTTAATTTCAGGGGGCATATTTTAAGGTATTAACAGAAGATTACAAAAAACGGTTTTATATACACGGAAGCATTCCGACAAGGAGCCTGTGATTTTTACAGTAAAACGCATTTATTTAACCAGGAATATTTTAATGTAATGTATTGTCTGACCGCTTTTTATAATGAGAAACGACAGTGACCTGCAGGGGCATATGAATATATGCCCCTGCAGGTAAAAATATCCTGGTGTTTATTCCACGACACCACAGGCAAAGCGGGCGCCCCCTCCCCCCAGCTTCGCCGGAGTGTCAGAGTAATTATCTCCGCCTGCATGGATCATCAGTGAATGCCCCTTCAGTTCCGACAGTGACTTCAGGCGGGGAGCCAGCAGTTCGTAGGTCGCGGTTCCGTCAGCATTGACCACCAGTCCGGGTAAATCGCCCAGATGCCCTTTATCATTATAAGGACCAAGATGCCTGCCTGTTTTCTCCGGATCAAGATGCCCGCCGGCCTGTAGTGCCGGAACCTCTTTTCCGTTTTCAAGACCCGGCAGGCAACTTGGGTTAGTATGCACATGGAAACCATGTATCCCGGGAACAAGACCTGACAGATGTGGCTGAAACAATAAACCATAAGGTGTTTCGGTTACTGTTATCTCCCCGAGCGCCTTTCCTGTCCCCGTAGGTAACGCCTCGTTCATCATAATGTTCATTGAAGCAGCAGAAGCCACTCCGGCGACAAATAATCCGGCAAATGCCAGTACACTGATTCCTCTCTTCATTTATTCCTCCTTTCCACACAAAGTTCATGATTAATGTTTTCAGCATGACAATTCCATTACATATTTGTAATACTCTGTGTTGGCCCGGTCGTTAATAAATAACTCTTTTGTTTTTTTCAGTCAGTCAGGAACCCAAAAAGGAATCACCTGTTAAATTGGCAGATAAACCTGCAATATTCAATCACTGAACCACCGTGGTTTCCTGCGCGATTACATTATTTCCCGGAACTGAAAATGACAGATGAAATGATAATGAACGGGATGATCAAAGACCCTGTGTCAGTTCAGCCCTGTATTGCGCAGTAAATCCGCCCCCGGGGCCTGCAGCATCACCACACCGGTAACAGTTCATCCTTCTCCGGTACCATAAACGGACTGCGCTGCATATCCTCACTGAACCGGGTACCGGACAGCAGTTCCCGTAACCGGTTCCGCATTCCCAGCTTTACCAGTAACCGGTATTTGTCCTGCCAGATTTGCTTCTCCCGCGCATTCAGCTTTCCGCACAGCGATGACAGCCTTCCCCGTCCACGGTAAACCTCCTGAAGCAGACGCAACTGGGCCGGGCTCACTCTGCATGCCAGCATCTCCCGGTGCATCAGATGGTCCATACAGTTTATCAGCCGCTTCGGACTGTTAAATATCGGTGGCACTTCCATAAAGCCCGTCACCGGGGCCGGTGATAACAAAAAGGCGTCCAGCCCTCCCGTCACCCTCAGACGTGCCCCGCCGGACCACTGTTCTCCCCGCCGCACCCGGATAAGTATTTCCTCCAGCGCCTGCTCCGCCAGTGCCGGGATGCCCCCGTACACCTTCAGTACCACCCGGTCACTGAAAAGCAGCTCATCGCTGATGACCATCACCGGGTGCTCCGGTAGCGTCCGCCGCAGGGCATAGAACAAAAAGAGATGTTCACGGGGACGCAGACACAGTATCAGTATGGCCTCCGGTTTCCGGCGCAGATGCTGTAACAGCGCTGGCAGCCTGTATGTGCTTTCACAGTCGCTGCCCGGCAGCAATATCCGGACCAGGTGGGCCACGGCAGTCGTCGCCGGCCAGCAGTCACCATGCACAATGACCTGCCGGACCGGCATCCGGTTATGTTCCGTCATCCTCATCCTCCTTCTTTTTCAGGATTTTCCCGGCATTTCTGTTACTGCACAGCCGGTTCCACAGTTCATTTGCCATCGAACTGTCACCGTTACCGACACGGCGTTTTGATACCGGTGGCGGCCCGGCCTTTTCACGACGCGTGGACGGGGTGGGACTGTCAAGAACCCGGATAACATAAATTTCATAGCGCAGGGCTTTATTGGGCAGGGTCTGGTGACGGCAGACGCTGACCACCCGTGATGTTTTGCTTCGCAGGTAGGCAATCAGGTAGCTGGCCCGTCTGGCCGTGATGTGAAACGCCTCTGATATCTGGTTACGCTGAACCCAGCCCTGCTGCAGCAGGCACCAGTGTGCCACGATGATATACAGGGGCTCGCCGGCATACTGGCGGACACTTTCCGGAATAAAGCAGGCATCGTGGTTGGTCTGGCCGGGATAATGAATATCGTTACCCGGGGGGAGGTACAGCTTTTTTGCGTGTGTGTTATCAGGACACATAAAAACCTCGTCATCATAATTAACGAAAAAAGAAAGGCCTGAGGTATCATTAAATATTATTAATATGTTTATTGTTTTTATGGCGGTATTCAGCCGGCGGGGATTATTATTCTCTCCACCGGAAATAATCAGTAATATTCAACCTTAACGAGAACCTGTGCGTTGTAACTTCCGGTTTTTACCGGTTCTCCTGTGGCGGACAGGTCGACGATATATGTTTTTTGAGCATTAAAATTTCCATTACTGAATTCACCCAGTTTATTGCCAGGTAGTGACTCGGTATCAGGTGAAATGATTGCACCAAACTTAATCGGGTTAGAATACTGGTCAGTTATTTTCAGTTTCAGGCCATTTTTTATGTCTGTGCCCTGCTTATACAGAAGAATGGAATTCCCTGAAATAGCTCCTCCACCCTGCAGTGTAAAAGAGACCTTTAACGGGAGGTCCAGATGATATGTCTGCTGCGTCCCTGACAGGGTGGGAGTATAGCCGCCAAGGAGATTTCCGAGGTTTCCGCTATTACAGCTTTTGTTTGCATCTGCAGTGACAACAAAGCTATCTCTCCGGGAAAAAGAACTGTCCACATCTGTTGTCATTACCGGTCCAAAGTTAATGTTATTTTTATCCAGTTTGAACGTCACAAAACATGTCGGGACATACTGTAATCTTATTGCCGGAGAAATCAGAGCTGGACCATTGAGTTTATTATAATAAGGTTCCAGTCTGAAAGCAGTCAGCGCTGGTATCGCATAAAACCCGGGGCTGGTACTTTGTGATGAATCTCTTGACAGGGTTGCATTGATGGTCATCGTTCTCTCACCGGTACCACCCTTATAAGGCTCGCCGATCTCTACATATTCAGAGGATATCCCCCCCCCCGGTGAGGGAAAAGTCCAGTAACCTACGGCCCCCCCGGAGCTGTCAGTAATCGTCATTTTCAGTGTCAGCCCAAGAGATTCCAGTGATTTAACTAAAATATTCACATCGGAAAGAGAGACTATAGACACTGTGCGTGTCTTATTGTCCGGTACGCTGCATTTATACTTAACTGTGACCGACGGGATGGGAGGAATATTGGTCTGACCGGGCTGAATAGTGACAGAGGCCGGCAGCTTTAGTTGTATATTTCCCTGGCTATTGTTCAAGTCCGTACATTGCGCTGTATCCGGAACAGACTCTGCCGCGCTGGCAAATCCCGGCAACATGACAGAACAGTGCAGCGCCAGACATAAAAACCACCGTCCGGACCGGAGCAGCCGGCATAACGTATTCCTGCCGCCACGTCTCCTGTTTTCTCCGTACATCACCTTATTCATTGATACGCTCCTGATAAGTACATCTTCCTGACGTGCAGATGAAGCGGTTCATCCGCAGCCCGCCATAGTCATCCACATTGCCCACCATTATCTGGCCAGTTCCGGCAGGCAGGACGGCATTCACCGGCAGCGATGAAAACGGGGCCACCATCGTGCCTTCCTTAAAGCCCGCCAGTTTCTGTTTCGGACTTTGTCCCAGCCAGACAAGCGTGATGTAATACGGCGTCGGATTCTTCAGCGTCAGCGACCCGCCGGCGGACTGTACCAGCAGCATCTTCTCCGGCGAGGCGTTCCCCTCCGCCGCCAGCGTGGCCGGGCGCAGGAACAGCTTCAGCTGGCTCTGGGTGGCAAGCTGCAGGATATTTTTGTTTTTGTCCTCCGGCGCCGGCGGAATTTCCCTGACGTTGAAATAAAACAGGCTCTCCCGGTCGGTCGGCAGTGGTGCGGCACCACTGTTCTGCACCCGCATAATCCTGACCCGGGATTTTTTCCCCGCATCGATGCGCTGCAGTGGCGGCAGTGCTATCAGGACATTCGTTGCTTTTCCCTTGCTGTCCTCCACCCATGACTGCGCCAGATAGGGGGCGTCGGGACTTTCGTTACTCAGCCCGACGGAGACGGCTTTTGCATCGCTGCTCATGATGATACGGGTGCGGTCAACATTGATGGCCGCCTGGCTGGTACAGGGGCCGGCAAGGGTAAGTACCAGGCCGGCAATGAGCACCGCTGTCTGTCTGTTGTTCACCTTTTCTCTCCGTAAAAATACTGTTGTACGTCTGCTGTGTGTGGCACACCTGTCGCAGGCCGTTACCGGCAGGGAAGCAGCAGGGCTCCCTGGCTGAGGTTCGCGTTTTCCGGCAGGGACAGCCGGCACTGCGGCCTGCCGCCCCATGTCACGACCAGAGCATTCCGCTCTGAAGCATCAATGCCCGTCAGGTAGACCAGCCCGTTATCACCCGCCATCCCCGCCGTTTTACCGGTTTTCTCCGACACGACCTGCGCGCCGAATGGCGGACTTGTGCCGTCAGCCAGCCGGATATGCCCGTATATCTGTTCTCCCTGGCTGGTCCGGATATGCCGGTAACCGACGGCCCCTTCCGTCAGTACCTGGCTGACCACCGGGTCAGTCACATCCACGCCGTCCGGCAACGCGGACACATCCACGGAGACGTCGCCCGGGCGATAGCTGCTGCCCGCGCTCACCACGGCCACCCCGAAGTGGTTGGTCACGCCGCTGTTGCCGTTAACCGGCACTCCGGACACGTCTCCGGTATCAATCATCATCCGCGGCTCATTCCCGGCCATTGACTGGCTGAACGCAGCGCCATGTGCCGTGGCGGTCAGTGAGCCATACCAGTTCAGCCCCAGACTGCGGTACTGACCGGGCTGCAGGGTGGCATCCGCGCTGGCCTGGCCCCACGGCAGACGGCTCTGGATACTCCCGCTGAAGCTGTCACTGCTGTTGCTGTCATACCGGTTATGGCCGGCGCTGATATTCCATGAGGTATCCGGGTTATGGAAATCGCTGTAATTCACGGTCTGCAGCATACTGCCCTGGTTATCCTTCTGCAGGCTGTAACTCACCTGGCGACTGTCCCCCCAGGGGACACTGACCTGGAAATAAACCTGGTTTTGTGTCCGGTTGTACGCCGACTGATTACGGGACAGTGACAGTGACAGGTTAATGCCGTGTACGGGCCCCATATTCATCGACTTACTGAGCGACAGGGTCCAGTTATTGTTTGAATCAGCATTCCAGTAACTGAGACGGCTCAGGGAAAGCGAGGCATTCATGTTCAGGGCTGACAGATACTGATTCCAGCTTACGGAGTAGCTCTGCTTTTCATCCTGAAGATACTCCCCGTCATACACGGAACGCGCCAGATACTCCTGCAGGGACAGAAAATGCCGGTCAGAGAAACGGTATCCGACGAACGCCAGCGTGCTGCCGGTACTGTTAAACGTTTTGGTGTAGTTAACCCGGTAGCTGTAACCGGTCTGTCGTGGCGTGGAGGCTGAAGGCAGCCGCGCATCCGAGCGGGTGACATCCACCGATACCGCGCCGAAGAGCCCCATGTTCTGCGCCGCGCCCAGCGCGACGGACTGGTAATCACCGGTGGAGGCAATCACGCCGCCGTACAGCGAGGTGTTGTTAAATGCTCCCCAGGTGGCCTCGCCGAGCAGAAAGTCGGGACTGACCGTGCTGTTGTTATGCGTCCCGCCGTACAGCGGACGTCCGGCGGCCACCTTGTAGCGAACCTGTCCCTGACGGGCCATAAAAGGCACGCTGGCCGTGTTGACCTGCCAGGTCCGGACGCTGCCGTCGCTTTCGCGCACCGTCACGTCAAGATTGCCGCTGATGTTCTGGCTCAGGTCCGGCAGTACGAACGGTCCGGGAGACACCCGGGTCTGGTACAGAACGCGGCCGTTCTGGCTGACGGTCACCTGCGCATTACTGTTCGCAATGCCGCTGATTTGCGGGGCATATCCCTGCAGGGAGGACGGCAGCATGCGCTCATCGCTGGCCAGGGTGAGTCCGGCAAAGCGGAAGGAGTCAAAAATGGCGGAGCTGAGATACGTCTGGCCCAGCGTCAGTTTCGAGCGCAGTGAGGGCAGCGCCCGGAACAGATACGTCTGCGGCAGGTAAAAATCAGACTGCACGCTGCCGTTTCCGCTGTCATAGCGGTTGTACTGGTAATCGCTGCGCAGGCGCCAGGCGCCGAGGTTAAACCCGGCGGTGCCGTACAGACTGTAACTGGTGGAGGTCTCACCCTGATGCGGCATGTACCGGTTGGCCATCAGGTTATAGTCCAGCAGGGCCGCCGTGACGCCCTCGCTCCAGCGGGCCGGGGGCACCCAGTCCGGGTCCTGGTATTCCATCCACGCCTGGGGCAGGGTGACGGACAGGGACTGGTTGTCCGGTGAATACTGTACTTTGCTGTCCGCTGTGCTCAGGTTAAGGCACTGACCGTCCGTCCCTTCGACCGGGACAAGCTGACGGCGGCTCTCCTCTTTCAGCCCGAGCATGTCTGTCAGTGCCGGGGTGATGCAGAAGCGTGAGCGACCGTTGCCGGTCTCCACCACCCTGACGCTGTACTGGCTGCGGATGAGTCTGTCGTTCAGGTAAATATCAAGCAGGTAATCTCCCGGCGCAACGTAGCCATCCCGGCTGAAGGCGGATAAATCCACGCTGCTGTGGTCACTGTTTTTAAGAAAACCGGCGCTGAACTGTGTCGCCCCTGCCGGTAACGTCAGTATATTCAGGGTAATCAGCAGTGCCAGCCGGGTCAGTTTCATGGTATGAGTCGCTATCCGTATGACAAGAATGAATTTAAATTAATGTCCGACACAGCCGATATGAGTCCGTGAAATATCGGTCTGTTACTGAAAAAGGCAAATAAAACAGTTCCGGCATCCATGCATACCTGGTGAATGAACAGCGAAACTGTTTATTACTGTCTGAAATAAATACCGGCCTGCGGACCGTATCAGAAATATTTCAGTTTATAGGTGACTGTGGCGCCGACAGCGCCCTGGGAGGCTGCTCCGCCAACGGTTATCATACGAGCAAAGAAATGCAGCTTATTGGTTGCCGAAGAGGTATCCAGCGGAATATCACCTTCTGTAGGTGTCGTCTTGCTCAGGTCCACAGGATTAATGCCATCACCTTTCAGGAGCTGAATAGCTACATTAGCGGCAGGGGAGATTGCGGTATTTGCTATTTCTCCTTTAGTCAAATTGCCGCCCGGTGGGGTCATAACACCAGGGAATGTTACGGCCACTTTTGAATAGTTGGTGGCCCCCTGCCCAGGTGTTTTTCCCAGATCCTCAAATGAACATTCGGTCAGGGTGATGGTGACTGGCGTCAGGTCGGAAGTGCTGTCTGTACTGCTAAGTTTTTTTGCAGGCACCTGACCCAGGTCCACTTTGATGTTCTGGCTGTCCGGCGCAATGCTGCACGGCGCATTAATGACTGAGCCACTGAAGGTCATTGTCCCTCCGCCAGCGTCAGTGGTGGGAATATCACCAGCAGCAAAAGCCGGAGTGGCGCACATCATACCGGCAGCCGCCATGGCAAGTATTATTTTATTACGCATAGATAATATGTCCTTTGAGCAAATTAGAATTACTTTGCAAAGGCTGAAAACAGGTCTGAGGGTATTAATGAGAAACGCTCAGAAAAAATACGTATTAATAAACGTCCGGGGTTAAACGAGGTTTCTGAACCTTTCAAAGAAATCCAGTGCTCTCAGTCGATGCGTGAGGAGTTATAAGAAAAATCCTATATAAACTAAATTGATTATTATTGATCGATACGATCGATAATAATCATCGTAATTTAAGAGTAATACTCAAAGAAATATTTTTTAATATAACTATTATCCTGATATATATGCCTCTGCTTACTATTCATCACGCTGATGTAATGCTTATTAGAAACACTTTGAAATATATTAAATGAGATGCATTCCCGAATTTATTGATAAAAATATTTCAGGATATAATCCTGTAAAAAACACTGGAAATGACATTAAACAGGGGTGTGGTTCTTTTTATTGCTGACTAATGAATTAACATTCTTAATAAGCAGAGGTGTGAAAATCAGAAGGGGTTATCGGCAGACGACATAAATCAGAGGGTAAAATCTGTTTTTTAATTTGTGATAAAAGTCACAAGTCAGTTTCCATTATCTGAGCAATGCCCGGATAGCTGCTACAGCCAGCAACATAACCGACGATGCTGCAGACCTGCCACGCAGTTCATACAGGAGAACATAATAAAGACCGGGTGCTATCGTGACAGGTACCGCCCATGAGGGATGTCCGTCCAAGGTTTAATGACGGTTTTTTACTGCCGGCAGGAGCTGCCTTGTGATTGCTCTGATGTTTTTTATGCTCTCCTGTAAGGGTCCAGGAAATCGTCCGCACCCCCTTACTGCTTTACATCATTGGCGCTGACACGGTCACACCAGACCAGAATGTGCACCGGCCTCAAAACTCCGCAATGACCACACTCAATACTTCAGTGCCTGCCAGCGTTTCCTTCGCTCAGGACTTCAATCCCCGACCAGGAGGCTCCGGGTAGCCCGAGTGGGTCACAATCGTTACGTCAGGATAAGATGCCTGCCCCGCCCCCACACACGCCCTGCCTTATTGTTAATTGATTGATTATATCGATCGATACGATCTGCATATTAATTTGATATGGGTATTCTGCATACATTTGAATACGCCCTGAGAATCAGAATGTTCCGGAATTCCTTTAAATAAGGAATAGGGTTTCTTTTGTGTTTTATTTCTGCATTTGCAGGATTCCGGTGTTTTTTTGGGGCGAAATAAAAATAAACCTGCCCTGTCTTTTTTATGAGGCGACAGGTCTGTTTTCGCTCGCCTGAAGAAAACATAGCCACGTTCTGGTTTTCTGTTTACGTGTTAGTGGGTGAAAGCGTGCGGATTAATACCAGTCAGTATTTTTCTGTATCTGCTTTTCTCATTATGTAAAATTGCAGAGGAAATAATTAAATATGGCAGTGGAAAATAAATTCAAACTTAATGTTATAGCCGCATCAGTATTGATGGGGCTCAGCCTGTCTGCTGTGGCAGGAGTACTCCCGGAAAACACTAAAGGGAAAGAGGAAGTAGTGGCGCCCGCGCCTGTAACCCTTGCGGAGGCGGTGAAGGACATTAACCCAACAAAGGTCACATTCACACCAGGAGACTCTGAGGCTAATCCATCTCAGACAGGTAGTTTAGACGACCTCCTTGCGTACATGGCTGATGAGCACCATTCTCGCGATGAGGTCACCACATCTGTCCGGTATGCACACGGCCTGTTGTTTACAGCATATAACACTGAAAAAGATGGAGAGAAAAAGGCAACCGCGCTGCAACACCTTGTTGCCTTTAACAGAGCCGCCGCGCAAGAAATGGTGAAGACTGATACCGATGCGTTGACCAAAGCCATGAGTGCTCAGGAGAGTGCAATCAGTCAAGCCCGGGATAACATCAGTCAGGCGCAGCAGGGGCTGTCTGACGCTGACAGTAAAGCTAAGGTTGCATATAACACGGCGATAACTGATTTTCTGAAACTATCTTCTGAGGACCAGGCTAAGAAACCAAAACAAAGTGAACTCATGGCGGCACTGGTAAAAAATAATGTGCTGAAATCGGGCGTCACCGATTTCGGTAAAATACAACAACAAGGTGGTGGCTTCAAAACCTATGATGAACTTGTTAAGGAAGCCAACACGACTCCTGACAATAATATCCTGGAAAGTCATAAGAATCTTATTGAGCAACAGAATACTCTGAAGAGTACGCTGACTACTAATGTCTCTCCCCTCCGTGAGAATCTCGCCCAAAGCATGACGAATCTCGCCAACAGTATGCCATTCTACACTCCTGAAGAGCAGGACGGCACCGGCGGTGCCCGGGAAACCTATCTGAATGCGCTAACGGCCATTCGCAAAGCAGCAACCGATGCAGACAGCCAGAGCAAAGCCGAGGATGCCGGACGGGTCACGCATATTCTCGGTAGTCTGAGCAGTAAGGAGTTACAGGAATTTGACCCGCTTACCGGTGAATATAAGTCCGTTATTCTTAACGCTGATGGTAAGGGCATGAAGGACAGCTTCACCGCGAAAGACCTGTACACCGGTACGAAGGACAATCCGTTCACCACCACTGTTCTGGATATCCGCGCCCTTGAGCTGGGTAATGGCAAGCTGTCTGACCCCAACACCATCACCGTGGGTGAAGCCGGAACCAAAGACAAGAAAGCCACACCGATTGAGATATGGGCAAAGACTGCCGGAAAAGCAGATTCAGCCAAACCGGCAGTTAAACTGTCCGGTGACCTGAGAACGGCCACCGCTCAGCTGGATGAAAGTGGTAATCCGGTGGAGGGTCAGGTTGTCCGTGGCGCTGACCAGATTCATCTGCAGAACGTCAATATCCACAACAGCTTCACGCTGGCTGACAAAGCGAAGATGATGGCAGATGATATGGCTGCGATTAACCAGCAGGCCAAAGATAAACTTGCAGCGGGTCAGCTTGCTACAAAAGTCGAGACCTCGCGGACAGAGCAGACTACTGCACTGAACACTGAATACGACAACCTTAAACTGACCGGCCTGCAGATTGACACCAGAACCGTCAATCCGTCGCTTGAACTTACCAGCAATGATACGGCAGGGACGTTTGTAAATAATGCCGCGACTGTGGCACCGACGGACGCCAACATTCTGCTGGATAACCTGAATATCACCCTGCAGAACGACAGTGTGGGGGGGACATCGACAGCGATTGCCCTGTCCGGAACCGGTAACCATATTCAGGCCAACGGTGGTGTGTTTGATGCGGGCAGTGTGACGGGCACTGATGCACAGGCAAATGCACTTAACATCACTGGCGCAAATAACCTCGTTGATTTTAATGGTTCCGTACTGAAGGGTGATATTCGCTCATCAGTCGCAGGTAGCACCGTTAACCTGACAGGCGGCAGCCTGACCGGTGATGTCCAGACTGACTCAAATAGCTTCAGCCTTAATCTGGACGGCAATACCTGGACCGGTGGAACAGGCTCTTCATCCGCTGTCGATGTCAGCCTGAGCAACAACTCCGTCTGGAATGTTACCGGTGGTTCATCAACAAACATCCTGGCGCTGAATGGCAACAACACGCTTAACCTCGTTTCCTCCACAGGTGGTCTGGCGCAACTGGGTGGACATGGTTTTGCAGGAACGAAATCAGGTGTCACCCTGAAGGTTGACACCGACCTGACCAGTGATGGTAAGGGCGTGACCTCCGTTCTGGCAGGCACTTACTCGCCGGATAATCTTCACAGTCTGACAAATACCGGTCTGGCCGGGGGTTATCAGTTTGGCACCCTGGATGTGAAGGGTCTGGCGACCGGCGGTAAGTATGCCCTGTCACTGGAAAGCGCCGGTGCTGAGCCGTACACCATCGGTGGCCGTCTGGCTGATGGCCCTGACGCAACCCGTGCTCATGATTTTGTGTCATACATGACGTCTGAAAGCCGCGTCGTCACGGGCCAGGAGGGAAAACCCGTTACTCAGACTGTTACATCTGACGCCGACTTCACCAGCCTGAGCGCACCGGCTGAGCTGGGTGTGTACCAGTACGCCGCTGAGAAAGTGATGGACGGGGTGAACAACCGTACGAACATCTACTACCGCAGCACCGGTCAGCTGTCCAACAGTGCCGCCACCGTGGTTTCTCTGGCGGCAGCGCCGGTTGATGTGGCTAACCTGGCGTCAGACACTCTGGCGAAACACATGAACAGCGTGCGTCATGGTAAGGATTCCGGCGTGTGGGTGTCTTACTTCGGTGGTGAAAACCGTAACACCACGGCATCAGGACCGGAATACAAACTGAATACCAGTGGCGTTATGCTGGGTGCCGACACCCTGACGGAAAACAACTGGCTGGCGGGTGTGGCGGTGTCTTCTGCACGTTCAGATATGAGCGTAATGAACAGCAGCGGTGACCTGAACAGCTACGGTGCGCAGTTCTACATGTCCCGTCGTTATGACAGCGGCGTGTTTGTGGACAGTGCGCTGCAGTTTAACCACTTCAGCAATACGGCAAAAGCCCGTATGACTGATGGTCAGCAGGCGAAAGCGGACTTCAGCGGTAACAGCTACGGCCTTGAAGCTAAGGTGGGTTACGCCTGGAACAGCGAAGGTTTCTTTGCGGAGCCGTATGTCCGTGCAGCGGCGCGTGCCTTTGACGGTGAGCATTATGCCCTGTCCAACGGTATGACCGTGAACAGCAACGACTATAAGTCCATGCTGGGTGAAGTGGGTGCCGACCTGGGTTACCAGTATGCCATCAGTGGCGGTTATGTGAAGCCATACCTGCACCTCGCTGCGCTTAACGAGTTTGCTGACGGCAACTCTGTCCGCGTGAACAACGTTTCGCTGGATGACAGTGTGAAGGGGGCCGCCTTCCAGGCCGGTCTGGGTGCTGAAGTGAAGGTGACGGATAACCTGGGTGGGTATGCAGCCTTTGATTACACGAAGGGTGATAACACCGAGCGTCCGTGGCAGGCCACTGTGGGTGTGAACTACACCTGGTAATGGCGGATTACGCAGAAAAACTGTGAAATCATGAAGCCATAAAACGAGGGAGCCGTCTCCGGCTCCCTCTTATGAGGGGATTCGCGATACGTATTCCGTCTGTCCGTGATGGCAGTGCCGGAAATGCCACCGGTAATGTAACGAAAGTACAGAAGGCAGAAACAAACGCAGGTTCATTATTATATGAATAATATCTGACGTGTTTCATTCATTTCTGCAGAGTCCGGAATGTTGTTCCGCCGGTACAGGCTGTGCATAAATGAACAGATGAGAAAATAAAAGAAAACAGATAACCAGTTCTTTTAACATAAAAGAATTACAGCCGGCATTAATTGTGCTTATCCCGCCTGATATTACGCATGCTCCTGGTGCGGGGAGAACGGCAAAGGGAGGGTTTATGAGAAAGATTTATATTTATGGTGACAACCCGGAGGTTATCACGGTGATGCGTGAGGGATTAAAAGACCTCCTGTGTAAATCCGGGTATTACAGTGAAAAGGCTGAACCGGTGTTTGGTTATGCTGGTGTTATTCAGAATGCGGGAGAGCTTCTGGAGCGGGTACAGAAATCCATTCTGCCCCCGGTGGTGTTACTGAATATTCAGCCCGGCAGAAATATTCTGTTATTACAGGCGCTGAGGGAAATCCGTGAAGGGGTGGGAATTGCCGTGTTCAGTCCTGAAATCATATACCCGGACAGAATTGTGGCCAGGTGGTTTAACTGCACGCTGAATCAGGATACGGATGTGGCAGAGGGCGATATGGGACGATATCTGCTCCATGCGGTGAGAAAGGGCCTCATGAAGTACCGCAGAAAGACAGACTGTACCCGGGTCGGGCAACTGATACCGGAACTGGCCCGGCATATGACGGAGACGGTGAAGGAGCTGGATTACATACTGCATATCTCGTTGTTGTCGGAGTCGCTGACCAGAAAGGAAAGGACGATGCTGTCGTATATCCGTGAAGGGAGGTCAGTGGAACAGACAGCGGCATTAACGAAAGCGGGGAGGAACGCCGTGGGAGGATGGTACAGGAACCTGTGTGAGCGGCTGACCCTGCAGTATGGCGGGGAGGACCTGGCGGAAAACTTCAGGCTGTCACCGGAAAGACAGAACAATCCGTTCAGGATACCGGGCGGTACATGGCGGAGAAACGCCACTCAGCAGACAGAAGGGATATTCTGAATGAAACAGAAAGACAGGTCCGTCAGCGGGCCGGTTACCCGGATAAGGTATACGACCGGAGCGAAACTGTTTATCGGTGGTATTTATTTCGGGATAATTTTTCTTGTGGTTCTGCTTATTTACATGATGAGGAACCCGTATTAACAGAGTCAGAATACAGGAACAGGTATTATTCAGGGAAAGGGAGTCAGGGTCCGTTAAAAATTAATTATAAACCACTGCAACTTTTTGCCGCAACGCTGCCTCGTTAGCGGCTTTTTTTTGTAAAATAAAGTGTCCTTAACCACGTAAAGGATAATGTACCGGGCGTTAATACGCGATCGTAACTAATTAATTATATTGTTCTTATTTTTTATTTTGTGAAAATCATCACAATTAATGTTTTTAAAACGTTGTTTTAGGTTCATCATGAACTTATTAAAAGGAAATAAAAAGTAATGAAATATTTTGACGACATTCAGTGGAGAGCTGATGAAAAGCGCAATTGAACGTCGTATGGACATTGCGAATCTGGTCGGCGTGAAAGGTAAGGTCAGTGTTGGCGAACTTATAGACTATTTTTGTGTGTCCGGGGCAACTATTCGCACTGACTTACGTTTTCTGGAGTCAATGGGACACATTGTCCGCTCTAACGGTTATGTCCTTTTAAACAAAGGAGTCATTGCCAGTTTTTCAGCGGAATCCCGAAGTCGTAAAGGTTCTGTAGCCGCAGGGCATGAACAGGATGTTGCCGTATCGGCAGAAGAGAGTAATAAAGCCCTGTCTGATTCAAACGGCGACGGATGGGAGCAGAAGCTGACGGAGATAACAGGCAGCCTGGAACAATCATTGTTCATTGGTGCCGGAGCGTTAACCCGACATTGGGCACAAATTCAAAAATGGGATTCAGGAGTAATACTGACAAATGATATCCAGTTAGTAACCTCCCGGTTATTCCCTGCGTCTAAAATGACGGTGATTATGCCCGGAGGCATTGTTAACAGTGAAGAAATGATGTTTGAGGGTGGCAAAACAGAAGAAAATTTAAAAGAATACCGGGTAGAAAACGCAATTATCGAGGTTGATAATTTTGTTCCCGAAGAAGGTTTTTTTGCGGCCCATGAAAATGATGTAAGGTTCTTAAGAACATTACGTACTATTGCGAAAAAACTTATACTTATTGTACGAAATGAGAATCTGTCACAAACCGCCAATTTCTGGATTGGCGATGCAGACTTCGCTGAACACTTTATTTACGCCTCAAAAATAAAGAGTCTCTGATTTTCAGGTAAATACAGTATGGAGTAATATGAATTATTTCATGCTGTAGCTATAGCTTTATCATTTAAGACCATCACTGGAGAGCATGAAAAAGCGTGGGGCAGTGCGATTGATACCACCATGACGAATACCTGTTCGCAACGCTGAGTTGAGGTTTAATGCCGGTTATTTTACTACCGTCAGAGGCGAGCTGGTAGTTGCCCCGGGGTTAATGAGATGGTCCCCACCACCCTGTAAACGATACAGTAACAGGGTATATTCTTTCCGGAGAAATCATCATGCAAAACGTTACGCTTATTGGTATCGATCTCGGCAAGCATTCCTTCCACGTCCATTGCCAGGATAAATCAGGCAAGGCATTACTGCGCAAAAAGTTTACCCGCACCAAACTTATTGAGTTTCTGGCCAGTTGCGCATCGGCTACCGTTGTGATGGAGGCCTGCGCCGATGCTCATTTCATGGCTCGTCGGAGAAAGCATAAAAAATCGAGGGGCAGTCGTGATTTATACCGCCCATGAGGGATACCTGTCCGCAACTTTACGTTAAGGTTTAATGACAGTTTTTTGACTGTTGACAGGGGCTATCTGGTGGTTGCCCCAGGTTTTTTTATGCTCTCCTAGACGCATCAAACGGTGATTGAATTCTAACCATCTTCTGCTGGCGCAGAAATGGTTTCAATTTCTTATACGTGAATCGCAGGTGTCGGTGGTGAAGTTCAGAGATGGCTATGAACAACGCCGCGCGGCAGGGATAAATAACGACCTGAAAAAGTACAGTGTAACAATCCGTGTTAACCGGGAGGATGGTCCGGTGTTTGAGAGCTTTTTGTCGCAGCATAACTGTGTGAAGGCGTTTTGATGGATGTCGCCTTACGGATACCGACAGATAAAGGTGGTCTGCCGGAAATGGAGCGTGAAGGTCGGGTTGCTGAAAACGATCTTCACCGCAACGTTTGAGCAGATAACAGTATGATTCATTGGTTAGCATGCTAATAAGTTGATTTTTTATATTACATCCTGAAACTTCAAATCACGATGTTACTGGTGATAGTGTCCGGAACGAATCTGCAGAAAGTGTTTACCATTTTTGTGGAAAGTTCAAAAAATGAGGAAATAAAAATGAAAAAAACAACAGTGGCATTATCAGTGGCAGCAGCAGCCGTCATGATGGCGGGTATGGCTAATGCCGCAGAGATTTATAACAAAGATGGCAATAAGCTTGACCTGTATGGAAAAGTGGATGGATTGCACTATTTTTCCAGTGATCACAGTAAGGATGGTGACCAGTCCTATATTCGTATGGGGATCAAGGGTGAAACCCAGATTAACAATCAACTGACGGGTTATGGTCAGTGGGAATACCAGGTTCAGGCGAATCAACCTGAGTCTGATAACCAGGCATGGACTCGTCTTGCATTTGCAGGTCTGAGGTTTGGGGATTATGGTTCTGTTGATTATGGGCGCAATTATGGTGTCCTGTATGACATTGGTAGCTGGACTGATGTGTTACCGGAATTTGGTGATGACAGTTATGAAGCGTCAGATAACTTCCTGACTAACAGAGCCAGTGGTGTACTGACTTATCGCAATACGGACTTTTTTGGTCTGATTAATGGACTGAATTTTGCCCTGCAATATCAGGGGAAAAATGGTGGCGCTCATGAATCCAATAATGGACGAGGCAGCATTGCTGAGCAGAACGGAGACGGGTACGGAGTTTCTGCGACATATGATTTTGGTATGGGGGTAAGTGCTGGTGCATCCTATGCCCGCTCAAAACGTACACTGGATCAGATTGCCATGGATAAATATGCTAACGGTGATACCGCTGAAGCATGGACTGGTGGTCTGAAATACGATGCCAATAATGCTTATCTGGCGGCAACCTATGCCCGTACCTATAACATGACCTATATGGGGGAAGACCTGAATAGTTTTGCGCATAAAACTAATAACTGGGAACTGGTTGGGCAGTATCAGTTCGATAATGGTTTGCGTCCTTCGCTGGCGTTCCTTCAGTCCCGTACCAGTGGTGTGAATGGACTGGGGGCGTTTGATCTTGCGAAATATATTGATGTGGGTTCATATTACTACTTCAATAAAAATATGTCCGCGTATGTTGACTATAAAATTAATCTGCTGAAAAACGATGATCCTGCAGGAATGCATACAGACAACATCGTGGCCACTGGCCTGGTTTATGAGTTCTGACAGGACTTATAAGCCTGGCAACATACAGGATATTAGGCCGTTATCCTGCATGTGCCACTGAAGTACTTTAACTTTCATTTTATATAAGCCTTTTAATTATTTACTCCTTTTTTGTTATTAATTTCGGACGCCCTGTAGCGTCCTTTTTTATGGAGGAAATATAGTGCAGGATATTCTAACCGTAAGCGTGCAGCGAGACTTGCAATTACCCACAACTTCTGCAAATTTAAAGGCACTTACTGGCTTCAACTAATGGAATAATATGGTTGAAACTCAAAGCGATACAGAATGGTTAGCTCAGGAGCTTAACGAAAGTAGTTTCAATGACCGCAGGCTCGGTCGGCGATTTCGTGAACTCATGGAGAATTTCTGGAAAAACATAGGAAGCACGATTCCGTTTGCCTGTCAGGACTGGGCTGGAACTAAAGCTGCTTACCGGTTTCTTTCAAATCCTCATGTTGATGAATATGCCATTCTGCAGGGACATTTTGAGTCCACGCGACAGCGCGTTGCAACACTAAAAAATGAAACTATATTACTGCTTCAGGATACAACAACTTTTATTTATCAAAGAGGTAATCCAGATATCATTGGGTATACCGGAACCACATCGGCATGGTGGAAGAGAAAAGATAAATCAAAAGGTAAGATCGTTAATTGTGGTATTTTGATGCACTCCAGCCTCGCTATAACCTCGCGAGGTGTGCCGTTGGGGTTATCAGCAATAAAATTCTGGACACGCAGAAAATTTAAAGGCACCAACGCCCTCAAAAGGAAAATCAATCCGACCCGCGTACCTATTGAAGAAAAAGAAAGTATCAGATGGCTTGATAGTCTGCGCCAGTCGATGACTCTGCTGCAATGCCCAGAACGTTGCGTCCACGTTGGCGACAGAGAAAGCGACATTTATGAGCTGTTTTGTTTATCCCGGGAACTTGAAACGTCATTTCTGGTAAGAACTTGTGTTGACAGACTTGCTGGCGATGGAAAGCACACTATTTCTGATGAAATGCAGAATGAGTCAGTAAAATGTATTCATAATGTTGTTCTGCGGGATGAGAATGAGAAAAGCCATGAAGTGATGTTATCCGTTCGGTGGAAAAAGATATTAGTGAGGCCTCCGATAGGTAAATCCAAACAATACCCTGATATAACTTTATTTGCCATTCATGCCAGAGAAGAAAATGAAACGCCAGGAAGGAAACCTCTTGAATGGAAACTACTTACCAATATTCCGATCGTCTATAATGAGGATGCTATCGAAAAACTCGAATGGTATGCACATCGTTGGAAAATTGAGACTTTTCATAAGGTTTTGAAATCAGGATGTAAAGCTGAAGATTCTAAACTCAGAACAGCAGAAAGGCTGAGTAAACTGATATCTTGTTTTTGCATTATAAGCTGGAGGATCTTTTGGCTGACAATGGTTAGCCGTGAGTATTCAGATATACCTGCCGGAATGGCCCTGACACAGACAGAATGTGAATTACTTGATAATGTTATCAAAGACAATAAAAAAACTGAAAATATCGCGCCCCTACAGAGGTATATTATAAAGCTTGCTCAGTTAGGCGGATATTTAGCCAGAGCCAACGATCCTCCACCAGGAAACACAGTGCTTTGGCGAGGACTACGTCGGCTTAATGACATTCTTTATGGTTTTGAACTTTCGAGAAAATAGATGTGGGTAATTGCAAGGTTCACTTATCGCTTACGGTAAATCCCGTTCGGGTTATCTGTGGTGTTATGCCAGCGGAGAAAGAAGTGGTCCACAGATAGTCAGCTTCGACTGCCAGACCGGACGTGGTCATGAACACCCTGAAAACTGGCTTCAGGGCTGGAACGGGACGCTGGTTATCGACGGTTACCAGGCTTACCGGACGATGGTGGATAAAGCTCCCGGTATTACCCTTGCCGGATGTTGGGCCCACGCCAGAAGGGGCTTCGCCGACCTGTATAAAATGAATAAAGATCAACGGGCCGCAATCGCGGTGAAAAAGATCGCCGGGTTGTACAGGCTGGAGAAAAAGATCAGCAGCCGTCCCGTAGAGAAAATCCGCCAGTGGCGACAGCGTTATGCCCGCCCGATACTGGAAGATCTATGCTCCTGGCTTGAAGAGCAGGAGCAAAGATGCCCTCCGGAAGGTGCATTACACAAAGCGATCGTCTACGCGCTGGCGCGGCGCGCGGAACTGAGTCTGTTCCTGGAGGATGGCGCTGTTCCCCTGGGTAGAGTAGAGATGTGGCGCGGTGGT
>NZ_JBGDVX010000025.1:0-14780 GCF_046551535.1 Salmonella sp. SAL04162
ACTCATCAAGCTCACTGATTTGCGGGTGAAGACCGGCCAGTTCGCTCATGGTGAGTCCCTCAGAAGTAAATGTTCCGGCCGGAACGGAGCCCGGCCAGACTGATACCGGAGCCATCCGCCATACCGGCATGATTCAGTCATTTTTCTCATCACAGTCCCCGGGAATGGCGTTCTGTTGTGCTTCAGCAGCCTTTTGTTGCTGAAAACGGAGAATGCGTTCACAGGCCTGCTGAGCGTGGAGGATTTCCCTTTCAGTGACGGAGCTGGCGGGCAGTCCGTTGAGGTCATAACGAACGGCGCCGGGGGTAAAGAGACTGAGATAGGGTAGTGCCTGAGTAACCAGGGAGAAAACGCAGCGGCAGTCCGGCAGGGTGAGTCCGCAGTCAGGGTTTTCGTTAATAAAGGCTTCAACATCTTTGATAATGCCGACCTTAATAAGGCGAAAGACGTTGTCTTCAGGCCAGAGCAGAGGAAAGGAAAGACCTGGCGGAAGAGGGGCTGTTTCTGCCGTCCGTTGCGTATATTGTCACGGCGTATCTGACGCATCCTTTCTTTGTGGCGGAGGTACTTACGCTGTTTTTTTGTCAGTCCGGAGGGGTGAGTCTGTGGCTGCGGGCTGACAGCAGGGGACTCACTGACGGATGAGGGAATTTTTCCCCTGTCCGGTGCAGCGGGTATGTTTTCCGTGACAGGAGAGAGAGTGAACTGCCGTTTTTCCTTCACCACAATGACCGGTGATTTTTTAACCGTACCTGCCGTCATACCGCCCCCGCAAAATCAACTTAACACTATGAAATTATAACATAATTTCTTTTTCTCCGGCATAAAAACGAAGAAAAAAACAGAATATTTACTTACATTCGGGACAGTAGCCGGATTTGTCAACTGCTGAATCGTGGGGTCCCGCGCCTGCGGCGTGGGTTCCGGTTCAGTGGTTGGCAACGGCACTTAAAATACTACCTCCGGAGATTAATGGAATTACGGAGGAAGCTGTTGCTTTGCCAGTTAAGGGCACCATCCGGGAAACGGAACACTTTGTTAAGGTTGTTTTTGTACTGACCGACATCAACAGTCATGGTCACTTCTGCGCAGTATGTAATACACGCAGGATATACACTTTTCCCTCCGGTTTATCCACTTCATAAACCAGAACAAAATGTTGGTGGATGACCAGCTCGCAGGTACCTTCAGCCCGACCATGACGCCCTTTATATGGTTGTCCGGCCAGGCTACCGGCTGAATCGCTAATCCGTTCGTCCAGTGCAACAGCAGCCATCGGATTTTGTTCTGCGATGTACTCGCGGATACGCTTCCTGTCCTGACTGGCCAGCATGGTCCAGAAAATCTCCATCATTTACCGGCAGCCTTCTTCATCGCCTCATTCCGCCATGAAGCAGCAGCAGCTTCCACCATGTCGTGCGGAAGGACTTCACCGCGCTGCAGTTGCAGACGCCCGGCATCAACCTGTTCACGGAACCAGGTATGATGCTGGCGTTCAACAGTCTGTCGCATGAAATCCCGGATTAACTGGGAGCCGTTACGGTCCATATTTTTTGCTGCAGCCATAAAAGCGTCTTTCAGTTCGGCATCAATTCTTAAGCTCATGCTAACCTGTGACATAGCATTACCTCGTTATTACCACGTATATACAAGTATACGATGTTTATATCTTCTTTTCCAGCTGATATCACGTCAGCAGATGAGATTTCCTGTGGCACAGGAGTAAAGTCGCCGAAGCCCGGCGTAAGCCGGATTTCACCACTTTCACGCTCATTCTGCGATGCCGAAATGTTCCCCATGGTTACCCTCACTGGCCACCCGGGGGCCTGTGTGGCAGACGTACAGTGTTTTTTTCTGATAATTCAGTAGCCGGATTTGTCAACTGCTGAATCGTGGGGTCCCGCGCCAGCGGCGTGGGTTCCGATTCAGTGGTTGACAACTGCACAGAAAATACCCTGCTGGCGGGGTGATGGCATCACGTAGGAGAGCATGAAAAATCCTGGGGCAGAGTGAGCTATGCTGCCGCCGCTGATACCTTCCCGTCGCTTTGAAACCCCGGATACCAGTAGGTGAATTTATCCTGTAGCTCGTTATTCAGAACAGCGGTCCGGGTCTGTAACAAATAATGAGCCCCTTTTCTGCTCCACTGCATCTGCTGCTTTTTAGCCATTCGTCTGGCGATCACTTCATTGATCGTGGATTCCACAAACGCGGTTGATACAGGCTCCCCGTACCGTCGCATTTCGCCGTAGTTGGGGATCATCATCTGATTATTCCGGATGTAGGTATACATTTCATCCAGGTGTTTTTGCAGGGATTTCAGGCCCGTATAGCTGAGTTCAGGGTCATCGCAATACATGACGCAATCATCAATATGCTCCAGCGCGGCCACAACATTGCCATGCCATAGATATCGTTTACTGCTCTCCAGCAGAGCCAGAACTTTACCTCCTGTTTCTGGATCTGATGCAATCAGTCCCCTGGCATATTGCATGAGCACCGTCAGCCTCATGGTGATATGAAACCAGTCCAGCACATGAGTTGACTCAGGGTACATACCGAACTGGAGGTCTCTGAGATTATCCGCACCGTCGGACAGAAAAAATATCTGCTGGTTGGCCTGCATTCCCTGCGCAGAAAGGTGGGCCATGAGCCTGCGGTCCGGATGACAGCCATCCTTCTGGACAAAACCGAAGCGGCGGGTTTCTGCTGGTGTTCCAACGGAAAAAGACTTCCCGGCAATAATTTCAAAATTACGCTTTTTGTCATCCCGATCGCGAACATATCCACCATCTATACCCACCACAAGCGGTTTTCCGGGCCGGGGCAGGTTCTCCCAGTCGCGGGGACAGCCGGAAAGAACACCTGAATGAGCTTCAGCCTCAGCGTCAAGACGCAGCGCCACCTGGCATAAATGATTCCTCACCGTTGAGGCATTCAGGCCGTGACCCACCGGTAGAATATCTTTCAGCAGACGGGTCGTCATTTCATACGAGATCATCGAGGCCCAGCGGGTTTCTATATATTTCAGTGCCGGGTGAGAATAATCGCCAGCCCAGTTACTGAGCAAACTGACGGTCTTTGTCTCACTCTCTTCACAACGGCACCGGTATACCCGAAGCCCTGATACCGGAATAACGCCAAACAGCGTCCGGTACTGTATTTTCTGTTTGCCTTTGATTCTGCGTGCAGCAAGGCAGTGAGGGCACCGGATATGGTGTTGAGTATATTCGTCTGCCTGCAGCTGGATCACCGATTTCTGGACCGTATTCAGCAACCGCTTAGATTCTGATATCGATAATCCAATGTCGTTGCGGGCCTCCCCTGATTTTTGGTGTGTCATCAGTTCCTCCGTTCGACTGGAGCCTGATTCATCGGTGATGACTATCTGGAGCGTCAGTTGCATCATTGCCTCCTGCGGTGGTGGATGACTATCTCCCGGCTACTGGTTGTTCATCTGGTGACGAAGCTTATAATATGTGGAAACGCCAAGGCCCGCATGGTCGCAGGCGATCCTGAGCCTGACCCCTCTGCTTCTGAGTGCGTCAATTTCCTGGATTTTTTTGATATCGGTGCCGGGGCGCCCGGTTTTTTCACCCCGTGCTTTTTTCGCGGCGATACCGTCGGCCTGCCTTTCCTTCAGTAAGGCTCGTTCAAACTGGCTGAATGCCGACATCATGTGCAGTTGCAGCTCCTGCATCGGATTGTTTGTGCCGGCGCTGAACGTCAGCTGCTCCTTCAAAAAAATAAGGGTAACGCCCTGGTCACGAAGCCGGGTTGTGACAGCGCACATATCTGACATATTCCGGCAAAGGCGATCGATGGAATGAACCAGAAGCGTATCACCAGGGCGTAATTGTCCCAGGAGTTCCTGTAACCCCGGGCGGTTTGTGTCTTTCGCGCTGGCATGCTCAACACAAATTTTATCTGGCTGAAAACCCGCCTTTGACAATGCCTCTTCCTGACGGGCTGTATTCTGATCGGCCGAGCTCACCCTGATGTAGGCATATTGCACGTAAAACCTCCGGAAGGTCTTTAAACATTATAGAGATTTGAAGAATAATCCATAAACACCGATTTAGGGAGGTTTATAGACAAATTACCGGGGATCTGCGATACATGTTAAAAACGTATACCTTTATAGACGCGGTCAGCGCCGACGACCCGGCCAGATCACTTCAGGCTCCAGCGTCGGAGAGGCAAGGTCGAGTTTGCTCAGTTGCTGGTTGATTTTATTGCGGTTGAACCGGACGGCATCCAGATCGTCTATAAAAAGCCTGATATCGCCGACCGTTGTTGAATCATTGGCATTAACGATGGCCTCCAGGAACGCCAGCGTCTTATTAGCTTCATCCGCAGCCGTTGCTCCGGGCATTCCATGGCCGCTCATACAGAATGGCGTTTTCAGCGATGAATCTTCGTGAATAGCCTCAATGCGAATGTCGTGAAGCCAGTGTTCAAAGAAATTGTATTCGTAGGTAAAGCGATCGCCGGTATCGAAAGCGAAATCATCAATCACTACCCGGAACGGATTATCCGGAAAACCAATGCCGCCCTCGTAAGAGATACCGTAGTCTTTACCGTAAATATGAAACTGGTGGAGATAGTCGTCGCCCCAGTCCTGTACGATCTGGATAATGAAGTGAAGCGCGGCCAGCGACGTATCAGCCGCGATTCTTATCCGACGCCAGACCATAGGACTGACACCATGAACAGCGATTTTGATAACATAGATTTTCATCGAGGGATAACAAGTATGGTGACTAAAGGATGCTGGTTATTTTATCCCCAGCGAAAGACTCATTCGGTGATTGCCCCACGGTTTTTCATGCTCTCATTGCTGATTTACGATGGTAGCCAAAGTAACAATTTTGATGAGGCAACAGTGCGCGTTGGGTAACAAAAATGCCGAGTCAATGCGCCGGACTGAGTTATTGTCTTCTAATATCAGGCAGTTATACAATTTCGTTTACAGGCTCAAAACAAATTCTTTCTATATTTTTATTTCTTACCCGACAAATAAAATTATGAACAACTTCGCAACCATCTATCCCAAGATGATACAGTAACTTAGTTAAAACCGCCAGGATAAATCTGCATTCACAGAATGTCCTGCTATGTGTGATGAATAACGCCCACTCCCGGACAATCTGAATGATACATTCCCCCTTGAAAGACTGAGACCTGTAGCAACTGTAGTGAAGAAATTATCAACCTGACCTCTACCTACATATACTCTGTCAAAGTACAAAAATTTTGTTTTGAAATCAGCATCTGTAATATATGCTCCCGCCAGAGATAAATAAGGAGTGACAATATAATCGCCTACATTAAATTTTGAACTCCAATAGCTGGAGGCATTTAATAGAGAAGTATTAATTATTTCTTTATCATATTTAACAGTTCCCGTTCCTGGTGTGTTAAAAATTACACCTCCCTGATAAAGACGAAGCCAGCCTGCCGACATTCCGCCTCCAATAAATTGATTATCAAGGAATGAAATTTCTGCGCCAGTATTTATTTCTGTGTAGGTATATGTTGAGTTGGTTCTGGATTTATCACTACCGAACTTATCATATCCATTCCAGTCTGTGAACCCTCTGCCTGTATCAATTCTCCAACCCGCATTTAATATATCATTTAACCTAATTTGTTCAGATATTCCAGATGAAAATTTCTTTGAGGAAGAGGAAAGAAGTTGATCTGAGGAGTTGAGTGCTTCATGACCAATGGTAAAGTAAGTAGTCGTATCCAAACTCCCTGAATGTCGTGTCCCTTTGATAACGACCCCATTTCCCCAACCATTAAATGCAGAAACAGCATTAGAACTATAGTTGCTATGCCATGGTCTGACAGACCATTGCCAACCTGAATCGACATTTTTCCATCTGGGGCTAACTGCCGTTTTTTCATCCAGAAGTGAATTAATATCCGACATATATGTCATATATCTAACTTTATGCCCTAGTGCATGTTCAGGAATAACATTAATTTTAGCAGTCATATGATTCATATCAGAACCAGAGACATTTAATTTAAGCATGTTTGATCCTGTATCATACCTTTTGAACTGCCCATCCACATAACTCAAATCAGCTTCTAGATTCGAGTCGTTTTTATAACGACCAAACAGCGTTCCCAAAGTAAAATTTTGATCAACCTGTTTACTATTCACAGGGATGATATAAAGAGTCGCTTTTTTTGTGAAACCAAGCTTTCCCGTTGCCCCGGAGTCAACATTAAGGGCAAAAGGAACAACATCATTCACTTTTCCCGGTCTATAAATCCAATCGCCTAAATAAATATGTCCATTATCGGATATTTGACCATAAAATTCATGTTTAAATTTCCCGGACGCACCTTCCAGGTTTATGTCTCCATGATTCACAACTACAATAGTTCCCCCTTTTTCTACAGAAGCAGCCATACCACTGGATGTGAAATCAGATGTTGTATTGATTTTAATTTCACCATTATTTTCCAGATAGGTTACTCCACTATAATGATCAGACTCACCAGTAAGTTGAACATTATAACCCGAAAGACCAAACATGCCTACAGCGAGCGCCGTTCCAGTCATTTTAGTTTCAGCATTTACGTGACTACTATCAACCTCCACAGAAAGAGGGCCTTTAGTGGTATGTATAGTAAAATTTTTAATATCTGGATTAATAAAATTAACCAATTTTTCTTTTTTACTAAGAATACTACCATTAACAAAAATACTACCATTATTTATGGCTGAAGCATTGTCCCTTGATAAGCTTGCGGCTTGCATACCAATAACCCTAATATTGGAATAATAGTCTGTGGTAACATTGATAATAGGAACTATTTTCCATTCTACTGGTCTGTATTTTAAATTTTCTAGTTCTTCCTGAATTGGCATTTTATTATCTGATGTCAAAAAAAAGTCAGCACCTGAAAAAAGATTTGCATTCAAAGAAGATTTAACCTGAATTATACCATTATTCGTACCCATAGTCCCATAGATACTCATACCTGTCGTGTTAAGTATAACATTTAACTTCTTTTGATAAATAATTGATGGAACAATAGCTACCCTCTCACCTACCTCTGCATTTAAAATCCAGTTTCCATCTCCAGAGATAGTATGTGTATCTGGAATATTTAATTTTCCGCCCACTTTTGCAACAAGATCCCTACTATAGGATACGTCAGTTGAGATAGTGGAATTATTCGCCATGGGCTTTTTTATCGAAGACATCCCTGTACTGGAATTTGAATAATTATCGGTAGTTATCGTGGCATCGTTAATTGTAATATCTCCGATACCGTACTCCAGATCCCCCCAACCATTATTAAAGTCACCATTATAAGTGTTGAAGTCAACGTATTTATCATATTCTGGATTTAGTTGTAAAAACACAGTATTATTTTCAGTGTCAGCAAACGCGTAGGACAAAGGAACCATAATGGAAGAGGCTAATGCTATTAGCGTGAAGGGTTTTAAATAATAACAATGAGTCTGGATATTTTTTTTCATAGAAATCAACCTGATTAATCATCCTTAAAAAAGAATAAAATCCGTGCATTAATATTTGTTTTTTATTTATATTGTTTGCAGTTTATTGATGTCAACCCCAGGGGAAATACATTTTAATAAAACTTGCTTAATATCAAAAAAACAATTTTTCTTATTTCACATACAGTAGATAAAAACCATGAGCACATTCACAACCCCTGCAATTCTTGAAATGCTGGGCCATTATTTATGGCGTGTACACCAGGCTGTACAGCCCGATTGGTATATCGTGATATCACAGATGGCGAAGTCACCAGGCTTCGGGCTATCTATCGGTGGCTTAAACCGAATCCATATTTAAGTCTAAGTATTTCCTTGAGTTTTCTGTGTGCTTCCGGGGGAGTCATCTTCACAGAGTTTTTCAGTTAGTTAGCATTACCGACATCCATTCACCGACTTACCGGAGATAACCGATGTCAAAACACCGATCGCTCAGCGGACGATAAAAATGCATTTTTGCGTTTCAGAGAAAATCACTGCTGACGTTGTCTCATAGGTACGATATCAATCTCTTTGATGGCCCCTTAAACGTACACTTTATGACTGAAATACGCATTGGCTATGCCCGTTGCTCAACTGATAAGCAGGATTTGACCGTCCAGCAGGAAGCACTGGTGAAACTCGGCGTCTCCCCGGATCGGATTTACATCGACAAAGGGCTTACGGGAGCAAACCGGCAGAGGCCCGGTCTGGATCAGGCGTTGGCAGTTGTACGCAGAGGTGACACGCTGGTTGTTCCCAAACTTGACCGCCTGGCCCGTTCGGTACCTGACGCGCGTGAGATTGCTGATGCATTACAGGCCAGAGGCGTGAAGCTGGCGCTGGGCACAAGTCTCTACGACCCGGCAGACCCGATGGGAAAAATGTTCTTCAAGGGGTCTGACGCTCAGTGGAACGAAAACTCACGTTAAGAGGTTTTGACTATGATAAAAGTCAAAGTAGCGAGGGACCTACTAATAGCAAGGATCTTTTAAGGATCCTTGCATCACAATCTTTAATGGCCCAATAATTCGGTCCATACGCATATTTTATGTGACATATGGGAGCCTTCAATAACCCAAAAAATATGCTGGATTTTTACAATACGAAGGTTTTTATGCCTCTCGCTTAAATTTAAGGACATGCCACTTATTTCATCTCCGACACAGGGATTTTGTATCATCCGGGGTGATGGTCAGCATCTGGCGGGCGGTTTTCTGTTGATTGAGCACCACGTCCACCACGTACTGTCCCGGAGGAAAACGGGTACCATCTTTCAGTATGGCCGGGGCATGGCTTTTATCCACACCATGGATGAAGTTAAGGTTCAGTTCGCCCGCTGCGGAAGCAGAAGACCACATCACACCCCCGGAGAGTACCGACAGCATCACCAGCCTGGCCAGCGCACGCAGGCGGAATCCCGGCGTTGTCACCGTCACTGCTTTTTCCCTGACGCCGGCCGCATCATCTGTACGTTGTTGCATCATTCTGCCCTGACACCCGAATTTAACCAGACCAGGCGAATTCGCCTTTAACTGAATCACTGGTTAATTACTCACTTAATCAGTGAACTGAAAATGAATTAAAGAAGAAAAAACGAAAAGAAACCCGGGCAAAACAAACCTGAAGGCCCTGCCACAAAAAAAAGCAGGCACAAAAAACCGCCAGTAAATAAAGACGCAAAACAAATAAAAAAGCAAAAAAGAACAAAAAAACGGCAGAAAAAAAACAAAAAAAAGATACCATGCCCACCAGAATCACTGACCGGAACCCTTGCCGGCCAGACAATCAAAGAGCCTGATAAATCTGTTTTGCGCTGACATTCTTTTTTTTTGCTGAGTTTGCTTTATTTCCTGTATTTGTTGCTCTTGTCTTTAATTTAATGACAGGCAGAATTCAGGTCTGAACCCGGGTATCAGTTTATTCACCAGACTTAGATTTTCCGGAAATCAATTATACGCAACTGTGTAGCTGATGTCGGTATCAAAGGTACCAGCACCCATATCCTTAGTATCATCATCCGATGCAAGCTTTACTTCATACTTGAAAGGGGTTGCTTTGCCGCCTGAAGCGAGCGTTTTATAGTTCACAGTCTGGGTACCTGTTTTTATTACCTCCGGCGCCCCAGAGCTGACCTCAGCAAAACCGTCAGCACTACCCGAGCTACCTGTCACAGGCTTTAATTCGAGATGGACATTTGTGGCGGTACCGTACATGTTTGAAATGCCATGGTCAGTTAACCCATTACTGTCCCATGTTATTGTCGCTGTTTCGGAAGCAGCCTTTCCATCCATAACCGAAATAATTCCATCAGTACATCCGTTTTCCGGTTTCAGGAAAAAACTCACAGGAGAGGAGGTACTACTTTTGCTCACAACCCCCAGATTCAGCGTTGTCGCATCGGCACCTGCTGAGGTGTATGGACGAATATTGCAGGTGGAGTTAGTGATTGAGCCAACCACTCGCATAGTAAGAGAGGTAGCCCGACTTCCTGTGGGATTACCTGTTTCTGCCATAGTGGGCATGGCAGCACCAACAGCAGAACACACAACAACAGCAAGTACCGATTTTTTAACAGACAGACTCATAAGATTCATTATAACTTTCCTGACGTAAACTCAATCCTGAACAAACGAGAAGCAGACGGGCAGTCATGCTTCATACAAGGGTATTAAAAACACTTACCAGCCATACCACCTGCTCACAGCACTTCGGCTGAACCTGACCGACATTAACCATCATTACGGTCAACGCAGAGCGCATGGGGTGTCATAAGGGTAACCGGACAAAAAGGGATTACTGACGACATAAGGCATCAGATAACAGGAAGACCAGCCTCATATCAGTCAAATCCACTTTGTCAGATTTTGTCAATAACTGTAACTTTCGCAATGGTTATGCCTGCTGCCCCTTAAAGTACATAAAGTAATATCGATCGTATCGATCGATGTTATCGATTCAAGAGCAAGGCCCCGGATACGTAAAGACGTTAACCCGTTACCTTTGCATCAATGTTCATGATATTCATGCAACAAATGACATTATTTTTATTCAAATAAGCATTAATTAAAAATCACTAAAAATTAATATTTACATTTTCTTATTCCTGTAATAGCGTCAATATGATATATCTGCATATGTGCTTTATATGGGGCTGAAAATGAAGGCTTCAGCATAATTACCTTTGAAAAAGGAAATGCCGTTGCAGAGAAAACCTGATATCAGAGGTGCCTCCCCTGAATAATATCCCAAAATTAATATAATTTAATAACGTCACCAGATAATAACTTCACCAGAACTGTACGTTGTATGTAGAGCCGAAAGTAGTATTGAGTTATCAACATAACAGAGAGGAAATATCATATGGCAGAAGTCACACGTTTATGGGCAGTGGCGCAGAATGGAGTATGGGCGCGCTGGGCTCCTGAATTCTCCCGCTGGGATCATTACAGCGAAGAGCGGGCGTTTATCTGTGCTGACCCGACCACAGGCGAAGCCTGTTACTATGTGGATCCTGACGGCTCAGTTCACTGGCGAAACGTTGATAAAGATATCAATAAAACGTTCCCGGGTATCTCCGCAAAAATGATTACCGTTGGTGGTGATAACCGGTTGTGGGCAGTGACCCAGGATGGTGTATGGGCTCGCTGGGCCCCTGAATTCTCCCGCTGGGATCATTACAGCGAAGAACGGGCATTTATCTGTGCTGACCCGACCACAGGCGAAGCCTGTTACTATGTGGATCCGGATGGCTCAGTTCACTGGCGAAATGTTGATAAAGATATCAATAAAACATTCCCGGGTATTTCCGCAAAAATGATTACAGCCGGAGGTCGTTAATTTATCAGGCAGGCTCCCTGAACGGGGGCCTGCCTTTTCCGGTCTGACTGTTTTTTACTGCAGGATATTTATAGCACTGCGTCCTGAGTCAGACATGAATTAATCTGGTGTTTTCATCATTCCTGACCATGTGCTGAGGGAAATGCCGACGGGAAGGTTGAAAGCCAACCAATTGATATTTTACTTGTTGGCCATTTCCAGTTAGCTCCTTAACCGTCATTTTGGTTCCGTTACTCCCACAAAACCAGATTGTTGCCTGATTTATGAGATAATGCTAATGTATGCATATATTAGCATTGAAATTGATCTTCAGTTCTTTCCCTTTTCTGATTTTTTCGGTAGTCCTGCTTCACTCTTTCTATATTCTTCAGGACGTCCTGCCAGTGGTCCTTCGCCTGCTGGCTGTACTGCGACGCAACGGCCGCGATAATGTCAGGAGCACTGTCATGGCTGCGGTGCATGCGTCCCTTCCGGCCAAAAATATCAACAATAATATTCTGGCTGCCCTGTCTGTCGAAAAGATGGGCGCACAGACGTCTCACCACGAGCGGCGTGTAGTCCAGCCCGGCCTTATCTGCAATTTCGAAGAAGAAGTACAACATCTCATACGTTTTGTAGCGTTTGACGGCGGCACTGAGCCTGGCAGCCCGTTGCGGTGCTTCCCAGGTGTCATCCCTGTATTTACGCAGTTCCGCCAGGTAGTCAGATGCCAGGTCTTCCTCTGTGTACTGGTGGTGCCGGAAAAAGTATTCCCTGGCTCGTTCGATGGCTGAGTCATCCTGCGGCATGTCTGTCTCTGATTAATGCTGGTGTATGCATACATTAGCATTAACATCAGTATCCGGCAAGGGGAGCGACCCGCATCGTGCCGGTGGCGCGTTCCGTCCGGTCTTCCGGCCCGCAGTCCCGGCAATCCGATCAGTGGGGCGCTGTCAGGTGTCATTTTTTCGCTACACTGTCACCTTTTTAGTTTGTTAATTTGTTTGTTATTTACTTTCTTTGTTACTTCATTTATTAATTTATTAATTTATTGTTTATTTTCTTTCCTTTTTTGTTTGTAATGTGAGCATGTCCGGAATGGAGAAACTGTTATGCGCCCTGTCACGTTTGTACCTGAAGAAATCATTGCCGCCGGCAAAGCCCTGCAGGCGGAAGGTGTTGTTAACATCACCGGTTTTGCCCTGCGCAAACGCGTGGGCGGCGGAGACCCGTCCCGTCTGCGTCAGGTCTGGGACGGTTACCTGGCCGGACAGACGTCTGTGGAGCCTGAACCACTGGCTGACCTGCCTCCGGAGCTGGCCGACGCGGTGAAGACCGTCACAGCCACCCTCACCGGACATGTCGTGCAGCTGCTGCGGGAACTGAATGACCGGGCCGTCAGGGCGGCAGAATGCCGGGTTGACGACATCACCCGCACAGCGGAAGAGCAGAAAGCGCAGGCTGAGCGTGAACTGGCCGACGCGGTGCAGACGGTGGATGACCTGGAGCAGAAGCTGGATGCTGCTACGGCTGACCTGCGGAAAACGCTGGAACTGCTTGACGGCAGCCGTGAACGGGAGCAGACATATCTTGTTGAGCTGGCGCAGGTGCGTGAACGGCTGACCGCCACGGAAGAACGACTGAAGGACGCCGAAAAAAATGGCCGGGAGGCGGCAGAACAGCACCGGCAGCAGACGGAGACCCTGCAGCATAAACTGGACGACGCGGAACAACGCCTGACCGACAGCGTCTCCCGCTATACTTCTGACCTGCGGGAAGCGAAAGTGGAATACAGCGCGACCGTGAGCGAGCTGAAGGCACAGTATATGCAGAGGGAAGAGAGCCTGCTTACGCGGGCTGATTCTGCCGAAAATGCGGCCAGGGAAGCGCAGACCTCGGAGGCGTTGCTGCAGGGCGAAATCCGGGCGCTGAAAGAGCAGAACCGGGAACTGACAGCGTTGTTGTACGGAAGCGTCTCCGGCCTGCCCGGTAACGCTGACATTCCGGAAGCTGATGACGCCGGGGTGAAAGCATCTTCTGTCGTCACGCCGGCCTCCTCCCGTCAGAAAAAGGAGCGCCCGTGAGTGATGATGACCTGAACGCCCGTCGCGCAGCGGCGCTGGCCGGGGATAAATGTTTCAGTCAGGGCCGGCTGCGGGATGAATTCCGGATGAAACCGGCTCCCGGAGCGGAACCGGTCCGGTGGTATAAAAATGGATACGGGAGTAAATACGGCGTTTACCGGATAGCGGACTGCGTCCCGTTGCGGGAGAAACAGCACCGGACCGAAAAACAGCGGCAGGCAGCTGCACTACTGGGTCTGCAGTCCCGAATGAAAAGTGAGCGCGGCAGAGCCGCCCGGCTGGCGCACACCTGGTTAAGTCAGGACCCCGTCTTCCTCGATACCGAAACGACCGGGCTTGATGCCGGCGCGCAGGCGCTGGAAATCGGTCTGGTGAATGCCCGTGGCGACCTGATATACGAAACCCGCCTGAAACCGACGGTCAGTATCGATCCGGCAGCCGCTGCCGTACACGGTATCAGTGAAGCCATGCTGGCCGACGCTCCGGCCTGGCCCGATATTGCGCAGCAGCTGCAGCACCATATCGACCAGCGTCCGCTGGTTATTTTCAACGCGGATTTTGATACCCGGATTCTGAAGCAGACAGCGGCAGCGTATAACGACCCGGCCAGCTGGCTGGATACCCTGACGGTGTACTGCGCCATGCGGCTCGCTGCGGGTTATTACGGACCCACCAACCGTTACGGCACGATATCGCTGGCCAGTGCAGCGAGTCAGGCCGGACTGAACTGGACCAGGCAGGCACATTCGGCGGTGGCTGACACCGTCATGACTGCACGGGTGGTTAACGATATTGCAGAATACTGGTGCCAGTTGCAGCGTGAAATGGATGACAATTAAACAAGAGATTACTTATGGGAATGTTTGATTCAGGTTCCGTGACCGCCAGTACAACATCCGGCCCGGCACGCTGGAGCTGCGTATCCCGAAGTTACGTGAAGGCTCATACTTCCCGTCCTTCCTCGAAGCCCGCCGCCTGTCAGAGAAGGCGCTGAATGCGGTTATCCAGGAAGCATGGATAAACGGCGTATCCACCCGCAAGGTGGATGCCCTGATACAGTCGATGGGGATGACCGGCATCTCCCGCAGCCAGGTATCGTCCATCTGTCGTGGCATCGATGAGCGCGTACAGGCGTTCCTGCACCGACCGCTGGAAGGCGAATGGCCTTACCTGTGGCTGGATGCGACTTACGTGAAAGTACGTAAGAACAGCCGGGTGGTCAGTGTGGCTGTGATAATCGCCTGCGCGGTTAACCTGGACGGACGCCGGGAAATTATCGGAATGGGCATCGGCGAGTCAGAAGCCAAAGCGTTCTGGCTGGCCTTCCTGCTGAGCCTTAAAGAGCGCGGTCT
>NZ_JBGDVX010000026.1:0-12896 GCF_046551535.1 Salmonella sp. SAL04162
AGACCGCGCTCTTTAAGGCTCAGCAGGAAGGCCAGCCAGAACGCTTTGGCTTCTGACTCGCCGATGCCCATTCCGATGATCTCCCGGCGTCCGTCCAGGTTAACCGCGCAGGCGATTATCACGGCCACACTGACCACCCGGCTGTTCTTACGCACTTTCACGTAAGTCGCATCCAGCCACAGGTAAGGCCATTCGCCCTCCAGCGGTCGGTGCAGGAACGCCTGTACGCGCTCATCGATACCACGACAGATGGACGATACCTGGCTGCGGGAGATGCCGGTCATCCCCATCGACTGGATCAAGGCATCCACCTTGCGGGTGGAGACGCCGTTTATCCATGCTTCCTGGATAACTGTCACTAACGGTGCGAAAGTGATCCATATCCGACGCCTGAAATCAGATCCAGGGGTTAATCTGCTCTCCTGATTCGGGAGAGCTTATGGTCACTTTTGAGACAGTTATGGAAATTAAAATCCTGCACAAGCAGGGTATGAGTAGTCGGGCGATCGCCAGGGAACTGGGTATCTCCCGTAACACTGTAAAGCGTTATTTGCGGGCGCAGTCTGAGCCGCCAAAATATACGCCGCGTCCTGCAGTTACTTCACTTCTGGATGAATACCGGGACTATGTTCGCCAGCGAATCGCTGATGCTCACCCTTATAAAATCCCGGCGACGGTTATCGCCCGCGAGATCATGGAGCAGGGCTATCGTGGTGGCATGACCATCCTGAGAGAGTTCATTCGTTCACTCGCCACCCCTCAGGAGCAGGAGCCTGTTGTTCGCTTTGAAACTGAGCCTGGACGGCAGATGCAGGTTGACTGGGGCACTATGCGTAACGGTAAATCACCGCTTCATGTGTTCGTTGCCGTTCTGGGATACAGTCGAATGCTTTACATCGAGTTCACCGACAACATGCGCTACGACACGCTGGAATCTTGTCACCGCAATGCGTTCAGCTTCTTCGGTGGTGTACCTCGGGAAGTTCTGTACGACAATATGAAAACGGTAGTGCTCCAGCGTGATGCTTACCAGACCGGACAGCACCGGTTCCATCCTTCCCTCTGGCAGTTCGGCAAAGAGATGGGCTTCTCTCCCCGGCTGTGTCGCCCCTTCAGGGCACAGACTAAAGGCAAAGTGGAGCGGATGGTGCAGTACACCCGCAACAGCTTCTACATCCCACTAATGACTCGCCTGCGTCCGTTGGGGATAACCGTCGATGTTGAAACAGCCAACCGCTACGGCCTGCGCTGGCTGCACGATATCGCTAACCAGCGGAAGCATGAAACTATCCAGACCCGTCCCTGCGATCGTTGGATCGAAGAACAGCAGTCCATGCTGGCTCTGCCGCCAGAGAAAAAACAATATCACGTACAGGTAGACGAAAGCCTGGTGACCTTCGACAGGCAGCCACTGCATCATCCTCTGTCCATCTATGATACGTTCTGCAGAGGAGCCGCATAATGGTTGAACTTCAACATCAACGGTTAATGGTTCTCGCCGAACAACTGCAACTGGACAGTCTTATCAGCGCAGCGCCGGCGCTGTCGCAACAAGCTGTGGCTCAGGAATGGAGCTATATGGACTTCCTGGAGCATCTGCTTCATGAGGAGAAACTGGCCCGCCATCAGCGTAAACAGGCGATGTATACCCGGATGGCGGCCTTCCCGGCGGTGAAAACGTTCGAGGAGTATGACTTCACCTTCGCCACAGGAGCCCCGCAGAAGCAAATCCAGTCGCTGCGTTCACTGAGCTTCATAGAGCGCAACGAGAACATCGTGTTGCTGGGGCCATCCGGGGTGGGAAAAACGCATCTGGCAATAGCAATGGGCTATGAAGCGGTACGTGCGGGTATCAAGGTGCGCTTCACAACGGCGGCGGATCTGTTACTTCAGCTGTCCACAGCGCAACGCCAGGGTCGCTATAAAACAACACTTCACCGTGGCGTAATGGCGCCGAAGCTGCTCATCATCGATGAAATAGGCTATCTGCCGTTCAGTCAGGAAGAGGCAAAGCTGTTCTTCCAGGTCATCGCCAAACGTTATGAAAAGAGCGCGATGATCCTGACCTCCAACCTGCCGTTCGGGCAGTGGGATCAGACGTTCGCCGGTGATGCGGCGCTAACATCCGCGATGCTGGACCGGATCTTACACCACTCACACGTTGTTCAAATAAAAGGAGAGAGCTATCGACTGAAACAGAAACGAAAGGCCGGGGTTATAGCGGAAGCTAATCCTGAGTAAAACGGTGGATCAATATTAGACCGTCGGTGGAGATGTAAGTGGATCACTTTTTACCCGTCGTTGACAATAACCGCATTCAGGGCCTTCTCAGACAGCCTGCGGGCCTCAAGGAATGACGGGAAGTACGAGCCTTCACGCAACTTCGGGATACGCAGCTCCAGCGTGCCAAGTCTGGTGTTGTACTGGCGGTCACGGTAGCCGTTACGGTAAGTCTCACGTTCGTCGCTGCGCTCATGGCGTTCTGCGTTGATGCGCTGAGTGACGTCAGCCTCCATAATACGGTTGAGCATGAACTCAGTGAGCTCGCGCAGAAAGTCTTCGCCGCCGAGTTGCATCAGGGTGTTGCTGAATGTCATGCTGTTGTCAGCCATCGGTTTGCTCCTTCTAAGATAATTGTCTGATTAACCATTACCTTACCGGATAAGCCGATGGCTCTCACCATCCTGCCGAATTTACACCACGTCCTAAGACTCTACCAAGTGTGCTGAGCGGAGTATCCAGTTCCGCAGCTCATGTTCTTTGGCTTCGTTCAATGTGATCCACCATGCACCTCTGCCATCCAGCTTGCGGGCTACAACAACATGGCGGGAAATCCAGTAATAAACCATATGCGTACTGACCTGCAGACGGCTGGCAACCTGCTTTACTGTAAATTCATCATGCCGCATCAGGTTTGCCGCTGCAATTTTGTACTTGTAGCGGATCCATTTAATCATGGCAAAAGTGAATGGTTTGCCATGAGGGCTGCGGAACCCCTGATTATTCAGATGCTCCACAATTTGTAGATCGGTGTAATTTCGCGATAATTCACGTACCCTATCCACCATCACTGTCGGATAGCGCATCACGTCAAAAATCGGTTTTGGTAAAACCACCGGAAGATCTGTGCAGGTTCCTCCTTGCCAGCGAATATGTAGAACAAGCTGGTGCTGATCGGTTTTTTTCTCTATAGTGATATCTTTAATAAGCATTCTTATCATACGCTTACGGTCTTTTTGCTGTGTCGTAGAAGCATTCCACAAGCGTGGCAGGTCTTGCGCCAGAGCGAGTATCATGGCCTCCTGATCTGGCGTGATAATGCGGGTTTTCTGGTTTCTGAACCGGGAAGACTCTGTCCTGAGTGATTCCAGATGCTGCAAGGCATCATTCCATCGGCGTTCCAGTGTGGCAGCGACCAGTCGGTTAGCTGGGTCACATTCCTGATATCGTTTTTCTGCCAGTGAAGCATCATATTCAGCCCGTTCTATACGCATGTTCCACTGACGCATAATTGCTTGATCACGTTGCTCAATTTCTTTTAATGCCGAAATAGCTATTTCCAGTTCCGCCGGGAGTAATGCACTGAACATCGCGGCGGAGACTGCATCATCCAGGAGGTCACTGCGAACAGCCAGACAGTCTCTGGTCGCAAGGCCTTCCCGGCGCTGCCAGTTGCACAGGTATACCGGACAGATACTGCCATGGTTCTGGTAGCGCACTGTGATTGCCCGACCACAACATCCGCAGATCACCAGTCCCTGAAGCAGTGTCAGCCCCTCCCGGGCCGGGCCGTTTAACACGCATCCTTCCCCATTTGTGCGGTTACGGGCAAGCCGTACCTGGTTATCTTCAAACTCTTCCTGACTGATGTATCCTTCGTGATGACCAGGTAAATACACACGCCAGTTCGCCATGGGAACAGTTTTCACCTGTGCCTGCACGTGACCATCAGGAGTGATATTTCTGTGATACTGATACCGGCCAAAAACATAGCTGCCGGCGTAAGACGGATTTTTCAGCATGCTGAGCACGCGCCCATGACTGAGTTGCCCCCAGATGAGCTGCCCCTCCCATGCACCACCCCATGCTCGTTTAGGAAAGCGTAACCCGCTTCTGGCAAAACGTTTGACAACGGCACAGGCGCTCCCTGTTGTTAGCGCCAGTGATATAAGACGGTAATTCACCATTAGCATTGTCCGCTCCACCCAACATGTTGTTTCCTTAAGGTTCTCACACCAGAAAGGACATCAACATGCAGAGCAGAGAGGACTTTTACATGATAAAGCAAATGCGCCAGCAGGGTGCGTACATTGTCGATATTGCGACTCAGGTGGGTTGCTCTGAACGGACTGTCAGACGCTATCTCAAATACCCTGAACCGCCAGCCAGAAAGACCCGCCACAAAATGGTTAAGCTGAAACCATTTATGGATTACATCGACATGCGCCTGGCAGAGAATGTCTGGAATAGCGAGGTCATCCTCGCAGAGATAAAGGCAATGGGCTATACGGGCGGACGTTCCATGCTGCGTTACTACATCCAGCCCAAACGTAAAATGCGGCCATCAAAAAGAACGGTCCGCTTTGAAACCCAGCCAGGATATCAGCTCCAGCATGACTGGGGCGAAGTCGAGGTGGAGGTTGCCGGGCAGCGGTGCAAAGTCAACTTCGCGGTTAATACGTTGGGGTTTTCCCGCCGCTTCCATGTCTTCGCCGCGCCAAAGCAGGATGCGGAGCACACCTACGAGTCACTGGTTCGCGCCTTCCGCTACTTCGGTGGCAGTGTGAAAACGGTGCTGGTTGATAACCAGAAAGCCGCGGTGCTGAAGAATAACAACGGGAAAGTGGTGTTCAACTCCGGGTTCCTGTTGCTGGCCGACCACTATGACTTCCTGCCCCGGGCCTGCCGCCCGCGCAGGGCCAGAACCAAAGGCAAAGTGGAACGGATGGTGAAATATCTCAAGGAGAACTTCTTCGTCCGGTACCGCAGGTTCGACAGCGTCACCCATGTAAACCAGCAACTGGAGCAGTGGATGGCTGAAGTTGCTGACAAACGGGAGCTTCGCCAGTTCAGACAAACACCAGAGCAGCGCTTCGCGCTGGAACAGGAACATCTGCAGCCGTTGCCGGATACGGACTTCGATACCAGCTACTTCGACATCCGCCATGTGTCCTGGGACAGCTATATCGAAGTTGGCGGCAATCGTTACAGCGTTCCCGAAACGCTGTGTGGTCAGCCGGTCTCGATACGAATATCGCTGGATGATGAGTTGCGGATCTACAGTAATGAGCAACTGGTGGCATCACACCGTCTCTGTTCAGCATCGTCCGGCTGGCAGACAGTGCCGGAACATCATGCCCCGCTCTGGAAGCAGGTCAGCATGGTGGAGCATCGGCCTCTGAGTGCGTATGAGGAGTTACTGTGATGCCTGAACTTGAAGCGCTGCTGAGTCGCCTGAAAATGGAGCACCTGAGCTATCACGTAGAAAACCTGCTGGAGCAGGCGGCTAAAAAAGAGCTGAACTACCGGGAGTTCCTGTGCATGGCGCTGCAGCAGGAGTGGAACGGCAGACATCAGCGCGGCATGGAGTCCCGACTAAAGCAGGCGCGTCTGCCATGGGTCAAAACGCTGGAGCAGTTCGACTTCACCTTCCAGCCGGGCATCGATCGTAAGGTTGTCCGGGAGCTGGCCGGTCTGGCGTTCGTGGAACGCTGCGAGAATGTGATCCTGCTGGGTCCTCCAGGTGTCGGGAAAACCCATCTGGCCGTTGTTCTCGGCGTGAAAGCGGCGGATGCAGGGCATCGGGTACTGTTCATGCCACTGGACAGACTGATCGCAACGCTGATGAAAGCGAAACAGGAAAACCGGCTGGAGCGTCAGCTACAGCAACTGAGTTATGCCCGGGTGCTGATCCTGGATGAAATAGGCTATCTGCCAATGACCAGAGAGGAAGCCAGCCTGTTCTTCCGGCTACTGAACCGTCGATATGAAAAAGCGAGCATCATCCTTACGTCAAATAAAGGCTTCGCAGACTGGGGAGAGATGTTCGGAGATAACGTACTGGCAACGGCGATCCTGGATCGGCTGCTGCATCACTCAACCACGCTGAATATCAAAGGAGAAAGTTACCGGTTAAAGGAGAAACGCAAAGCTGGAGTGCTGGCCAAAAACGCAACGCCAATCAGTGACGATGAAATGGCGGAAAGCGGACAGCATCATTAAAGAAAGTATCTGGCGGGCATGAAAATGGCAAATAACGGTCACAGATCGTGGCGTTGACATCTGCGCCAGTTGTTTCAGCAGAAGGGTTTTCATTGTGGCAGAAAGCCCGCTCTCCCGAATCTCGCTACGTAACTGCGTTATCCGCTCCAGCAGATCATCAATTTCTTCTGCCGCTATACCGGCATGTGCTCCGCGGGTTTCAAACAGATCGGACAACATGCCAGGTTCTGTGAGTGTACGATCATCAATGTTATCCCGGAATGTATGCCAGCCATCATTTAAGCTTTGTGAGACAAATGCTGTATCCACGTGACTTTTCCAGTGGTTTGATTTTCCGCGGAGAGTGGAAAAGTTGTCTTCCCTGACCTGGATTATGCGTCCGGGCAGTGCCATAGCACATGCCAGTCGGGTAAGAAGATGCTGTTCTTCCATATCTTCAACCTGCAATATTTTTTGCCAGACTTTGCGGCAATTATCATCCCTCTGATATTCGTTTCCTTGCTCAAGTAAATCCAGCAGTCTCTGAGCGGGATTATCAATTTTCAGTTCACTCATTCTTTTAATATTCCGTCATTAATGCACTATCTTATTTTACCCAGTCTTCAAGTACTAATCCCGGCACCCGCTCAAATTCCCGCGTATTATTGGTCACCAGCACGGCACCGGCGGCGATGGCGTGCCCGGCAATGGCCGTGTCGTTCGGACCGATCGGCGTCCCCGCCAGGCGCAGGGTCACCTTAATGTCCGTGGTGGCGTCCACCGCCGCCCGGTCCCAGGGCAGGATGGCATCGAGGCGGGTGCAGAATTCATCGACCAGCAGCACGTGGCGCGGCGAGGCCTTCGGGCCGGTGGCGCCGAAGCGCATTTCAGAGTAAGTAATGGCCGAAACCACGATGCGGTGATTACGCAGGACCGCCTGCTCCAGGCGTTTAATGACGGCGGCGGGTTGCTCACGCATGATGAACGAGCAGATGCAGGTGTCGAGCATGTAGATCCGGTCTTTTGTCTTCTTCACAGGTCAAATCGTCCTTCGTCGCTGACAACGTCCTCTCGATCTGCCATAAAGTCCGGATCGGCCTTTTCAAGTTCAAAGAATGAGCCCCAGGTCGGCCGGACGGGACGCAATATAATACTGTCCCCTTCCCGGATAATCTCCAGCTCGCTCACTCCCTCAAAATCCAGATCGCGGGGCAGACGGATGGCGCGGTTATTGCCATTTTTAAATATAGATACGGTTCTCATGTTCTTTCTCTCCCGAGCAGATGGATATGTGGAGCATATCCGAAATGTTCACAGCACCGGGTGTGTGCATATGTCAAGTATATACATATGTTTTGGCTATGTATATATTTGGCATATGCAGATGGTAGGCATATGGATATACAAAGCATAGGCTTTCTTCTTTCTTTTTCCGCTGAGATCCGAAAAAAGCTACTCCCGGATCTTCTTCATCCTCACCGGCGCGCCGCGACCCGCTAACACAAGATGTAGAGGCTCAGTCATCTGCTGTTGCTACCAGATGTTGTGTTATGAACCTTCCCTGTGACCCGGCGTTCAGGGGCAGAAAAGACCGCTTCGCTTATTCCCTGACCGTGGCACACTTCCGGAAAGTTGTGAATATACAAAAAGTCGGATCATAACGAAAAGGCGAAACGGTAATTGCGCTGTAAAACTGTCAGCCTGTTTATTATCTGTAAAAATCCATCTGTGAATTCATAATGACTCATTATGAGTTTTTTTATTTATTAACTGAAACTGTGTATTCAGTGATATATTCATTACCTGAAATGCAGTCGTCAAAGTTTATCTGACTTATGGTGTATTCATGGCAAAAATACAGGCAAGGAATGTTGACGATGCGCTGTTTTCGCGCATTGAGCAGTCAGCAATGAAAAATGAACGGTCACTGGAGGGAGAGATCCGCCTCGCGCTGGCCAGACAATATCCGGCCTCCCCCGTGGGCGGGGAAATTCTGTCCACCCGCGAACGCTGGCAGAGAGAATGCGGCGTTCGCCTGCAGGCTCTGTTTGAACGCCTTTCCTCTGACGGATTTTTCCCCGGGTCGGGGCAGGACAGGCAGACACTCATCGCCGGCCTGGTACGGGCAGCACACCGGTTAAACGTGTCCCCGGGACTGCTCCTGGACTGTATCGATGGCACAGGCGAGTTAACACGGGATCTGGCTGAACGGATTGAAAACCGGTTTGGTACCAGTGCGGACTGGCTCACCACCGGTGACGGGCTGATGTTTCCTCTGGTTAAACTCGGTACCCATTCAGGCGTCAGCTGGCGGGAATTTTTCCTGCCGGATGACGATGACAACCGCTGTATCTTCGAGCTGATCCGCATCACGGGCGGACGTCATGACGGTACACTTCTGATCCTCCGGCAGGATGAAGAAAGCGGCTCTGTCACTACGGGGATTGTCACGGAAGCTTTTTACCTGGGATCCGGTATGGGGAACGGAGGCTACAGCAATCTTAAAACGTTTCTGTTATTCCTGAAGACCTGCTGTCAGGAGCGGGTCATGCATGCGTATGTTTTTGAGCCGCCGGAGTCCGACTCCGATTTATGGTCCGTCATGGGTCAGCACCATCCGGTATGGTTTCGTGACGCAAAACGGCGTTCCCCGTCCCGCTGGCTGCAGCAGGTACTGAACGGCGAAGATCCCGGGGAATGGTTTGCCGGTGGCTGGTCACCGATCCTGCAGGAGGTGGCGGAAGCGGCCGCCGGGGGACCACGCGCTCCTGCCGGACAGGCCGATCCTGAAGAGGAGAAATGAATGAGGATTTCAGAACAGATACTGGCAGGCACCCTGAAACAGGGAGGCTGTATCCGGAGCTTCTGGCGCCGCTCCGCCAGACTGGCAGGCACTCCTCCCCCCGGTGTGCCGGATGGCCTGGTGCTGGAAACCCCGGGGGTACAGGGCGACACGCCGCTTTGTCATGTGGATTTTGTGGTGGCGCAGAAGTGGCTGGCCTGTGCTGAAACCTGGACGCAGACTGTCGGGGGAACGGAGTTCGGCGGGGCGGTCTGGCGGCTGTCTCAGGAATATCATGTTACCACCGGGCACCCTGTTCAGGGGGACGGAGACCGGGATGAACCGTGATCTGCCGGCGCTGCCCGGTCAGGGGGGCACCTTTCCTGCTGCGCAACTGCCGGTGGCCATTGACTACCCGGCTGCGCTGGCATTACGCCAGATGGCCCTCGTTCAGAACGAGCTGCCAAAATACCTGCTGGCGCCGGAGGTGAGCGCCCTGCTCCACTACGTTCCGGATCTGCACCGCAGGGTGCTGTTGTCCACCCTCTGGAACACAGGGGCGCGTATCAATGAAGCGCTGGCGCTGACACGGGCCAATTTTTCTCTGGCCCCGCCTTACCCGTTCGTACAACTGGCCACCCTGAAACAGCGGGCGGAAAAGGCGGCCAGAACGGCAGGACGGATGCCGGCCGGTAACCAGACTCATCGCCTGGTGCCGCTTTCCGATCACCAGTACGTCAGCCAGCTGCAGATGATGGTGGCCACGCTGAAAATACCGCTGGAACGGCGCAATAAGCGCACCGGAAGAACGGAAAAGGCACGCATCTGGGAGATCACCGACCGGACGGTCCGTACGTGGATTGGGGAAGCGGTTGAAGCCGCAGCGGCTGACGGCGTGACGTTCTCGGTGCCGGTGACACCCCATACGTTTCGTCACAGTTACGCCATGCATATGTTATATGCCGGCATTCCATTAAAGGTACTGCAGAGTCTGATGGGGCATAAAAGTATCAGCTCGACGGAGGTGTATACGAAGGTGTTTGCGCTCGATGTTGCCGCACGGCACCGGGTTCAGTTCGCCATGCCGGAAGCGGATGCGGTAGCGCTGATGAAACAACTCGCCCCGCGTTAACTATGGGAAATACCTGAAGTTCAGGTTATGGGAAATACCCAAAGTTTGATGGGGGGCTGGCCTGATATGGGAAATACCCCGGGTCAGCTTCTGGTGTCAACAACAGTGAATACCAGACGACCGTCTTCATTCTGAGTCATGGCCGCTTTAAGCGGTGTATTGGCGTTTATCTTCTTCAGGGCCGGATTGATGAAGGTCCGCTTCATCTCAGCAAAGTTGCTGCGTTGCGATTCTGGCAACATGAAGCGTTCAGACAGCCAGTCCTGGGTGGTGACCCACACACCGCTGGAACGATACTGACACAGGCTTTCATAGAGTCGGATCACCCGGACACTGTTGATTTTCCCGCAGTCATACAGGGAGTATGTGGTGAACTGACTGGTCAGCCCCATCAGGTACGGCATCACCTTGTAGTTGAACTCGATTTGCCATTTTCCCCGCCCTTTCTTAAGACCGGCTTCGGCCAGCCAGGGGCGTTTCACCTCTTCAAACTCCCCTTCTTTTGGGTAAAACACCACGCTGCTGTCGGCCAGAGCGGTCACGCCTTTTTTGACGTCAGTGGAGGCAGTGTCCACGCCGACCTTAAAGAACTTCTGATAATCCGCCACGGTTACTGTGAATACAGGCGACACAGTATCAGGCTCGTCCTTCAACGGATAACACTGCATAAGGCAAAGCCACAGCACACGTTTAGCCTGCAGGGGCAGATAGTAAGCAGCCTCAGTCAGTTCATTGGACTGGCTGATATTGACTGACTTCTTAAGCGCTTCCGTAATCATCGCCATCATCATGTGGGGGTTTTTAAGTTCCCCATATACTGGCATGAGGGGGCTGAAGTCACAAGTAAAATGCGTGAGTTATCAACAGGTATGTGAGCTGCAGATAAACCAGGGGTATTTCCCATAGTAACTTGTGGTGTTTCCCATACATTGTTGAGGTAATTCCCATAGCTACTTGTGGTGTTCCCCACAATAACCCGGGGTGTTTCCCATAAGAACCTGGGCTGTTTCCCATACAGCAGGCTTGAGAGGCCCGTCTGGTACGCTCTCACAGATTTCTAAAAAGAGTAAAAGGGGATAAAAAGGAAATAAAAGAATAAAAATGGCTTAAAAAATACCCGGTGGATAAGTGAATAACGTGAGGGCTGCACAGCCGGGATGTGCTCTGATATGACAGACTGACGCGCCCTGCGGGCTTGTCCAACCCCTCGCCCGCTCAGAAACCAGTTCTGAGCAGACTCACGGTTTTTGTTGCAGGTCAATACAGGGAGTCCTCAGTGCTGTAACTGATTACTGATGCGTGTATAATGTCGTGTAATGAACACATGATGACATCACGGGAGAGTGACCGGTGACAGCAAAACAACGCAATACTCAGAGCGTCACAGTGACTGTGGAACGGGGATTATTAAGCCTGGCGCGTGAGGCCGGCATTAACCTCAGCGCCACCTTAACCGCCGCCCTGGATGCGGAACTGCGTGAGCATGCCACGAGAAAATGGCAGGAAGAAAACACGGAAGCCCTTGAGGCATTAAATCGTTTTCATGATGAGCATGGTTGCTTCAGCGATGAATACAGGACATTTTAACGATGCAGTTTACTGTATACCGCAATACAGGAAAAATCGTGGCTTACCCTTTGTTGCTTGATGTCACGAGCGATATTATAGGGCAGTTGAACCGGCGGGTTGTGATCCCGCTGCTGCCTGTTGAAAAATATCCGGGCGCTGCCCGTCCGGAGCGAATGATCCCCATTATCAGACTGACGGACGGCAGGGAATACGCCGTAATGACTCACGAACTGGCGAGTATACCCATTCGTGCCTTGGGGGCTGAATTCTGCGATGCGGCTCAGTATCGTACACAGATAAAAGCTGCAATCGATTTTCTCTTTGACGGAATTTAAACCTCCCCGAAAAACATCAGAAAACCGACTGTTTTTCTGGCGGTCTGCTCATTCTCACTCAAAAGAGCATTTATTACGTGTTGGAACCATCATCATTACTCGTCACTACATGTAATTATCGGTCACGGCAGGGAAAATCACACCACGGTCAGAACAGGATACCGTGGCGGGACATCATCCAGCGTGACGGTCATGCCCGTAACTGAAAACAGTGGTCAACACCAGCGGTGCCGGTAGCCCGGTTTCCGTTCATGATGGCAGAAGGAGAATTGGTGATGAGAATTGCAGAGTCTGTGTTACTCGGTACCCTCAGACGGGGCGGTTGTGTCCGCACCTTCTGGCGCCGTTCAGCCCGCCTTTCCGGCCCCCACCGCCCCGGAATTCCCCGACGGGTTCGTCCTGGAAACTCCGGGAGAGTCCGGCGACACCCCGCTCAGCCATGTTGATTTTGCCGTGGCCAGGAAATGACAGGTCCGCAGCGGGGACTGGTCGCAGATAGCTGGCGCGACGGAGTTCGGCGGCTCCGTCTGGCGTCTGGCCCGGGAATATCATGTTACTGCTGAGCACTCTATTCAGGAGGGCGGAGACCGGGATGAACAGTGAGCTGCCGGTACAACTGCTGGGCTTTCATTCACGGGCCCGGTCCATGCATTTATAGGTGACCAATGATTGCCGCGCCGCGCCGGCCCTGCGACAGTTGGTCGTGGTCCTGAGCGTACTTTCGTATGCTCAGGGTAACATTAAATTACACCCTGCTTCAGATCAAAACCCTCCTATTAGGCGTCAACTAGTTTTGCCGACGTGTTGCCTCATCAGTTAATGTTACTTTCTTGCCTTAGCTAAAATGTTACCAACAGACAAGTTCCGTAGACCAATT
>NZ_JBGDVX010000027.1:0-6289 GCF_046551535.1 Salmonella sp. SAL04162
GGTAAGCAGAGTTTTTGAAATGTAAGGCCTTTGAATAAGACAAAAGGCTGCCTCATCGCTAACTTTGCAACAGTGCCAAGCTGGCTCGTGAATTCGGAATCAGTCGCGAAACCCTGTATCAATACTTGAGAACGGATCAGTAAATATGCCACGTCGTTCAATCCTGTCCGCCGCCGAGCGCGAAAGCCTGCTGGCGTTGCCGGACACCAAGGATGAGTTGATCCGTCACTACACGTTCAGCGAAACCGACCTCTCCATCATCCGGCAGCGGCGCGGCCCGGCCAACCGGCTGGGCTTCGCCGTGCAGCTCTGTTACCTGCGCTTTCCTGGTGTCATCCTGGGCGTCGATGAGCCGCCGTTTCCGCCCTTGTTGAAACTGGTCGCCGACCAGCTCAAGGTCAGCGTCGAAAGCTGGGACGAATACGGGCAGCGGGAGCAGACCCGGCGCGAGCACCTGGTCGAACTGCAAACGGTGTTCGGCTTCCAGCCCTTTACCATGGGCCACTACCGGCAGGCCGTCCAGTTGCTGACCGAGATGGCCTTGCAGACCGACAAGGGCATCGTGCTGGCCAGCACCTTGATCGAGCACCTGCGGCAGCAGTCGGTCATTCTGCCTGCCCTCAACGCCGTCGAGCGGGCGAGCGCCGAAGCAATCACCCGCGCCAACCGGCGCATCTACGATGCCTTGGCCGAACCGCTGTCGGACGCGCATCGCCGCCGCCTCGACGATCTGCTCAAGCGTCGGGACAACGGCAAAACGACCTGGCTGGCCTGGCTGCGCCAATCGCCCGTCAAACCGAATTCGCGGCACATGCTGGAACACATCGAACGCCTCAAAGCGTGGCAGGCGCTCGACCTGCCTTCTGGCATCGAGCGGTCGGTGCACCAGAACCGCCTGCTCAAGATCGCCCGTGAGGGTGGCCAGATGACGCCCGCCGACCTGGCCAAGTTCGAGGCGCAGCGACGCTATGCCACCCTGGTGGCGCTTGCCATCGAGGGCATGGCCACCGTCACCGACGAAATCATCGACCTGCACGACCGCATCCTGGGCAAGCTGTTCAACGCCGCCAAGAACAAGCATCAGCAGCAATTCCAGGCGTCCGGCAAGGCGATCAACGCCAAGGTGCGGCTGTTCGGCCGCATCGGCCAGGCGCTGATCGAGGCCAAGCAGGCGGGCCGCGATCCGTTCGCCGCCATCGAGGCCGTCATGTCCTGGGATGCCTTCGCCGAGAGCGTCACCGAAGCGCAGAAGCTTGCGCAGCCCGAGGACTTCGATTTCCTGCACCGCATCGGCGAAAGCTACGCCACGCTGCGCCGCTACGCGCCGGAATTCCTTGCCGTGCTCAAGCTGCGGGCCGCTCCCGCCGCGAAGGACGTGCTCGACGCCATCGAGGTGCTGCGCGGCATGAACAGCGACAACGCCCGCAAGGTGCCCGCCGACGCGCCGACCGAGTTCATCAAGCCGCGCTGGCAGAAGCTGGTCATGACCGACACCGGCATCGACCGGCGCTACTACGAACTGTGCGCGCTGTCGGAGATGAAGAACGCGTTGCGTTCCGGCGACATCTGGGTGCAGGGGTCGCGCCAGTTCAAGGACTTCGAGGACTACCTGGTGCCGCCCGCGAAATTCGCCAGCCTCAAGCAGGCCAGCGAATTGCCGCTGGCCGTGGCCACCGACTGCAACCGGTACCTGAACGACCGGCTGACGCTGCTGGAAACACAGCTTGCCACCGTCAACCGTATGGCGACGGCCAACGAGCTGCCGGACGCCATCATCACCGAGTCAGGCTTGAAGATCACGCCGCTCGACGCGGCGGTACCCGACACCGCCCAAGCGCTGATCGACCAGACGGCAATGATCCTGCCGCACGTCAAGATCACCGAACTGCTGCTGGAGGTGGACGAATGGACGGGCTTCACTCGGCATTTCGCGCATCTGAAATCGGGCGACCCGGCCAAAGACAAGAACCTGTTGCTGACCACGATCCTCGCCGACGCGATCAACCTGGGCCTGACCAAGATGGCGGAGTCTTGCCCCGGCACGACCTACGCCAAGCTGGCTTGGCTGCAAGCCTGGCACATCCGCGACGAAACCTACGGGGCGGCGCTGGCCGATCTGGTCAACGCACAGTTCCGCCATCCCTTCGCCGAGCACTGGGGCGACGGCACCACCTCATCGTCGGACGGCCAGAACTTCCGCACCGGCAGCAAGGCCGAGAGCACCGGCCACATCAACCCGAAATACGGGAGCAGCCCAGGGCGGACGTTCTACACCCACATTTCTGACCAGTACGCGCCATTTCACACCAAGGTCGTGAACGTCGGCGTGCGCGATTCGACCTACGTGCTCGACGGCCTGCTGTACCACGAGTCCGACTTGCGGATCGAGGAGCATTACACCGACACGGCGGGCTTCACCGATCACGTCTTCGCCCTGATGCACCTCCTGGGCTTCCGCTTCGCGCCGCGCATCCGCGACCTGGGCGACACCAAGCTCTACATCCCGAAGGGCGACGCCGCCTATGACGCGCTGAAACCCATGATCGGCGGCACGCTCAACATCAAGCACGTCCGCGCCCATTGGGACGAAATCCTGCGGCTGGCCACCTCGATCAAGCAGGGCACGGTGACGGCCTCCCTGATGCTCCGAAAGCTCGGCAGCTACCCACGCCAGAACGGCCTGGCCGTGGCGCTCCGCGAGCTGGGCCGCATCGAGCGCACGCTGTTCATCCTGGACTGGCTGCAAAGCGTGGAACTGCGCCGCCGCGTGCATGCCGGCCTGAACAAGGGCGAGGCGCGCAATGCGCTGGCCAGGGCAGTGTTTTTCAACCGCCTGGGTGAAATCCGCGACCGCAGTTTCGAGCAGCAGCGCTACCGGGCTAGCGGCCTCAATCTGGTAACGGCTGCCGTCGTGTTGTGGAACACGGTCTATCTGGAACGGGCTGCGCACGCGCTGCGTGGCAACGGCCATGCCATTGATGACGCGCTGTTGCAGTACCTGTCGCCGCTCGGTTGGGAGCACATCAACCTCACCGGCGATTACCTCTGGCGCAGCAGCGCCAAGATCGGCGCGGGCAAGTTCAGGCCGCTACGACCGCTGCAACCGGCTTAGCGTGCTTTATTTAATGAGATGGTCACTCCCTCCTTCCCAGTACTATGCTGAGGACAGGCTTTCATTCGGAGAACCATCATGGAAAACATTGCGCTTATTGGTATCGATCTGGGTAAGAACTCTTTCCATATTCATTGTCAGGATCATCGTGGGAAGGCCGTTTACCGTAAAAAATTCACCCGACCAAAGCTAATCGAATTTCTGGCGACATGCCCGGCAACAACCATCGCGATGGAAGCCTGTGGCGGTTCTCACTTTATGGCACGCAAGCTGGAAGAGTTAGGGCATTTTCCAAAGCTGATATCACCGCAATTTGTCCGCCCATTCGTTAAAAGCAACAAAAATGACTTCGTTGATGCTGAAGCTATCTGTGAAGCAGCATCACGTCCATCTATGCGTTTCGTGCAGCCCAGAACCGAATCTCAGCAGGCAATGCGAGCTCTGCATCGTGTCCGTGAATCCCTGGTTCAGGATAAGGTGAAAACAACTAATCAGATGCATGCTTTTCTGCTGGAATTTGGTATCAGCGTTCCGCGAGGTGCTGCCGTTATTAGTCGACTGAGTACCCTTCTTGAGGACAGTAGTTTGCCTCTTTATCTCAGCCAGTTACTGCTGAAATTACAACAGCATTATCACTATCTTGTTGAGCAGATTAAAGATCTGGAATCTCAGTTGAAACGAAAGTTGGACGAAGATGAGGTTGGACAGCGCTTGCTGAGTATTCCCTGCGTTGGAACGCTGACTGCCAGTACTATTTCAACTGAGATTGGCGACGGGAAGCAGTACGCCAGCAGCCGTGACTTTGCGGCGGCAACAGGGCTGGTACCCCGACAGTACAGCACGGGAGGTCGGACGACATTGTTAGGGATTAGCAAGCGGGGCAACAAAAAGATCCGAACTTTGTTGGTTCAGTGTGCCAGGGTATTCATACAAAAACTGGAACACCAGTCTGGCAAGTTGGCCGACTGGGTCAGGGAGTTGTTGTGTCGGAAAAGCAACTTTGTCGTCACCTGTGCTCTGGCAAACAAGCTGGCCAGAATAGCCTGGGCACTGACGGCGCGACAGCAAACTTACGAAGCATAAAGGCAGAAATACACCAGTTTAAACAATCATTCATCTGGTTTTGCGAATACTGATATTGATGATACTAACGGCCCACCGGCCTGTTGAGGAACCTGTAAAACGGAAAGGCTCATTGAAGCCGTATATTTTCTGGAGGTTCATCAGGCGCGGAACTCATCGAGGCGCGGGAATAAAATCCCATTCAGACGCCGGATAGATTCAAGCAAGCCAACTTGTCGTCAAAATCGGTGTTGCAAAAACGGGAGTGACCATAGATTCCGTTTTCTGAGGCGACCCCCACATAGAGACCTTCCCGGTCATTCACTTTGTAGAGTTTGTCCCTGGGCTTGAGATTGCGCAGCTTGGTATCGGTCAGCATGTACCTTGTCCTTCTTCGTCTCCGATACCCACTCGATTGTAAACAAGCACACAAAACCCTTTAGTGACAACAATTTGCAAGAACTATCAGGCTCAGTGCCATGAAAAATACCATGACCAGATCATGAGGTTGAACACGGCTTGCGCCGGCAGCGTTCACGCTCCTGGTCGGCGATCTCGCCCGGCTGCAATGCTAGCTCAGCATCGGTCATGCGCTCCAGCACGTCGCGTAGGCGGATGGTGCAAGGAATGGGCGGCAGCTCGAACTCATAGCCGCCGGCGATCATTTCGGCCGCAATCTCCTCGGTGATGAAAAACGGCTCGTCGTCTTGGTTCGGCTTCTTCATGCCCTTTCCTCCTGGCGCTCATCCTGGCCGACAGCGGCCAGGGCATCGGCTTCCGTCAATGCGTCCTCCACGAACGCGCCGTGCTGCTTCGCTTCGGCCTGGCTGACCTCGGCCCATATCCGTTTCACCTGGGCCGCACTGTACCCGGCCAGCTCGGCGGTCTTGTTGATGCTGTAGCCGGACTTGCGCAGCGCGACAACTTGGGCGCGGCGCTTCGGATCAGCACGGCGGCCCTTGTACCGCCCGGCCTGGCGGGCCAACTCAATGCCTTGGCGCTGGCGTTCGCGCCTGTCCTCGTAGTCGTCGCGGGCCATCTGCAAGGCCAGGCGAAAAAGCATGATCTGCACGGCTTCCAGCACGATCTTGGCGACGCCCTGGGCCTCGGCCGCCAGGTCGGATAGATCGACCACGCCAGGGACGGCCAGGCTTGCGCCTTTGGCCTGTATCGAGGCCACCAGGCGCTCGGCCTCGGGCAAAGGTAGGCGGCTGATGCGGTCGATCTTCTCGGCAATGACCACCTCGCCGGGCTGTAGGTCGCCGATCATGCGCAGCAGCTCAGGCCGGTCGGCGCGTGCGCCGGATGCCTTCTCACGGTAGATGCCGGCGACGTAGTAGCCGGCGGCCTTCGCGGCCGTAGTGATCGCCTCTTGGCGTTCCAAGTCCTGCGCGTCGGTGCTGACGCGCAGATAGACCCGCGCCACCATCGGCGCGGCTACTGGCTTCGTCCTGCGCATACTTGCGGGCTCCTTTGGGCATACGCAAAGTGTCCGGTCATGCTACCCCCGGCCAAAAAGGCCGTCATGCGATTTATCTTGGCCGGGTCGTTATTGGCGGGTCTAAATGGCCGCTCCGTGGATCTCATCGCCAGAAATGGCGATGCGAGATCCAGGGCAGGGCGGCCGCCATCGTCAGACCTGGCGATGGTCGACGCCGGCGCGCATCGTCGGATGTGGCGATGCGAGCTCGAGGTCGGTGGCCACCGCCGGCGACCTGGTGCCATCGTCGGCAATGGCGATGCTGCAGCTCGACGTGCGCGGCCTGGTCGTCTCGGCATCGTCGGATGCGGCGATGCTCGAGCGAGGCGAAAAAAAACCGCCTCGGGGTGTCCGAGGCGGCAAGTCTGCATGCGGTTCAGGGAGGAAGAAACCGCGCCGGCGATCAGGGAGGAAAACCGCGCGGCCTGATGTGCAGCTCGGCCACTTTAGCCGGATTTTTCGACTTATCCGATGCGAGCGGCCCGCCGTGGGCGCTGCTCGATCTGCTGTTGCTTTTTCTCGACGTGCTTCTGCTCCTGGTGCTGCTGCTCGTCGCGCGGCACTGTTGCAAAGTTAGCGATGAGGCAGCCTTTTGTCTTATTCAAAGGCCTTACATTTCAAAAACTCTGCTTACC
>NZ_JBGDVX010000028.1:0-1345 GCF_046551535.1 Salmonella sp. SAL04162
GCCGGGGAGTGGGTGCAGGTCACCGGCGGCAACGGCGCCGGAAAAACCACCCTGCTGCGCCTGCTGACCGGGCTGGCGCGCCCGGACGGCGGGGAGGTGTACTGGCAGGGCGAACCCCTGCGCCGCGTGCGCGACAGCTTCCATTCCGGCCTGCTGTGGATAGGGCACCAGCCGGGGATAAAAACCCGCCTGACGGCGCGGGAGAACCTGCATTTCTTCCACCCCGGCGACGGCGCGCGTCTCCCGGAGGCGCTGGCGCAGGCCGGGCTGGCGGGATTTGAGGACGTGCCGGTCGCCCGGCTTTCGGCCGGGCAGCAGCGCCGGGTGGCGCTGGCCCGCCTGTGGCTGACCCGCGCCGCGCTGTGGGTGCTCGACGAGCCGTTCACCGCCATTGACGTTAACGGCGTGGCGCGCCTCACCCGGCGGATGGCGGCGCACACGGCGCAGGGCGGGATGGTCATTCTCACCACCCACCAGCCGTTGCCGGGGGCCGCGGACACCGTCCGCCGCCTGGCGCTGACCGGCGGGGAGGCAGGGCTGTGATGTGGCGTGTCTTCTGTCTCGAACTGCGCGTGGCGTTCCGCCACGGCGCGGACATCGCCGGCCCGCTGTGGTTCTTCCTGATGGTCATCACCCTGTTTCCGTTAAGCGTCGGGCCGCAGCCGCAGCTGCTGGCGCGTATCGCGCCGGGCATCATCCAGGTGGCGGCGCTGCTGGCCTCGCTGCTGGCGCTGGAGCGGCTGTTTCGCGACGACCTGCAGGACGGCAGCCTGGAGCAGCTGATGCTGCTGCCGGTGCCGCTGCCGGCGGTGGTGCTGGCGAAGGTGCTGGCCCACTGGGCGGTGACCGGCCTGCCGCTGATTATGCTCTCCCCGCTGGTGGCGCTGCTGCTGGGGATGGACGTGTACGGCTGGAAAATCATGGCGCTGACGCTGCTGCTCGGCACGCCGGCGCTGGGGTTTCTCGCCGCGCCGGGCGTTGCGCTGACGGCCGGCCTGCGGCGCGGCGGCGTCCTGCTGGGCATTCTGGTGCTGCCGCTGAGTGTCCCGGTGCTGATTTTCGCCGCCGCGGCGATGGACGCGGCATCGATGCATTTACCCGCTGACGGCTATCTGGCGGTGCTGGGGGCGCTGCTGGCGGGCAGCGCGACGTTAAGCCCGTTCGCCACCGCGGCGGCGCTGCGCCTCAGCGTGCAGTAGCGCCCCGGCGCGACGGACATTTTACTGGTTTCAGGAGGTCAGGTGACGACTATGTGGAAAACCCTTCATCAGCTGGCGGCGCCGCCCCGGCTGTATCAGATTTGCGGCAGGCTCGTGCCGTGGCTGGCGGCGGCCGGCATCATCGC
>NZ_JBGDVX010000028.1:1443-6052 GCF_046551535.1 Salmonella sp. SAL04162
AATGGGTATCTATGCGGCGATGGCGGTGGCGGCGTTTACCGGGCTGGTCTGGCAGATGAAAATGGCCAGCCTTGCCGTCGCGGCGATGGCGCCGGTGGGGGCGGTGTACACCTTCATCGCGCTGGTCACCGGCGCGGCGTGGGGCAAACCGATGTGGGGCACCTGGTGGGTGTGGGACGCGCGCCTGACCTCGGAGCTGGTGCTGCTGTTTCTCTACGCCGGGGTCATCGCCCTGTGGCACGCCTTTGACGACCGTAAAATGGCCGGGCGCGCGGCGGGCATTCTGGTGCTGGTCGGCGTGGTGAACCTGCCGGTTATCCACTATTCCGTCGAGTGGTGGAACACCCTGCACCAGGGCTCGACGCGGATGCAGCAGAGTATCGACCCGGCGATGCGCTCGCCGCTGCGCTGGGCCATCGCCGGCTACCTGCTGCTCTTTATGACGCTGGCGCTGATGCGGATGCGCAACCTGATTTTACTGATGGAAAAACGCCGCCCGTGGGTGAGCGAACTGATACTGAAAAGGGGGCACCGGTGAGTCCGGCATTTTCATCGTGGAGCGATTTTTTCGCCATGGGCGGGTACGCCTTTTTTGTCTGGCTGGCGGTGGCGATGACCGTGGCGCCGCTGGCGCTGCTGGCGCTGCACACGGTGCTGCAGCGCCGGGCCATTCTGCGCGGCGTGGCGCAGCAGCGGGCGCGCGAGGCGCGGATGCGTGCCGCACAGGCGCAACAGGAGGCGGCGTGAACCTGCGACGTAAAAACCGGCTATGGGTGGTCTGCGCGGTGCTGGCGGGCCTGGGGCTGACCACCGCCCTGGTCCTGTACGCGCTGCGCGCGAATATCGACCTGTTCTATACCCCCGGCGAAATTCTCTACGGCAAGCGCGAGACGCAGCAGCTGCCGGCGGCGGGCCAGCGCCTGCGCGTCGGCGGGATGGTGATGCCCGGCAGCGTCAGGCGCGACCCGGACTCGCTGAAGGTGAACTTCAGCCTCTACGACGCCGAAGGGGCGGTGACGGTGAGCTATGAGGGGATACTGCCGGACCTGTTCCGCGAGGGGCAGGGGGTGGTGGTGCAGGGCACCCTGGAGAAGGGCAACCACGTCCTGGCGCAGGAGGTGCTGGCCAAGCATGACGAGAACTACACCCCGCCGGAAGTGGAAAAGGCGATGCAGGAAAACCACCGCCGCCCGCAACGCGCTGATAAGGACACCTCATCATGATGCCTGAATACGGCACCGCGCTGCTGTGCCTGGCGCTCGGCGTGGCGCTGCTGCTGTCCGTTTACCCGCTGTGGGGCGTGGCGCGCGGCGACGCGCGGATGATGGCGTCGGCCCGGGTGTTCGCCTGGCTGCTGTTCATCTGCGTGGCGGGCGCGTTTTTCGTGCTGGTGCACGCCTTTGTGGTTAACGACTTCACCGTGGCCTATGTCGCCGGCAACTCGAACACGCAGCTGCCGGTGTGGTACCGGGTGGCCGCCACCTGGGGGGCGCACGAGGGCTCGTTGCTGCTGTGGGTGCTGCTGATGAGCGGCTGGACCCTGGCGGTGGCGGTGTTCAGCCGGCAGGTGCCGGCGGATATCGTCGCCCGGGTGCTGGCGGTGATGGGGATGGTCTGCGCCGGTTTTCTGGCGTTCATCCTGTTCACCTCCGGCCCGTTCGCCCGCACGCTGCCGGCTTTTCCGGTGGAGGGGCGCGACCTGAACCCGCTGCTGCAGGACCCGGGGCTGATTTTCCACCCGCCGCTGCTGTACATGGGCTATGTCGGCTTCTCGGTGGCCTTCGCCTTCGCCATCGCCGCGCTGCTGAGCGGGCGTCTGGACAGCGCGTTCACCCGTTTTGCCCGCCCGTGGACGCTGGCGGCGTGGGTGTTCCTGACGCTGGGCATCGTGCTCGGCTCGGCGTGGGCCTACTACGAGCTGGGCTGGGGCGGCTGGTGGTTCTGGGACCCGGTGGAGAACGCCTCCTTTATGCCGTGGCTGGCGGGCACCGCCCTGCTGCACTCGCTGGCGGTCACGGAACAGCGCGCCGGCTTTAAGGCGTGGACGCTGCTGCTGTCCATCTGCGCCTTCTCGCTGTGCCTGCTGGGCACCTTCCTGGTGCGCTCCGGGGTGCTGGTGTCGGTGCACGCCTTCGCCTCCGACCCGGCGCGCGGAATGTTTATCCTCGCCTTTATGGTGCTGGTCACCGGCGGCTCGCTGCTGCTGTTCGCCGTGCGCGGGCACAGGGTGCGTTCGCGGGTGAACAACACGCTGTGGTCGCGCGAGTCGCTGCTGCTCGGCAACAACGTCCTGCTGATGGCCGCCATGCTGGTGGTGCTGCTGGGCACCCTGCTGCCGCTGGTGCACAAACAGCTGGGGCTGGGCAGCATTTCGGTGGGGGAGCCGTTCTTTAACACCATGTTCACCTGGCTGATGGTCCCCTTTGCCCTGCTGCTGGGGGTGGGGCCGCTGGTGCGCTGGGGCCGGGACCGGCCGCGTAACATCAGGAAACTGCTGCTCACCGCCCTGGTCTCCACCCTGGCGCTGTCGGTACTTTTGCCATGGCTGCTGGAAGATAAAATCATCGCCATGACGGCGGTGGGGATGGCGATGGCCTGCTGGATTGCGGTGCTGGCGGTGGCCGAAGCCGTACAGCGCGTGTCCCGCGGCACGAAAACCTCTCTCAGCTACTGGGGAATGGTGGCGGCGCACCTCGGGCTGGCGGTGACGATTACCGGTATCGCCTTCAGCCAGAATTACAGCGTGGAGCGTGACGTGCGGATGCGGGCGGGCGACAGCGTGACCATTCACGACTACCGCTTCACCTTCCGGGAGGTGCGGGACATCACCGGCCCCAACTACCGTGGCGGGGTGGCCCTCATCGGGGTGACGCGCCACGGCGAGCCGGAGGCGGTGCTGCACGCGGAGAAACGGCTCTACAACACCAGCCGGATGGTGATGACCGAGGCGGCGATTGACGGCGGGCTGACCCGCGACCTGTACGCCGCGCTCGGGGAGGAGCTGGACAACGGCGCGTGGGCCGTGCGCCTGTACTACAAACCGTTTGTCCGCTGGATATGGGCCGGGGGGCTGCTGATGGCGCTGGGCGGGCTGCTGTGCCTGGCGGACCCGCGCTACCGCCGCCGTAAACCATTGCCGGAGGCCGGATGAAACGCAACGTACTGTTATTACCGTTACTGATTTTTCTGCTGATTGCCGCGGCGCTGCTGTGGCAGCTGGCGCGCAACGCGCAGGGCGATGACCCGACGAATCTCGAATCGGCACTGACCGGAAAGCCGGTGCCGGCGTTCCGCCTGGAATCGCTGGAGACGCCGGGTCAGTACTACCAGGCGGAGGTGCTGACGCAGGGGAAACCGGTGCTGCTTAACGTCTGGGCCACCTGGTGCCCGACCTGCCGCGCCGAGCATCAGTACCTGAACCGGCTGGCCGCGCAGGGTATCCGGGTGGTGGGGCTGAACTATAAGGATGACCGGGCGAAGGCGGTGGCCTGGTTAAAGGAACTGGGCAACCCGTATGCGCTGAGTTTATCGGACAGCGACGGGATGCTGGGGCTGGACCTGGGCGTGTACGGCGCGCCGGAAACCTTCCTCATCGACGGCAGGGGGATTATCCGCTACCGCCATGCGGGCGATTTGAATGCCCGGGTATGGGAAAGTGAACTGAAACCGCTGTGGGACAGATACAGCCGGGAGGCGGCGCAATGAGACTGTTACCGGGCATGGTGATGCTGATGCTGGCGCTGGTTATCTCCGGGTCAGCGCGGGCGACCACCGACGTGATGCCGTTTAAAGATGAAGCGCAGGAGCAGCAGTTCCGCCAGCTCACGGAGCAGCTGCGCTGCCCGAAATGCCAGAATAACAGCATTGCGGACTCGAACGCGATGATAGCCACCGACATGCGCCGCAGGGTGTATGACCTGATGCAGGAGGGGAAGAGCCGCCAGGAAATCATCGATTACATGGTGGCGCGCTACGGCAACTTTGTCACCTACGACCCGCCGCTGACCCCGCTGACGGTGCTGCTGTGGGTGCTGCCGCTGGCCGCCATCGTGGCGGGCGGGTGGATAATCGTTGCCCGCACGCGCCGGCGGGTGCGCCTGCGCCGGGAGCCGCTGCCGGCGGACACCCCGGTTTGCGGCGCGCGCGCCGGGTGGGGCGTTTACGTGCCGGGGGCCGTCATTGCGCTGGCGGTCGGCGCCGGCAGCTACGCCCTGACCGGCAGCTATCCGCAGGTCAGGGCCTGGCAGCAGGCGACGGCGCAGACGCCCGGGCTGCTGGCGCGGGCGCTGGACCCGCAGGCGCAGCCGCTGAATGAGGAGGAGATGGCGCGGCTGGCGCTGGGGCTGCGCACCCGCCTGCAGAATGATGCCGGCAATGTTGAGGGCTGGCTCATGCTGGGGCGCACCGGTATGATACTGGGTAATGCCGGTACCGCCACCGGGGCGTATGCGAACGCTTACCGTCTGGACCCGAAAAACCGCGATGCGGCGCTGGGCTACGCGGAGGCGCTGACGCGCTCGTCCGACCCGGAGGATAACCGCCGCGGCGGGGAGCTGCTGCGCCGGCTGGTGAGCCGCGACCACACGGATATCCGGGTGTTAAGCCTGTA
>NZ_JBGDVX010000029.1:0-4613 GCF_046551535.1 Salmonella sp. SAL04162
TGAATGGGTTCATGTGCAGCTCCATCAGCAAAAGGGGATGATAAGTTTATCACCACCGACTATTTGCAACAGTGCCAACGCCGGGTTATTCTTATTTGTCGCTTCTTTACTCGCCTTTATCGGCCTTCACTCAAGGATGTATTGTGGTTATGCGTTATATTCGCCTGTGTATTATCTCCCTGTTAGCCACCCTGCCGCTGGCGGTACACGCCAGCCCGCAGCCGCTTGAGCAAATTAAACAAAGCGAAAGCCAGCTGTCGGGCCGCGTAGGCATGATAGAAATGGATCTGGCCAGCGGCCGCACGCTGACCGCCTGGCGCGCCGATGAACGCTTTCCCATGATGAGCACCTTTAAAGTAGTGCTCTGCGGCGCAGTGCTGGCGCGGGTGGATGCCGGTGACGAACAGCTGGAGCGAAAGATCCACTATCGCCAGCAGGATCTGGTGGACTACTCGCCGGTCAGCGAAAAACACCTTGCCGACGGCATGACGGTCGGCGAACTCTGCGCCGCCGCCATTACCATGAGCGATAACAGCGCCGCCAATCTGCTGCTGGCCACCGTCGGCGGCCCCGCAGGATTGACTGCCTTTTTGCGCCAGATCGGCGACAACGTCACCCGCCTTGACCGCTGGGAAACGGAACTGAATGAGGCGCTTCCCGGCGACGCCCGCGACACCACTACCCCGGCCAGCATGGCCGCGACCCTGCGCAAGCTGCTGACCAGCCAGCGTCTGAGCGCCCGTTCGCAACGGCAGCTGCTGCAGTGGATGGTGGACGATCGGGTCGCCGGACCGTTGATCCGCTCCGTGCTGCCGGCGGGCTGGTTTATCGCCGATAAGACCGGAGCTAGCAAGCGGGGTGCGCGCGGGATTGTCGCCCTGCTTGGCCCGAATAACAAAGCAGAGCGCATTGTGGTGATTTATCTGCGGGATACGCCGGCGAGCATGGCCGAGCGAAATCAGCAAATCGCCGGGATCGGCGCGGCGCTGATCGAGCACTGGCAACGCTAAGCCGGCGGTGGCCGCGCGCGTTATCCGGCCCGCAGCACCTCGCAGGCGTGCCGGGCGATATGACTGGCGGCGGCATCGGAAAGATGCCGGTCGGTAATGATGGTGGTGAACCGGGTCAAAGGTAACGCCATAAACGTGGCCACCTGATTGTATTTCGAACTGTCGCACAGCAGGATGCTTCTCGCGCTGACCTGGCTGACGGTCTCCTTGACGGTAACCTTGTTCTCATCAGGGGTGAATATCCCGCGACTGTCCCAGCCGCTGGCGGAGATAAAGGCCGTATCGATAGCCAGGTGGCGTAACGTACGCGCCGCCGATTCGCCCACGCAGGAGCGGTTCTCCCGGCACAGAGTGCCGCCGGTGTGGATCACGCCGCACTGGCTGGCATCGATCAGCAGCTGGGTTATCTCAAAATCATTGGTGACCACCTGGAGATCGTTCCGGTCGAGGATCGCCCGCGCCAGCGCCAGGGTGGTAGTCCCGGCATCCAGATAGATGCAACTGTTTTTAGCGATATGACTCGCCGCCAGCGCGCCGATCGCCTGTTTCTCCTCACTCTGCAGCGTGCTTTTCACCAGATGACTGGGTTCCGCGGCCAGCCGGCTGACGGCGCGTACGCCGCCCGAGACGCTGACCAGCAGCCCCTGCTCCTCCAGTTTACTGACGTCCCGACGGATGGTCATATGGGACACGCCGAGGATCTCCGTCAGCTCGTTAATGCTTACCGCCCCACGCTGCTCCACCAGGGCTAAAATACGCTGATGTCGTTCTATTGGAATCACCGCTCTCCCCTTACCATTTTTTCACACCAGGCGTCACCACCCAGGCTACGGCCCTGGCGACACCCGGTGTTGTTATCGCGCTTTGCCGCTGTTTTTTACGCTATTTTAGGGCAAGAATCGCCGCTGTGCAGCCTCTTTCCGCCTGTGAATTTTTTATATTCATGTGGGTTATTCGTGATAACTCTCACATAAATTCACATGATAACGCTTTATTCTATCATTAAATCACATTAATTAACTAATGTTCACAAGGAGACCAGCATGGCTGCACACACTAACGTCTGCGTGATTGGACTGGGTTCAATGGGCATGGGCGCCGCCCGCGCCTGCCTGCAGGCGGGCCTGAACACCTGGGGCGTTGACATCAATCCCGACAACTGTCGCGCACTGCTGGCGGCGGGCGCCAAAGGCGCGGGCCCCAGCGCGGTGCCGTTCGCCGCGGAACTGGATGCAGTTGTGCTGCTGGTGGTCAATGCCGCCCAGGTGCGGGGGATCCTGTTCGGCGAGAGCGGCCTCGCCGCCCATCTGAAGCCGGGCACCGTCGTGATGGTGTCGTCCACCATCGCCTCCGCCGATGCTCAGGCCATTGCCGAGGCGCTGGCGGAGTACCAGCTATTGATGCTCGACGCGCCGGTATCGGGCGGCGCCGTGAAAGCGGCCGCCGGCGACATGACGGTGATGGCCTCCGGGAGCGATGCCGCCTTTGCCCGACTCGCGCCGGTGCTGGACGCCGTGGCCGGCAAAGTCTACCGCATCGGGAGCGACATTGGTCTTGGCTCGACGGTAAAAATTATCCATCAGCTGCTGGCCGGGGTGCACATCGCCGTTGCCGCCGAAGCGATGGCGCTTGCCGCCCGCGCCGGGATCCCACTGGAGACGATGTATGACGTGGTCACCCACGCGGCGGGTAATTCCTGGATGTTTGAGAATCGCATGCAGCACGTCCTGGATGGCGATTACTCGCCAAAATCCGCTGTCGATATTTTTGTCAAAGATCTCGGGCTGGTGAATGACACTGCCCGGGCGCTGACCTTCCCGCTGCCGCTCGCTACCACCGCGCTGAATATGTTCACCTCCGCCAGTAATGCCGGATTCGGTCGGGAAGATGACAGCGCGGTGATCAAGATTTTCAACGGCATCACCCTGCCGGGCCATAAACAGTGAGGAGAGACAACATGCAGCTTGGTGTCATTGCCGATGACTTCACCGGCGCCACGGATATTGCCAGCTTCCTCGTGCGCAACGGCATGCCGACGGTGCAACTGAATGGCGTGCCGACCCGCGATATTCCGCTGACCAGCGAGGCGGTGGTCATCAGCCTGAAAACCCGCTCCTGCCCGGCGGAAATGGCCGTCAGCCAGTCGCTGGCGGCCCTGCGCTGGCTGCAGGCCCAGGGCTGTCAGCAGTTTTATTTCAAGTACTGTTCCACTTTCGACAGCACCGCGCAGGGCAACATTGGCCCGGTGCTGGATGCCCTGCTGGCCGAGCTGGGTGAGACGCGGACGGTGATTTCCCCGGCGCTGCCGGTTAACGGCCGCACGGTCTATCAGGGATATCTGTTCGTCGGCGAGCAACTGCTGAATGAGTCCGGGATGCGCCACCATCCGGTGACGCCGATGGAGGATGCGCACCTGGGCCGCTTAATTGAGCGCCAAGGGCGCGGAAAAGCCGCGCTGATTGCCTGGCCGATTGTCGCCCGGTCGCCGCCGCGCTGGCGGCAGTCAACGATCCGGCGGTGCGCTATGTGGTGCTCGACGCCCTCAGCGAACAGGATCTGCTCACCCAGGGCGTGGCGCTGCGGGAGATGAAGCTGGTCTCCGGCGGTTCCGGCCTCGCCATCGGCCTCGCCCGCGACTGGGCGCAGCGCCATGGCGCCAGGGGGGAAAGCGCTCAGGCCGGCATGCCGCTGGCCGGTCCGGCGGTGGTGCTCTCGGGCTCCTGCTCGGTGATGACCAACAGCCAGGTGGCGGCCTATCGTCAACAGGCCCCCGCCCGCGCCGTCGACTTAAGCGCCTGCTTTACCGATCTGGAGAGCTACGTCAGGACGCTGACTGACTGGGTGGACGCGCAGCGCGATGCGCCGCTGGCGCCGATGATCTATGCCACCACCGAGCCGCAAACGCTGCAGCGGATCCAGGCGCAGTATGGCGACAAGGCCAGCAGCGAACGGGTGGAACAGCTGTTTGCCGCTCTTGCCGCCGCCCTGAAGGCGAACGGATTTACCCGCTTTATTGTGGCCGGAGGGGAAACGTCGAGCATTGTGGCGCAGACCCTGGGGGTTGAGGCGTTCCATATTGGGCCGACCATCTCCCCTGGCGTGCCCTGGGTGCGTGACACCCGCCAGCCGCTCTCCCTGGCGCTGAAGTCAGGTAACTTCGGCGATATCCAGTTCTTTGCCCGTGCCCAGCAGGAGTTTCGTCATGACTGAGCAACAACTGCGAGAGGAAATGGTGCAGATTGGCGCCTCGTTGTTTAGCCGCGGCTATGCCACCGGCTCCGCTGGCAATCTGTCGCTGCTGCTGCCGGACGGCAACCTGCTGGCGACGCCGACCGGCGCCTGCCTCGGCGAACTGCAGGCTCAGCGGTTGTCGGTGGTGACGCTGCAAGGGGAATGGATCTCCGGCGACAAACCGTCGAAAGAGGTCACTTTTCACCGGGCGGTCTATTTGCACAACCCGGCCTGCAAGGCGATCGTCCACTTGCACAGCCACTATCTGACCGCGCTCTCCTGCCTGCAGGGGCTCGGGCACTGTTGCAAAGTTAGCGATGAGGCAGCCTTTTGTCTTATTCAAAGGCCTTACATTTCAAAAACTCTGCTTAC
>NZ_JBGDVX010000030.1:0-4591 GCF_046551535.1 Salmonella sp. SAL04162
TACTTCCGGCCGGAGCGAGAGTTAGCCGGGTCGGACTTTCACCGACGGAAAGATCGTGCCTTGCAAGGCACACACAACAATGTCTGCGAAAGAACCATCAAAACGGTGGTCATGGGCAGAAAGTCGTGGCTCTTCGCCGGTTCACTGATGGCGGGAGAGCGTGCGGCCCGGATAATGAGTCTGCTGGAAACGGCTAAGCTCAATGGTCTGGAGCCTCATGCGTGGCTGACGGATGTCCTGAACAGGCTGCCGTCATGGCCGGAAGATCGTCTTGAGGAATTGCTGCCACTGCCGGGGTTCATCTTCTCAGCTTAATGGGCATAAATGCTGAGAAGGAAGGGACTGTGACCCACCTGATGACCTGCCTGTCCCCGGCAACTTCCGACGTCAGGACTTACGCGCCTGACACCGAAAACAGCGGGAGCCCGCTCACCACGGGGCTTCAGCGCCGTGAAAAACCCGAGTCAGTACTCGCCGCCCATACAGCCATTCCCCTGGTCAGTACTTCAACGCCCGCCACGAACTCTCTGCTCAGTACCTCAGCATCCGACCGGATTACCCTGGTTCGGTTAACAGGCTGCAATCGCCGCGTCAAGATGAGTTCCCCGGAACCACACGATCCACTGCATTTATAATCATATAATCCGGATGACTGCCCCGAAATGAGACCGTGGAGTGCAGAGCATCCTGCAACACACAGTTAGTCTGTCAGAATGAGTAAATCTGTTTCGGGTTTACTGACTGATTTGTTAATATAAATTGTGAAATCCACTGATTTCCTTATAAAGAACCATACTCAGGTCAAAATCAGGGGCTTCTGTAATTCAGGCAACATTAATATCATATACAGGCGTGAATAATAACAAAAATACAGTCACATAATGTGAATCTGTCTGAACAGGAGAGTGCCGAAAATTAATAAACATACTTTTTCATCTGTCATTCCGGGAGGGGCAACACCCGCTTCACGGTTTGGTGTGATTTCATCTTTTCTGAAATGGGCCGGAGCCAAAACCCGCTGTATGGATCAGTTGCTTAACTCGCTGCCTTCTGAACATGAAGTGGAATGTCTCGTTGAACCCTTTGTCGGTAGCGCATCTGTTTTTCTGAATACCTGTTACCGTCAGTATGTACTGGCGGATAATAATGCGGATCTGATTGATGTTTATCGTTATGCCCGGGATAACACATCCCTGTTGATTAGCCATCTGAAGCAGCTATGGGCTTCAGGACACAATGAAAGCATTTATCAGGAAAATAGAAAAAACTTCAACACACTGGCTCCCGGACCTGAAAAATCAGCACTTTTTATCTGGCTGAACCGGCACGGTTTCAATGGTGTCTGTCGGTACAATAAAAAAGGTCAGTTCAATGTTCCTTATGGTCGTCCCGGTAACTGCAGCCTGCCTGAACATGATATCCTCAATTTTGTCCGTAAAACGGAGCGGTGCCATATCACTTTTTTCCATGCAGATTTTGAAGAGACTCTGAAGGTCGTGACGGAGGGGATGTTTTCCTCACTCCGGTGTGCCATATACTGTGATCCACCTTACCTGCCACTTAATGCCACTTCCGGTTTTACTGCCTATACAGGGGAAAAGTTCCCGCTTCAGAGCCATCTTCAACTGGCCGATATGCTGACCAGAATACATTCCCGTACAGGAACATCTGTCGTTGTGTCAGCCAGCGATACATCACAGAGCCGGGAGATCTACCATGCCTTTACGCTTAAGGAACTGAATGTCCGCCGCTCAGTTTCAGCTAGCCATCGCTCCCGGATTAACGTTCCGGAGATAATCTGTACCCTGCCATAACCCGGCTTTATACCTGCAGTACGTTATTTTGTCAGCGCCAATAATATAAGGCAGTAACAGGGACTTTTTTGAAGTTCGGGGTTGACTCCCGATATCTGTCTGTATGAGAGTTAACAGCTATTTTAAATAGTGGTTGAAAGAACCATCTGGAGGTCATATGTTGAAACGGGTTATTGCTTATACCGTAGTTGGTGGGACGTTTTTTATTATGGGATGTAATGTGGCTCTGGCCTGGAATCCGTGGGGGCCGATTTTTCCCTGATAAACGATAAGCGGAATGTGTATTACCGGGACAGGGCATTCTGAGTTATCGGGTATTTTCCGTATATAAATTTCTGCAAAAGCCAGTGGCGGCATTACTGAATGCACTGGCTTTTTCTGTACCTGCGCATCTCACGGTATTAACCGTGAGATGGGGGCAATATGGCTGAAAAGAAAGGACTCAGGAATTTCATGTCAAAAAATACTGAGTACAACACCCGGCCCGGTACGCTGGAGCTGCGTAGTCCGAAGTTGCGTGAAGGCTCATACTTCCCGTCCTTCCCCGAAGCCTGCCGCCTGTCGGAGAAAGCGCTGAATGCGGTTATCCAGGAAGCGTGGATAAATGGCGTCTCCACCCGCAAGGTGGATGCCCTGATACAGTCGATGGGGATGTGCAGCATCTCCCGCAGCCAGGCATTATCCATCTGTCGGAGCATCGATGAGCGCGTACAGGCCTTCCTGCACCGTCCGCTGGAGGGTGAATGGCCCTGGCTGTGGCCTGATGTTATTTATGTGAAAGTGCGCAGGAACAGCCGGGTGGTCAGTATGGCCAGGATAATCGCCTGCGCGGTTAACCTGGACGGACGCCGGGGGATCATCGGAATGGACATCGGCGAGTCAGAAGCCAAAGCTTCTGGCTGGCCTTCCTGCTGAGCCTTAAGGAGCGCGGTCTGGGGGGTATGAAACCGGTCATCTCCGACTCACACTGTGGTCCGAACGCAGCGATACAGCAGGTGTTCTCTGCCAGCTGGCAGCGCTGCCGGATCCACTTCATGCGCAACGTACTGAGCCGCGTCAGCAGGGCGAACCAGTCGGTGGTACGTGCGGCACTGCAACAGGTGTTCGTGCAGACCGACGAGAAAAGCGCCCATACCACCTGGCAAAGCTGCCACTCAGCGCATAACAGGCATATTACCGGACCGGAAAGCTGGAACTGAATTTACACCAACCTGACGAACTCAACCCGTTCATGCGGTTGCCCTGCCTGGTGCCCCTGTTCTAATTGTACTGTTTAATCCTTCGGTTTTGCGCAGTTCCATGTGGATTTCAGCCCAGTCAGGATCCTCAAGCTCGCCGGGACGGCTGTCGGACTCCGGATACAGCAGGCTGGCGAGTCTGCTCTCCGACATTCCCTCAGGCAATGGCCAGGAGACCCCGACAGCATCAAGACGTTTGAGCATTTTCTGGATAGCACCGGTACTGACGTCGGCGCACTGACTGATCTGACGGAAGGAGAGTCCGGCCTCAAAACGCAGTCTTAAAATATCTCGAATTTTACGCATGTTGATTCTCTTGTTCGGCATATCTCTCTCCTGTGGATTAAAGAGAAAGAGATAGCATGAAAAATCAATGCGTTAAGAAAGATTCTGGAAACGTGAACAGCGATTCTGGTCAGATGAACACCGATTCTTGCAAAATGGCATCTGAATCGATCAATGTTTGGCGGCGTTTTTCAAGACAGTTGTCGTTTTTTATGCTGCCCGGCGTTCATTCTCCGGGTTAAGTGCCACTATCTCTATCGGTGTCCAGTTACGAGTTTTCCCTGACCAGCGCTCAGGATGTAGACATCGCGCTGTTTCGTAGACAACTTTTCGCTGTTTGAGCAGCGTTTTATCCAGCCCCAGATGTCTTTGCTCAGGTGTGACGAACTTAATCCCACTATGTCGATGCTGAGTGTTGTACCAGCGGATGAAGCTGTGCACCCACTCTCGCGCTTTACTTATATCGGTAAAGCCATCTGCTGGCCATTCAGGGCAGTGTTTCAGCGTACGGAACTGCGACTCCGAGTAGGGGTTATCATTGCTGACCCTCGGTCTGCTGAATGATGAGCAGACCCCGAGTTCGTACATTTTGGCCAGCATGGTGAAGCTCTTCATCGGTGCCCCATTGTCTGAGTGCAGGATCAACCCATTGTTCCTGCAGTTCTCCACGATAACGGCCCGCTGTAACAGGGCCGCTGCATACTCACCGCGCTCAACTTCCCGCACTTCTGCAGCCACGATTTTGCGGCTGTATACATCCATGATCATGTACAGATAATAGCTGCCGCCGGGGAACCACGCGCTCCTGCCGGACAGGCCGATCCTGAAGAGGAGAAGTGAATGAGGATTTCAGAACAGATACTGGCAGGCAGCCTGAAACAGGGAGGCTGTATCCGGAGCTTCTGGCGCCGCTCCGCCAGACTGGCAGGCTCTCCTCCCCCCGGTGTACCGGATGGCCTGGTGCTGGAAACCCCGGGGGTACAGGGCGACACGCCGCTCAGCCATGTGGATTTTGCGGTGGTGGCGAAAAGTCTGGACTGCGTGGAGACCTGGACACAGACAGTCGGGGGGACGGAATTTGGCGGGGCGGTCTGGCGGCTGGCTCAGGAATATCATGTTACCACCGGGCACCCTGTTCAGGGGGACGGAGACCGGGATGAATGATCTACCGGCGCTTCCCGGTCAGGGGGGCACCTTTCCTGCTGCGCAACTGCCGGTGGCCATTGACTACCCGGCTGCGCTGGCATTACGCCA
>NZ_JBGDVX010000031.1:0-4537 GCF_046551535.1 Salmonella sp. SAL04162
TAAGCAGAGTTTTTGAAATGTAAGGCCTTTGAATAAGACAAAAGGCTGCCTCATCGCTAACTTTGCAACAGTGCCCTTGATATCTAGTATGACGTCTGTCGCACCTGCTTGATCGCGGCCGCGATAGCTAGATCGCGTTGCTCCTCTTCTCCATCCGCGTTCCAAGCTGCGGAAAGGCACCCATAAGCGTACGCCTGGTCGAGCAGGCGACGCGGATCGACGTCCAGCGCACGAGAGAATGCGTCCGCCATCTGTGCAATGCGTCTAGGATCGAGACAAAGGTCGTCTCTGTCAGCCGGATCGTAGAACATATTGGCGGCGCCAAAGCCCACTTCACCGACCAGACCGACGGGATCTATCACCAGCCAGCCGCGACTGGAGAACATGATGTTTTCATGATGCAGATCGCCATGTAGCCCACGCAGTTCCGAGGCATTGCTCATCATTTGATCGGCTATAATCGCCGCGTGGACGTAGTCAGTTTGACAACCTGCGTTTTGATCATCGCGCGCCCGCTGAAACAAAGCTGCAAAGCGATCCCGGATCGGGAGAAGGGCAGAAGGCAGGGGTTCCTCAGATGCGGCATACAGCTTCGCCATTAGTTCCGCTGCAATTTCGGTCGCCTGGTAGTCGCCGTGCTCGGCAACGATGTGAGAGAGCATTCGCTCCCCGGCATATTCGAGCAACATCAGATTGTTCTCACGACCGAGCAACCGGACTGCTCCCCTCCCATTGCGCCATACCAGATAGTCGGCCCCGCGCAGTTCATCAGCAATGTCTTCTATAGGTTTCAATCCCTTGACGATTGCAGGAGTCCCGTCTGGCAATGAAACTTTCCAAACGAGGCTGGAAAAGGTGTCCGCAATGAGAACAGGTTGCGAAACGTGCCAATGAGCAGGAAAAACAGGCGGCATGAACATCAACCCCAAGTCAGAGGGTCCAATCGCAGATAGAAGGCAAGGCGTTCGCGGTCGGGGGCTTCGATCCCCAATACATTGAATAGGACAGCGAAGGCGCGCTCTGCTTCATCTGGCGCTGCCCAGTTCTCTTCGGCGTTAGCAATCATGAGTGCCAAATCGGCATAGCGATCTGCTGTTCCGAGCCGCCCAAGGTCGATCAGACCCGTGCATTGAAGAGTTTTAGGGTCCACCATGAAGTTCGGCATGCAGGGATCACCATGGCAAACAACCATATCGGTGCGCTCTTGGTCGAGCCGCACCGGTAGCTCTCGTTCGACACGAGCCAAAAGATCGAGCTGCGGCGTACTCTTGTCCTCGTCCGGTAAGAAGTCGGGATTGACGGCATTGCGGGACACCACATCAACGGCGCGTCCGAACATTCGCGACAGCCTGCGCTCAAACGGACATTGATCAACCGATAGGCTGTGAACAGCGCCAAGTTGCTGCCCCATTGACGGCCACGCTTTGAGCAAATCCGCTCCAGACAGATCAGCCGCCGGTACTCCCGGAATTGCCGTTATCACCAAGCATGCACCCTCCTGTTCCTCCTGCCAGTTGATGACCTCGGGGCAAGCCACACCTCGACCTTTGAGCCAAATGAGGCGGTCACGCTCTCCAGCGAGCTCACCGCGGCGGGAAGCAGGTGCGATTTTCGCGAAGGCATGCCCGTCACCACGTCGAAAAACAAAATCACCAGATTCTCCGCCTCTGACAGGCAACCAGTCAGAATGCGATTCACCAAAAAAAATATTAGTTCGATTCAATGGAGGTTCCTTCAGTTTTCTGATGAAGCGCGAATATAGAGAAATATCCCGAATGTGCAGTTAACGAATTCTTGCGGTTTCTTTTAGCGCCGCCAATACCGCCAGCCCGTCGCGCAAGGGGCGCGGCTCGTGTGTGCGGATGAAGTCAGCTCCACCTGCGGCGGCGGCAAGCTCTGCAGCGAGTGTCGCGGCCCCGACATCCCCCGGACCACGGCCTGTGAGCGCGCGCAGAAAGGATTTGCGCGAAACAGACAGAAGCACCGGCAAATCGAAGCGCAGCCGCAATTCATCGAACCGCGCCAGCACCGAGAGCGAGGTTTCGGGAGCAGCCCCCAGAAAAAACCCCATGCCGGGATCAAGGACAAGGCGGTTGCGTTTGATACCGGCACCCGTCAGCGCCGCGATGCGCGCGTCAAAGAACGCCGCAATGTGATCCATGATGTCGCCAGCGGGTGCCTCGCGCCGATCTGCCTGCCCGTCTTGCACCGAATGCATAACGACGAGTTTGGCAGATGATTTCGCCAATTGCGGATAGAACGCAGCGTCTGGAAAACCGCGAATATCATTGAGATAGGCCACACCACGCGACAAGGCATAGGCTTGCGTCGCGGGTTGATAACTGTCGAGCGAGACGGGAATGCCATCTGCCTTGAGCGCGTCCAGCACCGGCGCGATACGCTCGATTTCTGTGTCGGACGAAACAGGCGCGGCGTCGGGGTTGCTGGATGCCGGACCGAGGTCGATCACATCTGCCCCCTCGGCCATCAGCTTACGCGCCTGCGCAATGGCTGCGTCTGGCGCCAGATACCGGCCTCCATCGGAGAAACTGTCCGAGGTTATGTTGACGATGCCGAAAATGATGAGCGATTTATTCATGGGGGCTTCTATAATAATAATAATCGAGCATGAGTCTCATACGGATGCTCGGGTCGAAAGGGAATCCCCAGGCGAGTAACCTGTTTGCGGTGATCCATTAGCTGCAGGAGCAGAATAGCATACATCTGGAAGCAAAGCCAGGAAAGCGGCCTATGGAGCTGTGCGGCAGCGCTCAGTAGGCAATTTTTCAAAATATTGTTAAGCCTTTTCTGAGCATGGTATTTTTCATGGTATTACCAATTAGCAGGAAAATAAGCCATTGAATATAAAAGATAAAAATGTCTTGTTTACAATAGAGTGGGGGGGGGCAGCCTGCCGCCTTGGGCCGGGTGATGTCGTACTTGCCCGCCGCGAACTCGGTTACCGTCCAGCCCAGCGCGACCAGCTCCGGCAACGCCTCGCGCACCCGCTGGCGGCGCTTGCGCATGGTCGAACCACTGGCCTCTGACGGCCAGACATAGCCGCACAAGGTATCTATGGAAGCCTTGCCGGTTTTGCCGGGGTCGATCCAGCCACACAGCCGCTGGTGCAGCAGGCGGGCGGTTTCGCTGTCCAGCGCCCGCACCTCGTCCATGCTGATGCGCACATGCTGGCCGCCACCCATGACGGCCTGCGCGATCAAGGGGTTCAGGGCCACGTACAGGCGCCCGTCCGCCTCGTCGCTGGCGTACTCCGACAGCAGCCGAAACCCCTGCCGCTTGCGGCCATTCTGGGCGATGATGGATACCTTCCAAAGGCGCTCGATGCAGTCCTGTATGTGCTTGAGCGCCCCACCACTATCGACCTCTGCCCCGATTTCCTTTGCCAGCGCCCGATAGCTACCTTTGACCACCATGGCATCAGCGGTGACGGCCTCCCACTTGGGTTCCAGGAACAGCCGGAGCTGCCGTCCGCCTTCGGTCTTGGGTTCCGGGCCAAGCACTAGGCCATTAGGCCCAGCCATGGCCACCAGCCCTTGCAGGATGCGCAGATCATCAGCGCCCAGCGGCTCCGGGCCGCTGAACTCGATCCGCTTGCCGTCGCCGTAGTCATACGTCACGTCCAGCTTGCTGCGCTTGCGCTCGCCCCGCTTGAGGGCACGGAACAGGCCGGGGGCCAGACAGTGCGCCGGGTCGTGCCGGACGTGGCTGAGGCTGTGCTTGTTCTTAGGCTTCACCACGGGGCACCCCCTTGCTCTTGCGCTGCCTCTCCAGCACGGCGGGCTTGAGCACCCCGCCGTCATGCCGCCTGAACCACCGATCAGCGAACGGTGCGCCATAGTTGGCCTTGCTCACACCGAAGCGGACGAAGAACCGGCGCTGGTCGTCGTCCACACCCCATTCCTCGGCCTCGGCGCTGGTCATGCTCGACAGGTAGGACTGCCAGCGGATGTTATCGACCAGTACCGAGCTGCCCCGGCTGGCCTGCTGCTGGTCGCCTGCGCCCATCATGGCCGCGCCCTTGCTGGCATGGTGCAGGAACACGATAGAGCACCCGGTATCGGCGGCGATGGCCTCCATGCGACCGATGACCTGGGCCATGGGGCCGCTGGCGTTTTCTTCCTCGATGTGGAACCGGCGCAGCGTGTCCAGCACCATCAGGCGGCGGCCCTCGGCGGCGCGCTTGAGGCCGTCGAACCACTCCGGGGCCATGATGTTGGGCAGGCTGCCGATCAGCGGCTGGATCAGCAGGCCGTCAGCCACGGCTTGCCGTTCCTCGGCGCTGAGGTGCGCCCCAAGGGCGTGCAGGCGGTGATGAATGGCGGTGGGCGGGTCTTCGGCGGGCAGGTAGATCACCGGGCCGGTGGGCAGTTCGCCCACCTCCAGCAGATCCGGCCCGCCTGCAATCTGTGCGGCCAGTTGCAGGGCCAGCATGGATTTACCGGCACTGTTGCAAAGTTAGCGATGAGGCAGCCTTTTGTCTTATTCAAAGGCCTTACATTTCAAAAACTCTGCTTAC
>NZ_JBGDVX010000032.1:0-4433 GCF_046551535.1 Salmonella sp. SAL04162
AGTACACACAGCGTCCCCTCTGCGAGGGTTCCTTCTGTGACTGGTTCAGGGGGCTCGCCGCCCCCCGAAACCCCTGGCATCCACTGCGAAAATTCGCACTCTGGGTGCGAAAGTTTTCTCAGCGGAGTGTCATGGACAAGCGAACGAAAGAGATAAAAATCCGCCTGACTGAGAGTGAACATGAGCGACTACTGGCACGTTGTGATCGTGCTCATCTCGCTGAATGGCTGCGCTCGCTCGGTTTGGGTGAACATGTATTACGTCGTCGGCGTGTGCCTGACGTAGATCCGGCACTGCTTCGCCAGGTGACCGGCATCGGAAATAACCTTAATCAGATAGCCCGTAAGCTGCATGGTCTGGACGCTATCCCGGCCTATCAGCAGGTCTCTCTTCTGGCGGTACTGACCAGTCTTGATCGCCAGTTATCTGAGCTTCTGGAGACACAGCGTGATCGTCAAAATTCATAGCCGGGGTGCGGGTGCAGGCAGTGGCCCGGTGGATTACCTGCTGGGGAAAGAACGAGACAGGGAAAAAGCGGTGGTGCTGCGCGGTGAGCCTGAGCGTATCAGGCAACTGATTGATGGTTGTGATTTTGCCCGCGCCTACACCTCCGGGGTGTTGTCGTTCCGGGAAGAAAACCTCCCTGACGATGAGAAAGAGCGTCTGATGGAGGAGTTCGAGCAGACACTGTTGCCCGGTCTGGATGGCGACCAGTACGCCTGCCTTTGGGTGGAGCACCGGGACAAGGACAGGCTGGAGCTGAATTTTGTGATCCCGAACATCGAATTGCAGAGCGGGAAACGCCTGCAACCCTACTATGACCGGGCTGACCGTCCCAGGGTCAACGCCTGGCAGACTCTGACCAATGACCGCCTGAATCTTGATGACCCTCATGATCCCGCCCGAAGGCGAACCCTGACACCGGGAAATGACCTTCCCGGCGACCGTCAGAAGGCGGCGCAGACCATTACGGACTCGCTGGAAACGATGGTGGCACAGGGGATGATCCGCGACCGTGAGGATGTGGTCAGGGCGCTGGAAAACGGCGGGTTGACAGTGGTGCGAGAAACGAAAAGCAGTCTCAGCATTGCCGACCCGGACGGTGGACGAAATATCCGGTTAAAAGGAGCGTTATATGAGCGGGATTTTAGATTTAGCGAAAGCCTTCGAGGAGACCTCGAAGCAGCAGGCACAGCGTACCGGGGAGAGCGTGAAAAGCGAGTTTGTGAAGCTCGAGCAATCCATCAGCGAGGCCTTGAAATCAAGCGGGAAGAACATCAGCGACGCTATCCACGAGCAGAACACCCGGCAGACAACCCTGCTGCGGCGCTCGGTCACGATAGCGCTGATATGGATACTGGTTTGTGGTGTGCTGCTGATCGGTATTCTGTCGGGGATACTGTGGTTTCAGGGGACACTCATCGCCTCACGGCTGGACGAGATGAACAGCTACAGCCAGCAGCTTACCGACCTGAAAGCGAAATCGGGGGCGGGGGTGGAAATACTCACGGACGACACCCGGAAGAACAAGTATTACGTGGTGCTGCCGAAGAGCGCGAAGGGCGTCGAGCTGTACACCTCGAAAAACGACAAACAGGTAGTGACCTACACCGCGAAATAGCCCCGTCAGTTGCCACAGAAGCGCCATACGGCGTTTTTAGCGATAAGGACAAGCAAATCCATGACCGAGACCGAAAAACTGCTGCTGAGTGCGTTAGAGCGCTTACAGGACGATTACGAGACACGACAGCAGGCATGGCAGGCCAGTTACGACAGCTTGCAGACCATGTTCACCACTACTTCCGCCGCGCTGATGCGCAGCGACCAGGCGTGTCAGCACTTGAGCGGGCAGGTGGAGAGCTTGCGGCAGCAGGTCATGAGCTTAACCGAAGCCGTCAGCCGCTTGACGCGCAGGTAGCCAGACTGGACAGGGAGCTGGCGCAGAAACAGGAACGACAGAAAACGCGCTCATTTGCCCCCGGACGCAGCCGGGGACACGATCACGGGATGGAAAGGTAAACTCAGAAACCGTCGAGCAGAAAATCCAGCGCATTCTTGATGGCCTGCCGGTGCTCCTGGACGCTCACCACCTCTTCCCCTAGCTGTGACTGGCGAACGCTGGCCATTTCATGTGTCATGACCAGAAAATCCTCACCGTCCACATTCAGCACCGGGGTCAGGCGGCGGGCGGGCCGTCCATTCACTTCATCCAGCAGAAACAGCGGGATCACCAGGCGGGTATTCAGTTCGTCGATAATATCGCTCTGTACATCGAGCAGATAGGGATAAGCCCGGTTGTTGCTGTTATTGCGGTAAACCATGAACTGCATCAGAACGTCCTGTGATCGTCAGAGAGTAAGCCGTGCTCGTCCGTAATACGGTTGAGCTCCTGGATTGCCTTGCGGTTGGCGCGTTTCCAGCGCTCCGCTTCTGACTCGCGGATCTGATGTTTCAGGGCGGTGGTGAGCGTGGCAGACAGATTAATCCCGGCTTCGCGGGCCTGATGCAAAAGCGCAGGCTCGATTGTCACACTGACGGTTTTTTTATGGCGCATCGCTGATACGGGCATGATGATCTCCTGATTTTTACACGTGTATATAGCACGTGTTGCCAGTGTACGCGTTTTTTACCCGGAAGGTAATGGTCTGTTGCTTCAGGCAATAACTGACGGTGACAGGTGACAAAATACGGCGGGGTGTGTAACGTTAAGCGGCAGAAAAGACGACGCCCCCGTAATCATGCTCGACTTGGCGGAAGGACATGATTAACGAGGGCGCAGGCACAAAACCTAAGAAGGATACTAGCACATGAACCGTGCGAAACAACAGCCCGCCATAAGCGCAGGCGAGATTGACTAACCAGGCACTCGACCTTTTTAACGAGCGGCTTCCCCGCAAACCCTATTTTACCGACGAACTCCAGTTCGGCGTACGCATTGCCGGGAAAGAGCGCGCCATTCTTGCGAAATATATCCAGTTCAACCAGCCACACGCGATGTTCTGGCTCGGGTTTGACGTTGACCGCCCTGGTGCGGCGATAGACTGGAGCGACCGCAACGCCCCCGCGCCCACACTGACCATCATGAATCCCGAAAATGGTCACGCCCATTTGCTGTACGCACTGAAAACCGCAGTACGCACCGCACCTGACGGAAAAATGAAGCCGCTGAAGTATGCGGCAGCGGTTGAGCGTGCGCTGTGTCAAAAACTGGACGCTGACACCGGCTATTCGGGGTTAATCTGCAAGAATCCGAACCATGACCACTGGCAGCTTGCCGTGTGGCAGCCGGAACTTTACACGCTGGACTGGTTAGCGGACTCACTCGATCTGAGTGCGGCGAACGACAAAGAAATCCTACCCGATTATGGTTTAGGCCGTAACTGCACCCTGTTCGATAAAACCCGCAAGTGGGCATACCGTGCTATCCGTCAGGGCTGGCCTGAGTATGAGCAGTGGCTGCAAGCCTGCTACGAACGTGCCAGTGCCTATAACCTGCAATTTTTAGCCCCTCTGGATGAAAATGAAGTTAGTGGAATAGCTAAGAGCATTGCTAAATGGACATACAAAAACTTCTCTGAAGCTAATTTTGTGCAATATGTTGCAGATACTCACTCATCTGAAATTCAATCGAAAAGAGGAATGAAAAGCCGAGGAGGGGGAAGGCCAAAGATTGTCGGAAGCCCTTGGCTTGATTTAGGGATCAGTCGTTCTAAATGGTATAGAGATTTTAGAGGGTTATAATGTTTGGTTTTTTTAGAAAAAAAATTAGCAGCAATCAAGTCGACTTATACGTTAGCGATAAGATTCTAGGTGTTGCAAAGAAGGTTGTAGCCATAGTTGAAGCTAATGGCGTAACCATTGTTGATGGTGAAGGGGTTGTATTTTTAGCCGCTGGACTTTTTCTCAATGCTACTTATCTTAAGGAACATGGGAGAAAATCAGAAGCTGTAAGAGTTAAAGTTATTGGTTTTGTAAAGCACTACCTAGATTCAACAGATGATAAGAATATGCTGGAAAGATTATCTGATAACACTCGCTGGTTTTCTCAAGGGAATATGTCGGATTCTTGGTTTCTTAATCAAGTAATTGGGGACCTTTGCGGGTTGAAGGTTAATCCCATCCACCAACAAATTCTATCAACCGAAGTGCTAGATACACTGCTGAAATTCTTCCACGAGCGCACAGTCACTATCAGTAACACACTCTGTGAAGACATATATCCATTTTATAATCCAGCCTGACCGTCTTTGTAGTTTGGGACAAAACAACCTATATCAGATAACAGCCCTCTCTAGCAGAGGGCTTTTTTTTTTGCAGACAGCACAGAACCTGACATACTGTACTACCCTTTAAGCCAGTACACACAGCGTCCCCTCTGCGAGGGTTCCTTCTGTGACTGGTTCAGGGGGCTCGCCGCCCCCCGAAACCCCTGG
>NZ_JBGDVX010000033.1:0-4347 GCF_046551535.1 Salmonella sp. SAL04162
TATGCATGGGGCTGAAAATCACGGTATGCGATTCTGAGCGGTTTTCGGTGAGAAGACGGGGGTTTTTATGGCTCAGGACGTAAAACCGCCCTGAGCGCGTTTCAGCGGTGCGCGTAATGACGCGTTATGGTAAATCGGTGCCACAGGCGTAAGTATCTGCTAAGGATCTTTTTGTTGATTCTTTTTTAAGAGCATAATGAGATTATATAAATTGATTTTGGGGTCCGCTTGGAAAAGGGAAAATAACCTACGCTAAGACTACTTTTTAACCAATCGGCTATTGGATATCACTCGGTTCGCGGGGCTACAGCGTTTCTGTGTCCGAAACCGAACGATTACGTACAGCATGTAGACAACATGTCCGAAAGTAAGCAAAACCATTAACGGACAGCCGGATCATTTCGTACATCCCTTACGGTCAGGGGTTCGCGCTCAATGGAACGAAATCACCCGTTAGCTTAAAACGCTTAACGTAGGATAATTTCCTTTTTCCAAGCGGACCCGTACTCGGTTGGTCAAATCGCTTCTTGCCACAAAACAAGTTTGTGTCTTTCAGCGATTTCGCATCGTTTTACTTGTCAGTTTGAATGATGTTAAAAACGCACTCAGAAGCTCGCAAAACCGTTCTAAACTTTCAGCGTAGATTTGGGTGTTTTATAGGGTGATAGTGTCTTAAAATCGTTTTGAGGGGCTTTAGTGGGGATGAACGGGCGGTTTTCGCTAACTAACTCGCCCGTTTAACATAAAAGGGATTGTATGAATCAATTTTAGCTAGAGTTTAAGGTTGTTCAAATTAATGTACAATGATTGCACTGTATAAATAACCAGGTGTAGCATGTATGGAAAAGCACTTTATCAATGAAAAGTTTTCACGAGATCAATTTACGGGGAATAGAGTTAAAAATATTGCCTTTTCAAATTGTGATTTTTCAGGGGTTGATTTAACTGATACTGAATTTGTTGATTGTAGTTTTTACGACAGGAATAGCTTGGAAGGGTGTGATTTTAATAGAGCCAAACTAAAAAACGCTAGCTTTAAAAGCTGCGATTTATCAATGAGTAATTTTAAAAACATTAGCGCCTTAGGTCTTGAAATTAGTGAGTGTTTAGCTCAAGGAGCTGATTTTCGAGGGGCTAATTTTATGAATATGATAACTACAAGGTCATGGTTTTGTAGTGCTTATATAACCAAGACAAATCTTAGTTACGCTAATTTTTCTAGAGTCATATTAGAAAAGTGCGAACTGTGGGAAAATCGCTGGAATGGCACTGTGATAACTGGCGCCGTGTTTCGTGGCTCCGATCTTTCTTGTGGGGAGTTTTCATCGTTTGATTGGTCTTTGGCTGATTTTACTGGTTGTGATTTAACGGGTGGGGCGCTTGGCGAGCTTGATGCAAGGCGAATTAATTTAGATGGAGTGAAGTTGGATGGAGAGCAGGCGCTTCAGCTTGTTGAGAGTTTAGGTGTTATTGTTCACCGATAAAATCTAGGTAAAAAACGCCTAATGCCCCAATGTGGTACTAATCAAAACGGAGCGAAGCGACATCTTCATCTTGTCTTTGCTTTTCTCCATGATCAGTTATTGGGTCATGGTCTCTTAGCTCGTTAATCTGGCTAAGTTTGGTTAGGTTGGGCTTCTTTCGACACTTCGCAATCCAAGAAATCCCTAGTCCGTTGATTGGTGCTCTTATCAGGTACGCACTGTAATCTTTCGATACCGCAGCGTGATTCGGAGGCAGAGCCGGAATTTCGTTTTCCGGTACGTTTTACTACCACAATTTGCCTGTTTATCCTTTCGGAGACCGGGCTAAGTCCGAGTCAATCAAGTGGTGCATTTGAGTTAATGTCGTTGAATGGTTTTAAGGAAGTAGTGACAAGCTAGCTTCCCATTGCTAAGATTGGATTGTCTAGGTCTGATCTTAGCAACGAATGCACCGAATCAGATTAGCAGAGCCGGAGTGATGTCACAATCATTTCGGCTCTGCGCTTTCTGAACTTAAGCAAAAAATCCCCTCGTATTTCAATCTGCAACGCTCGCCGCAAGATGCAAACTGGTTTTGCATCGAGGAAGCGTCATATCACTGAATCCTTGCAGAATGCACGGTCACACCGATGTTTCCAGATCACAGCGTACCCGTTTCAGCGCGGTCAGTAATTTTTCAGAGTCAAAATTCAACTCACCCGTTTTTGTATCAACCAGTCCCGCGTCAATCATCAGTCCGGCAGCCAAGAACAGTTTGTGATTACGTTCCCTGCGGTTTTTCTGACCTGAAATCCGTGCCTGAACCGCCTTTTTCTGCGCGGCATCCTGTTCCTGCAACTCGTTTTTTTCAGCGGTTGCCAGAACGTGGAGCAGTCGCCTGTCAGTCTCACTGAGCGAAGCCTCATCATCCAGCAGGTCGATAATCTGCCGTTGCCGTGTTGTTTTCTCCCCCAGTTTTCTGATGAAGCCTATGCGCTTTTTAAGCCATTCGACGTTACTGATCCGCATCGTTTAACTTCCCCATCCCGATATTTCCGATGGTGAAAGTATATAACTTGCGGTCAGAAGTCGCATGACTTATCTTTACTCATAATTCTTCAAATTAGAGTAAAGCGCACTTATATGTTTCTCCCTGCGGGCAGAAACACGTGCGTAAAACCAAGGGCAAAAACATCATGGCAACCTATCATCTCAGCGTGAAATTTGGCGGCAAGGGTAAAGCCCTTGCTCATGCCAATTACATCACGCGGGAAGATAAGTTCAGTCAGCGAAAAGATCTCGAACACACCGAGCACGGCAATATGCCGGAATGGGCGAAAGATGACCCCGCCCATTTCTGGCAGGCTGCGGATGCGTTCGAACGTGCCAACGGTTCAACGTACCGGGAAATCGAGATAGCACTACCCCGTGAACTGAACGAAGCGCAGCGGCTGGAGCTTGTCAGGGATTTTGTGAAGCAGGAAACGGGCGGTCAACATACGTATTCGTTTGCGATTCACAATCCGCAAGCCAGCATTGACGGCGGCGAACAGCCGCACGCCCATATCATGATGAGCCAGCGTGTTGATGACGGTATTAAGCGCAGCCCAGAGCAGTATTTCAGGCGCTATAACGCCAAATTTCCGGCGCGTGGCGGCGCGCGCAAGGACTCAGGGCATAATTTAACCCCTACAGAACAAAAACAGGCACTGAAAGCCCTGCGGGAGCGCTGGGAGCGTACGCACAACGCGCATATGAAACGATATGGCTTTGAGCAGGGTTTTATTGATAGCCGGTCACTGAAAGCACAGGGTATAGACCGGAAACCGGAACAGCATCTCGGTTTTGAAGCAGCCGGACGACTGGACGACAGCCAGAGGCAGGATATTAAAGACAGCCGGACGTTTTCAGTCGTGGATGTGCCTGAACAGGCGAAGCATATCGACCACAGCGACCGTAGCTGGATGAATGCCAGCGGTATCGAGGTAAACCGGAAGGAACTGGTCAGATCTCTGACGCATGATATCTCGCAGCAGTACGGGCGGGAGATGGCTGCACGGGTCACAAAACAGGGAAATGTTGAAATAGAGCGCGTGAAATCCCTGTCACGCGGATTTTCCATAAGCAGGTAACTATGGCGAGCACCGAAGAAAAACTTCTCACACTCCTGCTGTCGGCGGAGCATCTGAAAGAGGCCGCAAAAGAGCAGCAGAAAGCCGTGGCGGATTCGCTGGCGGTGGCAAGGGAAACCCTGAAAGGCTACCGGGAAATATCAGACAGTGTGGCACAGCAGGTACGGGATGAAGTCCGGCAGGAAGTGCAGAAAATGGATGTTGCGGGGCTGATTGGCGAGCGTATCAGCGCTGATTTTCAGCGTCTGGAAAAATCCGTCGGGAACATGAAAATCAATGCGGACGCGCTGGACAAGGAAATTTCCATTATCCGCAGCAATATCATCGCGGAGTACAACACGCTGCGGGGTTACAGCTGGAAGTGGTTTGCAGGGGTTGCGGTTGCCTTTGTCGTACTGATATTTGCCACAAGCTGGTTTGTGAAAACGGAACTACAGGACAATTACAACGCGTCTGCTGCCGTCTATCAGAAAGTGGCAGACCTTGAAAAGCTGCTGACAACGGAACAGAAACCGGAAAAGAAAAAGAACTGACGCGCTGCGCTTGTCCAACGCCTCACGTTCGCACAATAAATTGCGCACCCGTTCACCGTTTTCAGCCGGGTTTGGGGCGTCTTTTGAGACTTCCGGCCTGAATTCAGGCCGGAAGTTCTCGCCAGTCAGTCAGGTGCATGGTTATGCATGGGGCTGAAAATCACGGTATGCGATTCTGAGCGGTTTTCGGTGAGAAGACGGGGGTTTTTATGGCTCAGG
>NZ_JBGDVX010000034.1:0-3658 GCF_046551535.1 Salmonella sp. SAL04162
TAAGTCGTGACATCTTTAGCCGCATCATAGCTGACTGAATAAAGCGCACCATTATAAAGAAAATGACTTTGACCAGCGGAAGTATTCCCCTTCTTTTTATATTCTTTCAGGTTAGCAAAATCCATCACAGGCGAACCCATAGATAATAAGTCAACACTGCCAGCATCATTACCAGGGTGGCTACCGGAACCCTGACCCGGCTCAGGCATAACAGCACCAGTAGGATACCAGTCACCGGAATAACCAATAGAAGGGTTTTCAAGAGCAAGACCCTTCTGAATATATTCGCAACCGTCATAATAAGCATGAGTACGGTTATCGGAATCATTCCAGTAATTATGCATACCGACACCATAAAGAACCGGACGGGCAGCACACTCAGCAGCCGAAGGAGAAGAACCGGAGCGCGAAACAGCAGCATCAGAGAATACGGAATAAAAAAGCAACGGGATTAAAAAAAGAAACCATTTCATACGACACCCCGATCAAAAAAAGGCCTCACTAAGAGGCCTTGACATTATTTCAGTAACCATTAACAGGCATTAACTGGACGCTTTGGTAAACAGAGACTTGATCAGCCCCATTCCCACAGTAGTAACCAGTTTCAGGGTAAGAATACCGAAAGCGGCAGTAAGAACGGCACCGATAGTAACCAGAATAGGCGTACTGATATTCGCCAGCATCGCCGAAGTAATAATAGTGTTCGGGTCGGGAGCCGTTCCCGCAGCGTCAGCCAGTGCAGAAAGAGAAACCGCAGAAGCACCGAAACCGGTCAAAATAACACGCTTATCAACGATAAAGCCTTTCACAGATTTAATAAGTTTCATGATGAAATTCCTCATTAATGATTAATTAACGCGCGGCAGTAAAAAATATGCGCTTTATAAAGGCCAGCAAAAAGCCAAACATAAAACCCACAACCGACGCTATAAACCACAGACGGAGCAGATAAGTAAGATACGGCTCATTCTCAAGAAAGCCGTTTACTAAGTTAAAAATCCCCCATATATCAGTCATGGTAAGCACCATCAATTAACAACATTCTGTTAAGGAGGAAAGAGCAAAACGCCCCCCAAAACAGCCCAAAAAAAGGAAGAAACAATACCAATAATAATTCCATAGTATCAGTCCCCCAAAAGAAGCCCCGCAATAAATGCAAGGAAGAAAAGAATCAGCGGAACCGCACCAAAAAGAAGAAGTGTATAAAAATCGGAAACGCTGATAACCATTAATCAACCCTTCCCTTTAACACGTCTGGAAAAAATGCGCCTGAATTCATGTTCATCTATTTCAGTGCCGAGATTACCCAGCTTAAAAAGAGGGTGTTTGACAATATATATATCAAAATGCATACCAAGAGAAATAATAACAGTGCCAGTAATATAGCGAAAGATAATTACACTATCACCATTTGAAAAAACAGGCTGATAGCCGTTATCAAGAGCATAATCAACAAGCTCGCGAATTTCAGGAATATCTAACAGTTTCATAATACCCCCTACCGCTTCGCAAACATGCGCTTAAATTCTTCTGGCGTAATAATGCATGAATATTCGAATTCGCCATTGTAAATAATCTCGGTAAACCCAAGCTTGCCATCATTTTTTAAACAGTAACCTTCAGTAATAAAAACCTGATTACCATGAAAGCCATCAACAACGGCATAATGCGGACGAAGTTCTACAACGTAATTATTGTTAGATGCATATTGCAGTAATTCACAAACAACGGGATTAACCAGCCTCATCATCAGCCCCCACACAATAGACGTGATTATTACAGCGGGGGCATTTTCGCTCACCAGTGAACGTAATATCACAGGCAACGCAACGATGACGTTCAGGAACTGGCGGGTTGTCGCTAAGGTGACTTACTGCCAGTTCTATAGCAGCAGTCAGGCCGATAGCGTAAACAGGACGAGACGCACCAGCTACCGAACGCGCCCTGACAGAACGTTCATTTTTCGCCTGAAGCAAACAATTCTTTTTATAATAGCTACGGATATACGGCGAATCCGGATCGAACGAATTAACGTTGCAGAATCGGGCATAGTCCAGCGCGTCAGCTATTCCAAGATAGGACTTAATCATATATACCCCCGCGATGAAAGCCGCCCCGAAGGGCGAGCCATTCAGGACTTAACAGGCTGTTTGGCCTGGACAGACTCCAGAGAGGAATCAGTCAGTTTGCCGTAACCAACAAGCTCATAATCACCTACAACAGACTGAGCCTGACCACGACCACGGGCAATACGCTTATAATGGGGGATAATCAGTATATAATCGAAGCCCTTCAAACTGGCCTGACGAATATCAGACTGAAGGCGCTTAATAAGAAGATGGTTGTTATCATTAGGAAAGGATTCTTCAATGAAGCCGCAACCAATAGAGTTATCAGCCTCATCATAATCAGCTAACGTAGCCGCCGAGCAGAAAGAATCAGGCTGACCCTGTTTATTAGTATAGTTAACGATTTTGCCGGAAAATACACGCAGTGCGCCAGATAAGTTAGACATAATAAATCACCTTTTATTTAATTACACATTTTCAGTTTGACCATATAAACAAATAAGCCACTTACACATAAGTATTTATCAGAACGGAATCGGGCTATTCTTTAAAAACTGGTCACGTACTATATATTCATAACTTTCATCTATTGGTAGTCTTATATTCTCGTCCTGTAAATGCTCCTCTTTTATTACAGTTTTGATGAATGCCTCTATGTCGCCGCCCAGGACGTGCAGGACAGCAGCAAGCTTTTTTGACCCCTGATTCCTCAGCCATTTGACAGATGAATCATAAGAACTCAGCGCCTTACGGGTATCAGAAAGCGACGGTTTAAACGGATTGATTTTGCGGGGTTCTGCCGGATTAAGCTGGGCAGCATAGTCACAAAGCCCCGTAAAATAGCCCCGAATATCAAGCAAAATATCGACAGGAACTTCCTTTAATTCAGCCTCAGAACGATTCCAGATTAAATCAAGCCCCAGCTGCAGAGCCTTGTTATAAATACGCCAGAATAATAACGACTTACGACTACCTACCCTTAGTGATTCCTCAGCCCCGATAGTGTATTCAAAGCCTGTTTTACTGCATATACGCCGCCCTCTTCCACGATAGAACGCATCGTTCTTAAAATCGCGGTACGCATGTTCAACCGTGAAAACATCGTCAAAGTCATCAACGCATAAATCAAGGCGCTGTAATTTAACTATGCCAAGATGCGTAAACCACTTATGCAGGTGTTCAGGCGACGTGCCGGAAAATACGTGCTTACAGCCGTGACCATTTATCTGTATAAACACGGTATCCTCGTTACCGCCAACATACAGAACACCCAGTTCTGTACAGTCAGTATCGTTGTACGCATAAAGCGGCGCATGGTCGTGATAGTTGTAACGCCCATATCCACGGAATACGCCAAGATGTAAACCAAACTCAGCAGCCAGCCAGCGGCGAATCATCTCGATCCGGGATTCCATAAGTTTTTGATTATAGTTATGAAGCTGGTCATCAAGCGCCTTGCGAGCCGCGCGGAAATCGCCGCCGAAATCCTCGTTCGGGAAGGTGTAACCGTCAACAAACTCATCAAAGGTTTCCTCGATATCGCGATTCGAAAGCGGGCACCACATGCGGGTTTTAGGGTTGATAACGTC
>NZ_JBGDVX010000035.1:0-2728 GCF_046551535.1 Salmonella sp. SAL04162
TCCCTGGCCGGCTGTTCCACCGTTAAGGACGTGAAAAAGGGCATCATTCCTCCTTCATGCCCACTTTGCCAGCATTCGCTGTGATGACCGTAAGGATTCGTTCATTTCTGGCTATCCCGTGTAGCCTTTCCGTACTAACCATAAACAAATAGTAAGCTATCCGGAACGTTTTAGCGTACACTGAAATCCAACGTCTCTGCTGGATAAAAGATATGTCTGTCTTTGATAGCTTTAAGATGTTTCGTGATAAATCAGTAGATGTCACATGCCCTGAATGTTCCCGCATAGCTCAACAGCACAAGTATAAATTAAGAAAAAAAATGACGATGATCTGTCCTTATTGTGGACATTATTTTCGGCGTGGGGAAGATTAGTGATGATTTACATATTTATGAGCAACAGTCGGGAGCTGTTTGTAGCTAAGTAGTCGTTTTTTTACCTGATATGTGCTTAATATTGTATGTATTGTTTTCATGAGTATACTGATATTAATTTATGAGGATGTTTTATATGATTGCGTATTTCATGCTGGTCCATCGTTATCCAAATCAATTCAAAAAACTATTTAAATCTATTCATCATGAAAAAAATTATTATGTGATACATGTTGATAAACGAGCAGGTAAAAAAATTTTTGATGAAATAGATTTATTTTTGAGTGATTATAAAAATGCATCTCTATTAGAAAGCAAAGAAACTATATGGGGAGGATATAGTCTGGTAGATGCCCAGTTGCGGGGAATTGAAAAGCTTGTAACCAGTGGCGGAGCATGGGACTACTTCATAAACTTAAGCGGTCAGGATTTCCCATTGAAAACCCAGGAGTTTATAATGGGGTATCTTAGTGCATTTGATTGCTGTGAATTTATAAAAGTAGTTAATCAGAATTTAATCAGACCGGAAACCATGCACAGAATAAAAGATTATGTAGAGGAAATAGATGGTGAACTGGTCATTTCCACCACATCTGACAGAGAATTTTTGAAAGGGGTTACGCCATATATAGGTAATCAGTGGATGATACTGAGTAAGAGCTTTTGCGAGTTTATTACCTATAGTCCAGAACTGAATATTTTTAAAGAATTTTATCGTAATACATTAATTGCGGATGAAAGTTTTTTCCAGACTGTATTGATGAATACCACATTTAAATCCAGAATAATTTATGATGACAAAAGGGAAATTGACTGGGTTGAGTCAGATGATATTAAGTTACGCCCCCGTGATTTCTTGACGAATGATTCAGAAATGCTAATAAACAGCAATAATTTATTTGCCAGGAAATTTGATGAGAATATAGACAGCAGAATTATCAACATACTTGAGCGCAGGATAAAAGTATCTAACGTTAGTACTTTGTTGTATTGATAGTTTTTAACCCATAGTGGAGAGCATAAAAAATAGTGGGGCAATCGTGATTGATACCGCCCATGAGGGAGAGCATAAAAAACTGTGGGGCAACTACCAGATCGCCTCTGGCGACCCTGTACACGATTCTGTGGTGCGACACGAGGTTGTTCCTGTGATTGTTTCAGCCAGTATGTAGTAAGAAGTGCGAAGAAACCTGCTGTCTCACCAGCAGTTCCCTACCCGACTGTGTGTTGAGAGTAATTTCAGGGTGTAAAGCGTCGGGGACAACGTAGCCACGGATTATCCGTAAGAGCGAGCCGTGAGGCTCAATCCGAAACTGCCAGCCGCAGGCGGTGAAGGCGCAAGGGATGAGGGTATGGTCAGCACAAGCAAATCCCGGTAAGCATCGTAATATGTAAGAAGCCAAAACGGCTGTCAGGCTTCAGCCAAAAGGCACGCGATCAGGTATGTCCTCTCACAGATGGGGCATCGTGAGTGTTGTATCGCCGGTGTTAACGGGGGACCTGTCCCCTTGAGTCACAGGAACGGAACGTGGTAACCCCGTACAACTCCGCAAGGTAGTGAGTTCGTGAGGACAAACAACGGTTGTGCGGGAACGGGACGCCGGAAGAAGCGAATGATCGGTTGTAATAACCGATATACGGTTTTTTTTTTTTACCGACCTGAAAAGGGGCTGACGTCCGGTGGGTCTTCTCTGGCGAGAAAATCAGGAAAATCGACTTTATGAAGGAACGCAAATGACGCAACAGGCCAGTAACCAGTGTAGTGCGCCTTCAGCATCATCTCTGTGGTCATCAATTAATTGGCAACAGGTTGAAGATGATGTATTTCGCAGATGCGTATCGCTAAGGCAACCGAAGCACAGCGCTGGAATAAAGTGCGTGTGCTCCAGCGACTTCTCACCCGATCTCATCAGGCGAAGCTGCTGGCTGTAAGGCGCGTGACATCGAACCGGGGACGTAACACGCCGGGCATCGACGGAACGCGATGGATAAATCCGCAACAAAAGTGGCATGCCGCTATGTCTCTGTCCTGTCGGGGCTATCGGGCACAACCTTTACGACGTATACATATTCCCAAAAAGAACGGCAAGACAAGGCCGTTGGGGATCCCGACTGTGAAGTCATAATGCCTCTCCTTTCAATGACTGATTGGAATATTGTCTGAAGTGTGCGGTTGAGTCCGTCAAGGTGGTGTAAATTCAGTTCCAGCTTTCCGGTCCGGTAATGAGCCTGCTATGCGCTGAGTGGCAGCGCTTCGATTACTTCAGTTTCAGTGGTCTGGTCTATCTCCGCCATAGTGTGTTGTGGCAGATAACGGTTCTGAAGCAGCCATTCCTCGTTCTGTTCCGTCAGTA
>NZ_JBGDVX010000036.1:0-2262 GCF_046551535.1 Salmonella sp. SAL04162
ACAAACTCATCAAAGGTTTCCTCGATATCGCGATTCGAAAGCGGGCACCACATGCGGGTTTTAGGGTTGATAACGTCGTTAAAGAACGTATCACGCGCCAGAACGTGGCTACGGTAGCTGGGCAGAACGCCGTATTTACGCCATTCCGTCTGCTCAGGAAACGTTACGAAGTCCTTCACCGCCGAGGAATGCAGCACAAAAGCAAGCCAGTCAATGTTAACCGGACGATCGTCATGATCCTGTTTTGGCATAGCTACCGCACGGCCTACACGGTCTGTCAGGGTGTTAACGTTGTCGTGATCCTTTGCAGTGTTCATAAGCCCTAAAACCAACCAATATTTACACCATGCACGCATGAAAACATTTTAAACGCATGTTGTAAATATGCAGCCATGAATACGAGAGGCAAAAATATGTCATGCTTTCACGCCATAAACAAAGGAGGCGAGCGTGAAAAAAGCAACGAAAAGAGGCGACACAACTGTAAGAGTAAGCGAAGAAAGAAAGTTAGAAATTAAGATGAAAATCATAGAGATAGGAAACAAGACAGGAGAGATTGTAAAAACGACAGATATTACAAATCACCTAATAGATAACTATTTAAACGATGCCGTAAACGACATAATAAGCGACATCGAAATAGCAAAGAAAAAAAGCTAGCAGTGTGAAACTTGTCACATTTTATTTGAACGGCTCAGACAACTAGCCTCACCTCCTACACACAGCAAACCCCCGCCGCCAGATATGTGTTTCTTCCGGGACAAAAACAGCCTGGACGGGAAGATGTCGCACATATGCGGGTAATTAACCCCCGTTCTACATTACGGGGGTTATCTCTTTCCAGCCCGCCGGCGAAACAGCCCGATACCGCCAAACCATCACGATCCAGACTTGTCTACTCCGACACCTACCAGACCGACGCCCCCCGCGGCGGGGCGGACTGGATCGAGCACATCTGTAGCATCGCCGTCGCCTGAAAGTGCGGAGCCACTGACGAAACACCGGCGCGTAAGTGGTCTGGTTAGCATCGCAGAAATTCCGCTTCCTCGCTCACTCAGTCGCTACGCTTCTGCCGTGAGACTGCGGCGAGCGGTGCCACCTCTCGCGCCCGGCGTTTAGTCTGGCTGTCATCTATAGCACTGACGGATACTGTGGGGACTGGAGATCTAAATTTCTGGTCTGACAGTGGAAGCCGCCAGCGCCTGACAACGCGGAGTCGTTCAGGTAGATCCAGCGTCGCAACTATCATCTGAAAGCCCGCGCCCTATGTAAGAAAGTTCTTCCCCGATCTGACAGAACGGAGACAAACGGGAGAACGCCAGACTCAACCCACGGAGCCGGAAAGAGGAACCGAGAGCGCTGACAGTCCGCCCCGCCGCGGGGGGCCCTTCGGAACGACACCGCCCGCAATGTGAAGGTATGCCAGTAAACAAACTTATTCGCCGGAGTGCCGGACACATCAACCCCCCGCCCATGAAAGAACGGGAAAACACCAACCCCACTCCCTACGGAAGATTCAGCCGCTACGCGGCCTCATTCCGGCACCGGGCGACAGAGGATAAAAGGCGGCGGCGGTTCGATCTAAAAACGGAGATGTTAATGATTGGTTAACTCGTTAACATTTAAAATGTAACAGATTTTCAATATTGGCATGACTTTTGATTTGATAATCAATGAAGAAAATTAATCAATATTCAGCACCATCACAAAAGAAAAAAATAACGCACAATATGTTAAAAAAAAATAAGTAGCATAATATGCCGAATAGTTATTAAATATAAAAAAAGAACTATATATTGAGTTATGACACTGAAAACAAAAGAAAAACAATCACCCTTGCAATATACAAAAATAAACAAAAATACAAATCGATAAATAAAACAATCATCATCATATAAAATAAAAATTGGCATGATTATTTATTTTATACTCAATCAACTATATCGATCAAACTATTATGCCATATTTAAAATGTGACAATTTAGCTCATTATTAAACATTTAGAATCAATTTAATTTGTTAGATATTTGTTTCTTGATTGTTATAGAGTCACCCTTTGGATCGAAGTCTGGATCCAGCCCCGGACGGCCTACCCTACCACAATTTCGGACGTGCAGGCGCATCACCGGACTAAGACCGCCCACCGTTACGCAGTAACGCCCCGCTCACTGGTGCGCATAAATACCTTATGTGTAAATCAGGCGCGGCGCCCTGCCCATTATCGCCGCGGCCTGATTCAACATAAGGTCGGCATTATGCGCA
>NZ_JBGDVX010000037.1:0-2184 GCF_046551535.1 Salmonella sp. SAL04162
TATCTAACAGTTTCATAATACCCCCTACCGCTTCGCAAACATGCGCTTAAATTCTTCTGGCGTAATAATGCATGAATCTTCGAATTCGCCATTGTAAATAATCTCGGTAAAACCAGGCTTGCCATCATTTTTTACACAGTAACCTTCAGTAATAAAAACCTGATTACCATGAAAGCCATCAACAACGGCAAAATGCGGTCGAAGCTCTACAACGTAGTTATTATTAGACGCATATTGCAGTAATTCACAAACAACGGGATTAGCCAGCCTCATTATCAACCCCCACACAATAAACGTGATTATAACAACGGGGGCATTTGCGCTCACCAGTGAACGTAATATCACAGACAACGCAACGATGACGCTCAGGAACTGGCGGATTGTCGCTGAGGTGACTTACTGCGAGTTCTATCGCAGCAGTCAAACCGATAGCATAGACAGGACGTGGCGCACCGGATGCGCGACGGGCTTTAATGGACTGCTCGTGTTTAGCCTGGTGAGCAACTGACCTTTTGTAATAGCTGCGAATATACGGAGAATCCGGATCGAACGAATTAACGTTACAGAACCGGGCATAGTCCAGCGCGTCAGCTATTCCAGGATAGGACTTAATCATATATACCCCCGCGATGAAAGTCGCCCCGAAGGGCGAGCCATTCAGGACTTAACAGGCTGTTTAGCCTGGACAGACTCCAGAGAGGAATCAGTCAGTTTGCCATAACCAACAAGCTCATAATCACCTACAACAGACTGAGCCTGACCACGACCACGGGCAATACGCTTATAATGGGGGATAATCAGTATATAATCGAAGCCCTTCAAACTGGCCTGACGAATATCAGACTGAAGGCGCTTAATAAGAAGATGGTTGTTATCATTAGGGAAAGATTCTTCAATGAAGCCGCAACCAATAGAGTTATCAGCCTCATCATAATCAGCTAACGTAGCCGCCGAGCAGAAAGAATCAGGATGACCCTGTTTATTAGTATAGTTAACGATTTTGCCGGAAAATACACGCAGTGCGCCAGATAAGTTAGACATAATAAATCACCTTTTATTTAATTACACATTTTCAGTTTGACCATATAAACAAATAAGCCACTTACACATAAGTATTTATCAGAACGGAATCGGGCTATTCTTTAAAAACTGGTCACGTACTATATATTCATAACTTTCATCTATTGGTAGTCTTATATTCTCGTCCTGTAAATGCTCCTCTTTTATTACAGTTTTGATGAATGCCTCTATGTCGCCGCCCAGCACGTGAAGGACAGCAGCAAGCTTTTTTGACCCCTGATTCCTCAGCCATTTGACAGATGAATCATAAGAACTCAGCGCCTTACGAGTATCAGAAAGCGACGGATTAAACGGGTTGATTTTGCGGAGTTCTGCCGGATTAAGTTGCGCAGCATAGTCACAAAGCCCCGTAAAATAGCCCCGAATATCAAGCAAAATATCGACAGGAACTTCCTTTAATTCAGCCTCAGAACGATTCCAGATTAAATCAAGCCCCAGTTCAAGAGCCTTGTTATAAATACGCCAGAATAATAACGACTGACGACTACCTACCCTTAGTGATTCCTCAGCCCCGATAGTGTATTCAAAGCCTGTTTTACTGCATATACGTCGCCCTCTTCCACGATAGAACGCATCGTTCTTAAAATCGCGGTACGCATGTTCAACAGTGAAAACATCGTCAAAGTCATCGACGCATAAATCAAGGCGCTGTAATTTGACGATGCCAAGATGGGTAAACCACTTATGCAGGTGCTCCGGTGACGTGCCGGAAAATACGTGCTTACAGCCGTGACCATTTATCTGTATAAACACGGTTCCCTCGTTACCGCCGAAATACAAAACACCCAGTTCTGTACGGTCAATATCGTTGTACGCATATAGCGGCGCGTGGTCATGATAGTTATAGCGCCCATACCCACGAAATACGCCCAGATGTAACCCAAACTCAGCAGCCAGCCAGCGACGAATCATCTCGATCCGGGATTCCATAAGCTTTTGATTATAGTTATGAAGCTGGTCATCAAGCGCCTTGCGAGCCGCGCGGAAATCGCCGCCAAAATCCTCATTAGGAAAGGTGTAACCGTCGACAAACTCATCAAAGGTTTCCTCGATATCGCGATTCGAAAGCGGGCACCACATGCGGGTTTTAGGGTTGATAACGTC
>NZ_JBGDVX010000038.1:0-2068 GCF_046551535.1 Salmonella sp. SAL04162
TTGAATGGGTTCATGTGCAGCTCCATCAGCAAAAGGGGATGATAAGTTTATCACCACCGACTATTTGCAACAGTGCCGCCGATATGATCCAACTGATAAAGGAATTTGACGCTCAGGGCGTGGCAGTCCGGTTCATTGATGACGGGATCAGTACCGACGGTGATATGGGGCAAATGGTGGTCACCATCCTGTCGGCTGTGGCACAGGCTGAACGCCGGAGGATCCTAGAACGCACGAATGAGGGCCGACAGGAAGCAAAGCTGAAAGGAATCAAATTTGGCCGCAGGCGTACCGTGGACAGGAACGTCGTGCTGACGCTTCATCAGAAGGGCACTGGTGCAACGGAAATTGCTCATCAGCTCAGTATTGCCCGCTCCACGGTTTATAAAATTCTTGAAGACGAAAGGGCCTCGTGATACGCTTATTTTTATAGGTTAATGTCATGATAATAATGGTTTCTTAGACGTCAGGTGGCACTTTTCGGGGAAATGTGCGCGGAACCCCTATTTGTTTATTTTTCTAAATACATTCAAATATGTATCCGCTCATGAGACAATAACCCTGGTAAATGCTTCAATAATATTGAAAAAGGAAGAGTATGAGTATTCAACATTTTCGTGTCGCCCTTATTCCCTTTTTTGCGGCATTTTGCCTTCCTGTTTTTGCTCACCCAGAAACGCTGGTGAAAGTAAAAGATGCTGAAGATCAGTTGGGTGCACGAGTGGGTTACATCGAACTGGATCTCAACAGCGGTAAGATCCTTGAGAGTTTTCGCCCCGAAGAACGTTTTCCAATGATGAGCACTTTTAAAGTTCTGCTATGTGGTGCGGTATTATCCCGTGTTGACGCCGGGCAAGAGCAACTCGGTCGCCGCATACACTATTCTCAGAATGACTTGGTTGAGTACTCACCAGTCACAGAAAAGCATCTTACGGATGGCATGACAGTAAGAGAATTATGCAGTGCTGCCATAACCATGAGTGATAACACTGCTGCCAACTTACTTCTGACAACGATCGGAGGACCGAAGGAGCTAACCGCTTTTTTGCACAACATGGGGGATCATGTAACTCGCCTTGATCGTTGGGAACCGGAGCTGAATGAAGCCATACCAAACGACGAGCGTGACACCACGATGCCTGCAGCAATGGCAACAACGTTGCGCAAACTATTAACTGGCGAACTACTTACTCTAGCTTCCCGGCAACAATTAATAGACTGGATGGAGGCGGATAAAGTTGCAGGACCACTTCTGCGCTCGGCCCTTCCGGCTGGCTGGTTTATTGCTGATAAATCTGGAGCCGGTGAGCGTGGGTCTCGCGGTATCATTGCAGCACTGGGGCCAGATGGTAAGCCCTCCCGTATCGTAGTTATCTACACGACGGGGAGTCAGGCAACTATGGATGAACGAAATAGACAGATCGCTGAGATAGGTGCCTCACTGATTAAGCATTGGTAACTGTCAGACCAAGTTTACTCATATATACTTTAGATTGATTTAAAACTTCATTTTTAATTTAAAAGGATCTAGGTGAAGATCCTTTTTGATAATCTCATGACCAAAATCCCTTAACGTGAGTTTTCGTTCCACTGAGCGTCAGACCCCTTATGGCAGAGCAGGGAAAGGAATTGCCGGGCTATGTGCAACGGGAATTTGAAGAATTTCTCCAATGCGGGCGGCTGGAGCATGGCTTTCTACGGGTTCGCTGCGAGTCTTGCCACGCCGAGCACCTGGTCGCTTTCAGCTGTAAGCGTCGCGGTTTCTGCCCGAGCTGTGGGGCGCGGCGGATGGCCGAAAGTGCCGCCTTGCTGGTTGATGAAGTACTGCCTGAACAACCCATGCGTCAGTGGGTGTTGAGCTTCCCGTTTCAGCTGCGTTTCCTGTTTGGGGTCGTTTGCGGGAAGGGGCGGAATCCTACGCTAAGGCTTTGGCCAGCGATATTCTCCGGTGAGATTGATGTGTTCCCAGGGGATAGGAGAAGTCGCTTGATATGGCACTGTTGCAAATAGTCGGTGGTGATAAACTTATCATCCCCTTTTGCTGATGGAGCTGCACATGAACCCATTC
>NZ_JBGDVX010000039.1:0-2053 GCF_046551535.1 Salmonella sp. SAL04162
CGCGGCGCGCGGAACTGAGTCTGTTCCTGGAGGATGGCGCTGTTCCCCTGGGTAGAGTAGAGATGTGGCGCGGTGGTTTTAGTTCAGGCATATCTGTTACTCCGCCTCTTTCGATTGGTGGTGCCTTACTGTCCTGAGCGTGACCCCGTTTCCACATCCCTCTCATCGAACCGGACTTGCGGATTTCCCGCATCCGGCTCTCTTGCAGCACATCAGACCTTCGCGTTCGGGCGGCTACGGGAAATGTCCAGCAGGCGTATCAGTCCTAACTGCTTATACAGGTACTGGTCGGAATACTGGCGATATCCCGTTCCCCGCTGACCTTTCCTTCTCTGTAACCAGATCCTGACCCGTCTCGCCGTGTAGTTATCAATGTCACGGTAAATCTGTGACACTGGTCCCTGATTGAAGTAACTGGCCCATCCTCTGAGAAGCGGATTTAACCTTTCCACTCTTTGAGCTATGGGAGTACTATTCCAGCGTCGTGTAGTCTGGGCGTGTATTTCCTGCTTAAGTCGTTTGAGCGCTTTCCGGGATATTGTGGTTCCCCAGAAGGGACGACCACCTCTGGCATAGAATCGACCAATGGTATAACCGAGAAAATCAAAGTTTCCTTCCGGTAATATAACCAGCCGGGTTTTCTGTTCATTGACAGTAAGCCCCAGCCTTCCCATCAGACTATTCATCCTTTCCATGGCCTGTTTTCCGGTTCCTCTTTTACACAATATCACCAAATCGTCAGCATAATTGACGATCTCGCTGTTATTCTCCCAGAAAGGAGTCCCGCTATTCCAGGCCAACATAAATCGCCTGAAATAGAGGTTTCCCAGCAACGGACTTATTGGCGAGCCCTGGGCCGTTCCACGATGTGTGTTACGGGCAACAGTGGTACGGATTTCGACCCCTTGTCTGGTCCGTTCCACTACCGGTGCTCTGAGCCATTGGCGAATTATCCCGAGTACGCTGCCATCAGTTATCCTTCGGGCGAGGCATTTCATCAATTGCCCGTGCGGGATCGTGCTGAAGTAGTCAGATAAATCTGCATCAACGACTTCTCTGGCAAAGCGCTTCGAGATACCGAAGTAAACTCTGCGTATGGCCATTTTGGCGTCAATGTGACTTCTGAATCCGTACTGCCGTGGAGACAGATCTGTGTCTAAAACAGGGTTGATAACGATCAACACTGCCGTCTGAACCACCCTGTCCTTTATTGTCGGGATACTTAGCGGACGTTGCCCGCCGCCATTGGCCTTGGGGATCCATACACGCAACAGGGGCGAGCACCGGTACTGCTTAGTGCTAAGCTCCTGCTTTAATCTTCGCAACCACTGACCTAACCCCCGTTGTTCTATGGAAGCGAAAGACTCACCATCTGCGCCGGGGGTTCCCCGGTTCAGACGGCATCGCCTGTAGGCCTCCACGAGAACGTCCGGGCGGCAGACCTTATCCCACAGACTGTGGAATTTTGCCGTTGCGTTACCCTTTGCTTTCTCCTGTAGTGTCTTCTGCAGGTTCTGAACCGATTCGAGCGGGGTTGTTAGGCTGATGCCAATCCCCGGGCTCTTCCTGCTTGTTACACTGGTACTGCAACAGGGGGCCTTCGCTCCTCTGACATTACTCAGTATCATAACTACTACGCCCCCATCCGCCATCCATAACGACCGACTCAGCCCCTCACGAGGCGTCGTTGCCCGCCTGCCGGGCGAACATCGTTATGGACTTCCCTTGTTGCACGATCGATCAATCGTTATGCGTGCTGTCACCACTACCCCGGTGGGTATGACCAGTGCTTTCCTCACTCTCTTCCCGGTCATCGTCGGCCTTCCCCGTTATTATGGCGTGTCGGCACCCACGACGGCATTTCGAGGCCTGCTCAGTGTTCACTCACGTTACGGCCCGCATAACCCGTTGACTTCCTTAAGAAGCCGTTTCAGGGAGAGCTTCAGCCCATTTGTTACCTCCTGGTCCGCTCCCTGTACTTCCGGCCGGAGCGAGAGTTAGCCGGGTCGGACTTTCACCGACGGAAAGATCGTGCCTTGCAAGGCACACACAA
>NZ_JBGDVX010000040.1:0-1856 GCF_046551535.1 Salmonella sp. SAL04162
AGCATCACGCCCGCCGCAATCGCCGAACCGATAACACCCGCCACGTTCGGGCCCATCGCGTGCATCAGCAGGAAGTTCTGCGGGTCTGATTCCAGCCCCACCTTGTTCGATACGCGGGCCGCCATCGGCACCGCCGACACCCCCGCCGAACCGATAAGCGGGTTGATTTTGTTCTTACTGCACAGGTTCAGCAGCTTCGCCATCAGTACCCCGGCCGCCGTCCCGATACCAAAGGCAATCACCCCCAGCAGCAGAATGCCCAGCGTCTGCGGCTGCAGGAACTTGTCCGCCACCAGCTTGGCGCCAACGGAAAGCCCCAGGAAAATGGTGACGATATTAATCAGCCCGTTCTGTACCGTGTCGCTCAGACGCTCCACCACGCCACTTTCGCGCATCAGGTTGCCAAAGCAGAACATCCCCAGCAGCGGCGCGGCGTCCGGCAGCAGCAGGGCCACCAGCATGAGCAGCACCACCGGGAAGAGGATTTTTTCCCGCTTGCTGACGGTGCGCAGCTGCACCATGCGGATTTTCCGCTCCGTCTCCGTGGTCAGCGCCTTCATAATCGGCGGCTGGATTAATGGCACCAGCGCCATATACGAGTACGCCGCTACCGCAATGGCTCCCAGCAGCTCCGGCGCCAGTTTGCCCGACAGGTAAATCGCCGTCGGGCCGTCCGCGCCGCCGATAATGCCGATGGCCGCCGCCTGCGGCAGGGTGAAGGAAATCAGGCCGAAGTAGTTCAGCGTCAGCGCCCCCAGCACGGTGGCGAAGATACCGAACTGCGCCGCCGCCCCCAGCAGCAGGGTGCGCGGGTTGGCCAGCAGCGGGCCGAAGTCGGTCATCGCCCCCACGCCCATAAAGATGACCAGCGGCGCGACGCCGGAGCCAATCGCCACTTTATAGAACAGCGCCAGCACCCCCGGCGTATAGCCCATGTCCACCGCCAGGTTCTCCATCTGACTCTGCACTGACGGCAGCGCCAGCGCTAATGCCTCTTTAATGGCGTGCACGTCCGGCGCGCAGTTAAGCTTCGCGGCAATCACCGCCAGCTGCCCGGCGTCGTGATGCGCCAGCAGGCTCTCCAGCGCGGTCAGCGCCATGCCCGCTTCCGGGATGTTGGAGAGCAGGCCGCCGAAGCCAATCGGCAGCAGCAGTAACGGTTCGAACTTTTTCGCTATCGCCAGCCACAGCAACAGCAGGCTGACCAGCAGCATGATGGCCTGGCCCGCGCCAAGGTGCATCAGCCCCATGCCCTGAAGCAGGGCGTTCAGACTTTCCATTTCAGTTCTCCGTTACGCCAGCGTCATCAGGGTGTCGCCCACGGAAACCGCGTCCCCGGACTTCACCGCAATACCGCGTACCGTCCCGGCCTGCGCGGCGCGGATTTCGGTTTCCATCTTCATGGCCTCCAGAATCAGCAGCACATCGCCTTCGGCCACCGTCTGGCCCTCGGTGGCAATCACCTTCCAGATGTTGCCCGCCAGCGGGGCGGTGACCGGGGTGCCTGCGCCTGCCGGGGCGGCTGCCTGAACCGGTGCGGAAGACGGGGTGGCAGCAGTGAGCTGGCTGATATCGCCGCCGTCGCTGACCTTCACCACAAAGGCTTTGCCTTCCACTTCCACGGTGTAGATACCGGAGGCGGCAGGCTTCTCTGCTTTTGCCACCGGCTGCGCGGCTTCCGCCTGCGGCAGTGGCTCAAACGCCGCCGGATTGTGGCGGTTCTCAAGGAATTTGAGGCCGGGTTGCGGGAACAGCGCCACGGTGAGCACGTCGTCGATGGCGTTTCCCGCAAGCTGGATGCCCTTCTCCTGCGCCTGGCGCTTCACGTCCGCTTCCAGTTCAGCCAGCTCCGGTTT
>NZ_JBGDVX010000042.1:0-1190 GCF_046551535.1 Salmonella sp. SAL04162
GAATGGGTTCATGTGCAGCTCCATCAGCAAAAGGGGATGATAAGTTTATCACCACCGACTATTTGCAACAGTGCCCTCTGATGTTACATTGCACAAGATAAAAATATATCATCATGAACAATAAAACTGTCTGCTTACATAAACAGTAATACAAGGGGTGTTATGAGCCATATTCAACGGGAAACGTCTTGCTCGAGGCCGCGATTAAATTCCAACATGGATGCTGATTTATATGGGTATAAATGGGCTCGCGATAATGTCGGGCAATCAGGTGCGACAATCTATCGATTGTATGGGAAGCCCGATGCGCCAGAGTTGTTTCTGAAACATGGCAAAGGTAGCGTTGCCAATGATGTTACAGATGAGATGGTCAGACTAAACTGGCTGACGGAATTTATGCCTCTTCCGACCATCAAGCATTTTATCCGTACTCCTGATGATGCATGGTTACTCACCACTGCGATCCCCGGGAAAACAGCATTCCAGGTATTAGAAGAATATCCTGATTCAGGTGAAAATATTGTTGATGCGCTGGCAGTGTTCCTGCGCCGGTTGCATTCGATTCCTGTTTGTAATTGTCCTTTTAACAGCGATCGCGTATTTCGTCTCGCTCAGGCGCAATCACGAATGAATAACGGTTTGGTTGATGCGAGTGATTTTGATGACGAGCGTAATGGCTGGCCTGTTGAACAAGTCTGGAAAGAAATGCATAAGCTTTTGCCATTCTCACCGGATTCAGTCGTCACTCATGGTGATTTCTCACTTGATAACCTTATTTTTGACGAGGGGAAATTAATAGGTTGTATTGATGTTGGACGAGTCGGAATCGCAGACCGATACCAGGATCTTGCCATCCTATGGAACTGCCTCGGTGAGTTTTCTCCTTCATTACAGAAACGGCTTTTTCAAAAATATGGTATTGATAATCCTGATATGAATAAATTGCAGTTTCATTTGATGCTCGATGAGTTTTTCTAATCAGAATTGGTTAATTGGTTGTAACACTGGCAGAGCATTACGCTGACTTGACGGGACGGCGCTTCCCTACCCTCATGGCCGCCTCCCAGGAATCGACCCAGGTGCTTATCGTGGACATAATCCTTTACTCATAAATTGGCACTGTTGCAAAGTTAGCGATGAGGCAGCCTTTTGTCTTATTCAAAGGCCTTACATTTCAAAAACTCTGCTTA
>NZ_JBGDVX010000043.1:0-820 GCF_046551535.1 Salmonella sp. SAL04162
GGCACTGTTGCAAAGTTAGCGATGAGGCAGCCTTTTGTCTTATTCAAAGGCCTTACATTTCAAAAACTCTGCTTACCAGGCGCATTTCGCCCAGGGGATCACCATAATAAAATGCTGAGGCCTGGCCTTTGCGTAGTGCACGCATCACCTCAATACCTTTGATGGTGGCGTAAGCCGTCTTCATGGATTTAAATCCCAGCGTGGCGCCGATTATCCGTTTCAGTTTGCCATGATCGCATTCAATCACGTTGTTCCGGTACTTAATCTGTCGGTGTTCAACGTCAGACGGGCACCGGCCTTCGCGTTTGAGCAGAGCAAGCGCGCGACCATAGGCGGGCGCTTTATCCGTGTTGATGAATCGCGGGATCTGCCACTTCTTCACGTTGTTGAGGATTTTACCCAGAAACCGGTATGCAGCTTTGCTGTTACGACGGGAGGAGAGATAAAAATCGACAGTGCGGCCCCGGCTGTCGACGGCCCGGTACAGATACGCCCAGCGGCCATTGACCTTCACGTAGGTTTCATCCATGTGCCACGGGCAAAGATCGGAAGGGTTACGCCAGTACCAGCGCAGCCGTTTTTCCATTTCAGGCGCATAACGCTGAACCCAGCGGTAAATCGTGGAGTGATCGACATTCACTCCGCGTTCAGCCAGCATCTCCTGCAGCTCACGGTAACTGATGCCGTATTTGCAGTACCAGCGTACGGCCCACAGAATGATGTCACGCTGAAAATGCCGGCCTTTGAATGGGTTCATGTGCAGCTCCATCAGCAAAAGGGGATGATAAGTTTATCACCACCGACTATTTGCAACAGTGCC
>NZ_JBGDVX010000044.1:0-783 GCF_046551535.1 Salmonella sp. SAL04162
TCTTTAGCCATGATGGTATAAAAATTTTCAGGTTTTTCACTCAGCGACTGACTTTTATGAAAAATACGCGCCTGAACAATATGAGGAATAAGAGAATGACGCCGTTTATTTTTACGAGGCTGTTTATTGCCAAACATTTCCTTATAAGAAGAATAAAACGGAATGCGTATTTTACTTAAATCACGCAAAAATACCATATATTCTTTAAGGTCTTCCCTGACCTGAGAATCAAGCGCATCATAATTCTGAACAATAAAATAAACATCCCAGTGATGTTTACGGGCATGTTTAAACCAGTGCAACATCTTAAGACGGTCAGTTCTTTTAAAATCACGAGAATTAAGAAACTCACTACATTCATCAAGAATAAGCGCGCCAAAATTATCCTTATAAGAAGACGGAGAGCCATCACCTAAATTTTCCAGGTCTTCAACCCTGACATTACAGGGCAATACAGTAACAAATTTATCTGAATTCTTTCCAAGCCTGAATGTATCAAGCGGATAATTAGTAGCTAACCTGATATTCTTGTCAGGATTATTATAATACTGAGAGGCAATAAAAGCAGCATAAATGCCTTTGCCCGCACCAAGTCCCCCATTAGTAAAATAAACAGACATTAATCAGCCCTCATAACTACGACGATTTAACAGAAGTTTTATTTGCCGACGCCTGAACAAACAATTTACCAAACAGAATCAATAAACGCAGACCAATCAGGAAAGAAACAGACGACACAATAATCTGAAAGTTAGTTGCCAGATTAACAGGTAAAAGACTTAC
>NZ_JBGDVX010000045.1:0-780 GCF_046551535.1 Salmonella sp. SAL04162
CTTTGTGATTCATGACTGGGGTGAAGTCGTAACAAGGTAACCGTAGGGGAACCTGCGGTTGGATCACCTCCTTACCTGAAAGAAGCGTACTTTGCAGTGCTCACACAGATTGTCTGATGAAAAACGAGCAGTAAAACCTCTACAGGCTTGTAGCTCAGGTGGTTAGAGCGCACCCCTGATAAGGGTGAGGTCGGTGGTTCAAGTCCACTCAGGCCTACCAAATTTTCCCTGAATACTGCGTTGTGAAATAACTCACATACTGATGTATGCTTCGTTATTCCACGCCTTGTCTCAGGAAAAATTATCGGTAAAGAGGTTCTGACTACACGATGGGGCTATAGCTCAGCTGGGAGAGCGCCTGCTTTGCACGCAGGAGGTCTGCGGTTCGATCCCGCATAGCTCCACCATCTCGTGAGTGTTTACGAAAAAATACTTCAGAGTGTACCTGAAAGGGTTCACTGCGAAGTTTTGCTCTTTAAAAATCTGGATCAAGCTGAAAATTGAAACACAGAACAACGAAAGTTGTTCGTGAGTCTCTCAAATTTTCGCAACACGATGATGAATCGCAAGAAACATCTTCGGGTTGTGAGGTTAAGCGACTAAGCGTACACGGTGGATGCCCTGGCAGTCAGAGGCGATGAAGGGCGTGCTAATCTGCGATAAGCGCCGGTAAGGTGATATGAACCGTTATAACCGGCGATACCCGAATGGGGAAACCCAGTGTGACTCGTCACACTATCATTAACTGAATCCATAGGTTAATGAGGCGAACCGGGGGAA
>NZ_JBGDVX010000046.1:0-706 GCF_046551535.1 Salmonella sp. SAL04162
TGAGGGAAAGGCGAAAAGAACCCCGGCGAGGGGAGTGAAAAAGAACCTGAAACCGTGTACGTACAAGCAGTGGGAGCACCCTTTGGGGTGTGACTGCGTACCTTTTGTATAATGGGTCAGCGACTTATATTCTGTAGCAAGGTTAACCGAATAGGGGAGCCGGAGGGAAACCGAGTCTTAATTGGGCGTTAAGTTGCAGGGTATAGACCCGAAACCCGGTGATCTAGCCATGGGCAGGTTGAAGGTTGGGTAACACTAACTGGAGGACCGAACCGACTAATGTTGAAAAATTAGCGGATGACCTGTGGCTGGGGGTGAAAGGCCAATCAAACCGGGAGATAGCTGGTTCTCCCCGAAAGCTATTTAGGTAGCGCCTCGTGAATTCATCTCCGGGGGTAGAGCACTGTTTCGGCTAGGGGGCCATCCCGGCTTACCAACCCGATGCAAACTGCGAATACCGGAGAATGTTATCACGGGAGACACACGGCGGGTGCTAACGTCCGTCGTGAAGAGGGAAACAACCCAGACCGCCAGCTAAGGTCCCAAAGTCATGGTTAAGTGGGAAACGATGTGGGAAGGCCCAGACAGCCAGGATGTTGGCTTAGAAGCAGCCATCATTTAAAGAAAGCGTAATAGCTCACTGGTCGAGTCGGCCTGCGCGGAAGATGTAACGGGGCTAAACCATGCACCGAAGCTGCGGCAGCGA
>NZ_JBGDVX010000047.1:0-672 GCF_046551535.1 Salmonella sp. SAL04162
ACGCTGAATATCGGACGGGACCGTCTGTTTAATCTGCTGGGTGAATACCGGCTCCTGGTACCCGTGAAACGGGCATATCACAAAACCACCAACAGCCATCATCGCTTTTACCGGCATCCTAATCTGCTGAAACCCGGCCCTGAACAGGTTACCGCCCTTGAGCCAGAGCAGGTCTGGGTCGCCGATATTACTTACCTTCCACTACGCAGCGGCACGGCCTATCTGAGTCTGGTCACCGATGCCTGCTCCAGAAAAATCGTGGGTTACCATGTCGGGGAAAACCTGCAGACAGAAAATGTGGTAAAGGCGTTCAGGCAGGCTCTGAGGCGGAGAAAAACGACAGGTCCGCTGGTACATCACTCTGACAGAGGACTGCAATACTGTTCGGTACTTTATCAGTCAGTTCATGAGCGAAACGGAATAACCTGTTCAATGACCGATGGTTACGACTGCTACCAGAATGCGCTGGCTGAGAGAATAAACGGGATACTGAAAAATGAGTTTTTACTCTCGCGTCCTGCAGACCTGGCGCAAGCGCGGGAAATAGTAAAAGAGTCCGTGGCAATTTATAACCATGAACGGCCACACCTGGCCCTGAAATACAAAACGCCCGATGATGTTCATCAGGCGTTTTACAGACAAAAAACTGTCAACCTATATCAGGACTAGTCA
>NZ_JBGDVX010000048.1:0-634 GCF_046551535.1 Salmonella sp. SAL04162
CCTTGAAATACCACCCTTTAATGTTTGATGTTCTAACGTGGACCCGTGATCCGGGTTGCGGACAGTGTCTGGTGGGTAGTTTGACTGGGGCGGTCTCCTCCTAAAGAGTAACGGAGGAGCACGAAGGTTGGCTAATCCTGGTCGGACATCAGGAGGTTAGTGCAATGGCATAAGCCAGCTTGACTGCGAGCGTGACGGCGCGAGCAGGTGCGAAAGCAGGTCATAGTGATCCGGTGGTTCTGAATGGAAGGGCCATCGCTCAACGGATAAAAGGTACTCCGGGGATAACAGGCTGATACCGCCCAAGAGTTCATATCGACGGCGGTGTTTGGCACCTCGATGTCGGCTCATCACATCCTGGGGCTGAAGTAGGTCCCAAGGGTATGGCTGTTCGCCATTTAAAGTGGTACGCGAGCTGGGTTTAGAACGTCGTGAGACAGTTCGGTCCCTATCTGCCGTGGGCGCTGGAGAACTGAGGGGGGCTGCTCCTAGTACGAGAGGACCGGAGTGGACGCATCACTGGTGTTCGGGTTGTCATGCCAATGGCACTGCCCGGTAGCTAAATGCGGAAGAGATAAGTGCTGAAAGCATCTAAGCACGAAACTTGCCCCGAGATGAGTTCTCCCTGAGACTT
>NZ_JBGDVX010000049.1:0-616 GCF_046551535.1 Salmonella sp. SAL04162
ATAGTGCAGTTTACGCGTACCGATTCGCGGCTGACGGCACCGGGTACGGGCAACAAAATCAAGAACCTGAGCATGATGCTCCTGCCGTTTATTACATCTTGTATTGTACTGGTACCACGCCTGTCTGCTGTGCCCCAGGAACTGGCATGCACGCGTAACTGTTATTTTGGGGGCCTGACTTTGCGTGAGGACTTGCCGGGCCGCTTTTTTACAACACTTACCCCGTAATCATTTTTCAGGACGTTGATAACGCACTCAAAAAACTCAGCTTTCTGGTTTGCCAGCTCAAGCTGTTCTTCAAGTTCCCTGATTCTTTGCTCGGGTGTCAGCGGGATAGTTGTCTGAGCCACAGGCAGTTTCCTCTTCACCAGGTCAGGAAGTCCGGGTCTCCAGTCAAGCCGGCCATATTTACGCAGCCAGACAAGTACGGTGGAGCGCCCCTGAATGCCATATCGCTGCTGGGCCTGTTTATAGGTCATCTCGCCTTTTTCGACCTGCTCAACGACGGCTATTTTAAAGGATAGAGGATAATCGCGTTGGGTGCGTTTGAACTCAGTCATCATCACGTTCTCCGGATTTAAGTCTGGAACGTGTCAACGCTATTCAGGACGGGTCA
>NZ_JBGDVX010000050.1:0-605 GCF_046551535.1 Salmonella sp. SAL04162
TTTACGATGGCAGCTAAAGTAACAATTTTGGTGAGGCAACAGTGCGCGTTGGGTAACAAAAATGCTGAGTCAATGCGATAGGTTATCTGTGGTGTTATGCCAGCGGAGAAAAAAGTGGCCCACAGATAGTCAGCTTCGACTGCCAGACCGGGCGTGGTCATGAACATCCTGAAAACTGGCTTCAGGGCTGGAACGGGACGCTGGTTGTCGACGGTTACCAGGCTTACCGGACGATGGCGGGTAAAACTCCCGGTATTACCCTTGCCGGATGCTGGGCTCACGCCAGAAGAGGCTTCGCCGACCTGTATAAAATGAATAAAGATCCACGGGCCGCAATCGCGGTGAAAAAGATCTCCGGGTTGTACAGGCTGGAGAAAAAGATCAGCAGCCGTCCTGTGGAAAAAATCCGCCAGTGGCGACAGCGTTATGCCCGCCCGATACTGGAAGATCTGTGGTCCTGGCTTGAGGAGCAGGAGCAAAGATGCCCTCCGGGAGGCGCATTACACAAAGCGATAGTCTACGCGCTGTCGCGGCGCGCGGAACTGAGTCTGTTCCTGGAGGATGGCGCTGTTCCCCTGGGTAGAGTAGAGATGTGGCGCGGTGGT
>NZ_JBGDVX010000051.1:0-546 GCF_046551535.1 Salmonella sp. SAL04162
CGCATTGACTCAGCATTTTTGTTACCCAACGCGCACTGTTGCCTCACCAAAATTGTTACTTTAGCTGCCATCGTAAATCAGTAATCCGGTTGCTGAATGGTGCCGTCACCAACGGTAGTCAACAGCGTCGCCCAGGCTCGTTCGGTTTATGGAGCAGTTGTCCAGCAGGATCTGATTGTCATCTGGGAAGCTTCAGATCGGCTGTGTGGCAAACGTCTCAGGGCGTTATTGCACCAGCTCATTTCGGCGATGGAGAGACACGGGCATCTCAGTCTGAATCCGGCACTCCGCGAGCAACTTATGAAGGTCAGTGCGTCCTCCATCGATCGCTGGCTGAAGGATGAACCGCAACTGGGCAGTACCGAATTACTTCTCAAACTTGAAGACGCACATCCGGGAAAATTCATTGAAGGCAATCGCAGAACACTGCAACGCAGGTTGCAGGAATGGCGGGTCAGGGTGGTCAGAGAATTGGTCTACGGAACTTGTCTGTTGGTAACATTTTAGCTAAGGCAAGAAAGTAACATTAACTGATGAGGCAACACG
>NZ_JBGDVX010000052.1:0-520 GCF_046551535.1 Salmonella sp. SAL04162
CTTATGTGTAAATCAGGCGCGGCGCCCTGCCCATTATCGCCGCGGCCTGATTCAACATAAGGTCGGCATTATGCGCACCAGTGGATCGATTAGATCCATCACCATAATACTGATGACCGGAGACCATATAATGATGCCCGGATATCGTTATTGCATGAGATTTCATTCAGGAATTTTCAATAAGTTATTTTGAAATGCACTATAGATAAGTTGATGATATTTAAGAAATGGAGCCGCGCCGGTGTCTCAACTGCAGCACGACCGGCCACCATTTTTTCAACGCCGGATGAACAAATATTTTGATGCCCGCTGCGAGCGCATTACGTAAGTTTTTACGTAATGGCCAGAACCTGCGGCCGATGACCTAGACGAACCTGACCAACTGGAGACAATCACCCGGATAACTCCGCGCGTATCTCTCCAGTTCGTCACGCAGCCGGACAACAGACACAAAAAAGCCCGGCATTTAGCCAGGCTGTTTCATAACCTTCTAAAGAAAGTGTCGCCACAAATAATAAAG